>NZ_JBVIUQ010000004.1:0-353863 GCF_055596485.1 Streptomyces sp. NPDC039736 | reverse complement strand
TGGGCGGGGGTGGGGGGTGGAGAAGGTGCTGGAGGGGGTCGGGAGCTCGGCTTCCGCTTTGTGCGGTTGGTGTTTCCTCTAACAGACCTCTTTTCCCCCCCCCGCCGCCCTCGCTGCGTTCACCCACGCCTTCATCGTTCGTTTTCACTGAACAGTGGTGTCGAAAAGTTTCGATGGACCTGAAGGTCGCCCGGGTGTGACGGTGGTGCCCTCACCGGCCACCGCGACACCCAGGGGGACAACGATGGCAGTACTCCACCGCACACCGGGAAGCACCACCGCCGCCGCGACCGAGCCGGACGCCGGCACCGCTCCCGGCCCGGCCCTCCGAAGGAGCGCCGGGCTCGGGCTCCTGCTCGCCGCCGTCGCCACCGTCGTCTGGTCCGGCAGCTTCGTCACCTCCCGCGGACTGCACGACTCCGTCCCCCCGGTCCAGGCCGCCTTCTGGCGCTGGATCGTCGCCCTGCTCGCCGTCGCCCCCTTCGCCGTCCGCGCCACCTGGCGGCAGCGCGCCGTCCTGCGCGAGCACCTCGGCTTCGTCGCCCTCGCCGCCCTGCTCGGCGTCACCGTCTACAACACCCTCGTCAACCAGGCCGGTCTCGACACCCCCGCCGGCACCATGGGCATGATCATGGCCGCGTCGCCCGTCGTCATGGCGGTGCACGAGCGCCTGGGCGGCCGGCGGCTCGGCGCGCGCCGGGTCGTCGGCATGCTGATCGCCTGCGCCGGCGTCCTGCTGCTGGTGAGCGAGGGCTCCCTCGCCCTCGGCCTGTCGGCGGGCGCTTTCTGGATGATCGCCGCCGCGCTGTGCTTCGGCTCCTACAGCGCGCTGCTGCGCCGCAAGCCCGCCGGCATCGGCGGACCGGCCTTCCTGTTCAGTACGTTCGTCCTCGGCGCGCTGATGCTGGCCCCCGTGTACGCCGTCAGCCTCGCCGTCCAGGGCGGCTTCGAGGCGCGCCCCGGCACCGTCGGCCCGCTCCTGTACGTCGGCGTCTTCTCCTCCGCCGTCGCCTTCTTCGCCTGGAACAAGGCGGTCTCCCTGATCGGCGCGGCCCGCGCGGGCGTCGTCTACTACCTCCAGCCGGTCTGCGTGGCGCTGCTGTCCCACGCCGTCCTGGGCGAGGAGACCGGATGGCTCCAGGCGCTGTGCGCGGCGCTCATCCTGGGCGGCGTGGTGCTGGGCGCCACCACCGGTCCCGCCGGGCCGCGGAAGGCCCGCTAAGTTGCGGGTCATGACCGAGTGGGACATCAAGAAGCTGCGCATCCTGCGGACCCTGCGCGAGAGGGGCACCGTGACGGCCACCGCGGAAGCGCTCCTGATGACGCCGTCGGCCGTCTCCCAGCAGCTCTCCAACCTCGCCAGACAGCTCGACGTGACCCTCCTGGAGGCACACGGCCGCAGGGTCCGCCTCACCGACGCCGCCCACCTCGTGCTCCGGCACGCGGAGGCGGTGTTCGCGCAACTGGAACGCGCGGAGGCCGACCTGGAGGGCTACGCCAAGGGCGAGACGGGCGAGGTGCGCGTCGGCGCGTTCTCCACCGCCGTGCCCGCCCTCGTCGTACCCGCCGTACGGCGCCTGCGCGAGACGCATCCGGGCCTGGAGGTGCGCGTACGGGAGGCGGAGGCGGCGGAGGCGTACGAACTCCTCGCGGACGGCGCCGTCGACCTCGCCCTCTCGCTCGCCGCGCACGCGCCCACCGCCCGCGACCCGCGGTTCGCCCGCGTCCCGCTGCTCGCCGACCCCCTCGACGTGGCGCTGCCCACGCACCACCCGCTCGCCGCCGCCCCCGGCCTGCGCCTGGCGGACCTCTCGGGCGAGGCGTGGATCTTCGGCGGCAGCGGCCCCTGGTCGGAGATCACCACCGCGGCCTGCGAGGCGGCGGGCTTCGTGCCGGCGCAGGCGCACAGCGCCGCCGGCTGGACGGCGATCCTGGCCATGGTCGAGGCGGGCATGGGGGTCGCCCTGGTCCCGCGGATGGCCGCCGCCGAACGCCGCACCGGCGTCGTGATGCGCGTGCTGGAGGCCGATCAGCCGCGCCGCCACGTGGTGGCCGCGGTACGCCGGGGCGCGGAGGACGGTCCCGCGGTGGGCAGGGCGCTGGCGGCCCTGCGGGCGGTCGCGGGCGAGAGGGCGTAGAGCGGCTCCACGAAGGTTCCGGGCGGGGGCCGCATCGCCGTGCCGCCCCATCGTTCAGTTCTGCTTCAAAGCCTGTGCGAAAACTTTCGATGGACCTGGGCGGTGCCGGGGCCCCACAGTCGTACCCATGACGACCAACGAGAGCGACCCGCACGCCAACGACGCAGCCCCCTACGGCGGAGGCGACCCGTACGCCGACTACCGCGGTGCGGGCGACCTCCCGTTCACCGAGCTCGTCGACCTCGCCGACCGCCGCCTCGGCGCCGGTGTCATCGCCGCCAACGACGAGTTCTTCGCCGAGCGCGAGAACCTCCTCATCCGCGAGCGCGCCGTCTTCGACCCGGAGCACTTCGGGCACAAGGGCAAGATCATGGACGGCTGGGAGACCCGCCGCCGCCGCGGCGTCGACGCCGAGCACCCCTTCCCCGAGGCCGAGGACCACGACTGGGCGATCATCCGGCTCGGCGCGGCCGGCGTCATCCGCGGGATCGTCGTCGACACCGCCCACTTCCGCGGCAACTACCCGCAGCGCGTCAGTGTCCAGGCGACCGCCGTCGAGGGCTCCCCGAGCCCCGAGCAGCTCCTCGCCGACGACGTGAAGTGGGAGGAGATCGTCCCCGTCACACCCGTCAGGGGCCACGCGGCCAACGCCTTCGCGATCGACGTCGAGCGCCGCTTCACGCACGTACGCCTGTGCCAGCACCCCGACGGCGGCGTCGCCCGGCTGCGCGTGCACGGCGAGGTCGTCCCGGACCCCGAGTGGCTCCAGCTCCTCGGCACCGTCGACCTCGTCGCCGTGCAGAACGGCGGCACCTACGAGGACGCCTCCGACAAGTTCTACTCCTCGCCCACCCAGATCATCCTGCCCGGCACCTCCCGCAAGATGGACGACGGCTGGGAGAACCGCCGCCGCCGGGTGCGCGACACCAACGACTGGGTGCGCTTCAAGCTCGTCGCCCAGGGCGCGATCCGCGCCGTCGAGATCGACACCGCCTACCTCAAGGGCAACTCGGCCGGCTGGATCGCCCTCAGCGGCCGCAACGGCGACAGCGGCGACTGGTTCGAGATCCTGCCGCGCACCAGGCTGCAGCCCGACACCCTGCACCGCTTCAAGCTCCCCGCGCAGGCCGTCGCCACCCACGTGCGCCTCGACGCCTTCCCCGACGGCGGCGTCGCCCGCATGCGCCTGCACGGCACCGTCACCGAGCAGGGCCACGCCGAGCTCACGGCCCGCTACGCGGACCTGAGCGACTAGGAACCACAGGCTCCGTGCGTGCGGTGGACAGCGAACCCGCACGCACGGGAACAACAGAGGGCCCCGGCGCACACCCACCCGCGCCGGGGCCCTCCTCCCGTTCGTCCGCCGTTACGCAGCGGCCGCCTCGTCCGCCGCCTGCGCCTTGAGCGCCCGCTCCACACCGGCGCGCGACTCCGACACCAGCCGCCGCAGCGCCGCACTCGGCTCCGCCGACGCCAGCCAGACGTCCGTCGCGTCCAGCGTCTCCTGCGACACCTGGAGCGCGGGGTAGAGACCCACCGCGATCTGCTGGGCGATCTCGTGCGAGCGGGAGTCCCACACCTCCTTCACCGCGGCGAAGTACTTCGCCGTGTACGGAGCCAGCAGCTCCCGCTGGTCGGTCTGCACGAAGCCGCCGATGACCGCCTCCTGGAGGGAGTTGGTCAGCTCGTCGGACTCCACGACCGACGCCCACGCCTCCGCCTTCGCGGCCTCCGTGGGACGCGCCGCACGGGCCGAGGCCGCGTGCTGCTGGCCCGCCGAGGTGTTGTCGCGCTCCAGCTCCGCCGCGATCTCGTCCTCGTCGACGACGCCCACGGCCGCCAGCCGGTTCACGAACGCCCAGCGCAGGTCGGTGTCGACGGCCAGGCCCTCGACGGACTCCGAACCCTCCAGCAGCCCGCGCAGCAGGTCCAGTTGCTGCGGGGTGCGCGCGGTGGCGGCGAACGCCCGCGCCCACGCGAGCTGGTGGTCGCTGCCCGGCTCGGCCGTCCGCAGGTGCGCCAGCGTCGCCTCCGTCCACTGCGAGAGGCCCGCCTCGCGCCAGGACGGCGCCGCGTACAGGTCCAGCGCCAGCTTCACCTGGCGGTGCAGCGACTGCACCACACCGATGTCGGACTCCTTGGAGATGCCGGAGAGCACCAGCGCGAGGTAGTCACGGGTGGCGAGCTCGCCGTCGCGCGTCATGTCCCACGCCGACGCCCAGCACAGGGCGCGCGGCAGCGACTCGGCGAAGTCGCCCAGGTGCTCGGTGACGAAGGCCAGCGACGCCTCGTCCAGACGCACCTTCGCGTAGCTCAGGTCGTCGTCGTTCAGCAGCACCACGGCCGGACGCGCCCGCCCCACCAGCGCCTCCACCGGCGTCAGCTCGCCGTCGACGTCCAGCTCGACCCGGTCGGTGCGCACCAGTCGGCCCGTGTCGTCCAGGTCGTACAGGCCGATCGCGATGCGGTGCGGCCGCAGCGTGGAGACGCCCTTCGCGCCCACGGGCAGCGTCGGCGCCTCCTGCTTGACGGCGAAGGCGGTGACGACGCCGTCGGCGTCCGTCTCGATCTCCGGGCGCAGGACGTTGATCCCGGCCGTCTGGAGCCACTTCTGCGACCACGTCCCCAGGTCGCGGCCACTGGTCTGCTCCAGCGCGCCCAGCAGATCGCTCAGCTGCGTGTTGCCGAAGGCGTGCGCCTTGAAGTACGCCTGCACGCCGGCGAAGAACGCGTCCATGCCGACGTACGCCACGAGCTGCTTGAGCACCGAGGCGCCCTTGGCGTACGTGATGCCGTCGAAGTTGACCAGCACGTCGTCCAGGTCACGGATGTCCGCCATGATCGGGTGCGTGGAGGGGAGCTGGTCCTGCCGGTAGGCCCAGGTCTTCATGGAGTTCGCGAACGTCGTCCAGGAGTGCGGCCACTTCGAGCCCTCGGCGTAGGCCTGGCAGGCGATCGAGGTGTAGGTGGCGAACGACTCGTTCAGCCACAGGTCGTTCCACCACTCCATCGTCACCAGGTCGCCGAACCACATGTGGGCGAGCTCGTGCAGGATCGTCTCGGCCCGCACCTCGTACGCGGCGTCCGTGACCTTCGAGCGGAACACGTACTGGTCGCGGATGGTCACCGCACCGGCGTTCTCCATCGCGCCCGCGTTGAACTCCGGCACGAAGAGCTGGTCGTACTTGGCGAAGGGGTAGGCGTAGTCGAACTTCTCCTGGAACCAGTCGAAGCCCTGCCGGGTGACGGCGAAGATCTCCTCGGCGTCCAGGTGCTCGGCCAGCGAGGGGCGGCAGTAGATGCCCAGCGGCACCCGCTGCCCGTCCCCGCCCTCGTACACCGAGTGCACCGCGTGGTAGGGACCCGCGATCAGAGCGGTGATGTACGTCGAGATGCGCGGCGTCGGCGCGAAGACCCAGACGTCGTCCTTGACGTCCTCGGGCTCCGGCGTCGGCGAGTTCGAGATCACGGTCCAGCCCGCCGGGGCCTTCACGGTGAACTGGAAGGTGCCCTTCAGGTCGGGCTGCTCGAAGGAGGCGAACACCCGCCGCGCGTCCGGCACCTCGAACTGCGTGTACAGGTACGCCTGCTGGTCGACCGGGTCGACGAAACGGTGCAGGCCCTCACCGGTGTTGGTGTACGCGCAGTCCGCGACGACCCTCAGCTCGTTGGCCCCGCCGCGCAGCGACGGCAGCGCGATGCGCGAGTCGGCGAAGACGGCCGCGGCGTCCAGCGCCTCGCCGTTCAGCACGACCTCGTGCACGGTGGGCGCGACCAGGTCGATGAAGCTGGCGGCGCCGTCCTCGGCGGAGTCGAAGCGCACCGTGGTCACCGAGCGGTACGTGCCGCCCTCCTGCGCGCCACTGAGGTCGAGCTCGATCTCGTACGCGTCCACCGTGAGCAGCCGCGCGCGCTCCTGCGCCTCTTTGCGGGTCAGATTGGTACCGGGCACCCTGTCATCTCCTCGGATCGTGACGTTCCGGGCCATCCTTCCACGGCCCGGTCCGCAGTCGGCAGTGAGATTTGCGGTCCCGGCGGGCGCACACGACAAGGGCGGCGGCCCCCGGGTCCCCGGGGGCCGCCGCCCTTGTCGTGACGGGACGCGTCAGCCGTTGAGCTCCGCCGCCACCAGCTCCGCGATCTGCACCGCGTTCAGCGCGGCGCCCTTGCGCAGGTTGTCGCCGGAGACGAACAGCGCGAGGCCGTTCTCCACGGTCTCGTCCACCCGGATGCGGCCGACGTAGGAGACGTCCTGCCCGGCCGCCTCCAGCGGCGTCGGGATCTCCGAGAGCGCCACCCCCGGCGCCCCGCCGAGCAGCTCGTAGGCGCGCGCCACGCTGAGCGGACGCTCGAAACGCAGGTTGACCTGGAGCGAGTGGCCGGAGAAGACCGGCACGCGCACACAGGTGCCGGACACCTTCAGCTCCGGGATCTCCAGGATCTTGCGGGACTCGTTGCGGAGCTTCTGCTCCTCGTCCGTCTCGAAGGAGCCGTCGTCCACGATGGAGCCGGCCAGCGGCAGCACGTTGAACGCGATCGGCTTCTTGTAGACGTTCGGCTCGGGCAGCTCGACCTTGTCGCCGCCGTGGGTCAGCTCGGCCGCCTGGTCGACGATCTTCTTCACCTGGCCGTCGAGCTCGGCGACACCGGCCAGACCGGAACCGGAGACGGCCTGGTAGGTGGTGGCGACCAGCGCGGTCAGACCGGCCTCGTCGTGCAGCGGACGCAGCACCGGCATCGCGGCCATCGTCGTGCAGTTCGGGTTGGCGATGATGCCCTTGGGGCGGTCGGCCACCGCGTGCGGGTTGACCTCGGACACCACGAGCGGGACCTCGGGGTCGCGGCGCCAGGCGGAGGAGTTGTCGATGACGACGGCGCCCTGGGCGGCGACCTTCTCGGCCAGCGCCTTGGACGTGGCGCCGCCGGCGGAGAAGATCACGATGTCGAGGCCCGTGTAGTCGGCCTGCGCGGCGTCCTCGACGACGACCGGCTTGCCGTCCCACTCCAGCGTCGTGCCGGCGGAGCGCGCCGAGGCGAACAGCCGCAGCTCCTGCACCGGGAACTTCCGCTCCGCGAGGATCCGCAGCACAACTGCGCCGACCTGACCGGTGGCTCCGACGATTCCGACCCTCACGGTGACTCCTCAGTCCCTTGTGTGTGCAGGCATGGCGACCTGCGGCGATGGCACCCATGATGCGGGAGGTGCCGTCCGGCTTGTCCAATCGGTTGTCCGAGGGGCGGACCGAGGCGCCGCGAAGCGTCCGCTCAGCGGACAGCGGGCACCGGATTTCCCGAACCTCCGGACACAGGGTCCCTGCCCCCTTCATGCTCTGCCCATGACTGTGACAAAGAACAAGTGGACGCCGACCCACGGCGACCCCTACCGGCCGGTCCCGTACACCCCCGCCCGGATGGACGCCGCCGCGTCCCTGGCCCGCGCCGCCGAGCTGCGCGCCCGCATGGACGAGCGCCGCACGGTCCGCCAGTTCTCCACCGACCCGGTCCCCGAGCAGGTCGTCCGGGACGCCATCGCGTGCGGCGCGACCGCCCCGTCCGGCGCCCACCAGCAGCCCTGGACCTTCGTCCTGGTCAAGGACCCCGACGTACGCCGCCGGATACGCGAGGCCGCCGAAGCGGAGGAGCAGCTCTCCTACGACGGCCGGCTCGGCGAGGAGTGGCTCGAAGCGCTCCGCCCGCTGGGCACCGACGAGGTCAAGCCGCACCTCACGGACGCCCCCGCCCTGATCGTGGTCTTCCAGCAGCGCTACTGGCTCGCCGAGGACGGCACCAAGCGCAAGCACTACTACGTCGACGAGTCGGTCGGCATCGCGGTCGGCATGCTCCTGTCCGCCCTCCACCTCTCGGGCCTCGCCGCCCTCGTCCACACCCCGAGCCCCATGCGCTTCCTCTCCGAGGTGCTGCACCGCCCGGTCAACGAGAAGGCCTTCGCGGTGATCCCGGTCGGCTACCCGGCCGACGACTGCCGGGTCCCCGACCTGGTCCGCAAGTCCCTGGACCAGGTCCTCGTCGAGATCTGACCGGCGCCTGCGCCTGTCACCGCATCCGCACCTGCCACCGCACCCGCGCCCGCGCCCGCGCCCGCGCCCGCGCCCGCCCCGGCCCCCGGACGCACGGAAGGGGCGGACCGGAGACTTCCGGCCCGCCCCTCACTCGTACAGGAAGATCAGTCCGTTACTGGACGACCTTGTCGATCTGCACGCTGCCCGTGCCCGCGGCCGTGCCGCGCGCGTTCAGCAGCTGCACCTGGCCGAAGAACTGCCGGCCCTCCGGCGCCGCGCCACCGACGTTCACCGAGGCCGTGACCTGGGCGGACGCACCGTTGGCGAGGGTGACGGTCTTGCTCTCGTCGGTCGTGACGGTGCCGAGCGACGGCGCGAAGAACACGTCCCGGTAGTCGTACGTGGTGCTGCCGGCCGGAACCGAGTAGCCGTCCACGACGATGGTGTACGTGCCGGCGGCGGGCTTGACCAGGCTGACGGCCTCCTCGGAGTCGCCGTCCGCGGCCTTGCCGACCTCCTTGCCGTCCTTCAGGACCACCAGGTCCAGGTCCGCCTTCGCGTCGGAGACCTTGCCGATGGCGACGTCCAGGCGCTCGACGCCCTCGCCGAGGACGACCGTGGTCTCCTGCGTCTCACCCTGCTTGATGGCCGGCGTGGCGACCTTGGCGGAGCCCAGCGGGCCGCCCTTCAGCTTGCCGGTGAGAGCGCCGAAGTCGTTGGTGACCTTCCACTCGACGGGGGCCGGCGTGCCGGCCTTCGCCTCGGGGACGACCTTGACCGCGGGGTCGAAGGTGGCGCCCAGCAGCGTCACGTCCAGCGTGTACGGGTTGTCCAGCAGCGGCGACGTACGGCGCGACTCGACCTCGATCTCCCAGACGCCCGGCGCCGGTTCCGGGTAGGAGCGCACGTCCGGGCGGCAGGTGTTCGCCGGGTTGGTGTAGTTCGGGTAGCAGTTGGTGGTCGCCGTCGGGTCGGACGGGACGCCGTAGGGGTGGATCGAGATGAACCGGGTCTGGCTGCCCGCGGCGAGCCCGCTCAGCGCCACTTCCAGGTTCTTCGCGCCCGCGGGGACGTTGACGAAGTACGAGGTGGGGGCGTTGCGCTGGACCGTGCCGGTCTTCTTCAGCGCGTAACCGGGCTTGGCGAGCTCGTCGGCCGCGACCACGGTCGTCAGGATCTGCTTGTCGATGCCCTCGGTGGCCTTGTCGGAGACCTCCAGGACGGCGCTGTGGATGCCGCCGGTGCGCGGCTGCGCGGACACCTTCACCGTGACCGGCTTGTTCAGCGGCAGCTTCACGACGTCGTCGCCGACGACGCGGAAGGTGCCGTCGTTGTTCTCGAAGTGCAGCTCGTGGCGGACGTCGCCGGCCGGGCCCGAGGTGCGGGTGACGGTGATGTCGTACGTCTTCTTCTGACCGGTCTTCAGGCCGCCCTCGCGGTCGTACAGACCGGTGCCGAAGCCCGGCGTCTTGAGCGCCTGCTCGATCGCGGTGTCGACCGGGGCCTTCACCGTGTACTCGTGCGCGGTGGCGCCCTTCTTCAGGGACTTCCACGCGTCGACGACGTTGATGAGCCCGGCGCCCTGCTCGTGCGCCTGCACGCCCTTGATGTGGTCCGCCTCGCTGACCAGCGCAGTGCGCAGCTTCGCCGGGGTGAGGTCCAGCTTGGCCTGCTTGGCGGCCGACAGCAGCAGCGCGGAGGCGCCCGCCGCCTGCGGGGAGGCCATCGAGGTGCCCTGGAGCATCTGGTAGCCGGCCGGCAGCGGGTAGCCCGCCTCGGCGACCGGCCCGCCGGGCAGCCAGGTCTGCGTGGTGTTGATCGCCGCGCCGGGCGCGGTGATCGTCGGCGCGAAGCCGCCGTCCTCGCGCGGGCCGCGGGAGGAGAACGGCATCATCGCGTACTTGGTCTTCACGACCGAGCCGTAGTTGGCCGCCCAGGTCTCCTTGGAGATGGACGCGCCGACCGAGATCACCTTGTCGGCGAGGGCCGGGTCGCCGATGGTGTTGGTGCCCGGGCCGCTGTTGCCGGCCGAGATGACCAACTGCACGCCGTAGGTGTCGATCAGCCGGGTGTAGAGCTCGGCGCGGGCGTTGTTGCCGTCGTTGAGCGCCGGCAGACCGCCGATCGACATGTTGACGATGTCGACGCCGCGGTTCTGGACGAGGTCGGCCATGCCCTCGGTCAGGGCGATGTTGGTGCAGCCGCCGTCCCAGGTGCAGGCCCGCGAGGACACCAGCTTGGCGCCGGGCGCCGCGCCGTTCATCTTGCCGCCGAAGAGCTTGTTGGCGGCGGTGATGCCCGCGACGTGGGTGCCGTGCTCGCTCTCGATGAGACCGATGTTGACGAAGTCGGCCTTCGCGCCGGCGCCGTTGTAGACGACGTCCTTGCGGTACTCGACCACGAACGGGATCTGCTCGACGACGTCCGTCGCCGGGTTGTCCTTGCCGAAGTACCCGATCTGGAACTTGTCCTTGTACGGGCTCATCGCGGTCTCGTCGGCGAAGTCGCCGTCGTTGTCCAGGTCCACCCGGACCGTCCCGGCGGCCGGGTCGTACAGCACGCCCCAGACGTCGGTGGTGTCGCCGTCGCGGTTCAGGTCGCCCTTGGCGTCGCCGCCCGTGGTGGCGTTCTCGCGGAAGACGTTGAACTTGTACGTGCCCTCGGGCGCGCTCCAGGTCCGGCCGCCGGCGGTGAAGGTCGGGCCCTTGACCTCGGTGAGCATCGGACGCCAGGTCAGGTCGCCGTCGGCCACCGGGTCCGTCGACGTCACCCAGTCGACGATCTTGCGCTCGCCGGTGGTGGTCTTCTGGAGCGCCGGGTGCCCGAGGTCGACACCGGAGTCCATGATGCCGATGGTGACGCCGCGGCCGTCCGCCTTCGGGTTCTTCTTCACGAAGTCCACGGCGCCCGTCTCGAAGGACGGGTTGTACGGGTTCTCGGCGGGGGTGTTCCGGTCCGGCGCCGGGTACGTGCCCTTGCCGGCCTCGGCGGCGCCCCGGGCGCGGTCGGCGGACGGCGTCGGGTCGTCGAGCTTGATCTCCTGCTTGAGGTCGATCGCGTGGACGCTGGAGAGCTTCGCGGCCGCCTTCAGCGCGGCCTCGGCCTTCGCGGTGGGCAGCGTGGCCCGCACGTAACCGAGCTTGTCGTCCCGCTTGCCGACGATCGCGCCCTGCACGCCGTCGAACTGGGCCGTGACCTGCTCGGTCGCGCCCGGCGCGGTGGCCACCATCACGGTGACGTCCTTCGCGCCCGAGTTCTGCGCCTCGGTGAGCAGCGCCTCGTCGACGCTGCCGAGCTTGGCCTCGGCGGCCTTGGGGGCCGGAGGAGTGGGGTCCGGGGCGTCCGCGGCGAAGGCGGGCAGCGGCGCGGTCGCACACAGCGCTGCGACCAGCGAGGCCGCGAAGGCTATTCGCGCGGTACGTCTGACACCGCCCGCGCGGGGCGCGGAGGGCTGGGGGGTGGCGGTCATGTGCATCCCTGAATGTGAAGGATCTGGAAGAAGTCCGGACAGAAAGAGTCCGGATTTCGGTGCCCAATGACCGGTCAGCATGTCGTAAGTGACAGTTGTTTGGGGAGAGTTGACTGAGTCGTCATCGCCTCTGGCGTGAACCCGCCACTGGCACGATCCCGCCCCGCGGGAACCGGGTGCCCTCTGCACGCACCCTGGCCGCCCGTCCCCCGCGGCCGCTCCCCGGCCCCCGGGGCCCGCCGCACCCGATTGCCCCCGTTCCGGGTGCGCGGCGCCCGGTACCGCCTAGCCTCTCCAGATGAACGCAGAGTTGAGAGTGGCCGCCTACGCCGTGTGCGTACGGGACGAGAAGGTGCTGCTGGCCCGCTGGGTGGCCCGCGACGGCGCGAAACGCTGGACGCTGCCCGGCGGCGGCCTCGAACACGGCGAGGACCCCCTGGAGGCGGTCGTCCGCGAGGTCGACGAGGAGACCGGCTACGCCGTCGAGCCGGTGCAGCTCCTCGGACTGGACTCCATCCGCCGCCGCTACCCCCGCCGCCTCGGGTCCTTCGCGGACTTCCAGGGCCTGCGCGTCGTGTACGAGGCGAGGATCACCGGCGGCGAGCTCCGCCACGAGACCGGCGGCTCCACCGACCTCGCCGCCTGGCACCCCCTCGAAGCCGTCACCGCCCTCGACCGGGTCGAGCTCGTCGACACCGGTCTCGAACTGTGGCGCACCCGCCCGGCCACCGGCCGGGTGAAGTCGCCCTCCTGACCCGGGCCCGCCGCACGGCGGGCCGGGCCGCCGCCGCCCGCCGGCTCAGCGGGGGAGCACGACCACGTAGGCGGCCGGGTCGCGGTCCACGGACGCCATGAGCGCCGTGCGCACCACGGCCGCCTGCTGGTCCGCCGCGTCCCGCAGCTTCTTCGGCGTGAGGTGCACGACGGTGATGCCCAGGCGCTCCAGGTGCTCGCGCTTGCGCGCGTACTCCGTCCAGAGCGCGTCCTCGTCCTGGCGCGGCGCCCGGGTGTCCAGCTCCACGGCCACCGACTGGTCCGGCCAGAACGCGTCCACGCCGCCCAGGTGCGGGCCGCCCGGCAGCCGCAGGTCCACGTTCCACACCGGGTCCGGCAGCCCGAAGTCGCGCACCATCGCGTACAGGCGGTCCTCGGCGATCGAGCGGCCCTCCGCCAGCAGGGCGTCCACCGCGTCGCTCACGTGCGGCCGGGTCAGCAGCCGGGCCAGGGTCAACTCGCGCACGATCGAAGCCGGTTCGCAGTGGCCTTCGCGCACCGCCTCCGTCAGGACGCACCGCACCGCGTTCGCGTCGCTCAGTTGCGCCACCGCGTCGGCGACCGCCCGCGCCACCGGGGCCACCGGCAGGCCCGTGACCAGCTGGGCGCCGGGCAGCGCGTGCGCCCGTACGACCCGGACGAAACCGACCGACCGCAGCCGCCGGGTGCGGGGCACCAGCACGTCGATGTGCTCCAGGCCCAGCAGCGGCGGCGCGGAGGCGAACCGGTGCAGGGCCAGGGCCGCGAGACCGGTGATCACCGCGCCCTCCTGGGACCGCCCGGTGTACAGCAGCGCCGCGTGCAGCCGCTCCTCGCTGGTCGCCGCCCCCCGGTGCAGCAGGAACACCCCCGGCAGCACCTGCTGCCACGGTCCGCCCGCCCGGCACTGCGCCGCCGCCTTCGCCGCGGAGACGCCGTGCTCGCGCAGTTGGGCGGAGGTCAGGACCCGGCGCTGGACCTCGGAGAGGTGACGGAGCGGCAGGGCGCGGACGGCGGCCTCCGCCGACACCGCGGGGGACGCGGTCCGGGGCCCGGGGGTCGTGCGCGAGGCGGGCACGGACTGCGCCGGGGGCGTGGACCGGCCCGGGGGCGTGGACTGCGCCTGGGGGTGCGTGTCGTTGTTCATGCCGACGACTTTCCCGCCCCCGGCCCCGCTTCTAACCGCTGTTACAGTCCCGTCGACATTCCGGGACAACCCCGCCCTAAAGTACGGCTGTTCGACTGCCGAGCAGTACCCCGGGCGGAGCGTCCGAAACGTACGCGGACGTCCGAAAGGTGCGCGGGGCGCACCGAGAACGCACGCGGGTACGCCGAGAAAGCACGCGGGGGCGCGCCGGGAACGCACGCCCCCGCAGGCCGGTCAGACCGCGTCGCACTCCTGTGCCCGCTGCGCCCGCGCCAGGTCGTCCCGCGCCTCCAGCACCAGTCGCCGCAGCGCCGGGGCCGCCTCCTCGTGCGCGGACAGCCACGCGTCGGTGGCGGCCAGCGTGGCGGCCGGGTCCTGGAGCGAGGGGTACAGGTCACGGACGATCAGAACGCCGATCTGGATGGAGCGTTCGGCCCACACCCGCTCGATCGCCGCGAAGTACTTCTCCGCGTACGGCGCGAGCAGCTCGCGCCGGCTGCCGCGCACGAAACCGGCGTTGGTGGCCTCCACCAGCGCGTTGGACAGCGCGTCGGACTCCACCACCGCCGCCCACGCCTGCGCCTTGACCGCCGCCGAGGGACGTGAGGCGAGGCAGCGCACCTGGTGCCGCTTGCCGGACGCCGTGTCGTCCCGGGCGAGTTCGGCGCCGATCGCCTGCTCGTCGGCACGGCCGTACGCCGCCAGCGGCGACAGGAAGGCCCAGCGCAGCTCCTGGTCGACGTCCAGGCCGTCGATCCGCGCCGAACCCGCGAGCAGCCCCTCCAGGAGCTGGAAGTCGGCGTCCGACGACGCCACGGAGGCGAAGAAGCGCGCCCAGGCGAGCTGGTGCTGGCTGCCCGGCTCGGCGCCGCGCAGCTCGCGCAGCGCCCCCTCGGCGAGCTGCCGCGCCCGCTGCTCGCGCGTCGCGGGCGCCACGTAGTGGACGAGCGCCGTCTGCGTCCAGGCGTGCAGCATCTGCAGCACCCCGATGTCGGACTCCCGGCCCGCGAACCGCAGCACCAGGTCGAGGAAGTCCCGGGCGGGCATCAGGGCGTCCCGGGTGAGGTTCCACAGCGCCGACCAGCACAGGGCGCGCGCCAGCGGGTCGGTGAGGTCGCCGAGGTGGGCGCGCAGGGTCTCCAGGGAGCCCTGGTCGAAGCGGATCTTGCAGTACGTCAGGTCGTCGTCGTTGACCAGGACCAGCGCGGGCCTCTCGGCCCCGGTGAACTCCGTGACGACCGTGCGCGCACCGGCCACGTCCGTCTCCGTACGGGCGTAGCGCACCAGTTCGCCGCCCTCCAGCCGGTACAGGCCCACCGCGACCCGGTGCGGGCGCAGCTCCGGGTGCGACGCGGCGGCCTCCTGCACGACGGCCAGCTCCGTGACGCGCCCCGCGGCGTCGTACGTCACCACCGGGGTGAGCGCGTTGACCCCGGCCGTCTGGAGCCAGGCGCGCGACCACTCGCCGAGGTCGCGGCCGCTGGTCTCCTCCAGCACGGAGAGCAGGTCGCCGAGCCAGGTGTTGCCGTACGCGTGCGCCTTGAAGTAGCGGCGCGCGCCCTCCAGGAACGCGTCCCGGCCGACGTACGCCACCAACTGCTTCAGCACGGAGGCGCCCTTGGCGTACGTGATGCCGTCGAAGTTCAGCTTCGCGTCCTCCAGGTCACGGATGTCGGCCGTGATCGGGTGCGTGGACGGCAGTTGGTCGGCGCGGTACGCCCACGCCTTGCGGCGGTTGGTGAAGGTGATCCAGCCGTCGGTGAAGCGGGTGGCCTCCACCATCGAGAAGGAGCCCATGAAGTCCGCGAACGACTCCTTCAGCCACAGGTCGTCCCACCACTGCATGGTGACCAGGTCGCCGAACCACATGTGCGCCATCTCGTGCAGGATGACGTTCGCGCGGCCCTCGTACGCCGAGTCCGTGGTCCTCCCGCGGAAGATGAGCTCCTCGCGGAAGGTCACCAGGCCCGGGTTCTCCATCGCGCCCAGGTTGTACTCCGGGACGAAGGCCTGGTCGTACTTCCCGAAGGGGTACGGGAAGTCGAAGTTGTCGTGGAAGAAGTCGAGTCCCTGCTTGGTGACCAGGAAGACGTCGTCCGCGTCGAAGTGCTTCGCGAGCCCCTTGCGGCACATCGCGCCGAGCGGGATCTCCAGCGTCGTGCCGTCGGCCAGGGCGCGCGTGTAGGTGTCGGTGACGCAGTGGTACGGACCGGCCACCACGGCGGTGATGTACGTCGAGATCGGCTTGGTCCCGGCGAACGTCCAGACGCCGTCCACGAGGTCGCCCGCGCCGTTGCTCCACACCGTCCAGCCCTCCGGGGCCCGCACCGAGAAGCGGTAGGGGGCCTTCAGGTCGGGCTGCTCGAAGTTGGCGTACACCCGGCGGGCGTCGGCCGGCTCGTACTGCGTGTAGAGGTAGACCTCGCCGTCCTCCGGGTCGACGAAGCGGTGCATGCCCTCGCCGGTGCGGCTGTAGGCGCAGTCGGCGTCGACCACCAGGACGTTCTCGGCCGCCAGGCCGTCCAGGGCCACCCGGGCGCCGTCGAAGACCTTCGCGGGGTCCAGCCGCGTGCCGTTGAGCGTCACCGCGTTCACCGAAGGGGCGACGAGGTCCGCGAACGTGGAGGCGCCGGGCGTGGCGGCCCGGAAGCGGATCGTCGTCACCGAACGGAATGTGCGCGGCCCTTCCCCCTCGTGGTCGCCGACCGCCGACCGCAGGTCGAGCGCGACCTCGTAACCGTCGACGGACAGCAGCTCTGCCCGCTTCCGGGCTTCGTCGCGGGACAGGTTCTCACCGGGCACGGGCACTCCTTCGTGACACGTCGGACATGGTTCGACGGCTTCTCGAAACAGGTCCGATCCTCCCATGTGCTCCTTACCCGGCGTGCACGGGAATGCGGGCAGTGCCCGCGTGGTTGTGTGGCGCACAGCGCGCGACTCTTGAAACATTCACGAGGAGAGACATGTCCGAGAACGCGAAGACGAACGAGAAGACCACGGCCGACTTCTGGTTCGATCCGCTGTGCCCGTGGGCCTGGATGACCTCGCGCTGGATGCTGGAGGTCGAGAAGGTGCGCCCCGTGCGGGTCCAGTGGCACGTGATGAGCCTGGCCGTGCTCAACGAGGGCCGCGACGACCTGCCGGAGCGGTACCGCGAGGCCATGAAGACGGGCTGGGGCCCGGTGCGCGTCGTCATCGCCGCGCAGCAGCAGCACGGCGAGGAGATCACCGGGGCGCTCTACACCGCGCTCGGCACCCGCATCCACAACGAGGGGCGCGGCATCACCGACGAGGTCGTCGCGGAGGCCCTCGCGGAGGTCGGCCTCCCCGCCGAACTGCTCTCGTACGCCACCTCGGACGCGTACGACAAGGAATTGCGCGCCTCGCACCAGTCGGGCATCTCGCTGGTCGGCGAGGACGTCGGCACGCCCGTCATCGCGGTGCCCGGGGCGGACGGCGAGAAGGTCGCCTTCTTCGGCCCGGTCGTCACGCCCGCCCCGAAGGGCGAGGACGCGGCCCGCCTCTGGGACGGCACCCTGCTGGTCGCCGGGACCCCCGGTTTCTACGAGCTGAAGCGCACCCGCACCCAGGACCCGGTCTTCGACTGACCGCCGCCCCGGCCGTCCCGCGCTCCGGCGGCCACCGCCGCGCGCGGGCGCCTCGCGCCGACACCGGTGCCCGGCGGGGCGTGGGTGCCCCGTGTGCGCCGCCCAGCAGGCGCCACGCGCCCTCCCCGCTTAGCGTCTCTCCATGGAGACAGGCGCGATACACGGCGACAGCCACATAGGCGGCACGGGTACGGCCCACCCCGGGGCCGCCGTCATGGCCGGCGGCCCCGCAGCCGCCCCGTACCTGCCGAACGACAACGCCCCCCATGCCACCCTGCCCGTCCGCCCGACCGACCGGGCGGTGCGGGCAGGGTGCCTCGTCCTCGCCCGCCTCTGGCGGCTGACCGGCCTGCGGAACGCCTCCGGCGCCCTGCGCCACTACCTCGGCGGCACCGGTGAGACGTACCGCATCGACGCCAGCACCCTCGTCGCGCTCCCGCCGATCCGGGCCGCCGTGAACACCCGCCTCATGGAGGCCGAGGCGGGGCGGTGGTCGCACCGCGACACCTGGCACGGCGTCACCGTCACCCCCGCCACCAGCCTGGACTGGTGGCTCGCCGTCCGCGGCGTGCAGTTCCGCGTCGAGCGCCCGAACCCGGACTTCTACCGGGTGGAGTTCCACAAGACCTGGAACTTCGACCGGGGCGAGTCCGCGTTCGGCATCCCCTTCACCCTCTTCGCCCGCCTCCACGAGACGGGCCTGGCCCGGGAGTTCGTCGCCGTCGGCCGCACCGGGTACCTCCCCAGGTGACGCCCGTACCGGCACAGAAGAGCCCCCGCGAGTCATGTCCTCGCGGGGGCTCTTCGTCATTCCACCCGCCCGGTGAAAGTTGAGAAGACGATCACGAGCAGGGTGCTGAGGGGTCCCGCCGCGGGGCTGCGGCACACGGCGGGGCGTCGCGCACCGCGGTCGCGGGGCGCGCCGGACTTCACGGCGTGATGAGCGGCGTCCGGTTCTTCGCGTCGGCGTAGCGCTTCGCGACGTCCTGCCAGTTGACGACGGCCCACATGGCGTCGATGAAGTCGACCTTCTGGTTCTTGTACTGCAGGTAGAAGGCGTGCTCCCAGGCGTCGAAGACCAGGACCGGCACGGAACCCTGGCCGACGTTGCCCTGGTGGTCGTAGACCTGCTCGACGATGAGGCGGCCCGAGACCGGCTCGTACGCCAGGACGCCCCAGCCGGAGCCCTGCGTCGTGGCGGCGGCCTTCGTCAGCTGCGTCTTGAACTTGGCGAAGGAGCCGAAGGACTCGGTGATGGCGTCCGCCAGGTCGCCGACGCCGTCCGCGGCCGTCGGCTCGCCGCCGCCGCTGTCCTTGGGGGAGGCCATGTTGTGCCAGTAGATGCTGTGCAGGATGTGGCCGGACAGGTGGAACGCGAGGCTCTTCTCCAGCCCGTTGATCGCACCCCAGGCGTCCTTGTCGCGGGCCTCTTCGAGCTGCTCCAGGGTGTCGTTGGCACCCTTCACGTACGCCGCGTGGTGCTTGTCGTGGTGCAGCTCGATGATCTGCGGGTTGATCACGGGCTCAAGGGCCGCGTAGTCGTACGGAAGTTCAGGAAGCGTGTAGATGGCCATGTCGTCCGACCCCTCCGATTGCTTATTGCAAGTCTTATGCATCTGCACGCTACCAGCACTTATGTGGGGGAGCAGCTTAGGTCTGCCTCAGTAAAAAGCCCTAGGTCCGCAAGCCGGGGGCTTGCGGACCTAGGGCCGACGAGGGGTGCGCGCGGGTCTAGTCGCGGGCCTTGGCCAGCTTCTGGCGGACGACGCCCACCACGATCAGGAAGAGCGTCAGGCCGCCCGTCCCGGCGAGCTGGAGACGGGTGTCGGGCTGGCGCAGCATCAGGAAGAAGATGACCGCCATCCCCGCCAGCGCCACCCAGGTGAGCACCGGGAACAGCCACATCCGGACGACCAGCTTCTCGGGCGTCTCCCGCTCGGTGCGGCGGCGCAGGATCAGCTGGGAGACCGCGATGAAGATCCAGACCACCAGGATCAGCGCGCCGATCATGTTCAGCAGCCACGGGAAGACCTTGTCCGGGCTGATCCAGCTCAGCGCCACGCACACGAAGCCGAACACCGAGGAGCACAGCACCGCGACCCGCGGCACGCCGCTGGACAGCCTGCCCAGGAAGGCCGGGCCCTGTCCGCGTCGGACCAGCGAGTACGCCATGCGGGACGAGCCGTAGATGTTGGCGTTCATCGCCGACAGCAGCGCCGCCAGCACGATCACGTTCATGATCTGGCCGGCCGCCGGGATGCCCAGGTGGTCGAGGGTGGCGACGTAGGGGCCGATCGCGGCGACCTTCGGGTCGTCCCACGGCACCAGGGTGACCACGACGGCCATCGAGCCGATGTAGAAGACCGCGATGCGCCACATCGCGGTGCGCACCGCCTTGGCGACGCCCTGCACCGGGTGCTCGGACTCGGCGGCGGCGATCGTCACCGTCTCCAGGCCGCCGTACGCGAAGACCGAGGCGAGCAGGCCGATGATCAGGCCCTCGCTGCCGTGGGGGAAGAAACCGCCCTCGCCGGTGAGGTTGGTGAGGCCCGGGGCGCCGGTGTCGCTGCCCGGCAGCACGCCGAAGATGGCCAGCAGGCCGATCACCAGGAACAGCGAGATCGCGCCGACCTTGAGCGCGGCGAACCAGAACTCGAACTCCCCGAAGTTCTTCACCGCCGCCAGGTTCGTGGCCAGGAAGATCACCATGAACAGCGCCACCCAGGCCCACTGTGGGGAGCCCGGGAACCAGCCCTGCATGATCTTCGCCGCGCCGATGCCCTCCAGGCCGACCGCCACGCACAGCAGGAACCAGAACGCCCAGCCCGCCGTGAAGCCCGCCCACGGCCCGATCGCCCGCTCGGCGTGCGCGGAGAACGAGCCCGAACTCGGGTTCGCCGCCGACATCTCGCCCAGCATCCGCATCACCAGCATGACGAGCAGGCCGGATATCGCGTACGCGATCACGATGGAGGGACCCGCGGCGGCGATGCCCGCGCCCGAGCCCACGAAGAGCCCGGCGCCGATCACCCCGCCGAGGGCGATCATGGAGAGGTGGCGCTGCTTGAGGCCATGCCCGAGCGAGGCGTCGGCGTCGGCCGGTGCGGCGGGCGTCCGTGAAGGCGGCGGGGGCGCGGAGGTCCGGGACATGAGCGTGCCCTGTTCACTAGCTGAGACGGGGGAGCGAGCCAAGAGTGGCCCTCAGTCTCGGTACGGCACCGCTCAGAGGGAACCGTCGACCGCTATACGGACACGACGCTCACACACTGTGAAGGTTCAGGCACGCCTCGCGCGCAATTCCCGCACGAGTGACACCAGCAGCACCACCGCTGTCGCGCCCGCCGACCACAGCAACTGCGGCCGGGCCGAGGCGTCCAGCAGCATCAGCACCAGGACGACGGCCATCGCGGCCAGCGCCGCCCACGTCAGATAGGGGAACGCCCACATCCGCAGCGTGAGCCGCTCCGGCATCTCGCGCTCGATGCGCGGACGCAGCTTGAGCTGCGACACCGCGATCAGCCCCCACACGAACAGAAGCACCGCGCCGACCGCGTTGAGCATGTACAGGAACACCGTGTCCGGCCACAGCAGGTTGAGCACCACCGACCCGAACCCGAAGGCCACCGACGCCAGCACCGCCCGCCGCGGCACCCCGCCCGGGGAGACCCGCAGCAGGCCCCGGGGCGCCTCGCCGCGCTCGGCCAGCGAGAAGACCATGCGCGAGGAGCCGTACAGATTGGCGTTCAGCGCCGAGAGCAGCGCCACGAACACCACGATGTTCATGATCGTCCCGGCCGCCGGAATCCCGATCCGGTCGAGCACGGCGACATAGGGACTCAGCCCCGGCGTCATCGAGTCCCACGGCAGCAGCGTCACGACGACCAGCATCGAGCCGACGTAGAAGAACAGGATGCGGAACACCGCGCTGCGCACCGCCCGCCCGACCGCGCGGGCCGGATCGTCGGTCTCCGCGGCGGCGATCGTCACGACCTCCAGGCCCCCGAAGGCGAAGACGACCGCGAGGACGCCCGAGATCACCCCCGACGCCCCGTTCGGGAAGAAGCCGCCGTCCCCGGTCAGGTGCGCCGTGCCGACCGGATCGGTGTCGGGCAGCACGCCGAAGACCGCGAGGGCGCCGAGCGCCAGGAACAGCACGATCGCCCCCACCTTGAGCGCGGCGAACCAGAACTCGAACTCCCCGAAGTTCTTCACCGCCGCCAGGTTGGCGGCCGTGAAGACCACCATGAACACCAGCACCCAGGCCCACTGCGGCACCCCGGGCGCCCAGCCGTTGGCGATCTTCGCCGCACCCGTGGCCTCCACCGCCAGCACCACGACCAGCAGGAACCAGTACAGCCAGCCCACGCTGAACCCGGCCCACCGCCCCAGCGCCCGCTCCGCGTGCACCGAGAACGAGCCCGAGGCCGGCATCGCCGCCGACAGCTCCCCGAGCATCCGCATCACGAGCATCGCGATGGCGCCCGCGATCAGGTACGACAGCACGATGCCGGGACCGGCCACCGCGATGCCCGCGCCCGAGCCCACGAACAGCCCGGCGCCGATCACCCCGCCGAGGCCGAGCATCGTCAGATGGCGCTGCTTGAGCCCTCCGGACAGGGGCTCCTGCGAGCCCTTCGGGTTCTGCGGCTCTTGCGGCTGCTGTACGGCCTGGTCGTGCATGGCGCTCGTGCTCTCGAAGGACCGTGGAGCGGAACTCGACGGCCGTGGGGGCGGAAAGGGGGACGGGACCGCGGGACGGCCACCCGATTTGGCGGGACCCCACAGTGTCCCCTCACCCGGCCCCGCCGCGCAAAAGGGATCTATCTGCTTTCGCCGCCAGTGACGCGCGTCACGCCGCCCCGGGTCGGCTCCTGGCCCTTTGTACGAAGTCCACCAAGCCCCTGTTCGCGGCTTTGTCGGCGCTCTAGGGTGATCGGGCGACGGCCCCCGGGTTAACGTCGCCATGTCCCTGACTGCCCCCCTCTTCACCGCGGAGTCCCGATGAGCACTGCTGCCGTAACCGCCCGCCCCGGCGCGGTCCTTGCCGACCTGCTTCCCGCCACGCGCGTACGCGACCTCGCGCTCGTCGTCGGCGGCGCGGCGCTCACCGGCATCGCCGCCCAGATAGCCGTCCCGGTGCCGGGCTCCCCGGTCCCGGTCACCGGCCAGACCTTCGCCGCGCTCCTGGTCGGCACCGCCTTCGGCGCACGCCGGGGCTTCCTCTCGCTGGCGCTGTACGCGCTGGTGGGCATGGCCGGGGCGCCGGTCTTCCAGGCGGGCACCTCGGGCCCGGGCGGCGCGTCCTTCGGTTACGTCGTCGGGATGCTGCTCGCGGCCACCGCGGTCGGCGCACTGGCCCGGCGCGGCGGCGACCGCTCGGTGCTGCGCACGGCGGGCACCATGGCCGTCGGCTCGGCGGTCATCTACGCCGTCGGCGTCCCGTACCTGATGGCCGCCACCGGCATGGACCTCTCCGCCGCCCTCGCCGCGGGCGTCGTCCCCTTCCTCATCGGTGACGCCCTGAAGGCGGCCCTGGCGATGGGCGCGCTGCCCACCGCGTGGAAGCTCGTGGGCCGCAAGGGCTGAAGTCCGTCGCCCGTACGTCGAAGGGGGCTCCCGGCATCGGCCGGGAGCCCCCTTCTTCCATGGGCGCCCACAAGCTCCCCGTCGCGGCGGCGGACGGTGTCCGAGTGCGCGCCGCCCGCCCGCGCCGGGGCGCTCCGGGACTACGGGCGGGCCACCGGCTTCTCCGCACCGCTCCCAGCGGCCGGCGGCAGGGTGCCGTTGCGCTTCTGCACGACCTCGCGGACCAGCGCGAAACCGACCACCAGCGCGGCGACCAGCAGCGACAGCAGCACCTGGGTGCGGCCCGCGTCGTCGGTGAGCATGTAGACGAGCACGAAGGAGATCATCGCGATCGTCGCCCACGTCAGATACGGGAACAGCCACATCTTCACGACGAGCTTGGACGGGTCCTCGCGCAGGATCATGCCGCGCATCCGCAGTTGCGTGAAACAGATGACCAGCCACACGAAGAGCGCGACCGCGCCGGAGGAGTTCAGCAGGAACTGGAAGACCGTGTCCGGCCACTTGTAGTTGAAGAAGACGGCGACGAAACCGAAGACGACCGACGACAGGATCGCGACCTGCGGCACACCGCTCTTGTTGACGCGCGTGAACGCCTTCGGCGCGTCCTTGCGCCGGCCCAGCGAGTAGGCCATGCGGGAGGCGGTGTAGAGACCGGAGTTCAGGCAGGACAGCACGGCCGTCAGGACGATCACGTTCATGATCTGACCGGCGTGCGGGATGCCGATGGAGTTCAGCGCGGCGACGTACGAGCCGCCCTCGGCGACGATCGACTTGTCGTTCCACGGCAGCAGCGTCAGCACGACGAAGATCGAGCCGAGGTAGAAGATGCCGATGCGCCAGATGACGCTGTTGGTCGCCTTGGTGACGGCGCGCTGCGGGTCCTGGGACTCGCCGGCGGCCAGCGTGACGATCTCGGAGCCCATGAAGGAGAACACGACCATCAGGACACCGGTCAGGATCGCTCCGTACCCCTTGGGGAAGAAGCCTCCGGTGTCGGTGAGGTGCGCGAATCCGGCGCCGGGGTTGTCCGAGCCCGGCAGGACGCCGAAGACGGCCAGCAGGCCGATCACCACGAACGCGCCGATCGCGACGACCTTGATGCCCGCGAACCAGAACTCGAACTCGCCGTACGACGACACCGAAGCGAGGTTGGTGGCCGTCAGCACCAGCATGACGATCAGGGCCCAGCCCCACTGCGGCACCGCCGGTATCCAGCCCTCCAGGATCTTCGCACCGGCCGTCGCCTCGACGGCGAGCACCACGACCCAGAAGAACCAGTAGAGCCAGCCGATCGAGAACCCGGCCCACCGGCCGAGCGCCTGGTCGGCGTAGGCGGAGAACGACCCGGACGAGGGCCGCGCGGCGGCCATCTCGCCGAGCATCCGCATCACGAACACCACCATCACGCCCACCAGGGCGTACGACAGCAGGATCGCCGGGCCCGCCGCGGCGATGCCCGCGCCGGAGCCCACGAAGAGCCCGGCGCCGATGACGCCACCGATCGCGATCATGGACAGATGACGGTTCTTGAGACCGGCCTGGAGGCCGCCGCTGTCACCGGTGGCGGAGGCGGCAGCGGGCACACCGGGGTCGCCGGGCCCTCTGTCCTGCTTCTCCGTCGGGGTCGGGTGCGCACTCATGCACAAACCTCATTCGTTCTTCGGGCACGTCGTCGGGCCGCAGGGTCATGACACTCGGGGCAGACGGTCGGTCTGCCGAGCCCCCGCATTCAAGCCGAGCCGGAAGCGATCCGGAAGACCTGATTCCGGATCGTTGTGTCGGGCAGAAGTCCCGGACGTACGTCCCGAGCCGCGAGGGACCAAGGTCCTTACCCCGATGCGCCCTACCCCGCGCGGCGCATGCCACACTCGACCCATGCGCGTGTACCTCGGTTCCGACCATGCCGGATACGAACTCAAGAACCACCTCGTGGAGTGGCTCACGGCCCACGGCCACGAGCCCGTCGACTGTGGTCCCCACATCTACGACGCCCAGGACGACTACCCGCCGTTCTGCCTCCGCGCCGCCGAGCGGACGGCCGCGGACCCGGACTCCCTCGGCATCGTGATCGGCGGCTCCGGCAACGGGGAGCAGATCGCCGCCAACAAGGTCAAGGGCGTACGGGCCGCCCTTGCCTGGAGCGAGCAGACGGCGGCGCTGGGCCGCGAGCACAACAACGCGAACGTCATCTCCATCGGCGGCCGCATGCACACCGAGGCCGAGGCGACGAAGTTCGTGGAGATCTTCCTCTCCACCCCGTACTCGAACGAGGCCCGCCACAGCCGCCGCATCGACATGCTCTCGACGTACGAGACCACGGGCGTCCTCCCCCCCATCCCCCCGCACCACCCCCACCAGGACTGACCCCCTCACCGAAGCCCCTCGCCCCCTTGGGCCTCCCCCCGTCCCCTTGGGGGGCGGGGCCGCCCCCGGGGGGCGGAACGGGCGGGCAAGGGGGCGGCCCCGCCCGCTCCGGGCCCACCCCGGAACGCCCCCGCCCAGCCCCGCTTGCCGGCCGCCCGCCCCCGCCGAGGCCCCGGCCCGCCCCGCGCCGGCCGTACGCCCCGCGAGGGCCCGCCCACCCCCGCACCCCCTCCGGAGGAGCCCCGTGCCCGAGGGCCACACCATCCACCGCCTCGCGCACGAGTACGCCACCCGCTTCACCCCCCATCCCCGCCTCCGCGCCACCAGCCCCCAGGGCGCCTTCGCCGCCTCCGCCGCCCTCCTCGACGGCCACCGCCTCACCGCCACCGAGGCCCACGGCAAACACCTCTTCCTCGGCTTCGGCCCCCTCGGCTGGGTCCACATCCACCTGGGCCTCTTCGGCAAGGTCGCCTTCGAGGGCGCCCAGGGCCCCGGCGCCAAGCCGGACACCGTACGCCTGCACCTCGCCACCCCCGCCGGCGACGCCCGCGCCGACCTCCGCGGCCCGACCGTCTGCGCCCTCGTCACCGACGCCGAGAAGCAGGCGGTGCACGCCCGGCTCGGCCCCGACCCCCTGCGCGAGGACGCCGACCCCGACCGGGCCCGCGCCCGCGTCCGCGCGTCCCGCACCACGATCGCCGCGCTCCTGATGGACCAGAAGGTCGTTGCCGGCGTCGGCAACGTCTACCGCGCCGAAGTCCTCTTCCGGCACGGCATCGACCCGTACACCCCGGGCAGGGAGATCACCGACGCCCAGTGGGACGCGATCTGGCAGGACCTCGTCGACCTCATGCGGGAGGGCGTGCGCCTCAACCGCATCGACACCGTCCGCCCCGAGCACACCCCCGAGGCGATGGGCCGCCCGCCCCGCAAGGACGACCACGGCGGCGAGGTGTACGTCTACCGGCGCGCCGCGCTGCCCTGCCACCTGTGCGGCGACGAGATCAGCACCGCCGGCCTCGCCGCCCGCAACCTCTTCTGGTGCCCCACCTGCCAGAAGGCCTGACCGCGCACCGCGGCCGGCGCCCCGCTAGAACCCGTGCGGCAGCCACGGCGCCACGTCCGACCCGAACGCCGCCGCGGCCTGCGCCACCGCTCCCTCGCGCAGCTCCCGCACCCGTCCCGCCGCCGCCAGCGCCGCCAGCGAGAACCCGCCCAGATAGGCCGCGCCCAACTCCCGTACCGACAGCGCGACGTCCGCCGGGTCCGTGGTCCGCTCGCACACCGCGCCCTTCGCGTCCCCGGTCAGCCGCCACCGCCCCTCGTTCCACGGGCAGAACGCGTCCTCGACCTCGAAGACCACGTCCACGGCCGTGCGGTAGGTCCGGGCCTCCAGCGCCGCCCCCACGTCCACCAGACGCACGTGCAGCGCGTCCCGCAGCACCAGCGCGCTGCGCCGGGTGTCGGAGACCAGGTGCAGCCAGGTGTCGTCGCAGGGCCGGTTCACGGAGACCAGCTTCGAGGTGAGGTCCAGGTCGAACAGGAACCGCCACAGCGCGGCCGCCGCCTGCGGCGCGCGCGGTCCGACCGCCTCCAGGTCCTCCAGGACCACCACCCCGTCCGCCCCCGCCGCGCTCCACTGCGGCTTCACGCGGAACCGGGCGAAACCCAGCACCGTGCCGTCGGGGTCCTCGGCCAGGACGCACTGGAGCGCCGTCGCCCCCTCCCGGTCCTTCTCCGGGTCCAGCACCTGCAGCCGGTCCCAGCCGGGCTGCCGCGCCATCATCCCGGGCCGGCCGGGTACCGCGGCGGCGTAGATCTCCTCGCACGTCCGGTGGACGTCCGCGTCGGTCACCTGCGCATAACGCAGCCGTACGTCGTCGGTGCCGTCCGGCACCGAGAGCCGCACCCGCGCGGTGTCGATCTCGGCCCGCATCTCGCAGGTGGCCACGCCGTACCCGAACCGGCCGTAGATCACCGGCTCCGACGCCACCAGCACCGCGACGGCCTCGCCGCGCGCCCGCACGTCGTCCAACTGCCGGCGCATCATCGTCGTCAGCACCCCGCGGCGGCGGTGCGTGGCGGCCACGCTCACCATGGTCACCGCGGCGACCGGCAGCGACGCCCCGCCGGGCACCGTCATACGGAAGCTGAAGGCGCCCGCGGTGCCGACGCAGCCCGCGCCGTCCCAGACGCCGATCGTGCGGTCGAACTCGGTCAGGTCGCGGAAGAGCTCCCGCTCCTCCTGGGACTCCGTGACCCCGAAGGCCCTCTCCAGCGACGCGTAGAAGGTGTCCCACTCGGCAGGCGTGAGCACGCGCAGTTCCGTCGTCATGTGCCCATGCCTACCAGCGGCCGCCCCCGCCGAGCCACCCATTTCGAACGCGATGTCATGGGGTCCCCCTGCGGAGCAGCCGTGCGGGTGGATAAGGTCCACGGCAATGGGCGCGGCACGGAGAGTCGATTCGTACACGGCCCGGTGGCGCAAGTCCGCGCACCGGGTCCGCAACGGGCTGCGCCGCTCCGGCGTCGACTACTTCCGCGGCGACGGCTCCGACTGGATCGCCCTCGCCGCCCTGCTGCTCACCGTTCCGGCGATCGCCCTCGGCACGATCCTGATGCCGGTGTGGTGCGCGCCGGCCCTGCTCGTCCTGCCGATCGTGGCGGGCGGGCTGCTGCTGCGCCCGGCGAGCCTGCTGGGCCTGTACGCGGCCGCCGCCACCGCGCTGATCGTCGAGTCCGTCGTCCTCGGCCCCTACACCCAGGGCCCGGCGCGGGTCACTCCCGGCACCGTGCTGACCGTCGCCGCGTGCGGCTTCTTCGGGCTGGTCGTCGCGCAGTTCAGGGCGCGCGTCGGCGTGCCGTGGAGACGCGGCGGCACCATGCTCTTCGACCTGCGCGAACGCATCCGGGTGCAGAGCGCCCTGCCGCAGCTTCCCAAGGGCTGGCACCGGGAGATGGCCCTGCGCCCGGCCGGCGGCCAGTCCTTCTCCGGTGACTTCGTCGTCGCCGCGCGCACCAACGGCGGGCGCACCCTCGAAGTCGTCCTCACCGACGTCTCCGGCAAGGGCATGGACGCGGGCTCCCGCGCCCTGCTGCTCTCGGGGGCCTTCGGCGGCCTCCTCGGCTCGCTGCCGCCGCACGACTTCCTGCCCGCCGCCAACGGATACCTGCTGCGCCAGAACTGGGACGAGGGCTTCGCCACCTCCATCCACCTGGTGCTCGACCTGGAGACGGGCGAGTACGAACTCCTCTCCGCGGGACACCTGCCCGCCCTGCAACTGCACGCGGGCAGCGGCCGCTGGGAGGAGAAGTCGGGGGAGGGGCCCCTGCTGGGCGTCTACGACGGCGCCGAGTTCGACCCCGGCAAGGGCGTGCTGGCCCCCGGCGACGTCCTGATGCTCTTCACGGACGGCCTGGTGGAGGCTCCGGGCCGCGACATCAGCGAGGGCGTCGACCGCCTCACCGGCGAGGCCGACCGCTATGTCGCCGCGGGCTTCGAGGGCGCCGCCTGGCACCTCATCGAAGCGGTCGCCAAGGACGTCAACGACGACCGGGCGCTGCTGCTCCTGTGCCGCGACTGACACCGGCGCCGGCCTCCCCGGCGCCGGTGCCGGGCACTGTCGTACGGCCTGCGGGCATCACCGCGCGGCCGACGGCTCCTTCGTCGGCGACACGTCCGTCACCTGCGGCGGTACGTCCTTGTCCCGGCCCGGCAGGACCTTCGCCAGCCAGTGCGACTGCCCGGCCGCCAGCGGCCCCAGCACGGCCAGCAGCAGCACGTACCCGGCGATGAACGGCGACAGCCGCTCGTCCAGCCCGGCGCCGGCCGCCATCGTGGCGAGGATCAGCGCGAACTCGCCGCGGGCGAGCAGCGTGGTGGAGATGTTCGCGGCCGGCTGGGCCCCGAAACCGTGGATCCTCGCGGCGCTCACCCCTGCGATCACGTTCATGACCAGTGTCACCGCGACGGCCGCCAGCACCGGCCACAGCACGACCGGCAGGTCGCCGGGGTCGATGGACAGCCCGAACGCGAAGAAGAAGATCGCCCCGAACGCGTCCCGCAGCGGGTGCACCAGCTTCATGATCCGCGGCCCGGAGGACGTGCTGCCGAGCATCAGACCGACCATGAACGCGCCGATGGCGTCCGCCACCCCGAACCACTCGGAGACACCCGCCACGAAGACGGCGGCCCCGAGGAAGGAGATGACCAGCAGTTCGTTGTCCTCGGTCCCGATCAGCCTGCCGACGGCCCTCGTGCCGAACCGGGCGGCCAGGGCGAGCAGCAGCAGGAAACCGAAGGCCTTGCCCGCGTCCACGGACGCCGCCGCGAGGCTGTCCGCGCCGGACAGGATGGGCTGGAGGGCGGCCAGGTACAGCGCCAGGAAGATGTCCTCGACGACGATGATGCCGAGGATCGGCTTGGTCTCCGCGTTGCCGATGCGGCGCAGGTCGACCAGGACCTTGGTGACGATCGCCGAGGAGGAGATGCCGAGCACACCGGCCAGGACGAGGGCCTCCGGCGTCCCCCAGCCGAGCGCGAGACCGAAGCCGAGCCCGGCGCCGACGTTCAGGACGAGGTAGGCGGCCCCGGCGAACGCCATTCTGCGCCCGCCCGCCTTGAGGTCGTCCAGGTGGAATTCGAGACCGAGGTAGAAGAGCAGCAGGACCAGGCCCAGCGCGGAGAGCATCTCCAGCTCGTGCGGGTCCTTCAGCAGGACCCAGCCGGGCGTGTGCGGGCCGAGCAGGATCCCGGCCAGGATGAACAGGGGGATGGTCGGCAAACCGATCCGGCCGCCGAGCCGGGCGAGGACAGCGGCGGCGAGGAAGGCGCCGCCCATGGCTATGAGGGTGTCTGCGTGTCCGATGGGACCGTTCCTCCTGTGGCGTCGGGGGATCGTCAGAGGGGTGAGGTCAAGCGCGCGTCAAGAAACCGTCAGTAATTAGTTTACCGAACCTTTTGTGCCGCAAGGAATGCCCCGGGAAGAACACCCCGGCGGCCCGGTCCCCGGACGGCCGCCCGCCCGCCCTCAGCGCACCCCGCCCGCCGCCTTCCGGAACGCCCACCCCAGATCCGGTTCCGTCACCGGCTTCAACGCCCGCCGCACCACCGGAGCGCACAGCACCGTCACCAGTGCCACCGCGCACACCGTCACCACCACTCGCCCCACCGGGGTCTCCAGGTGGTACGTCCGCGCCCACCCCGCGTACTCCGCGTACCGGACCACGAAGCCGTGCAGCAGATACCCGCCGATGGTCCCCGCGCCCAGCGATGTGAACCACATCCGCCGCCGGGGCACCCACGCGAGGAAGCACGCGGTCAGCGCCAGCGCCGCCCCGGACAGCGCGACGGTCGTCAGCACCCCCACCCACCACGGCTGGCCCATCTCCTGCGCCCCGTGGTTGCGGTACACCCAGTCCAGCCGGGTGCGCGGAGCCGCCCAGTACACGACCGCGAACGACACCGGGCACACCACGGCCGCCGCCCACCGCGCCCGCCACCGCTGCACCAGCCGGAAGTGCTCGGGCCGCAGCCGCAGCCCCAGCACGAAGAACGGCAGGAACTGCAGCACCCGCTGCGCCGACAACTGCTGACCGATGTCCGGTACGGCGGCGGCCGCGGCCGCGATCAGCAGGGCGAGCGGAACCGGCCACCGCACCGCCAGGAACAGCGGGGTCAGCAGCCGCCAGAAGAACAGCGCCATCAGGAACCACATCAGGAACCACGGCGACAGCATCCGCACCGGCGCCCGCTCGCCCTCCATGACGCCGAAGAACACCGCGTAGGCCGTCTGGAAGACCGCATACGGAACGACAACGCTCGAAACAAGCCGCATCAGCTTGCGCGGCTTCATGTCGAAGGAGCGCGAGAAGTAGCCGGAGATCAGAACGAACGCCGGCATGTGGAACACGTACACCCACATGTACAGCGCCTCGGTGGTCCGGCTCCCGGAGAGCACGAGGGGCCACGAGTGCCCCATCGCGACCAGCACGATCGCCAGGTACTTGGCGTTGTCGAAATAGGCGTCCCGCCCCTTGCTCCCCTGGTCCCGCCGCTCCCCGGCGGCCTGAGCCGCCGTTCCGCGGCCCCCGTCCTCCGAGGGGGCGAGCCCGGGGACCGCCTCCCGCGACGGCGCAAGAGGGACCCTCTGTCGTGTCTGGGGCGTCGGAGACATCTGAGGCACCCTAGTGCCGCCCGTGACCCGGGACGCCCGTTGACCGCCACCCCCGTGTGTCGCCTACACCACCGCTGCGGCAAGATCACGTCATGATCCGGCCATCGTCCACGGCCGACTGTGCGTCACCCGGCAGTCAGCGGCGGGGTGTTGGTGGCACGATGGCCTAGCGGGGGAAGCACTGGGCCGTGTGTCCCCGGGCCGGCAAGGCGGACCGACCAAGGGTGTGATCAGTTGTGGCCATTTCACTGTCAGTGGTGCTGCTGTTGGCAGTCGTCCTCGTGGTGTTGATACGAGGCGGCTCGCTCAAGGGGGGACCCGCTGTCGTCGCGATACTTTTCGGCTTCTTCCTGGCCTCCACCGGTATGGCAGACGACATCCAGCGCTTCCTCAACTCCATAGCCAGCACCCTCAACTCCATCAACTTCTGAGGCCCGGTGCACGCGAAAAGGCCTCCGGCCCGGCGAGCGAACTCACCGGGCCGGAGGCCGTTGCGGAGCGGGCGACGGGAATCGAACCCGCGTAGCTAGTTTGGAAGACTAGGGCTCTACCATTGAGCTACGCCCGCGCGCACCCCGCGGTCGCCGCGGCGACCGGGGTACGGACAGCACTGTAGCGGGTCGGAGCGCGTCGACGCACACCCCGGGGGGACGAGTCGGCGAAGCGGCCGACGCAGCGCCTCGGGACATGTACCCTACGTGTCGCACCGACGGGGTGTGGCGCAGCTTGGTAGCGCGTCCGCTTTGGGAGCGGAAGGTCGTCGGTTCGAATCCGGCCACCCCGACCAGCACGATCCTGTCTCCACCTGTCTCCACCTGTCTCCGCCTTGTCTCCACCGCCCGCCGCGGGCCGCTCCGGTTCCGGCCGCGGGATCGCATTGTGGGAGCACGTCCGCTTGCCGTTACTATGCAAGCTGCGTGCCCGTGTGTCTGATACCGGGCCCGATGAGCAGGACCGCCCCACTGAAGCGGTTCGGCAGAACCCCAGAAGTCAGCCACCAAGGAGACCGAACCGTGAAGAGCGCCGTGGAGACCCTGAACCCGACCCGGGTTCGGCTCAGCATCGAGGTGCCCTTCGAGGAGCTCAAGGACAGCCTCGACGCGGCGTACAAGAAGATCAACCAGCAGGTCACGGTGAAGGGCTTCCGCAAGGGCAAGATCCCGAACCGAGTCATCGACCAGCGGTTCGGCCGTGGCGCTGTGCTGGAGGAGGCCGTCAACGACGCCCTCCCGAAGTTCTACACCGAGGCCGTCAACGAGGGTGAGCTGAACCCGCTGGGTCAGCCCGAGGTCGACATCACGGAGCTGAAGGACGGCGAGCTGCTGGCCTTCACCGCCGAGGTCGACATCCGCCCGGCGATCGAGATCCCGGACTACTCCGGCATCGAGGTCGAGGTCGACGCCGTCACCGTCTCCGACGAGGACGTCGACAAGGCTGTCGAGGACCTGCGTGGTCGCTTCGCCACCACCAACCCGGTGGAGCGCGCCGCCGAGGACGGCGACGTCGTCACGATCGACCTTCAGGCCAAGGTCGACGGCGAGGTCCTGGAGGACGGCGTGGCCGAGGGTGTCTCGTACACCATCGGCTCCGGCGAGCTCCTCGAAGGCATCGACGACGCCGTCAAGGGCCTGGAGGCCGGGGCCGAGGCCACCTTCACCTCCCAGCTCAAGGGCGGCTCCGCCGAGGGCAAGGACGCCGAGGTCACCGTGAAGGTGTCCGCCGTCGCCGCCCGCGAACTCCCCGAGCTGGACGACGACTTCGCCCAGATGGCGTCGGAGTTCGACACCCTGGAGGAGCTGCGCGCCGACAGCCGCAAGCGCCTCGAGAACATGAAGCAGTACGACCAGGCCACCCAGGCCCAGGAGCGCGTGCTCGACAAGCTCATCGAGCTCGTCGAGGTCCCGATCCCCGAGAAGCTGCTCGAGGACGAGGTCAAGACCCGCAAGCACAACCTGGAGCACCACCAGCTCGGTCAGATGGGCCTCGACCTCGCGAAGTACCTGGAGATCCAGGGCAAGACCGAGGAGGAGTTCGACAAGGAGACCTCCGAGCAGGCCGTCAAGGGCATCAAGACCCAGTTCATCCTCGACGAGCTGGTCAACAAGGAGAAGCTGAACGTCAGCCAGGAGGAGCTCACCGAGCACCTCATGCGCCGCGCGCAGTCCTCCGGCATGTCCCCCGACCAGTTCGCCCAGGCCGTCGTCGAGGGCGGCCAGGTCCCGATGCTGGTCGGCGAGGTCGCCCGCGGCAAGGCCCTCGCGGTCGTCGTCGAGGCCGCCACGGTCAAGGACACCAACGGTGAGCTCGTCGAGCTCGACGACGACGAGGACGAGACGGCCGAGGCCGCCGAGACGGCCGAGGCCGACGTCAAGGACGCCGACGCCGCCGAGGCGAAGGACGCCGCCGAAGCCAAGTAGGCCCCAGCAGCACCCGCGTGACGACGACGGGCCCGGACGCACTCGCTGCGGCCGGGCCCGTCGCCGTACCCGCCCGCCCCCGCCCGCCCGGACCCGTACACCTGAACCCACTACCTTGCGCTCCCAGCGAACAGTTCAGGAAGCGGGATGGCGTTGTCCTACCTGCGCGTTAGGGTCCATGAGTAGGCGGGTTGGGTGGGACACCCGACCCCCCGTACGAAGACGCTGAGACGGCCGGAGCCGTCAGAGACGAGCAGGTGGAATACGTGACGAATCTGATGCCCTACGCCGCCGGCGAGCCGTCCCTCGGTGGAGGCCTCGGCGACCAGGTCTACAGCCGACTTCTGGGCGAGCGCATCATCTTCCTCGGCCAGCAGGTCGACGACGACATCGCCAACAAGATCACGGCGCAGCTGCTCCTCCTGGCCGCCGAGCCGGAGAAGGACATCTACCTCTACATCAACAGCCCTGGCGGTTCGGTCACGGCGGGCATGGCGGTCTACGACACCATGCAGTACATCCCGAACGACGTCGTCACGATCGGCATGGGAATGGCGGCCTCCATGGGCCAGTTCCTGCTGACCGGCGGCGCCCCCGGCAAGCGCTTCGCGCTGCCCAACACCGACATCCTGATGCACCAGGGCTCGGCCGGCATCGGCGGCACGGCCTCGGACATCAAGATCCAGGCCGAGTACCTGCTGCGTACGAAGAAGCGCATGGCGGAGATCACCGCCCGGCACTCCGGCCAGACCGTCGAGACGATCATCCGCGACGGCGACCGCGACCGCTGGTACACGGCCGAGGAGGCCAAGGACTACGGCCTCATCGACGAGATCATCTCCGCTGCTTCGGGTGTTCCGGGCGGCGGCGGCACCGGGGCCTGAGCCCCGCCTGCCACTGCTCCGCAACCTCGCCCCATGAACGCCACCAGGATGGTGAACACCCCCATGAGCAACTTCTCCGCCCCTGCCAACGGCCTGTACACGGGTCCGCAGGTGGACAACCGCTACATCGTTCCCCGCTTCGTCGAGCGCACCTCGCAGGGCGTGCGCGAGTACGACCCGTACGCGAAGCTCTTCGAGGAGCGCGTGATCTTCCTCGGCGTGCAGATCGACGACGCCTCCGCCAACGACGTCATGGCGCAGCTGCTGTGCCTGGAGTCGATGGACCCCGACCGCGACATCTCGATCTACATCAACTCGCCCGGCGGCTCCTTCACGGCGCTCACCGCGATCTACGACACGATGCAGTTCGTGAAGCCCGACATCCAGACGGTCTGCATGGGCCAGGCGGCCTCCGCCGCCGCCGTCCTGCTCGCCGCCGGCACGCCGGGCAAGCGCATGGCGCTGCCCAACGCCCGGGTGCTGATCCACCAGCCGTCCTCGCAGACCGGCCGCGAGCAGCTCTCCGACCTGGAGATCGCGGCCAACGAGATCCTGCGCATGCGGACCCAGCTGGAGGAGCTGCTCGCCAAGCACTCCACCACGCCGATCGAGAAGATCAGCGAGGACATCGAGCGCGACAAGATCCTCACGGCCGAGGACGCCCTGGCGTACGGCCTGGTCGACCAGATCGTCTCGACGCGCAAGAGCACGGCAGCGGCTGCGGCCTGAGTGCCCCTACTGTGAAGTAACGGGTCCTGCCCACCCCTTGGCACCGTCCACACCACGTCCGCGTACGCGTGAACCGTGCCAAGGGGGGCCCGAACGGGGGGTCAGGCAAGGTACCGTCGAAGATTGAGGCACCAGGAGTCGCTGCACCCGGCGGCTCCCAGGCGAAGGGGATTCACCTCGTGGCACGCATCGGTGACGGCGGAGACCTGCTCAAGTGCTCGTTCTGCGGAAAGAGCCAGAAGCAGGTGAAGAAGCTCATCGCAGGTCCCGGTGTGTACATCTGCGACGAGTGCATCGACCTCTGCAACGAGATCATCGAGGAGGAGCTCGCCGAGACGAGCGAGGTCCGCTGGGAGGAACTGCCCAAGCCTCGCGAGATCTACGAGTTCCTGGAGGGGTACGTCGTCGGGCAGGAGCCCGCGAAGAAGGCCCTCTCGGTGGCGGTCTACAACCACTACAAGCGCGTCCAGGCCGGTGAGAACGGCGGCGGCGCGGGTCGCGAGGACGCGATCGAGCTCGCCAAGTCCAACATCCTGCTGCTGGGCCCCACCGGCTCCGGCAAGACGCTGCTCGCGCAGACCCTGGCGCGCATGCTGAACGTCCCGTTCGCCATCGCCGACGCCACCGCCCTCACCGAGGCCGGTTACGTCGGCGAGGACGTCGAGAACATCCTCCTGAAGCTGATCCAGGCGGCCGACTACGACGTCAAGAAGGCCGAGACCGGGATCATCTACATCGACGAGATCGACAAGGTCGCCCGCAAGAGCGAGAACCCGTCGATCACCCGCGACGTCAGCGGCGAGGGCGTGCAGCAGGCACTCCTGAAGATCCTCGAAGGCACCACGGCCTCGGTGCCTCCGCAGGGCGGGCGCAAGCACCCGCACCAGGAGTTCATCCAGATCGACACGACGAACGTGCTGTTCATCGTGGGCGGCGCCTTCTCCGGACTGGAGAAGATCATCGAGTCCCGGGCCGGCGCCAAGGGCATCGGCTTCGGCGCGACGATCCGCTCCAAGCGCGAGATCCAGGCCAGCGACCAGTTCTCGGAGATCATGCCGGAGGACCTGGTGAAGTTCGGGATGATCCCCGAGTTCATCGGCCGCCTCCCCGTGATCACCTCGGTCCACAACCTGGACCGCGAGGCACTCCTGAAGATCCTCATCGAGCCGCGCAACGCCCTGGTCAAGCAGTACCAGCGCCTCTTCGAACTCGACGGCGTCGAGCTGGACTTCGACCTCCCCGCCCTGGAGGCCATCGCCGACCAGGCGATCCTGCGCGGCACGGGCGCGCGCGGCCTGCGCGCGATCATGGAGGAGGTCCTCCAGTCGGTGATGTACGAGGTGCCGTCCCGCAAGGACGTCGCCCGCGTGGTCATCACCGAGGAGGTCGTCCACTCGAACGTGAACCCGACGCTGGTGCCGCGGGAGCCGCGCATCATCGGCAAGAACGACGGGCGGCACGAGAAGTCGGCGTAGGTCTCGTCCTCGTACGTACGAAGGGGCCCGCCCGGTGGAATCCACTGGGCGGGCCCCTTCGCGTACGTACGGCCGCTACTTCTTGACGCGGACCTCATTGCGGAGCTTGGCGACCTGCTCGGCGGTCTCCTCCATGCTCAGCCCCTGCTGCGCCGCCGAGGCGGAGCCCCCGGCGATCGTGCTGTAGTCCGCCCAGACACAGAGGGTGCTGGGGACGAGCGCCCCGGTCTGCTTGTTCTTGCTCTCGGCGGCCTGGCACCGCATGAGCGCGTTGTCGAGCGAGCTCGGGCTCATGTCCTGCGGGCTGCCCAGCAGCTTGACGGTGTCCTTCTTCTCGGCGGCGTTCTTGTCGGAGTCGGCCTTCAGCTTCGCGAAGAAGTTGTCCAGCGCCTTCTCCGGATCCTTGATCGTGCCGTAGGCGCCGTTGAAGTTGACGGTCTTGACCGCCTTCAGCTTTTCGAGCGTGCCGGGGTCCGTCGGGCTCAGCTTGGACGTGTCCACGTCGGAGTAGAGCATGGACACCGGCTGCGGGTCGGCGACACCGGCCGCGGTGTACTCCTCGACGGACTTGCTGTCCTTCGACGTTCCGTCGGTCTTCAGCATCTTCGAGTACGTGCCGCCGAACACCTTCTCCTGCGCGACCAGCTTGTGCGGCCCGTCGTCCGAGATGCCGTTGAAGAACGCGAAGTACGCCCCCGCGCCCGCCGCCGCCAGCACCACCACCGCCAGCCCCACGATCAGGCCCGTCTTCTTCTTCTTCGGCTCCGGGCCACCGGGGTACGGCTGCTGCCCGTACGGGGCCTGCGGCGGCTGGCCGTACGGGGGCTGCTGGCCGTACGGGGGCGGCTGCTGGCCGTAGGGCTGCTGGGGCTGCTGGGGGTACCCGTACCCCTGCGGCGGCGGGGCCTGCTGCGGGTAGCCGTAACCAGGCTGGCCCTGCGGCGGCTGACCGTAGGGGCCGGGCTGGCCGCCGTACGGATTCGGCTGCTGCGGCTGCTGGCCGCCGTACGGGCCGGGCTGGTTGTAGCTCATGTGCCGGGTTCCCCCTCCAGATGCTGATGCGTCGCGGACATCCTCTCGGACGGGTGTGACAACAGGGCTTCCGGGGGCCGCACTGTTACCAAAGAAACGCGTTTCGGAGCGGTGCTCCGGGGCCCTTAAACTGGCCGCGTGACCGAGAACTCTCAGACTCCGCAGCCCGCAGCCACCGACGCATTGCCGACGACCTACACGCCGGCCGCCGTAGAGGGGCCGCTGTACGAGCGCTGGGTAGAACGCGGTTACTTCACCGCCGACGCGAAGAGCGACAAGCCCGCGTACACCGTCGTCATCCCCCCGCCCAACGTCACCGGCTCCCTGCACCTGGGCCACGCCTTCGAGCACACGCTGATCGACGCCCTCACCCGCCGCAAGCGGATGCAGGGCTACGAGACGCTGTGGCAGCCGGGCATGGACCACGCGGGCATCGCCACCCAGAACGTCGTCGAGCGCGAGCTCGCCAAGGACGGCAAGTCCCGTCACGACCTGGGCCGCGAGGCGTTCGTCGAGCGCGTCTGGCAGTGGAAGGAGGAGTCCGGCGGCCAGATCTCCGGCCAGATGCGCCGCCTCGGCGACGGCGTCGCCTGGGACCGCGAGCGCTTCACCATGGACGAGGGCCTCTCCAGGGCCGTCCAGACCGTCTTCAAGAAGATGTACGACGACGGCCTCATCTACCGCGCCGAGCGCATCATCAACTGGTGCCCGCGCTGTCTGACGGCCATCTCCGACATCGAGGTCGACTACCAGGACGACGACGGCGAGCTCGTCTCCATGACGTACGGCGAGGGCGAGGACACCATCGTCGTCGCCACCACCCGCGCCGAGACGATGCTCGGCGACACCGCCGTCGCCGTCCACCCCGACGACGAGCGGTACGCCCGCCTCATCGGCAAGCAGATCAAGCTGCCGCTGACCGACCGCAGCATTCCCGTCGTCGCCGACACGCACGTCGACCCGGAGTTCGGCACGGGCGCCGTCAAGGTCACCCCCGCGCACGACCCGAACGACTTCGCCATCGGCCAGCGCCACGACCTGGAGACCATCCAGGTCCTCGACGAGCGCGGCGTCATCATCACTCCCGGCCCCTTCCAGGGCCTGGACCGCTTCGAGGCGCGCTCCGCGATCGTCGCCGCCCTGCGCGCGGACGGCCGGATCGTCGCCGAGAAGCGCCCGTACGTCCACTCCGTCGGCCACTGCTCCCGCTGCAAGACGACGCTGGAGCCCCGCCTGTCGATGCAGTGGTGGGTCAAGGTCGAGACGCTCGCCAAGGCGGCCGGCGACGCCGTCCGCGACGGCCGCGTCGACATCCACCCCGCCGAGCTGACCCAGCGCTACTTCGACTGGGTCGACAACCTCAACGACTGGTGCATCTCGCGCCAGCTCTGGTGGGGCCACCGCATCCCCGTCTGGCACGGCCCGAACGGCGAGATGGTCTGCGTCGGCCCGGACGACGAGGTGCCCGCAGGCGAGGGCTGGCACCAGGACACCGACGTCCTCGACACCTGGTTCTCCTCCGGACTGTGGCCGTTCTCGACCATGGGTTGGCCGGAGCGGACGGAGTCGCTGGAGAAGTTCTATCCGAACTCCGTCCTGGTCACCGGCTACGACCTGATGTTCTTCTGGGTCGCCCGGATGATGATGTTCGGCCTGTACGCCATGGACGACGTCCCGTTCCGCACCATCGCCTTCCACGGCATGGTCCGTGACGAGAACGGCAAGAAGATGTCGAAGTCCTTCGGCAACGTCGTCAACCCGCTGGACTGGATGGACAAGTACGGCTCCGACGCCGTCCGCTTCACCCTGGCCCGCGGCGCCAACCCGGGCGTCGACGTGCCGATCGGCGAGGACTGGGTCCAGGGGTCCCGCAACTTCGCCAACAAGATCTGGAACGCGACCCGCTTCGCGCTGATGAACGGCGCGACCGTCGAGGGCGAGCTCCCGGCCCCCGAGCGGATGACGGCCACCGACCGCTGGATCCTGTCCCGCCTCAACACGGTCGTCGCCCAGGTCGACGCGCTCTACGACGACTACCAGTTCGCGAAGCTCTCCGACGCCCTGTTCCACTTCGCGTGGGACGAGGTCTTCGACTGGTACGTCGAGCTGTCCAAGACGACGTTCTTCGCCGAGGGCGAGCAGGCCAAGGTCTCCGCGCGGGTCCTGGGCGAGGTCCTGGACGTCACCCTGCGCCTGCTCCACCCGGTCGTCCCCTTCGTCACCGAGACGCTGTGGACGACCCTCACGGGCGGCGAGTCCCTCGTCGTCGCCGACTGGCCGACGGACTCGGGCTTCCGGGACACCGCCGCCGAGCAGGAGATCGAGCTCGTCCAGCAGGTCGTCACCGAGGTCCGCCGGTTCCGCTCCGACCAGGGCCTCCAGCCCGGCCAGAAGGTCCCCGCCCGGCTCACCCTGGACGGCACGGCGCTCGCCCCGCACGAGGCCGCCATCCGCCAGCTCCTGCGCCTCCAGCCGGCCGGCGAGGGCTTCCACGCCACCGCCTCGCTGCCCGTCGCCGGTGCCACGGTCGCCCTGGACCTCTCCGGCACCATCGACGTCGCCGCCGAGCGCAAGCGCCTCACCAAGGACCTGCAGGCCGCCGAGAAGGAGGTCGTCCAGGCCAACGCCAAGCTCGGCAACGAGGCATTCCTCGCGAAGGCCCCCGACAACGTCGTGGGCAAGATCCGCGGCCGCCTGGCCAAGGCCGAGGCCGACATCGCGCGCATCACCGCGCAGATCGAGGCACTGCCGCAGCAGTAGGCGGAGCTCCCGGCGCGCGGTGCGCACGGGGCCGCGCACGTCAGGGAAGAGCCCGGGGGCACCACGCGCAACGCGCGGTGCCCCCGGGCTCTCTCCGTACGCCACACCGCGGAAACGCTCTCCGCCGGCGCCCTTCGCTCCCGGGGTGCCGCAGGTCACGCGGGTAAAGGCGCCAAGGCCGTCGAACCGGGTCGAAAGACCCAGGCATGATGGAGCGTATGCACGACAAGCCCACCGCCTCGCCGGTACACCGGGCCTGGGCGGCGGGCCGGCACTGGCTGGACGCCCGCACCGTCCACCGGCACGCCCTGGACCTGCTGGTCCCGCTGATCTGCTTCGCCCTGATGCTGCTGGACGTCCCCGGCCTCGCCGAGGCGGACAACTCCCTCAACCGCGTCTCCGCCACCCTCGTGCTCGCGCTCGGGGCGGCCTCCCTGCTGCTGCGCCGGCGCTTCCCCTGGATCCCGTACGTCGTCGCGCTCGCGCTGCTGGGCTGGCTGCACGAGCTCACCCTGATGCAGTTCGCCCTCTACAAGATCGGCCGCTACCGGGGGCGGGCCGCCGCCGCCCTGGCGACGCTGGGGTACGTGGGCTTCGCCTATGTGCTGTTCCTGCTCCAGCGGTGGCCCGAGAAGCAGGCCGACACCCTCACGGAGTTCCTCAGCCTCATCGTGCCCATCGGGGTGCTCGCGGCCGGTGTGGGCGTCGCCGCCAACCGGCAGGACCTCGTACGGGAACTGGAGGTCCAGCGGGGGCGCACCGCCGCCCTGCAGGCCGTGCAGCAGGAGCGGCTGTCGGTGGCGCGGGACGTGCACGACTTCGTGGGGCGGGAACTGACGCTGCTCGCGGTACGGGCCGAGGTGCTGGCCGTCCGGGCTAGGGGCGAGGCCCACCAGAAGGACTTCGACGAGCTCTCCGACACCGCCCGCAAGGCGCACCGCATCCTCAACGAGATCATCGTGCAGCGCGCCCGCGAGAACGACGCCACCCCCGGCATCGACGGACTCGCCGTGCTGGCGTCCGAGGGCGAACGGGCGGGCAGCCCGGTGGTCCTGGACATCGACGGCCGGGCGGGCGCCCTGTCGCCGCTGCGGCAGGCCGCCGTCTACCGGGTCGTGCAGGAGTGCCTGACCAACGCGGTCAAGCACGCGCCGGGCCAGGAGGTCCGGGTACGGATCGCCCTCGACGGCGTCCATCTGAGCATCGAGGTGTGCAACGACCTGCCCAGCGCCGTCCCCGCGAAGGAACCCGTCTCCGCCGGCACCGGCACCTTCTCCATGGGGGAGCGGGTGGAGTCCATGGGCGGCACCCTCCGGGCCGGACACCACGACGGGAAGTACCGCGTCCTCGCGACCCTTCCCGCCGGGGTGTGAGTCTTCCCGAGCGACGGACGGACGTCCGGCCCCTCCGCGGGATCGTTCAACAATCCGCCTAGCTGGCCTTCAGGAGTTTCTGGAGGTTGTCGAAGTCCTCCACGCACTTGCCGGACCCGATCGCCACGCAGTCCAGCGGGTTGTCCGCGACGTGCACCGGGATGCCGGTCGCCGCCGCGATCCGCAGGTCCAGGCCCGGCAGCAGGGCGCCACCGCCGGTGAGCACGATCCCGTGCTCCATGATGTCGCCGGACAGTTCGGGCGGGCACTCCTCCAGCGTCGCGCGCACTGCCGCGATGATCGCCTCGACGGGCTCCTCCAGCGCGGCGCGCACCTCGGGCGTCGTGAGGTCGAGCGTCATCGGCAGACCGCCGACCTTCTGCCGCCCGCGGATCGTGAAGGCGCGCATCTCCATCGCCGGGTCCTCCGGCACCGGCCACGCCGAACCGATCGCCACCTTGATGTCCTCGGCGGTGCGCTCGCCGACGAGCAGCTTGTGCTCCTTGCGCACGTAGTCGGTGATCGCGGTGTCCATCCGGTCCCCGCCCACCCGCAGCGACTGCGCGGTCACGATGCCGCCCAGCGAGATCACCGCGACCTCCGTGGTGCCGCCGCCGATGTCCACCACCATCGAACCCCGGGCGTCCGACACCGGAAGGCCGGCGCCTATCGCCGCCGCCATGGGCTCCTCGATGAGGTGCACGGCACGCGCACCGGCCCTGGTGGCCGCGTGCACGATGGCGCGGCGCTCCACCGGCGTCACCCCGCTCGGCACGCACACCACCATGCGCGTGCGGGGGCGGCGCCCCGGCACCGCCTTGCGGACGAAGTGCCGGAGCATCTCCTCGGCCGCCTCGTAGTCGCTGATCACACCGTCGCGCAGGGGACGGATCGCCGTGATGGACCCCGGCGTGCGCCCGATGGTCTCCTTGGCCTCGGTGCCGACGGCCAGCGCCGTCGTCGAACCGGCCTTCACCGCCACCACGGAGGGCTCGTTGAGGACGATGCCGTGCCCCCGCATGTACACCAGGGTGTTCGCCGTACCCAGGTCGATGCCGATGTCCCGGCTGTCCCGCCCGCCGCGGATGCGTGCGGGGGCGGCAGGGGCCTGCGTGGTCTCGTCGCTCACTCGACAACCTCCTGATTCGTGATCTACCAGGGTCACACACCCCTTTGGTAAGGAAGGGATAAAAGGCCCCCGGGGCGGCCGCCCGAAGGCCCCGGGCCCACGGACGCCGGTCACGCTCCGTACCGGGGCGGTCCCTGTGGGACGTTGTCGTACCGCCTCCGTAGACTGGCGGGGTGAGTGACCTCCCCCAGCCAGACGACCAGCCCGACGACCAGGCCTTCGCCGAGATCGTCGCCGCCGAGACCGAGCGCGACCCCGACCTCGCCGTCATCGAGGCGGGCAGCCGCACCCTGCGCACCCACGGCGGCGCCCCCGCCGGCGACACCGTGCCCACCCGCCCCGCCGACCCGGAGGTGGACAAGGCGCTGCGCGAGGTCGAGACCGAACTCGCGAGCCGCTGGGGCGAGACCAAACTCGAACCCTCGGTGACCCGCATCGCGGCCCTCATGGACGTGCTGGGCGAGCCTCAGAAGGCGTACCCCTCGATCCACATCACCGGCACCAACGGCAAGACCAGCACCGCCCGCATGATCGAGGCCCTGTTCGGCGCCTTCGAGCTGCGCACCGGCCGCTACACCAGCCCGCACGTGCAGTCGATCACCGAGCGCATCAGCCTGGACGGCCTCCCGATCAGCGCCGAGCGCTTCGTGGAGACGTACCAGGACGTCAAGCCGTACGTCGAGATGGTCGACGCCGCCCAGGAGTACCGCCTCTCCTTCTTCGAGGTCATGACCGGGATGGCGTACGCGGCCTTCGCCGACGCACCCGTCGACGTCGCCGTCGTCGAGGTCGGCATGGGCGGCACCTGGGACGCCACCAACGTCATCGACGCGGCCGTCGCCGTGGTCACCCCGATCTCCCTGGACCACACCGACCGCCTCGGCGGCACGACCGCCGAGATCGCCGGTGAGAAGTCCGGGATCGTCAAGCAGGACGCCACCGTCGTCCTGGCCCAGCAGCCCGTCGACGCGGCGCAGGTCATGCTGAAGAAGGCCGTGAGCGTGGATGCCACGGTGGCCCGCGAGGGCATGGAGTTCGGCGTCGTGGCCCGCGAGGTGGCGGTCGGCGGCCAACTGGTCACCCTGCGCGGCCTCGGCGGCGAGTACGAGGAGGTCTTCCTCCCGCTGCACGGCGCCCACCAGGCGCACAACGCGGCCGTCGCGCTCGCCGCCGTCGAGGCATTCTTCGGCATCGGCGCCGACCACGCCCGCACCCTGGACATCGACACCATCCGCAAGGCCTTCGCCTCCGTGACCTCCCCGGGCCGCATGGAGGTCGTCCGCCGCAGCCCCACCGTCGTCCTGGACGCCGCGCACAACCCGGCGGGCGCGCGGGCGGCCGCGGAGGCGGTCAGCGAGGCGTTCAGCTTCAGCCGGCTGATCGGCGTCGTCGCCGCCAGCGGCGACAAGGACGTACGGGGCCTCCTGGAGGCCTTCGAGCCGATCTTCGCCGAGGTCGTCGTCACCCGGAACTCCACCCCGCGCTCCATGGACGTCGACGAACTGGCCGCCCTCGCCGTCGAGGTCTTCGGCGAGGAACGCGTCCAGGTCGAACCGCGCCTCGACGACGCCATCGAGGAGGCCATCACCCTCGCCGAGGAGGACGGCGAGTTCTCCGGCGGCGGCGTCCTGGTCACCGGGTCCGTCATCACCGTCGGAGAGGCCCGGCTGCTGCTGGGCAGGAGCTGAGGTCCCGCGATGCGTACGCTCTGTGCCTCCACCCTCGTCGGGGAGTTCTTCGTGATCGGCTTCGCCGGGCTGGTCGCGATGAAGTCCGACGACCTGTCCATGGCCACGGTGTGGACGGTGTGCGGCATCGCGATGCTGCTCTGCGTCCTCCTGTGCGGAATGATCACGCGCCCCGGCGGGCTCCAGCTCGGCTGGGCGCTCCAGGTCGGGCTCGTGGTGAGCGGCTTCTGGGTGCCGGTGATGTTCTTCCTCGGCCTGGTCTTCGGCGGGCTGTGGTGGGCCTCCATCCACTACGGCCGCAAGATCGACGAGGCCAAGGCGCGCTGGGCGGCGCAGGCGGAGGCGGAGGCCTGACCCCCTGGGCCTGACGGTGCGTGACAGGTCCCCCGTTCGGCCCTGTAATCTGCCCACCACCGCATCCGCACCCGCGAGAAACGCACCCAAGGAGCCCGCACGTGACCCAGCGCACCCTCGTCCTTCTCAAGCCCGACGCCGTTCGCCGCGGTCTCATTGGCGAGGTCATCGGCCGCATCGAGCGCAAGGCCGGCTGGACGATCAGCGCGCTGGAGCTGCGCAGCCTGGACCAGGACACCCTGGAGGCGCACTACGGCGAGCACAAGGGCAAGCCCTTCTACGAGCCCCTCGTCGCCTTCATGTCCTCGGGCCCGATCGTCGCTCTCGTCGTCGAGGGCGAGCGCGTCATCGAGGGCGTACGCCAGTTGGCCGGTCCGACCGACCCGATTGCCGCGGCTCCGGGGTCCATTCGGGGTGACTTCGGCACCATCGTCCGCGAGAACCTGATCCACGCCTCGGACTCCGAGGAGTCCGCCGAGCGCGAGCTGAAGCTGTTCTTCCCGGGGCTCGTCTGACCGGAGGAAACGGCGCACTTTCTGACTGAATGTCAGCCGAACAGCGCCGCCCGCCTGGGGCGACCGAAGTAATTCGGTCGCCCTTCGGCATATGCGTCCCGCCGGAGGGAACGCATCCCCCCGACACGGCGTCACCATGGGTGAAGCGGGTACGTGTTCCGCCCACGACGGCGGCCACAATGGCGCAGGGCCCTCGCGCGGTGACCGTACATGCGGCACTACGATGGAAGTCACCGCGCCCGCACCGTCCAGCGCACCACCCGCTTCGCCTACCGATACAAGCCATCGCACGCAGCAATCGGGAAGGCCCGACGCATCCTCATGGGGAAGAAGAGGGAACCAATGTCGTTCATCGGCCGTGATATGGCTGTCGACCTCGGGACCGCCAACACGCTGGTGTACGTCAGGGGTAAGGGCATCGTGCTCAACGAGCCCTCCGTCGTCGCCATCAACACCAACACCGGCGGCATCCTCGCCGTCGGCGCCGAGGCAAAGAAGATGATCGGCCGTACGCCGGGCAACATCGTTGCCGTACGGCCCCTGAAGGACGGCGTGATCGCCGACTTCGAGATCACCGAGCGGATGCTCCGCTACTTCATCCTGAAGATCCACAAGCGCCGTTACCTGGCCCGCCCCCGCGTCGTGGTCTGCGTGCCCTCCGGCATCACCGGAGTCGAGCGCCGCGCCGTCATCGAGGCGTCCACCCAGGCCGGCGCCCGCCAGGTGCACATCATCGAGGAGCCCATGGCCGCCGCCATCGGCTCGGGCCTGCCCGTCCACGAGGCCACCGGCAACATGGTCGTGGACATCGGCGGCGGCACCACCGAGGTCGCCGTCATCTCGCTCGGAGGAATCGTCACGGCGCAGTCGATCCGCGTCGCGGGCGACGAGCTGGACAACGCGATCATCCAGCACATCAAGAAGGAGTACTCCCTCCTCCTCGGTGAGCGGACCGCCGAACAGATCAAGATCACCATCGGTTCGGCGTTCGACCTGGACAAGGACGAGCACACCGAGATCCGCGGCCGCGACCTCGTGTCCGGTCTGCCGAAGACCGTCGTGATCTCCGCGGCCGAGGTCCGCAAGGCCATCGAGGAGCCGGTCAACGCGATCGTCGACGCGGTGAAGACGACGCTCGACAAGTGCCCGCCGGAGCTCTCCGGCGACGTCATGGACCGCGGCATCGTCCTCACCGGTGGCGGCGCCCTGCTGCGCGGCCTCGACGAGCGGCTGCGCCGCGAGACCGGCATGCCGATCCACATCGCGGAGGACCCGCTGGACTCCGTCGCGCTCGGAGCCGGCAAGTGCGTGGAGGAGTTCGAGGCGCTCCAGCAGGTGCTGGACGCCCAGCCCCGCAGGTAACGGCTTGATCCACGGCGTCCGGGGCCACCTGCCGGCCCCGGACACCGCAGAAGAATCCGCCGTACGGGGCCTGTCGTCCCGTGCGGCGGATCGTTGACATACACGCATACGCATTTTCCCGACGAGGAAGGCACGGCCGCCGCACGTGAGGGACACACGAGAGAGCCGGCTGCTCCTGGTGCTGCTGATCGCCGTAGCGTTCGCGCTGATCACGGTGGACATCCGCGGCGGCGAACAGTCACCCGTCGACGGAGCCCGCAAGGCCGCCGCCGCCGTCTTCGGACCGGTGGAGAAGGGCGTCGCCACCGCCGTCGACCCGATCGGCAACGCCATCGGCGCCGTACGCGCGTCGGGCGACGACCACGATCAGCTCAAAGCCCTGGAGCGGGACAACCAGGAACTGAGGCTGCGCCTGGGCAGCGACGACCGCAACCAGAGCCGGGTGCGCCAGCTCGACGGCATGCTGAAGAAGGCGGGCGCGGGACAGTACGGCATCAAGGGCGCCGAAGTCATCGCCATAGGAGCGGCCCAGGGCTTCTCCTGGACCGTCACCATCGACGTCGGCAGCAACGACGGCATCCAGCGCGACATGACCGTCCTCAACGCGGACGGACTCGTCGGCCGCGTCACCACCGTCGGCCCCCACACCTCCACGGTGCTGCTCGCCAACGACACCAAGTTCACCGTCGGCACCCGCATGGAGAAGAGCGACGAACTGGGCTTCGCGACCGGGCAGGGCGACCGCCCGCTCAGCGTCCAGTTCCTCAACGGCAAGGCAAAGGTCAAGCCGGGCGACCGCCTGGTGACGTTCGGCTCGCGCGCCGCGAAGCCCTTCGTGCCGGGAGTCCCGGTCGGCGAGGTGGTCCGCGTCGACCCCTCCGGCGGCGACCTCACCCGTACCGTCTACGTCCGCCCCTACGTCGGCTTCACCAAGCTCGACATCGTCGGCGTCGTCGTGGCCGCCCCGCGCACCGACCCTCGCGACACCGTCCTGCCGGAGAAGCCCACGCCCGCTCCCACCGTCACCGTCACCGTGACACCGAAGCCTCCCGGCGAGAACAATGGCAACGGCAACGCCGAGAACAACGGCAACAACAACGCCGACGGAAACGCCGCCGACAACAACGCCAACAACAATGGCAATGCCAACGACAACGGCAATGCCAACGCCAACAACAACGCGAACAACAACGGCAACGGCAACAACAACGGCGCCGGCGACGGCAACGCCGACGGCCAGTGACCAGGAGCTGAAGAACCTGATGCGCTTCAACCGGATCCTGCTCTCCGCCACCCTGGTGGTCGTCGCCCTGGTCATCCAGGTCACCGTCCTCGCCAGACTCCAGCTCCCCGGCGCCGTCCCCGACCTCACCCTCCTGGTCGTCCTCGCCCTCGCCTTCGTGTACGGACACGTCAGCGGCGCCCTCATCGGCTTCGCCGCGGGCCTCCTCGCCGACCTCGCCCCGCCCGCCGACCACGCCGCCGGGCGCTACGCCCTCGTGCTGTGCGTCATCGGCTACCTCGCGGGCCTCGTCAAGCCCGAGAACGGCAAACTGCGTTCGGCGACCGCCCCCATGCTGGTGGTCGTCGGGGCCGCCCTCGGCTCCACGCTCCTGTACGCCGGAGTCGGCGCTCTCGTCGGCGACAGCGCCGCACGCCACGTCGGCCTCGGCGGACTGCTGTTCACCGCCGCCCTGTACGACCTGCTCCTCGCACCCTTCGTCGTACCCGGCATCATGGCGCTCGCCCGCCGCGCCGAGAACGACCCCCTCACCGAATCCTCCTCCTCCGGCTCCGACGTCTCCTCCGGCTGGCTCGCCGGCGGCACGGGGCTGCGCATCGGCGAGCAGAAGGGCGGCCTGCGGCTGCGCGCCGCCCGCTCCCGCGCCCAGCGTGCCGGACGCATCAAGGGAGTGAAGCGCCTGTGAGCAACATCCCCGAGACCGGGCGCACCGCCCGCGTCACCATCCGCCTCGTCGTTCTGCAGGTCCTCGTCTTCTCCCTGCTGCTCACCCTCGGCGGGCGCCTGTGGTACCTCCAGATCCGCAACGGCCAGGAGTACACCGACGAGGCCAAGAACAACCACGTCCAGCAGGTCGTGCAGCCCGCCGTCCGCGGCTCCATCCTCGACGCCCGCGGCGTCCCCCTGGCCGACAACGAGACCAAACTCGTCGTCTCCGCGTCCCGCACCGAGCTGATGAAGATGAAGGACGACGGCAAGGCCGTCCTCACCCGGCTCGCCGACGTCCTGGACATGCAGCCCAAGGACGTCACCGACAAGGTGCGCCTGTGCGACTCCAAGACGCCCCAGCCCTGCTGGAACGGCTCGCCCTACCAGCCGATCCCGGTCACCAACAAGGCCACCACGCAGCAGGCCCTCCAGATCCGCGAGCGCGCCGAGGACTTCCCCGGCATCACCGCCGAACCCACCGCCGTACGCCGTTACGCCGCCCCCGGCAAGGCCAACACCGCGCAGGTGCTCGGCTACCTCTCGCCCGTCACCGACGCCGAGATCGAGAAGGCCAAGGACAGCGACTCCCCGTACCTGCGCTCCGATCAGGTGGGACGCTCCGGCCTGGAGCGCACGTACGACCGTGAACTGCGCGGCAAGGCCGGTGTCACCCGCTACGAGGTCGACAACCTCGGCCGCGTCATCGGCCGCGCGAAGGCCGACAAGGCCGAGCCCGGCGCGAACGTCGTCACCAGCATCGACGCCCGCGTCCAGGCCGTCGCCGAGTACGAACTCCTCGCCGCCATGAAGGAAGCCCGCAAGGCCCTCGACAAGAACACCGGCACCAACTACAAGGCCGACGCCGGCGCCGTCGTCGTCATGGAGTCCAGGACCGGCCGCGTCGTCGCGATGGCGTCCAACCCCACCTACGACCCCAACGCCTGGGTCGGCGGCATCTCCGGCAAGGACTACGCCGCGCTCACCGGCAAGGACTCCAACTTCCCGCTCCTCAACCGGGCCATCCAGGCGCAGGCCGCCCCCGGCTCCATCTTCAAGGTGATCCCGACGACCGCCGCCGTCAACGCCGGGTACGACTTCAACGGCAGCTACCCCTGCCCCAGCTCGTACTCCATCGGCGGCCAGACCTTCACCAACTACGAGTCCAAGGGCCACGGCAACATCAGCCTCGGCGGCGCCCTCGAAGTCTCCTGCGACACCGTCTACTACGCCCTCGCCCACCAGCAGTGGCAGCGCGACGGCGGCACCAAGCCGAAGAAGGACGCCAAGGACTGGTTCTACAAGACCGCCCACCAGTTCGGCCTCGGCAAGGAGACCGGCATCGACCTGCCCAACGAGGTCCCCGGCCGCGTCCCCGACCGCCAGTGGAAGCAGAAGTTCTGGGCGGCCAACAAGGACGCCTGGTGCAAGCAGGGCAAGAAGGACGGCTCCTTCGTCGAGAAGATCGCCTTCGAGAACTGCATCGACGGCAACCGGATGCGCGCCGGTGACTCCGTCAACTACTCCATCGGACAGGGCGACACCCTCGTCACCCCCATCCAGATGGCGTCCATCTACGCGAGCATCGCCAACGGCGGCACCGTGCACACCCCCTCCGTCGGCAAGGCCGTCATCAGCGCCGACGGCAAGAAGGTCACGGAGATCAAGCCGAAGACGCAGGGCCGGCTCCCGATGAACGCGAGCACCCACAAGCTGATAGACGGCGCCCTCGCGGGAGTCGCCACCCGGGGAACGGCCGCCTGGAGGTTCCAGGGCTGGCCCCAGGACAAGATCCCGATGCACGCCAAGACGGGTACCGCGGAGGTCTACGGCAAGCAGACGACCTCCTGGTTCGCCACGTACACCAAGGACTACTCCGTCGTCATGACGATCTCGCAGGGCGGCACCGGCTCCGGTGCTTCCGGACCCGCCGTGCGCAAGATCTACAACGCGCTGTACGGACTCGACATGGCCGGCAAGTACGACCCGAAGAAGGCGCTTCTGCCGCAGCCGCAGAAGAACCTCCCCACGATCCAGGCGGACGGCTCCATCGACGCACCCGAGATCAAGCCCTACGTCCCCGCGCCCGACGAGCCCGTCGCGCCGGAGGGCGTCGCCGGCCCCCCGCCCGCCAACCCCGGCACCAGGGGCGGCAACCCCGCCGGCCGCGGCGCCGGCGTGCAGAGGGTGGGTGACTGACCATGGCAGGCAGCACCCACGGCTTCTCCGTCCAGCGCTACGCACCCGAGCGCGGCACGCTGGCCAGGCTGACCGCACGCGACTCCGTCCTGCGCCGCCTCGACTGGCCCCTGCTGCTGTCGTCGCTCGCCCTGTCCGGGCTCGGCGCGCTGCTGGTGTGGTCGGCGACCCGCAACCGCGACACCCTCAACCACGGCGACCCGTACTACTTCCTCCTCCGCCACCTCATGAACACCGGCATAGGGGTCGCGCTGATGATCGGCACGATCTGGCTGGGCCACCGCACCCTGCGCGGCGCGGTGCCGATCCTCTACGGGCTCTCGGTGCTCCTCGTGGTCGCCGTGCTCACTCCGCTCGGCGCCACCGTCAACGGCGCCCACGCGTGGATCGTCATCGGCGGCGGCTTCTCCCTCCAGCCGTCCGAGTTCACGAAGATCACGATCATCCTGGGCATGGCGATGATGCTCGCCGCCCGGGTCGACGCCGGCGACCAGGACCATCCCGACCACCGCACCGTGCTCAAGTCGCTGGGCCTGGCGGTCGTCCCGATCCTGATCATCATGCTGATGCCGGACCTCGGCTCGGTCATGGTCATCGCCATGATCATCCTGGGTGTGCTGCTGGCCTCCGGAGCCTCCAACCGGTGGATCTTCGGCCTGGTCGGCGCGGGCGTGCTCGGCGCCGTCCTGGTCGCCGTCCTCGGCCTCCTGGACGAGTACCAGATCAACCGCTTCGCCGCGTTCGCCAACCCCGACCTCGACCCCGCCGGCGTCGGCTACAACACCAACCAGGCGCGCATCGCGATCGGCTCCGGCGGACTCACCGGCACCGGACTCTTCAAGGGCTCCCAGACAACCGGACAGTTCGTCCCCGAACAGCAGACGGACTTCGTCTTCACCGTCGCCGGAGAGGAACTCGGCTTCCTCGGCGCCGGCGCCGTCCTCGTCCTGCTCGGCGTCGTCCTGTGGCGGGCCTGCCGCATCGCCCGGGAGACCACCGAGCTCTACGGCACCATCGTCGCCGCCGGCATCATCGCCTGGTTCGCCTTCCAGTCCTTCGAGAACATCGGCATGACGCTGGGCATCATGCCGGTCGCCGGACTTCCGCTGCCGTTCGTCTCCTACGGAGGCTCGTCCATGTTCGCCGTCTGGGTGGCGATCGGACTCCTGCAGTCCATCCATGTGCAACGGCCCGTCACCGCGTAACAGCGCGCCCCTGTTTGGGACCGGCCGCTGCGTCTAGATTCATGTCATGGCGGACACCAAGCGCGAGATCGAGCGAAAGTACGAAGCCACTCCGACCGACACCGACAGCGAACCCCGGCCGCCCGACTTCACCAAGGTGGCCGGGGTCGCCTCCGTCCAGGACCGGGGCGTCGTTCACCTGGACGCCGTCTACTACGACACAGCCGCCCTGGCACTGGCCGCCCACGGCATCACCCTGCGCCGGCGCACCGGCGGCGAGGACGCAGGCTGGCACCTCAAACTGCCCGTCGCCCCGAACGTACGGGACGAGATCCACGCCCCCCTCACCGACACCGACGACGTGCCGCGCACCCTGTCGGCCCTGGTGCGGGCGCGCACCCTGGGAGAACCCCTGCTGGCGACCGTACGACTGCGGTCCACGCGCCATGTGTGGCACCTGCGGGACGCAGCGGGAGAACTCCTCGCCGAAGCCGGCCTCGACACCGTGACGGCGCAGCGCCTCGACGGCGGCGACGCCCGCACCTCCTTCACGGAGATCGAGATCGAGCTCGCCGACGGCGGCGACCCCGCCTTCCTGGACGCCGTCGACAAGAAACTCCGCAAGGCGGGCGTACGGCCCTCCGCCTCCCCCTCCAAACTGGCGCGCGCCCTCGCCGAGACCGGCGGCGGCCCCGAGCCCCGCGCGGTGCGGGACGACGACAGCGCGGGCGGCCACGTCCTGGCGTACCTCCGCGACCAGATCGAGGCCATGGCCGTCCACGACCCCGCCGTGCGCCGCGACCTCCCCGACTCCGTGCACCAGCTCCGGGTCGCCACCCGGCGCCTGCGCAGCGCGTTCAAGACGTACCGCACCGTCCTCGACCGCACCGTCACCGACCCGCTCGGCGACGAGCTCAAGTGGCTGGCGGCCGAACTCGGTGTCGACCGCGACCAGGAAGTCCTCGCCGACCGCCTCCTCGCCCGGCTGACCGCCCTCCCGCGCACCCTCCTGCTGGGTCCGGTGCGCGGCCGCCTGCGCATCTGGTCCGTCGCCCGCCGCAGCGGCTCCCGCCGCCGCACCCTCGCCGTCCTCGACAGCCGCCGCTACCTGGAGCTCCTGCGCTCCCTGGACGCCTTCCTCGCCGCGCCGCCGCTGCGCCCCGCCGCGGGCCGGGACGCGGCCGCCGTCCTGCACAAGGCCCTGGTCAAGGACCACGCCCGGCTCGCCGACCGCACCGAGCACGCCCTCGCGCTCCCGCCGGGCCCGGAGCGCGACCTCGCCCTCCACGAGGCCCGCAAGGCCGCCAAACGGCTGCGCTACGCCGCGGAGTCGGCCCGCCCGGCACTCGGCAAACCCGCGAACAAGCTCCGCAGGAGGGTCAAGGAGGTGCAGAGCGTGCTCGGCGACCACCAGGACAGCGTGGTCGCCCGCGCCGAGCTGCGGAACCTGGCCGTCCAGGCCCACGCGGCGGGGGAGCCGTCCTTCGTGTGGGGCCTGCTGTACGGCCAGGAGGAGGCCCGCGCCGCGGACCGCGAACGGGAGCTCCCGGAGGCGTGGCGGAGGGTGCCGGGGGTGTGACCCGGCCGGGCCGGGGGGTCCCGCGGGGCCGGACGTGCACCGGCACCCCGTACCCGCGTTAGGCTTGAGGGTCCCCCCTGCCCGCTCATGAGAGACACCGCGATGCCTGTTGAGTCGGTCTTCCCCCGCCTGGAAGCCCTCCTGCCGCACGTGCAGAAGCCCATCCAGTACGTCGGCGGTGAGCTGAACTCCACCGTCAAGCCGTGGGAGAGCGCCGACGTCCGCTGGGCGCTCATGTACCCGGACGCGTACGAGGTCGGACTCCCCAACCAGGGCGTCATGATCCTCTACGAGGTGCTCAACGAGCAGGAGGGCGTCCTCGCCGAGCGCACCTACAGCGTGTGGCCCGACCTCGAAGAACTGATGCGCAAGCACGACGTGCCGCAGTTCACGGTGGACGCCCACCGCCCGGTCAAGGCCTTCGACGTGTTCGGCCTCAGCTTCTCCACGGAGCTGGGCTACACCAACATGCTCACCGCCCTCGACCTGGCCGGCATCCCGCTGAACGCCGCCGACCGCACCCTGGACGACCCGATCGTCCTGGCGGGCGGCCACGCCGCGTTCAACCCGGAGCCGATCGCGGAGTTCATCGACTGCGCGGTCATCGGCGACGGCGAGCAGGCCGTCCTGGACATGACGGCCATCATCCGGACCTGGAAGGCGGAGGGCCGCCCCGGCGGCCGCGAGGAGGTCCTCTTCCGCCTCGCCAGGACCGGCAACGTCTACGTCCCGGCGTTCTACGACGTCGAGTACCTCCCCGACGGCCGTATCGCCCGCGTCGTGCCCAACAGGTCCGGTGTGCCGTGGCGGGTCTCCAAGCACACCGTCATGGACCTCGACGAGTGGCCCTACCCCAAGCAGCCCCTCGTCCCGCTCGCCGAGACCGTCCACGAGCGCATGAGCGTCGAAATCTTCCGCGGCTGCACCCGCGGCTGCCGTTTCTGCCAGGCCGGCATGATCACGCGCCCCGTGCGGGAGCGAAGCATCACCGGCATCGGCGAGATGGTCGAGAAGGGCCTGAAGGCCACCGGCTTCGAAGAAGTCGGTCTCCTCTCGCTCTCCTCCGCGGACCACACCGAGATCGGCGACATCGCCAAGGGCCTCGCCGACAGGTACGAGGAAGACAAGATCGGCCTCTCGCTGCCCTCGACCCGCGTCGACGCGTTCAACGTGGACCTCGCCAACGAGCTGACCCGCAACGGCCGCCGCTCCGGCCTCACCTTCGCCCCCGAGGGCGGCAGCGAGCGCATGCGCAAGGTCATCAACAAGATGGTGTCCGAGGAAGACCTCATCCGCACCGTCTCCACCGCCTACGGCAACGGCTGGCGTCAGGTGAAGCTGTACTTCATGTGCGGCCTGCCGACCGAGACCGACGAGGACGTCCTGCAGATCGGCGACATGGCGGTCAACGTCATCGCCGAGGGCCGCAAGGTCTCCGGGCAGAACGACATCCGCTGCACCGTCTCCATCGGCGGCTTCGTGCCCAAGCCGCACACGCCCTTCCAGTGGGCGCCGCAGCTCAGCGCCGAGGAGACCGACGAGCGCCTCGGCAAGCTCCGCGACAAGATCCGCGGCGACAAGAAGTACGGCCGTTCCATCGGTTTCCGCTACCACGACGGCAAGCCGGGCATCGTCGAGGGCCTGCTCTCGCGCGGCGACCGCCGCATCGGTTCGGTCATCCGCGCCGTCTACGAGGGCGGCGGCCGCTTCGACGGCTGGCGCGAGTACTTCAGCTACGACAGGTGGATGCAGGCGGCCGCCGAGACGCTGCCGGAGTACGGCGTCGACGTCGACTGGTACACCACGCGTGAGCGCACCTACGAAGAGGTGCTGCCCTGGGACCACCTGGACTCCGGTCTCGACAAGGACTGGCTCTGGGAGGACTGGCAGGACGCCCTGGACGAGACCGAGGTCGACGACTGCCGCTGGACCCCGTGCTTCGACTGCGGCGTCTGCCCGCAGATGGACACCAGCATCCAGATCGGCCCGACGGGCAAGAAACTGCTGCCGCTGTCGGTCGTGAAGTAGCCGCAACCGAACCGAGGGGCCCGGCCGGGGAACGCATCCCGGCCGGGCCCTTTTTCCGTCCCGCCGCGAGAGCATCCACAAAGACCGCCGCGGCGTCCTGTACGGAAACGGGGGAGGAACGGCCATGGATCTCGACAAGCGACCACCCGGAACACCGGCGCCGGCCACCGCGGCAGCGCCGCCACCGGCGCCCGCGCCGGTGCGGCAGGAGGGCTGTCTGACGGCCTTCGTGCGGATTCCGGTACGGATCGTGGTGCTGGTCCTCGTCCTGCCCGTACGCGTGGTGTGGGACCTCGTGCGCACCGGCGGCGAACTCCTGCGGCGCACCGTGCTCATCCCGCTCGGGCGCGCCCTGGCCCGGCTCGGACGCACCCTGGTGGTGATTCCCGCCGGGTGGCTGTACGCGGCGGTGCTCACGCCCCTGGGACACGGCCTGAAGCGGCTCGGGCGAGCGGTGTTCGTCACACCGTGGGCGGCGCTCGGGCGGCACGTGGCCGTCCCGCTGGCGCGGTGGCTCCACCGCACCCTGCTGACACCGCTGGGCCACGGGCTGCGAGTGCTCGCGGAGCTGCTGTTCGTCTCCCTGTGGGTGGCGCTGTGGCGTCACGGCGTCGCCGCCCCCGGGCGCTGGGTCCACCAGTGGCTCCTGACGCCGCTGGGGCGCGGGCTGCGGTGGCTGGGGCGGGTGCTGGGCGCCGGGGGAGCGGCGGCGGGACGCGCGCTGTGGACGGCGCTCCGGTTCCTCGTCGCCCGGCTGGTGGTCGTACCGCTGGTCGCACTGTGGACCTGGGTGCTGGAGCCGGCCGGCCGGGCCGTCGGGTGGCTGGCCCGCCACCTCGGCAGCGTGCTCGCCGCCGCCGCGCGCGGACTGTGGACCGCCCTGAAGTGGACCGGCCGCACCCTGGTGGCGGTCCCCGCCGGGTGGCTGTACGGGGCGGTGCTCACCCCGCTCGGCCGGGCCGTCGCGTGGAGCGTGCGGACGCTGCTGGTGCGGCCCGTGCTGTGGCTGGCCCGCGAGGTCGGGGCCGCCCTCGGGGTCTGCTGGCAGGTCGCCGGGTACGTGTCCCGGGCGCTCGGCCGCGCCGCGAAGTGGCTGGCGTGGAACGCGCTGGGCCGCCCCCTCGCCTGGACGTACCGCACCGTCATGACCCCCGTGGGCCGCTGGCTGCGCGACGACGTCTGGCGGCCCGCCGGACGGGCGGCCGCAGAAGCCGGCCGTTCGGCCCGCGAGGCCCTTAGCGCGGCCCGCACCGCCTTCCGCGACACCCGCCGCGACCTCTGGCGCGGCCTCGTCGGCTCCCCGCAGCGCCCCCCGGCCCCGGCGCGCCCGACCGAGGCGTCCGCCCCGCTCCTGGAGAAGCCCCGCCCCTGACCCCCGCGCGGCACGGCCCGCCGACGCCCGCGCGGGACGGTCCGCAGGAGTGGATCACCCCTGCCCCGGGAACCAGCCCGGTCCCCGGCGCGTACTCTGGGTAGTACAAAGACTGCCCCGGCGCAGCACCCCCACCGAGGCCCCCTGCTCCGCAGGGCCGGACCGGAACGGGAGACGCCGCACGGGGACACCCCACAGGCCCGTGGGCGCGCGGAAGACGCGCCGCCCCGCACCGAGGAGAAGAACCACTGGGCAAGCGACAGCCCGAAGGCCCGCCGCCCGCACCGGCGGTGCAGCGCATCCGACTGCGCTACACCAAGCGAGGCCGCCTCCGGTTCACCAGCCACCGAGACTTCCAGCGCGCTTTCGAGCGCGCCCTGCGCCGTGCCGAGGTGCCCATGGCGTACTCGGCGGGCTTCACCCCGCACCCCAAGGTCAGCTATGCCAACGCGGCGCCCACCGGCACCGGCTCCGAGGCCGAGTACCTGGAGATCGCCCTCACCGCGCCCCGCGACCCGCAGACCCTGCGCGGGCTGCTCGACGCGTCGATGCCCGACGGCCTCGACATCGTCGACGCGGTCGAGGCCCGGACCTCCGGCCTCGCCGACCGGCTCACCGCCTCCGTCTGGGAACTGCGGCTGAACGGCGTCACCGGCGAGCAGGCCGCCAAGGCCGTCGAGTCCTTCCTCGCCGCCGGGACCGTCGAGGTCCAGCGCCGCACCAAGAACGGCATGCGCAGCTTCGACGCCCGCGAGGCCGTCGTCGAGATGGCCGCCGTACCGCTCGCCGAGAGCGTGGCCGCCCCGCAGGGTGAGGCAGGCGATAGGCCCCCGGCGGAGCCCTGTGCGATACTGCGGCTGGTAGTGCGGCACATGACACCCGCCGTACGACCCGACGACGTCCTTTCCGGTCTCCACGCTGTGGCCGACCTGGCGCCGCCGGTCCCCGCAGCGGTGACCAGGCTGGCGCAGGGGCTTCTCGACGAGGAGTCCGGAACGGTGACCGACCCGCTCGCGCCCGACCGCGAGGCAGTGCAGGCAGGCTCTACCACAGCCCCCGCAGCCGCCGCCGCGAAGGTGCCTGAAGGTTCCGGTTCCGCGTAAGGACAGTCGCCGCAGCGCAGCCCTGGCACTCGGGAGCCACCTGGGTCGGGCCGCGTAACCAACCGGACTTTCGCCAGGCCGTACGTCTCGTGCATACGGAACCGGCGAGCTAGAGATCAGCTCCCGTGCGGCGCCCGCGCCCCGGACGGTGGCCCCGCACCACGCGAGGGCCGCGGCCGGACCGGATCCAGGCGCGGCGCCCGGGAGCGCGACGGGAGAACCCCGCATGCTTGAGCCGATCGACCCCGCTGAGGCCGACAACACTTCGCCCAGCGACACCCTGCCGCCGCGCCGCAGGCGCCGCGCGGCCTCGCGTCCCGCCGGACCCCCCGGGGGCGGCGCGACCCAGCAGGACCAGCCGGACCCGTCGGATGCCGCCAAGACCGTAGAGGCCGCGGCTTCGGCCATACCGGCCGGAGAGGGTGCCGTGACCGACACCACCAACAACGCTGCCAACGCCGACACCACCGGCACCACCGGCACCACCGGCAACATGGCGAACGCCGGCACCGGCGACAGCGCCGCCCCCGCGCGTCCGCGCCGTCGTGCCGTACGCAAGGCGTCCGCCCCGGCGGGCCCGCCCGCCCAGGCCGCCGAGAAGGCACCGGCAGCCGCCCCGGCCGTCGACGAGGCCCCGGCCGCCGAGGCCGCCGCCGAGGAGGCTCCCGCGCCGCGTACGCGCCGTCGTGCCGTGCGCAAGGCCACCGCCCCGGCGGGCGCCCCGGTCGAGGCCGGCGCCGCCCCCGCCGTCGCCGAGGAGGCCCCCGCCGCTGACGAGGCCCCGGCCGAGGCCGCCGCGCCGCCGCGCCGCCGCGCCACGCGCAAGAGCGGTGCCGCCGCACAGCCCCGGACGGAGCAGAAGCAGGCCGAGCAGCCCCAGGCCGAGGAGACGCCCGCCCCCGTGGCGGAGCCCGCCCCTGTAGCGGAGCCCGCCGCCGAGGAGGCTCCCGCGCCGCGCACGCGCCGTCGTGCCGTGCGCAAGGCCACCGCCCCGGCGGGCGCCCCGGTCGCGGCCGCCCCCGCCGAGGAGATCCCGGCCGCCCAGGAGACGCCGGTCGTGGCCGAGACGCCCGCCCCGGTCGCCGAGACCGCCGCCGAGGAGACGCCCGCGCCCCGCGCCCGCCGTCGTGCCGTGCGCAAGGCCTCCGCCCCCGCGGGCTCGCCCGCGCCGGCCGCCGCCGAGACCCCGGCCGAGCCCGTCGCCGTACCGGAGGAGGCCGCGGCGGAGAAGGCCGTGCCGGAGCAGCAGGAACAGCCCGTCGAGGAGGCACCGACCGCCGAGGAGGCGCCCGCGCCGCGTACGCGCCGCCGTGCCGTGCGCAAGGCCACCGCCCCGGCGGGTGCGCCCGCGCAGGCCGAGGCCCCGGCCGAGCCCGTCGCCGTACCGGAGACCGTGCGGGAAGCCGCGGAGGAGACCCCGCGGGAAGCCGCGAAGGAGACCGTCGAGGACGAGGCGCCGCGAGGCCGCACCCGTCGTCGGGCGAGCCGTCCGGTCGCCACCCCGAAGTTCACCGCCGAACAGACCGCTCCTGCCGCGCCCGCCGCCGAGGAGAAGGCCGAGGAGAACGCGCCGCGTTCGCGCCGTCGTGCCCAGCGGCCCGCCGTCGCCGTCTTCCAGGCGCCGGTCTTCGCCGAGCCCATGTTCCAGACCCCGGAGACCGCCGCCATGGCCGCGGCCTCCGCGCCGGTCGAGGAGCCGGAGCCGGAGGACGCCGAGGAAGAGACCACCGAGGCCGAGGCCGTCGTCGAGGCGCCCGTGCAGGAGGCGGAGCCCGCGCAGTCCGGCAGCCGTCGCCGTCGCCGCCGGCGCGGCGAGAGCGCCCCGGCCGAGCAGCCCCGTACCGAGGTCCGGGAAGCCCCGCAGGACGCAGCCGACGCGGCCGACGAGGACACCGCGCAGGGCCACGAGGCCGACGGCCACGACGAGTCGGACGACCCCGACGACCGTCGCGCCCGCCGCCGCCGTCGCGGTGGCCGTCGCCGCCGCCGGGGCGAGGCCCTGGAGCACGGCGACGTCGAGGACAACGACAACGACAACGAGCGCGACAGCGGCCACAAGCGGCACGAGGACGCCCCCGAGCCGCAGCAGGACGTGGAGCACGCCTCCGACGAGGACGACTCCGACGACCACGACGACGAGCACCAGGCCGGCTCCGCCAGCAGCCGCCGTCGGCGCCGTCGCCGCCGTCGCAGCGGCGACTCCGGGCACGACGAGGTGCAGTCCGGCTCCGACGACCCGGAGCGCACCGTCGTCAAGGTCCGCGAGCCCCGCAAGAAGGAGGCCGAGCGCGAGCCGGGCACCGGCTTCGACGAGGTCCAGTCCATCAAGGGCTCGACCCGTATGGAGGCCAAGAAGCAGCGCCGCCGCGAAGGCCGTGAGCAGGGCCGCCGCCGCGTCCCGATCATCACCGAGGCGGAGTTCCTGGCACGCCGCGAGGCCGTCGAGCGCGTCATGGTCGTCCGCCAGAACGGCGAGCGCACCCAGATCGGCGTCCTCGAGGACGACATCCTCGTCGAGCACTACGTCAACAAGGAGCAGTCGACGTCCTACGTCGGCAACGTCTACCTGGGCAAGGTGCAGAACGTCCTCCCCTCCATGGAGGCCGCGTTCATCGACATCGGCAAGGGCCGCAACGCCGTCCTGTACGCCGGTGAGGTCAACTTCGAGGCGCTGGGCATGGCCCACGGGCCGCGCCGCATCGAGACCGCCCTCAAGTCCGGCCAGTCCGTCCTCGTACAGGTGACGAAGGACCCGATCGGCCACAAGGGCGCACGTCTGACGAGCCAGGTGTCCCTGCCGGGCCGCTACCTCGTGTACGTGCCCGAGGGCTCCATGACCGGCATCAGCCGCAAGCTCCCCGACACCGAGCGGGCGCGGCTGAAGACCATCCTCAAGAAGATCGTCCCCGAGGACGCGGGCGTCATCGTGCGCACCGCCGCCGAGGGCGCCAGCGAGGACGAGCTGCGCCGCGACGTCGAGCGACTGCAGGCGCAGTGGGAGGACATCCAGCAGAAGGCGAAGAGCAACGGCGCGTCCAACGCCCCGACGCTGCTCTACGGCGAGCCGGACATGACCGTCCGCGTCGTCCGCGACATCTTCAACGAGGACTTCTCCAAGGTCATCGTCAGTGGTGACGACGCCTGGCAGACGATTCACGGATACGTCGCCCATGTCGCCCCCGACCTCACGGACCGGCTGTCGAGGTGGACGTCGGAAGTCGACGTCTTCGCGACGTACCGGATCGACGAGCAGCTGATGAAGGCGCTGGACCGCAAGGTCTACCTGCCCAGCGGCGGTTCGCTGGTCATCGACAAGACCGAGGCGATGATCGTCGTCGACGTCAACACGGGCAAGTTCACCGGGCAGGGCGGCAATCTCGAAGAGACCGTCACCAAGAACAACCTGGAGGCGGCCGAGGAGATCGTGCGCCAGCTGCGGCTGCGCGACCTCGGCGGCATCGTCGTCATCGACTTCATCGACATGGTCCTGGAGTCGAACAGGGACCTGGTGCTGCGGCGCCTCCTGGAGTGCCTGGGACGCGACCGCACCAAGCACCAGGTGGCGGAGGTGACCTCGCTCGGCCTCGTGCAGATGACCCGCAAGCGGGTCGGACAGGGCCTTCTGGAGTCCTTCTCGGAGACCTGCGTCCACTGCAACGGGCGCGGCGTCATCGTGCACATGGAGCAGCCGACCGCCCTGGGCGGCGGTGGCGGCTCCAAGCGCTCGAAGAAGCGCGGCAAGGGCGGCAGCGGCTCCGAGCACGCCGACCATGCCGAGCACGTCGAGCACGCCTCCGGTGCCGGTCACTCCGAGCACTCCGCCCCGGACAACGGTTCCGGTCACGGGCACGACCACCACGCGGACGAGCCCCTGGAGGTGGAGACGGAGGCGGAGGTCGCCGCCGAGGTGGCCGCGCCGGTCGCGCTGCCCTCGCCGGACTTCGTACCGGACGAGGAGCTCTACAGCAGCGCCGCGGAGGCCGAGGCCGCCGCGACCCGCGGCCGCGGCCGTCGGCGGGCCTCGCGCAAGGCGTCGGCCCCGGCCGGTGCTCCGCGCGGCAGGACCTCGCCGGCGGACTACATCGAGAACGCGTCGCCGATGAAGGCGAAGGCGGCCGCACCGCAGGCCCCCGAGGCCCCGGCCGCGGAAGAGGCTCCGGTCGCCGAGGAGGCTCCGGTCGTCCAGGAGGCTCCGGTCGCCCAGGAGGTGGCCGAGGAGACCGCCGCGGCGCCGCGCGGGCGTCGCAGGGCGACCCGCAAGGCGTCGGCTCCGGCCGGCGCCCCGAAGGAGACCCCGGCCGACGAGGCGACCGCGGTGGAGCCGGCTGCGGCCGCTCCCGCCCCGGTCGTGGAGGCCCCGGCCGCTCCGGCGGCGGAGGCCGCCGCCGCTCCCGTGGCGGACGCGGCGCCGCCGCGGGCCCGCCGCAGGGCGACCCGGAAGGCCACCGCTCCGGCGGGGTCGCCCGCCGGGTCCACCGAGGCGGCCGTGCTCGTCGTGGACGCCGCGCCGTCGGCGTCCGCCGCGAAGGCGTCCGACGCACCGGTTGCCGAAGCGCCGACGGACGCACCGACGGCGGAAGCATCGGTGACGGACGCACGGGTGACGGACGCAGCGGTGACCGAGGCAGCGGCGTCGGAAGGCGACGAGGCCGCGGCCCCGGCCAAGAAGACGGCACGCAAGACCGCCGCCAAGAAGGCCGCTCCGGCGAAGAAGGCGGCGGCCAAGAAGACCGCCGCCAAGAAGACCGTCGCGAAGAAGACGGCCGCCAAGACCGCCAAGACGGCGACCAAGACGGCCACGAAGACGGCGGCCAAGAAGACTGCGAAGAAGACGGCCGCGGCGGAGCAGACGCTCCCCTCCGTGTCCGCCCCCGCGCAGGACTGACGCTCCACCGGTCCGCCCGCATCCCGGGGCGGCGCCAGCAGTACCAGCAGGGCTCGCAGTACCAGCAGTACTCGCAGTACCCAGCGGAACCGGCCTCGGCCGGAACCGGGTGGCCAGCGCCGATCGGGCGCTGGCCACCCTGGTATCCGGGACCTGTCCGAGATCCGCCCGGGGCCCTGCCCGGCCATCCGATCGGGGCCCGGGGCCGAAGGCCGTGAAATGACCCTGAACAACGGAGAGTTCGAAACCTCATGAGCAACAGCGCCACCCCTCGCCCCATACGCAAGGCCGTCATCCCGGCCGCAGGGCTCGGCACCCGCTTCCTGCCCGCGACCAAGGCCACTCCCAAGGAGATGCTGCCGGTCGTCGACAAGCCCGCGATCCAGTACGTGGTCGAGGAAGCCGCCGGGGCGGGACTCTCCGACGTACTCATGATCACGGGCCGCAACAAGCGCGCCCTCGAGGACCACTTCGACCGCAACTACGAGCTGGAGTCGGCGCTCACCAAGAAGGGCGACGCCGACCGCCTCGCGCGCGTCCAGGAGTCCAGCGACCTCGCGACCATGCACTACGTCCGCCAGGGCGACCCGCGCGGTCTCGGCCACGCGGTGCTGTGCGCGGCCCCGCACGTCGGCGACGAGGCCTTCGCCGTCCTCCTCGGCGACGACCTGATCGACCCCCGCGACCCGCTCCTCGCCCGCATGGTCGAGGTCCAGCAGACGTACGGCGGCAGCGTCGTCGCGCTGATGGAGGTCGACCCGGAGCAGATCCACCTGTACGGCTGCGCGGCCGTCGACGCCACCGCCGAGGGCGACGTCGTCAGGATCAACGGCCTGGTCGAGAAGCCCGCCACCGAGGACGCCCCCAGCAACCTCGCCATCATCGGCCGGTACGTCCTGGACCCGGCCGTCTTCGAGGTGCTGCGCAAGACCGAGCCCGGCCGCGGCGGCGAGATCCAGCTCACCGACGCCCTCCAGACGCTGGCCGCCGACGAGGCGGTCGGCGGCCCCGTGCACGGCGTCGTCTTCAAGGGCCGCCGTTACGACACGGGCGACCGCGGCGACTACCTGAAGGCCATCGTCCGCCTCGCCGCGGAGCGCGCGGACCTCGGCCCGGACTTCAAGACGTGGCTGCGCGGCTACGTCGCGGAGGAGATGTAGTCCTCCTCCGGCAGTCCGCGACGGAGCCACGGCGCCCTCGCGGGACGCCTCTCGGGGCGGTCACCCTCGTACCACCGGGGGAGGCCGCCCCGTACTCTTTGCCCCGCACCACCGCACGACCACTACCGCACGACCGCACGACCCCCGCGCGACCACGCACACCCCGCACGACCGCACGAAGGAGAACCCCATGATCGGCCTGGTACTGGCGGCGGGCGCCGGACGGCGTCTGCGTCCCCACACCGACACGCTGCCCAAGGCGCTCGTGCCCGTCGACGGCGACACCACCGTCCTCGACCTCACCCTGGGGAACTTCGCGAAGGTCGGCCTCACCGAGGTCGCGATCGTCGTCGGCTACCGCAAGGAGGCCGTCTACGCGCGCAAGGAGGAGCTGGAAAAGACGTACGGCGTCACGCTCACGCTCATCGACAACGACAAGGCCGAGGAGTGGAACAACGCCTACTCCCTGTGGTGCGCCCGCGACGTCCTCAAGAACGGTGTCGTCCTCGCCAACGGCGACACCGTCCACCCCGTCTCCGTCGAGGAGACCCTGCTCGCCGCCCGCGGCGACGGCAAGAAGATCATCCTCGCCCTCGACACGGTGAAGAACCTCGCCGACGAGGAGATGAAGGTGATCGTCGACCCCGCCACGGGCGTCAGCCGGATCACCAAGCTGATGGACCCGGCGACCGCCACCGGTGAGTACATCGGCGTCACCCTCATCGAGCGCGAGGCCGCCGACGAACTGGCCGACGCCCTGAAGGCGACCTTCGAGCGGGACCCCGACCTGTACTACGAGGACGGCTACCAGGAGCTCGTCAACCGCGGCATGACGATCGACGTGGCCCCCATCGGCGACGTGCGTTGGGTCGAAATCGACAACCACGACGACCTCGCCAGGGGCCGGGAGATCGCATGCCGGTACTGACCCGGCTGATCCCCTCGCCGGTCGCCGTCGACATCTCCCGCGGAGCCCTCGACGGCCTCGCTGACGTCCTCGCGGACCAGCGGATCTCCGGTTCGGGCGCGCTCGCCGTCGCCATCAGCGGCGGCTCGGGCCTGGCGCTGAAGGAGAGGCTCGCGCCCGTCCTGCCGGACGCCGACTGGTACCCCGTCACCGACGGCACCATCGGCGCGGCCGTGCGGCTCGCCGAGGAGATGAAGGGCCGCAAGCGCTACGACGCGGTCGTCGGCCTCGGCGGCGGGAAGATCATCGACGTCGCCAAGTACGCGGCCGCCCGCATCGGGCTGCCCATGGTCGCCGTCGCGACGAACCTCTCGCACGACGGCCTGTGCTCCCCGGTGTCGATCCTGGACAATGACGACGGACGCGGCTCCTACGGTGTGCCCACGCCCCTCGCGATGCTCATCGACCTCGACGTCATCCGGGACGCCCCGCCCCGTTTCGTACGCTCCGGAATCGGCGACGCCCTCTCCAACATCTCCGCCGTGGCCGACTGGGAACTCTCCCACGAGGTCAACGGGGAGAAGGTCGACGGCCTGGCCGCCGCCATGGCCGGGCAGGCCGGCGAGGCGGTGCTGCGCCACCCCGGCGACATCACCCAGGACGCCTTCCTCACCGTGCTCGCGGAGGCCCTCGTGCTGTCCGGCATCTCCATGTCGATCAGCGGCGACACCCGGCCCTCATCGGGCGCCTGCCACGAGATCAGTCACGCCTTCGACCTGCTGTACCCGCAGCGCTCGGCGCTCCACGGCGAGCAGGTCGGCATCGGCGCGGTCTTCGCGATGCACCTGCGCGGGGCGCACGAGGAGGCCGGTCTCTTCGCGGACGTCCTGCGCAGGCACGCCCTGCCGGTGCTGCCCGGGGACATCGGCTTCACCGTCGAGGAGTTCGTGGCGGCCGTCCGGTACGCGCCGCGGACGCGGCCGGGGCGCTTCACCATCCTGGAGCACCTCGATCTGTCGGAGAACGGCATCAGGGACGCGTACAACTCCTTGGTGAAGGCCGTCGGCGCGTCGGATGGACAGCCGTGACGGCGGGCGTCAGCCCGGTTTGACCCGCCGGTCGGGGCCCCGTAACCTTGACCGTCGGCGTCTTTTTGTGCGCCAAACCCCTGAGCAACCCCCTCCCGGATCACTTCGGTGCCTGCGGGAGAGGCCGCTCGTCCTGTTTCGCGCCGGAAGCGGCTGGCATCAGGGGTCCCGTCTTCGAGTGAAAGTGAGATCCGCGTGTACGCCATCGTGCGCAGCGGTGGTCGCCAGCACAAGGTTGCTGTCGGCGACATCGTTGAGGTTGACAAGATTTCCACTGCCAAGGTTGGCGACGCGGTCGAGCTTTCGACGCTGCTCGTTGTCGACGGTGACTCCGTGACCAGCGACCCGTGGGTCCTGGCCGGGATCAAGGTCACGGCCGAGGTCGTGGACCACCACAAGGGCGAGAAGATCGACATTCTCCGCTACAAGAACAAGACCGGCTACCGCCGTCGCCAGGGTCACCGCCAGCAGTACACGGCGATCAAGGTCACCGGTATCCCCACGGCTGCGAAGTAAGGGACTGAGACATGGCACACAAGAAGGGCGCATCGTCCACTCGGAACGGTCGCGACTCCAACGCTCAGCGGCTCGGCGTCAAGCGCTTCGGCGGCCAGGCCGTCAACGCCGGTGAGATCCTGGTCCGCCAGCGCGGCACCCACTTCCACCCGGGCACGGGCGTCGGTCGCGGTGGCGACGACACGCTGTTCGCTCTCGCCGCCGGTGCGGTCGAGTTCGGTACGCACCGTGGCCGCAAGGTCGTGAACATCGTTCCGATCGCCGGCTGAACAAGCCTGCTTTCCCGAGCACCTCGCAGAGGCGCTCGGTCGAGTGCCTCCACGAGGTGCTCGGAGCGACACACCGCACGTTCCGAGGGCGGACGCTCTTTCCCGGCTACGGGGAAGCGTGTCCGCCCTCGGCGTGTTACGTATGTAGACATTCCGCATTACCTGTACTGGAGGACACCCATGACCACCTTCGTGGACCGCGTCGAACTGCATGTCGCCGCGGGTAACGGAGGCCACGGCTGCGCCTCCGTACACCGTGAGAAGTTCAAGCCGCTCGGCGGCCCGGACGGCGGCAACGGCGGCCGCGGCGGCGACATCATCCTCGTCGTCGACCAGGCCGTGACCACCCTGCTCGACTACCACCACAGCCCGCACCGCAAGGCCACCAACGGCCAGCCCGGCGCCGGTGACAACCGCTCCGGCAAGGACGGCCAGGACCTGATCCTGCCCGTGCCGGACGGCACCGTGGTCCTCGACACGGAGGGCAACGTCCTCGCCGACCTCGTCGGCCACGGCACCACCTACATCGCCGGTGAGGGCGGCCGCGGCGGCCTCGGCAACGCCGCCCTGTCCTCCGCCCGGCGCAAGGCCCCCGGCTTCGCGCTGCTCGGCGAGCCGGGGAAGTCCGCGGACATCGTCCTGGAGCTCAAGACCGTCGCCGACGTGGCCCTGGTGGGCTACCCCAGCGCCGGGAAGTCCTCGCTGATCTCGGTGCTCTCCGCGGCCAAGCCGAAGATCGCGGACTACCCGTTCACCACGCTGGTCCCCAACCTCGGCGTCGTCACCGCGGGCTCCACCGTCTACACCATCGCCGACGTCCCCGGTCTGATCCCCGGCGCCAGCGAGGGGCGGGGCCTGGGCCTGGAGTTCCTGCGGCACGTCGAGCGCTGCTCGGTCCTGGTGCACGTCCTGGACACGGCGACGCTGGAGTCCGACCGCGACCCCATCTCCGACCTCGACGTCATCGAGGAGGAGCTCAAGCTGTACGGCGGCCTGGACGACCGGCCGCGCCTCGTCGTCCTCAACAAGGTCGACATCCCCGACGGCAAGGAACTCGCGGACATGATCCGCCCGGAACTCGAAGCCCGCGGCTACAAGGTCTTCGAAGTGTCCGCCGTGTCCCGGGTGGGCCTGAAGGAACTGTCCTTCGCCCTCGCCCAGGGCATCTCCAAGCTGCGTGCCCGCAAGCCGGTGGAGGAGGCGACCCGCATCGTCATCCGCCCGAAGGCGGTCGACGACAGCGGCTTCAAGGTCGTCAAGGACGAGGTCGAGAACGTCTTCCGGGTGCGCGGCGAGAAGCCCGAGCGCTGGGTGCAGCAGACCGACTTCAACAACGACGAGGCCGTCGGCTACCTCGCCGACCGTCTCTCGCGCCTGGGCGTCGAGACCGAACTGATGAAGGCGGGTGCCCGCGCGGGTGACGCCGTCGCGATCGGCTCCGAGGAGAACGCGGTCGTCTTCGACTGGGAGCCCACCGTCATGGCGGGCGCCGAGATGCTCGGCCGTCGCGGCGAGGACCACCGTCTCGACGCCCCGCGCCCCGCGGCCACCCGCCGCAAGGACCGCGAGGCCGAGCGCGACAATTCGCAGAAGGAATACGACGAGTTCAAGCCTTTCTGACGCATCGTCAGTTATTTGCTCGTCGGCTGTTCCTCCCGTCGGTGTCCGACGGGAGACAGGGGCCCGGCGCCGAGACCTCCCTCTCGGTGCCGGGCTCTTTTCCGTGATCCCGTCCGCCCGCGCCGCCGGGCGCCGGCCGTGCGGGCGGAAGTCCTTGCGGGCACCGGCGTTGCGGCATACCGGATTTCGGCATGCCGTCGAGCCGGGCGACGGTGTGCCGTCACTGCCGAGGTGCGGCAGATACTCTCCGAGTGCATGTTCCACGCCTGCGGTGCGGGGCCGACCCAGGACCGTGTTCTCGGTGAGACGGCCGACGCGCACGCAGGTGTCGGTCGTTCGGCAAGGGGGCTGCCACCGCCGCGTGAAGAGAAGTGGGAACCGACGTTCACTTCAAGGTTGCTTGGGCGAGGGTTTCCGGGGTGGTGCCGTGAGATCTAGTGAAAACCGGCAAAGCGGAATCCCCGACGCAGGGCGTCTACCCTGGAAGACCCCCGTGCGGCCATCGGTTCTGTGACGACGGCTGCACCGGAGTTTGGGGCCCGTTTCCTCCGGGGAGCGGCGCGCGGAGAGTTCCGGTCGGTACGGCCGGTGCGACATCAATGAGGAGCATTCAGGGTGCACCCCGCACAGATCACCGTGGTCGTCATCGTCTTCAACGACGCGGACCGCATCGCCACGGCTGTCGAGTCCGCCCTCGCCCAGGGTGATGCCGTCGGCGAAGTGATCGTCGTCGACGACGCCTCCACCGACGGCACCCGCGAAGCCGTGGAGGCCATCGCCGCCCGACACCCCCGAGTGCGCCCCCTGTACCGGACGCAGAACAGCGGCGGCTGCGGCAGTCCCCGCAACGACGGCATCACCGCGGCGGCCTTCCCCTACGTCATGTTCCTCGACAGTGACGACGTCTACCCGCCGGGCGCCGCCGACGCCCTCCTCGCCGAGGCCGCCCCCGGCATCGACGTCGTCGCCGGAAGCTGCGTACGCCGCGAACTGCCCGAGAACCGCGACACCGTGTGGGCGCCCGCCCTCTACGACACCAGCACCGGCGCCACCCTGCCGGGCACCGTCCTCAAGGGCATCACCGCACACCCCGAATTCCTCGTCGACACCCTCTCCGTGAACAAGCTCTACCGCCGGGACTTCCTTGCCGAGCACGCCGCCGTCTTCCCCGACGGCCCCTTCCACTACGAAGACTTCGTCTTCACGGCGAAGGTGTACGCAGCGGCTCCCCGCATGGCCGTCATCGAAACCCCGGTCTACATCTGGCACGTACGCCGCGCGGACGCGGCACTCTCCATCTCCCTGCGCCGCGCCACCCTCGCCAACTGGGAGCACCGGGTGGAGGCGCACCGCCGCGTGGTCGAAGTGTTCCGCACCGCGGACCTGCCCGACCTCGCGGTCGCCGCCCAGACCAAGTTCCTCGACTATGACCTGCCCATGTACGTACGGGAACTCGCCCAGCGCGCCCCCGACTACCGGGCCGACTGGTGGAAGCACGCCCGCACCTACCTCGCGGACTTCGACCCGGCCGCCTACGAGAGCGCCGAGACGCCGTCCCGCTGGCTGGCCCGCGCCCTGACGGCCTGGCCGCGGCCCGTGGAACTCGACAGGGTCATGGCCCTGGCCGCCCAACCGCCTCGGCTGCTGCCCCCCTCGTACACCAACTCGGCGGGGGAGCCCACGCTGTCCGGCCGGCATCCCGAGGTCGTCCTCGACGGACTCTCCGCACTGCCCACCGAAAAGCTGCCCGTGACCGTCAACGGCACGGTGTCCGTGGGGCACACGCTCGGGTTCACCCTGACGATCCCGGAACTCCACGGCCTGCTCGGACCGTTGGACCCGCAACGGGCCGTCCTGCGCCTGGCCGACCAGCACGACGACCTCCCCGCGAGGATCCGCGAACAGCCCCTGCGCCGCGCCGACGACCGGTGGCAGGCCACCTTCGACGTGACCACCAAGGACCTGGCCGACGCCGCCCGCCTGGTGTCCTGGCGCGTCCAGGCCGACGTGATCTGCAAGGGCGGCGAGCGCATCACCACCGAAGTGCGCGCCGCACACCCCGGCGTGGCCCGCCGCCGGGTCGTCCCGCGACTGGGCCGCCCCCTGCTCGTCCAGATCCACGTGACGCCACGGGGCGCACTGATGGTACGGATCGCCGGAGGGCTGCACGGGGTGCTGGACGTGGCCCGCCACCGTCTCAAGAGGCTGCTGGCACGCTGAACCGCGGTGGGCCGCACCACGGGAAAGCGGGGCCGAACGACGGGAAACGCGACGCAGCACCACGGAAAACGCGACGCCCGCACCCTGAGAAACACGAGAAACACGAGAAAGAGGGGCGTCCCCCGGACGACAGGTCTGGAAAAAGCCCCTCTTCGTACTTCTCCGCGCCCCTCGGATGCCTGAGGAATCAGCGCTCCAGGAACGCGAAGAGCTCCTCCCACCGCCGGGTGATCGACTCCGGCGAGTACCGCTGTACGTTCTCCCGGGCGAGATTGCCCATCCGGTCCCGCAATTCCTGGTCCTGCATCAGCCGCACCAACTGCCGGGCCAGCTCAGGAGTGTTCCCGGGACGCGCCAATAGGCCGTCCACCCCGTCCTGGACGATCTCGTGCACACCCGGCGCGCAGTCGAACGCCACACACGGCACACCGCACGCCATGGCCTCCAGCAGCGCCAGCGGAAAGCCCTCACCGCGCGAGGACTGCGCGAACACCGAAGCGCCGTGCAGCGCACCGACCACGTCCCGGGTCTGACCGGCCCACTCGACCGAACCGTCCAGGCCCAGATCCGTCGCCTGCTTCTTGAGCGACTGCTCAAGCTCGCCCGCACCGTACAGCTTCAGCTTCCAGCCCGGCACCTGCGGAGCCGCCTCCGCCCAGGCGTCGAGCATCATGTCGAGGCCCTTCTGGTGACTGAGCCGGCCGATGCTGACGACCGTCTTCTCCGTACGGGGAGACACCGTTTCGGGCATCATCGGCAGCGGATTCGGCATGAACCCCACATTGTTGAGCCCCTTGACGGCCCACAGATCGGCGTCCTCCTGCGTGAGCAGCAGCAGCCGGTCGACGTTCTTGTAGTGCTTCAGCACACGCCCGTAGCGCGAGGACTGCCGCGAGTACTCGTAGCTCTCGTGGCTCATGCCGATGACCGGGTGCCCGGCCGTGTCGGCCAGCTCGACCCACTCCATCGCCCACACCTGGGTGACGACGATCATCGCGCCCGGTGCGGCCGTGCGGAACATCCGCGACAGCTTCGCGGACGTCTCCCGCATTCCGGCGTCCCGGCGTGCGTTGTGCAGCCGTGCGGCTACGTCGACCTTGCCGCGCAGCCCGCGCACCGGCCTGCGGCCGGGCGGACGCTGCTCGTACAGCGTCACCCGCTGGTACGGAGGGTTCTCCCCGAGATCCATGGCGACGTCGGCGGGCGCGATGCCCACGACGGTGACCCGGTGCCCGCGTTCGGCCAGCAGCGAGGCCATCTGGGTCTGCCAGCGGGCCACGCCGCCGAGTTCGTCGACCTCGTTGCCGACGAAGAAGATGTCGCGTGGAGTCATCGGGAGCGGCCCTTTCCTGCGAAGAAGCGGTCCGCGATCTGCGCGGCCGCGTCACCGTGGTCGTACTCGCCGTACCGGTCCACGAATTCCTTCACCTGCGGACCGTACTGCGCACGCACGCCGTCCAGGTCCTCCAGTACGGAGAACAACTCCGCCTCGGTGCGCGGAACCGGGCCCGGGGTGGTGCCGAGGAGGTCGAAGTATGTGCCGCGGATGTCCTGGGAGTACTCCTCCCAGTCGTACGCGAAGAACACCATCGGCCGTTGCAACAGCGCGAAGTCGAACATCACCGAGGAATAGTCGGTGATCAACGCGTCCGACGCGAGGAGCAGCGGAGTGATGTCCGGTTCCTCCGAGACGTTGACGACCCGGCCCGCCATCGCCGGCGGCAGCGCTACCTGGTTGAGGTAGTGGGTGCGCACCAGCAGGGTGCACTTCTCACCGAAGCGGTCCGCGAACTCCTCCACGGAGAAGGGAAACTCGAACTTCTGCACCTTGCCCTGGACGTTGGCGCGGAACGTCGGCGCGTACAGCACGACCGGCAGCCCAGGACGAATGCCCAGCCGCTCCTTCAGCTCCTTCACCTGCGCACTCTCCACCGTCGCGTCACGCCCCTTCACCAGGGCGTCGTTGCGCGGGTAGCCGGTGCGCAGGAGTTTGGACTCCGGAATCCGGTAGGCGCGCGCCAGAGTGCGCACGTCGTGCTCGGTGCGCACCACGAAGTGGTCGAACCGGTCCAGCGACTTCTGGTACGAGGCCTGTTCCGTCTCCGACATCAGCCGGTAGCCCGGCTCGTCGAAGCCCATGCGCTTCAGCGCGGAGCCGTGCCAGGTCTGGATGTACGTCGTCTCGGGACGCTTGGCCAGCTTCAGCGGGAAACCCTGGTTGTCGACCCAGAACTCGGCCTGCGCGAGCGCCCTCAGGTACTTCCAGGACCAGCGCTTGACCAGTTCCACGTCACCGGGGAAACCGTTCGGCTTCGCGCCCGCGTACGACCAGATCGCGTGGACCGGGGCGCCGCGCCGCTTCAGCTCCTCGTAGAGCGCCCGCGGGCTGTCGCTGTACTGCTTGCCCAAGTGGCTCTCGAAGACCACGGTGCCCTTGCGCACGGGCAGCGCCCTGATCATGCGGTGGTAACCGTCGATCTTGCGGGCGCCGGAGTTGAGCTCCTTGCGCACGCTGCGGGCCTTGCGGTACGTGGTCTTGGCGATCCGCGCCGGGAGGCTGTCCATGTTGTTCTGGATCAGCGCACGGGCCCTCTGGGCGGCCGCGCTGTGCTGCACGATGTGGAACGCCAGGTGACCGCGCCCGGAGACCTCCGCCTCCATGCGGTCGCCCGCCAGGCGCGTCAGCCGCGGCTTGACGCCGATGATGCCGGTGCGCTCGATGTCGGTGTTGCCGACGGTGATCGCGCTCTCGGTCTTCTTCCCGTCGACCAGCAGGTGCAGCCGTACGTTCCACACGTCGTCGACGACGCCGAGCGGGCGCAGCTCCTTCGCCAGCGGCAGAGCGGCCTCCCAGCGCACCCGGTCGCCGTCGACGCGCACACTGCGCACGGGGAAGCGGAACGTCTGCAGGCTGGCTCGGCGGGCCTTGAGCACGACCTCGGCGGACAGCTTCGCCTCCGGCAGGATCTTGCCCAGCGGGTTGACGACCGCCCCGGCGAGCTCCACGACGGTGGGGCGCTCCGTGTAGCGGGTGAGGCTGTTGCGCAGGTCCAGCTTGTCGACCGGCCTGGTGTGGTAGCCGAGGTCGGTGACGTCGAGCAGGGCGCGGGCGTGCGGATCGTCCAGGTGCTCCGCGCACCAGTAGATCCGGCCGTCCTTCTCCACCAGCGGCATCGTCAGCTTGTTCCGGTTGAGGAGCATGTCGATGGCCGGCATCAGGTTGTCCCAGTCCTCCTGCAGCAGGAGGTAGGCGCAGATGGCGTGGGCGGGATGCAGTTCGCTGTACGCCTCGGGGGCGAAGGACTGGACGTACTCCCGGGCCATCCCGGCGAAGGCGTGCCGGTAGTCGTCGTCCAGGAACGGCAGCTCGCGCAAGTAGAGGACCAGGTCGTGCTTCAGGAACTTGATGTCCTTGTGCAGTTTCAGGTCGTCCATCGAACGGGACTTCAGGATTTTGTCGATCCGCCGGTGGATCTCCACCCGGTCCGCGAAATTGTTGATTTCATTTCGGCGATTACTGATCGACTTCTTCTCGGTCTTCTCGACCACGTTCCAGAAGTAGACGGTGTTCGGGATCAAGGTGATCCGGGAGGCGGCCAGGTAAGCCTGCGCGGAAAAAAGCAGGTCCTCGTAGTGAATCCGCTTGGGGAACGTGAGGTTGCTTTCGATCAGAAATTCCCGCCGGTAACACTTGTTGGTCGACAGGGTGTCGAAAACCAGCAGGTCCGGCAGTTCGGCGACGGAGTCCAGCGTGCGCGTGGAATTGTAGAGCCAGCGGTACCACTCGGTCGTCTTGCCGTGCCTGCTGTCGACGTGCACCCGCAGACACAGGCCGGACACCAGGTCGGCGCCGGTGCTCTCGGCGGCCTCCAGCATGTTGCGGCAGGCATTGAGTTCGAGTGTGTCGTCGCTGTCGAGGAACATGACGTAGCGGCCGCGGGCCACCGCGATACCCTGGTTGCGCGGCTCACCGCAGCCGCCGCTGTTCTCCTCCAGTTGGATCGCCCGGACCCGGTCGGGGTGCTCGGCCGCGAGTTTCCTGGCCACGGCATAGGAACCGTCGGTGGAGCAGTCGTCGGCGACGATCACCTCGACGTTGTGCAACGTCTGGTCCAGGACCGACTGCACGGCCGTCGGCAGGCGCTCGGCGTCGTTGTAGACGATGACCACGACACTGATGTCCGGCACGGTCGTCGGGAGGGTGTCCGGCGAGGGAGACGGGCTTGACAAGGCCACCTCTGTCTTCACGTCCTCGGTACGTTTTGATTACTGACCCCTCACAACTGCGGGTATGCGAGGGACGGCCAACTGATGAGTCCTGAGGGATCTTCTCGAAGGATTTCGACAGTCCTCGTCAGGCTAGCCCATGGGTGAAGCCCCTGATCCCATGCCCAGAGATACCCCGATCGGTGAGCAAACGGCCTCTGTATAGTGCCTCTATGACTTGGCTGGTAACGGGTGGCGCGGGATACATCGGTTCACACGTGGTAAAGGCTCTCGCCGACGGCGGGGAAAGCGTTGTGGTGCTGGACGACCTGAGTACGGGATCGGAGGCGAGGATTCCCTCCGGCGTTCCGCTGGAGCGCGGCTCGGTGCTCGACCGCGCGCTCCTGGACGGCGTACTGAACAAGCACCGTGTCACCGGTGTGGTGCATATCGCCGCCAAGAAGCAGGTGGGCGAATCAGTGGAACAGCCCCTGTTCTACTACCGCGAGAACGTGGTCGGTCTGCAGACCGTCCTGGAGGCATCCGCCGCGGCCGGGATCAAGCACTTCGTCTTCTCCTCCTCCGCCGCCGTCTACGGCATGCCCGACGTCGACCTCGTCACCGAGGACACCCCCTGCCTCCCCATGAGCCCCTACGGCGAGACCAAGCTCGCCGGCGAATGGATGGTCCAGGCGGTCGGCCGCGCGCACGGCATGGCCACCGCGTGCATGCGCTACTTCAACGTCGCGGGTGCCGCGACGCCCGAACTCGGCGACCCCGGCGCCTTCAACCTCGTCCCCATGGTCTTCGAGCGCATCGACGCCGGTGAGTCCCCGCTCATCTTCGGCGACGACTACCCGACCCCCGACGGCACCTGCGTCCGCGACTACATCCACGTCGTCGACATCGCCTCCGCGCACGTCGCCGCCGCCCGCAAGCTCGTCGCCGCCCCCGGGACCCACCTGGTGCTCAACATCGGCAAGGGCGAAGGCGTCTCCGTCGCCGAGATGATCGACGTCATCCGCGAGGTCAGCGGCCACGGCGACATCAAGGCCGAGGTCGCCCCGCGCCGCCCGGGAGACCCCGCCCGCGTCGTCGCCGCAGCCGACCGCATCCGCGCCGAACTCGGCTGGGAAGCCGGCCACGATGTACGGGACATGGTCGAGTCGGCCTGGGCCGGCTGGCGCCACCGCCACCCGCAGGGCTGACCACCCGCACGTGCGCCACGTTGACGGCGGGTCCCGGAAACCTCCGGGACCTGCCGCCGGCGCGTCCGGGGGCCGGAACTGCCGAGCACCGCACCACCGCTCTCCCGTACATTGCGGGAAACCCGTCGGCACCGGAGCCCCGGAGCCGGAACGCGGGAGACCGCCGGCCCCGGAGCACGGGAGCCGCGGACAGGGACACGGTGACCGCGCGCGAAAAACCAGCGCGCGGCACGGCGCACGCGAACCAAGGGGATGCAGGCACGTGGCAGGGGCAAGCGGACGACCGGATCAGGACGCCAGGCAGGGCGTCGGCGAGGCACGCAGAGTCGTCGTCAAGGTCGGCTCCTCGTCGCTGACCACCGCCGCGGGCGGCCTCGACGCCGACCGCGTCGATGCCCTCGTCGACGTCCTCGCCACCGCCCGCGGCGACGGCGCCCGCGAGATCGTCCTTGTCTCCTCCGGTGCCATCGCCGCCGGACTCGCCCCCCTCGGCCTCAGGAAACGCCCGAAGGACCTCGCCCGCCAGCAGGCGGCCGCGAGCGTCGGCCAGGGGCTCCTCGTCGCCCGCTACACCGCCTCCTTCGCCCGCTACGGCGTCCGCGTCGGCCAGGTCCTGCTCACCAGCACCGACACCAGCCGCCGCGCCCACTACCGCAACGCCTACCGCACCCTCGACCAGCTCCTGGCGATGGGCGCCCTGCCGGTCGTCAACGAGAACGACACCGTCGCCACGGACGAGATCCGCTTCGGCGACAACGACCGGCTCGCCGCCCTCGTCGCCCACCTCGTCCGCGCCGACCTCCTGGTCCTTCTCTCGGACGTCGACGGTCTGTACGACGGAGATCCGGCCAAGCCGCACACCTCCCGCATCGCCGAAGTCACCGGACCCGACGACATCGCCCACGTCCAGATCGGCAGCGCCGGCAAGGCGGGCGTCGGCACCGGCGGCATGGTCACCAAGGTCGAAGCCGCCCGCATCGCCGCCGCCGCGGGCATCCCCGTCGTCCTCACCTCCGCCACCTACGCCGCCGACGCGCTCGCCGGACGCGACACCGGTACGTACTTCCACCGCACCGGCAGGCGCAGCGCCGACCGCCTCCTGTGGCTCGCGCACGCCTCCACGCCCCAGGGTGCGCTCACCCTCGACGACGGTGCGGTACGGGCCGTGGTCGAGCGGCGTACGTCGCTGCTGCCCGCCGGGATCGCCGCCGTCGAGGGGGAGTTCGGCGCGGGGGACCCCGTGGAACTTCGCGACAGCACAGGCCGAGCCGTCGCCCGTGGACTGGTCAACTTCGACGCGAAGGAACTTCCGCAACTTCTCGGCCGCTCCACCCGCGACCTCGCCAAGGAACTCGGACCCGCGTACGAACGCGAGGTCGTGCACCGCGACGACCTGGTACTGCTCCACGGCTGACAGCTTCGTGAGCAGACGCTCAAAACCCTCGTGGCGTGCACCGGGCGTCCACGAAACGGCCAAAAGTCCAGCCTCCCGGTGGAGACCTTCGGGAAAACCGCCCGCAACCGGCTCCGGACTGGTCAACTTTGTTGCGGGGGTACAGCACACAAACGCATCAGGAGGCCGCCGGTGAGACGAGCGCGCCCGGGGACGCCGCCCCGAGGTACAGCCGAGCGAGCTCTGACGAGCGTCGGGGCGGGCACTGACTTCGACGACGGCGCAGACACCCGCGAGGGCCGGGAGACGGAGACGGACCGGCAGACCCGGCCCGTCCGGCGACAGGACCCCGAGGTGTCACGCCTCTGGTACATCACCCTCAGCGTCTCCGGCGCCGAGACGCCGCTCGCCGAGGTCAGACGCGGCCTCGAACAGCTGGCACACGACCATCCCTTCCTGCTGACCAGCCGCTACGCCGGCGATCACGCGGAGATCCGCTACTGGGAAGAGGCCCGCGATCTGCACGACGCGGCCGCCGTCGCCCTGCGACTGTGGGGCGAACACCGTTCCACGGCGAAACTGCCTCCGTGGGAGATCGTCGGCCTCGAAGTCATCGACCGCCACACCTATCACCAGCGTGTGGCCGAGGGGTACGGACCGCCCCCGGCCGCCCCGGTGGGCGTGCACCCGTACTGATGCGTTCCCGGCTCCCCGGTCCGCCCTGTCGTTGCTGTGGAGCTCCCTCGGGGGCTGAAGCAGCTCGCAGGAGCGGGCCGGGCAGCCCGGTGTGCGCCAAGGAACGGTCCGGGCACATCAGCGGGGCAGCCCGGTGCGCGGTAAGGGAACGGTCCGGGCGTGCCAGAAGCGGGGCCGCTGCGCGCTGGGGGGCGAGCCGGCGAGGGTGCATCAGGGCCTCGGCGCAGCCTCCCCCGAGCCCCTCCCCGCCCTCGGTCGTCGCCTCCCTCGGCCCGCCCCGTCGCGCGTCCCGCCCGTCTCGGACTCCGAAACACCTCCCGGACACCCCGCGGCACGGGATTACGCTGCCCCCATGACCCAGCACCGCGCCCCCGCCGAGCTCTCCCCGGTCCTCACCGCCGCCACCCGCGCCCGTGAGGCCGCGGCGGGGCTCGCCCCGCTCCCGCGCGCCGCGAAGGATGCCGCCCTCCTGGCCGTCGCCGACGCCCTCCTCGCCCGTACCCAGGAGATCGTCGAGGCCAACGCGCGGGACGTAGAGCGCGCCCGTACGGCGGGCACGGCCGAGTCCGTGGTCGACCGGCTCACCCTCACCCCCGAACGGGTGCGCGCGATCGCCTCCGACGTGCGCGACGTGGCGGCCCTGCCCGACCCGGTCGGCGAAGTCGTCCGCGGCTCCACCCTCCCCAACGGCATCGACCTGCGGCAGGTGCGCGTCCCCCTCGGCGTCGTCGGCATCATCTACGAGGCACGCCCCAATGTCACCGTCGACGCCGCCGCCCTCTGCCTGAAGTCCGGCAACGCCGTACTGCTGCGCGGCTCCTCCTCCGCGTACGCCTCCAACACCGCGCTGGTGGGCGCCGTACGGGACGCCCTGGAAGAGGCCGGGCTGCCCGCCGACGCGGTGCAGCTCGTGCCCGGGGAGTCCCGTGACTCCGTACGGGAGCTGATGCGCGCCCGCGGCCTGGTCGACGTGCTCATTCCGCGCGGCGGCGCCTCCCTCATCCGCACCGTCGTCGAGGAGTCCACCGTGCCGGTCATCGAGACCGGCACCGGCAACTGTCACGTCTACGTCGACGCGACCGCCGACCTCGACACCGCGGTCGATGTCCTCATCAACTCCAAGGCGCACCGGGTGAGCGTCTGCAACGCAGCCGAGACGCTCCTGGTGCACCGGGACATCGCCGACGCCTTCCTGCCGCGCGCCCTGGACGCCCTCGCCGACGCCGGTGTGACCGTGCACGCCGACGCCACCGTTCTCGCGCACGCGGAGAGCTCCAAGGCCACCGTCGTACCGGCCGACGAGTCCGACTGGGAAACCGAGTACCTGTCGTACGACATCGCGGCCGCCGTGGTGGACTCCCTGGACGACGCCGTCGCCCACATCCGGCGCTGGTCCTCCGGCCACACCGAGGCCATCGTCACCACCTCGCAGGGCGCGGCCCGCCGCTTCACCCAGCTCGTCGACTCCACGACGGTCACGGTCAACGCCTCCACCCGGTTCACCGACGGCGGCCAGTTCGGCTTCGGCGCGGAAATCGGCATCTCCACCCAGAAGCTGCACGCCCGCGGGCCGATGGGACTTCCGGAGCTGACGTCCACCAAGTACATCGTCACCGGCGACGGTCACATCCGCTGACACCGTTGCGTGCGTTTTCCTCACACTGTCACGTGTGTCCGTCCGCACTGTCGCGCCCGCCCCCGCGTCGTCAACTCTGCTGTCTCCTGTGTCCGTTCTCTGCCCAAAACGACCGTCCGGGTCTACGCTGAACGAGTGCCGGACGACGTGGAGGGCAAGCCGTTCCCGGATGGCTGGGAGCCCGACGACGACCGCGGGGGCGCGGACGAGGACTTCGCCGCCGTGGTGTTCGACGAGGACTTCGTCAAAGCCGCCGAGTTCCATGAACCCAGTGCGGTGGAACGCCTGCTGGCGGCCGCCGAAGCGCGTGCGGAGGCCGATGCCGCCCGCGCCTGGGCCGGCCGGCTGCCGTCCGACGACGACTCGCCGTACGAGATGCGTGACGGGCCCTTCGCCTACGGCGACACGGACGGTTACGACCGTTACGGCAACCCCGCCCATCCCGGCCCCTACGGACCGTACGGCGGCACGCTGCGCCCGTACCGCAACTCCGCGCGCTGGCACCGGCCGGTCGCCTGGGTCCTCGCCGTGCTGATGGGGATCGGGATGGTGGCGTTCGCCTTCGCCGCCGTCTACCGGGGGGCTTCCGGCAGCCGCGACGGGCAGGCGCCCGCGCCCGCATCCACGAGTGGCGTCGACGCCACCCCGCCCGCTGTCCCCGGCAACGCTCCTTCGGCGTCCGCGGAATACACGGCTCCGACCGTTTCCGCGCATCCCCGCACGCCGTGAATCCGCCGGAACCGAAGAACCCCTCGGCAAACCTTCAACACCGTTCGAAATGACGGAACTTCCGGCGAAATTCTGCCGTACCGCGGCGTTTGACTTCGCTTCTCGCGACCTACTCTGAAAGGGAGACTCTCTCCCCACCGCAGGGCTCAGCGCTCAGGGAGAAGCGATGGCAGGCCGATCGGATCCGCCCGAGGGCACCCCGCCCGAGGGCTTACCCAACAGTGGTGATGACGACTACCGGTCCGTCGTGTTCGACGAATCGTTCGTCCGCGCTGCCCGGCTCCAGGAGTACTCCGCGACGGAACGCGTGGGAGACCACGCGCCCGCCGTCAGGACACTCCCGCCCGCACCACCGGCACCGGCCGCCCGCAACGGGCGTACCCAGGTGCTCCTTCTCGTACTGCTCGTCGCGCTCGCCTTCGCCACAGCCGTCTACCTGGGGGTACGCACCCCCGCGCAGCCCCCGTCCGAGCACCGCCCCGACGCCCTGCGTGCCACTGTCGTACCGCTGGCGCCCCTCGGACCCGTACCCGGCGGCAAGCCCGCCGAACTCCTCCTGCACAGTCCCGCCGCCCAGTTCCGCACCGGGGCCGAAGGCATCCAGCTGCCCGTACCCAGAGGCACCCGGCACTTCTCCGAGAGCCAGGTGCAGGCCGCCCTCACCATCGCCAAGGACTACCTGGTGCAGTCCTCCCTCGACCCAGAGGTCCTCACCGGCGGCAAGGACCGTGCGGTGCGTCTGCTGCTCGACCCCGATCAGCACGACCAGTTCGACGCCGCCTTCGACGTCCCGGCCGAGCCCGGCGCCCAGGCCTCGGGCTGGCTGGTCCGCTTCGACCCGCAGAAGGTGGCCCTCGCGGGCGCCCCGCGCGCGAACGGCTTCCTGCGCGCCGTAGAGCTCGGCCCCGACCTCCTTGACGTCACCACCGACCACACCTTCGTCTACCCGCTGCGGCCCGCCGCGGGGAAGGCGGCCGCACGCGCCGACGGGGCATCGCTGTTCACCGTGCGCCGCGAACTGCACTTCCGGTACGACGCCGAGGACCTGCGCCGGCACCGTACGGAGCTCCTCACCGCCTCCGCCTTCGCCGGCCCCCAGGCCTGCGCGGCCCCGGGAGCGGAACGGGCCTGGCAGCCCCTGCTGGCGGGCCTGCGGGCCCCGGAGCCGGGGAAGGCGCACGAGGCCGCCCGTACGGCGCCCACGGCCTCCTCGGGCGCCTCCACGGCCCCCTCGCGGGCTTCGGCACCCGGCATCGACCCGTACGCGACGGGGGCCCGGTCCGGAACGCTGTGCGGCACACTCTCCGCCGCCGCGCAACCGAGCGGGCCCCCGCCGCGCTGACATCAGCCCCCGGAGCCGTTCTCGCCGGAACCGCTCCTGCCGGTTCCCGAGCCGCCGGTGAACTTGTCCCGCAGCTTGCCGCCGAGGTCGCCCGCACCGCCCGCGATGTCGCCGACCAGCTTCATCAGCGGGTCCTTGCTGGTCTTCACGGTGTCCGCGTAGTGGGCCGCGGACTCCTTGATGGAGTCCGTCACCGAGGTGTCCTTGTCCTCGTCCCGGCGCGGGTAGTGGGCGTCCATGATCCGCTGGTAGTCGCGGCTCTCCGACCACTTCTTGAGCTCCGCGGCGCGCACCGTGGTGAACGGGTGCGAACGCGGCAGCACGTTCAGGATCTTCAGGACGGAGTCGCGCAGATCACCGCCGGCCTCGTACTCCTCTGCCTGCTTGAGGAACGCGTCCACGTTCATCTCGTGCAGGTGGTTGCCGCCCGCGATCTTCATCAGCCCGCGCATGGACGCCTGGAGGTCCTGACCGACCAGCAGGCCCGCGCGGTCCGCCGAGAGCTCCGACTTGCGGAACCACTCGCGCAGCGCCGTGATGATCGCCATGATCGCGATGTTGCCCAGCGGAATCCACGCCACCTTCAGCGCCAGACTCGTCAGGAACAGCAGGATCGTCCGGTACACCGAGTGCCCGGACAGCGCGTGCCCCACCTCGTGCCCGACGACCGCCCGCATCTCCTCCTCGTCGAGGAGTTCCACCAGACCCGTCGTCACCACGATGATCGGCTCGTCGAGACCGATGCACATGGCGTTGGGCTTCGGGTCCTGCGTGACGTACATCGCGGGAACCTTCTCCAGGTCCAGGATGTAACAGGCGTCCCGCAGCATCGAATTGAGGTGCGCGAACTGTTCGTCGCCCACCCGCACCGAGTCGGACAGGAACAGGAGCCTGAGACTGCGCTCCGGCAGCAGCCCACTCAGCGCCTTGAACACCGTGTCGAACCCACTCAGCTTGCGCAGCGCCACCAGGGCGGACCGGTCCGCCGGGTGCTCGTACGCCCGCGAGGAGATTCCGGGGAACCTCCGGCGCTGCCGGCCCGGCAGATTCTCGTGCCCGCCGCCGTCCCCGTCGCCCCGCCCGTGCCCGTGATTGCCGTCTGTCATGAATGACCCCTGCTCTCGTACGAGACATGTCCCGTCCCCCGGACGGCCCCAGCCTAGAGGGGCGCGTTCGGAGGCCCTCTCCTGGCTGACGCGGCCCCGCCCGTACCGGTTGCCCGGGGGCCGATATCCGCCCAACGACTGAGTCGGCGTGAGCGTGCCCGCTCCCGCCGCATACGATGTTGCCGAAGTCTCCCCTCCGTCTCCCGATAGGTCCGCCGAAGATGAGCCTCCACCAGACCGCAGCCCAGCTCGTGACCCTCGCCTCCGGCGAAGGCGGCGGGCACGTCGACCAGCACGCCTCGCTCAGCCCCCTCGTCACCGGCGGAGGCGCCTTCATCGCGCTGATGCTGCTGCTGTGGATCACCACCCGCTTCAACCGGGACCGCTGAACCGGGCCGGGGGACCGGGCCGGCCGCACGGGCCAGTAGGGTCTGCACGCATGGGAGAGCAGGTAACGCCTACCGGTCCGGCCGGTGGCAGCAGCGGTGACAGTGCCGTCGGTACGGGTAAGGGCAAGCGCCGCCTCGGCGTCATGGGCGGCACGTTCGACCCGATCCACCACGGCCACCTGGTGGCGGCCAGCGAAGTGGCCGCACTGTTCCACCTCGACGAGGTGGTGTTCGTACCGACCGGACAGCCGTGGCAGAAGAGCCACAAGCTGGTCACCCCCGCCGAGGACCGCTACCTGATGACGGTCATCGCGACCGCGTCCAACCCGCAGTTCTCCGTCAGCCGCATCGACATCGACCGCGGCGGCCCCACGTACACCATCGACACCCTGCGGGACCTGCGCTCCCTCAACGCGGACGCCGACCTGTTCTTCATCACCGGCGCCGACGCCCTCTCGCAGATCCTCACCTGGCGCGACGCGGAGGAGCTCTTCGCCCTCGCGCACTTCATCGGCGTCACCCGCCCCGGACACGACCTGACGTCCGACGGGCTGCCCGAAGGCGGTGTGTCCCTGGTGGAGGTGCCCGCCCTGGCGATCTCCTCGACGGACTGCCGTGCGCGCGTACGCGGCGGAGACCCGGTCTGGTACCTGGTGCCCGACGGTGTGGTCCGCTACATCGACAAGCGCGAGCTGTACCGGGACTGACGGCACACGGCACTGAGCAGCAGCACGGAAATGGGGCACCGGTGAACGACCGCCAGAACCCGTACGACCCATACGCCCAGGACCCCTACACCCCGCCGCAGCCGGAAATCGTCGGCTACGACGCGTACGGGCAGCCGGTGTACCAGCAGACCCCGCAGCAGCAGACCGCACAGTCGCAGATTTCGCAGTCGCAGCAGGGTTACGACCCCTACGCGGCGCAGCAGCAGTCCCAACAGCAGGCGTACGGATACGACCCGTACGCGCAACAGTCCCAGCAGACCGCCGGGTTCGACCCGTACACATCCCAGGCGACGCAGCAACAGATCCCGGAACAGTACGGGTACGAAACCGGACGGCAACAGCAGCAGCCGCCGCAACACCAGTGGATTCCGCACCAGGCGCCGGCCCCGGAGCCCCAGCAGGGTCAGAGGCAGCCCCGGCCCGAGCCTGCGGAGCCGGAGACGGCGCAGCCGGAATCACCGCAGGAGTCGCCGTCGCCCAAGCGTCGCTCCGGCACTCCCGAGTACGCCACGGAACAGTTCTCCTTCGTCGAAGAACCGGACGAGAACTCCGAAGACGTCATCGACTGGCTGAAGTTCACCGAAAGCCGCACCGAACGCCGCGAAGAAGCCAAGCGCCGCGGGCGTTCCCGCGTCGTCGCCCTCGCCGTCGTCCTTGCCCTGGTCGTCGTCGGCGGCGTCGGCTACCTCTGGTACGCGGACAAGCTGCCCGGCATGTCCTCGGAGAAGAGCGGCGGCCCTGCCGCGGCAGGCGCCCAGAAGCGGGATGTGATCGCTCTGCACCTGCACGACGTCAAGGACCGTAACGCCACCTCCACAGTGCTGCTCGTCGACAACACCAGCACCGGACAGGGCACCACCGTGCTGCTTCCCGACGCGCTCACCCTCGCCGACGACAACGGGGTGGCCACCACCCTCGCGAAGTCCGTCGGCGACGACGGAGCCTCCGGGACCCGCGAGTCCCTTGGCACCGCGCTCGGCACCCGCATCGGCGGAACCTGGCGGCTGGACACCCCGTACCTGGAAAACCTCGTCGACCAGGTCAGCACCATCGAGATCGACACCGACATCTCCGTGCCCGACCCGACGAAGAAGGGCGCGGCGCCCCTGGTGAAGCAGGGCAAGCAGCAGACCCTCAGCGGCACCATGGCCGTCGCGTACGCCACCTACCGAGCACCGGGCGAACCCGAGGCCAAACAGCTCGCCCGCTTCGGAGCGGTCATGACCGGCGTCCTGAAGAAGCTCTCCGACGACCCGGACACCGCCCTGATCACCGTGCGGAACCTCGGCATGATCCTCGACCCGTCGCTGCCGGAGAAGTCGCTCGCCACGTCCCTGGCGAAACTCGCCGCGCACGCGAAGAAGGGCGCCTACCGGACGGTGCTGCTCCCAGTGGGATCCGACGGGCGCGTCAGTGCCTCCGACACCGTCGTCAAAACCGTTCTCGGCGGCACCGCCGGCACCCCCGAGCAGGGAGCCGCCGTACAGGTCGGGGTGCGCAACGCCACGGGCAAACCGGCAGCGGTCGAGGCCGCACGGATCGCCCTGGTCAACGGCGGTTACACGTTCGCCGACGGCGGCAAGGAGGCTGTCGCGGCCGCCTCCCGGGTCACCTACGCCGACACCGCGCAGAAGACGACGGCCGAAGAGGTCGCCAAGACCCTCGGGCTGCCGACGGCCGCCGTCAGCAAGGGGAGCACCACACCGAACGCACAGGTCGCCGTCGTCCTCGGCCGGGACTACAAGGTTCCCGACTCACCCAAGTAGGACCAGGCGCCTGCCTGCCCCGCCGGAAAAACACCGGCGGGGCATGTCAGCGTGACGTGAGACCCTTGTGGTAATCACCTACCGCCGACGAAAGCCTGCTAGTGACCGCCACTGACCGTTCCATCGAGCTCATCAACGCCGCCGCCCAGGCGGCCGCCGACCGGCTCGCGCACGACATCATCGCGTACGACGTCAGCGATGTGCTGTCCATCACGGACGCCTTCCTGCTGGCCTCCGCGCCCAACGACCGCCAGGTCAAGTCGATCGTCGACGAGATCGAGGAGAAGCTCAACAAGGAGCTCGGCGCCAAGCCGGTCCGCCGCGAGGGCGACCGCGAGGCCCGCTGGATCCTCCTCGACTACGTCGACATCGTGGTGCACGTCCAGCACAGCGAGGAGCGCGTCTACTACGCGCTGGAGCGCCTGTGGAAGGACTGCCCCGAAATCGCGCTCCCCGAGGACGCGGTGAAGACCCGCGGCAAGGCCGAGGAGCACGCCAAGCTGAACCCGGCCGGCGAGCTGGACGGAGACCTGGACGGAGACGCGTTCTGAACGGCACGGGGGCGCAGCAGCGCGCAGCAGGAAGCAATCGCGGCCGTCGCATCGTCCTGTGGCGGCACGGCCAGACCTCCTGGAACCTGGAACGTCGCTTCCAGGGCAGTACGGACATCGAGCTGACCGACACCGGAGTGGCCCAGGCCCGCCGGGCGGCACGCCTCCTCGCCTCACTGAAGCCGGACGCCATCGTGGCCTCCGACCTCAGCCGGGCCGCGGCCACCGCCGGGGAGCTGGCCGCCCTCACGGGCCTCGACGTCACCCACGACGCGGGCCTGCGCGAGACGTACGCCGGTGCCTGGCAGGGCCTCACGCATGAGGAGATCGTCGCGCGGTACGGCGAGCAGTACGCCGCCTGGAAGCGCGGTGAGCCGGTCCGGCGCGGCGGGGGCGAACTGGAGACCGAGGTCGCCGACCGGGCCGCTCCCGTGGTCCTGGCGCACGCCGACAAGCTGGTCGACGGCGGCACCCTCGTCGTCGTCAGCCACGGCGGGACCATCCGCACCACCATCGGCCGTCTCCTCGGCCTGGAGTCGCACCACTGGGAGGGCCTGGGCGGCCTCTCCAACTGCTGCTGGTCCGTCCTCGGCGAGGGCGCCCGTGGCTGGCGGCTGATGGAGCACAACGCCGGGACCCTTCCGGAACCCGTGCTCGGGGACGACGACTGAGCGGTTCTTCGGCCCTCCCGGCCCCTCCGGGAGCGGCGGCCGACCCGGATTTCACTTTCCGGCAGGTCACAGGCTAGAGTTCTTCTTGTTCGCAGCGCGGAGCGGGAAACACCGCACAGAGTTGAGAACACGCGGGGCTATAGCTCAGTTGGTAGAGCGCCTGCATGGCATGCAGGAGGTCAGGAGTTCAATTCTCCTTAGCTCCACAATCAAGATCCCGTCCCCGGCAGGGGGCGGGATCTTTTGCTGTCCCCCTTGCGTAGCCGTGACAGAATCGACGGCCCAGGGGGCGGCCGCCGAAGGGGAGGGGACGATGGGCGCACACAGGCGAAAGTGTGACTGGTGCGGCAGCGGCACACCGATCGTCCGCGACATGGAACCGGTCAACTCCGAGTACCAGTACTGGTGCGAGGAGTGCGCGCGGGCGCTGATCATAAAAGGCGACCCGATCGAGACGTACCGGGAGCTGGAGGGCGAGCCGATCTACGGTCGGCTGCTGGACGAGCACTGCACCCTCAAGCGCTTCTACTCGTTCGCGCGGGCCTGACGGCTGCCGGACGTTCTTCCCGTGCACCCTGGGAACGACGCCGGCCCGGTCCGTATGCCCTGAGCAGATCCGTGCCGCAAAAGCCCGCGAGGACGAAGGCCAGTCCCACGGCCGGGTAGCCCGCCGACAGCAGGAACTGGCCGAGGTCCTGGTCGAGTTCCGGGCGTCCCTGCCGGCCATGCGGGACGGTCCACAGGGCGTACGAGAAGAAGACCGAGCCCGCCGCCCAGACGCCCGCCGCATACACGCGCCCGCTCCGTACCGCCTGCCCGGCCAGGAACACCACCAGCGGTACGCACCACACCCAGTGGTGCGACCAGGAGATCGGGCTGATCAGCAGGGCCGTCATGGCACAGGTCAGCACCGAACGGGCACCCCTCCCGCGCAGCGCGGCGTCCACCGCCGTGCACAGCCCCATGGCCGTCACGAGGGCGGCGACGGCGACCCACCAGCCCCCGGGGGCGTCCGTGTGCAGGAGACGGGCCATTACCCCGGCCAGGGACTGGTTGGCGGTGTCCTCCGTGTTGCCCACCCGGGTGGACTCGAAGAGCGCCCGCGTCCAGAAGGTGAGGGAGTCCCGGGGCAGCAGCAGTGCCGAGCCCACCGTTGCGGCAAGGAAAGCGCCGACGGCGACCGACGCCTGCCGCAGCCAGGGATCGCCGCGATACGTTCCGGTGTGCCGCCCCCTGACCAGACCTGCCAGCAGCAGGAAGACCACGAAGAGCCCCGGCGTGAGCTTCACCGCCGTCGCGAGCCCGATGCCCACGCCCGCCCAACGGTGCCCCTCCTTGCGCGTCAGGTCCCACAGGACCGCGACCGCGATCGCGAGGTTGATCTGTCCGTACCTCAGCGTCGTCCACACCGGCTCGCACCAGACCGCTGCCGCGGCCACCCACAGGGCCGTCGCGAAACGGTTGCACCCGACGAGTCGCAGGGAGAGGCGCACCAGGGCGACCAGCAGGACCAGATTGCCCAGTGTCCCGAGAATGCGCAGGAGATCGGGGTGCGGCAGCGACAACGGTGTGAACAGCAGTGCCGCGAAGGGCGGATACGTCGTCGGAAGGTTCGCCGCGGTGGCACGCAGCGCGTAGAGATCCCCGCCCGCCAGGACCGTGGCACCCTCCGCGCGGTAGACGATCAGATCGATCATCGAGACCCGGGCGAGGCGCTGTGCGGCCCAGAAGACGGCGAAGGAGATCAGGCAGACCACCCCAGCGACAGCAACCGGATGCCGCGCGACAGCACTGCGTACAGGGGAGGGAGGCACGAACCGGGAGGAACTCACAAAGGGTGACCGTACCGTCACACAAGGGTGCGGCGGAGTGGAGCGCGCGGCCGACGGAAAGGGGCGCGGAAAGGGATTTGGTGATGCGGCGATCCACCGTCTAAAGTTGGCGATGTCGCCGGGGGAGACCACGGAAAACGACACGAAGTGCACAGCACGGGGCTATAGCTCAGTTGGTAGAGCGCCTGCATGGCATGCAGGAGGTCAGGAGTTCAATTCTCCTTAGCTCCACAGTGAAAGAGGCGGCCCGTCCATCGGACGGGCCGCCTCTTTGGCATGCCAGGGTGCGTGGTACGGGCCGTCAACCGCGGCCCTGCTCCAGGAACTTGCGGGGCGTGATGACAGTGCTTTCGGCGCGGGACCGCTCCAGGCGGAGGGCGAGCGCGGGGCACCGGCGCACCGCGCGCCGGGCCCGGTCGTGCAGGTGCAGGGGAACCGAGGTGTCGGCGAAGGCGGGAAAGCCGTCGTGGCCCATGCGAATCAGCTCAGGAACGACATCGGCGCACAGGCCGTGCCCTTGGCACAGTGTCCAGTCGACCTCCAGTTTCTCGCCGCTCGCCGCACCCTCCTGATGGCGCGCTCCATGCCGGACGGGGGCGGGGAGAGGCAGCACGCCGGTGGTGGGGCGCCCGCAACCGCCACCCAGGACATGGGCGGCCAGATCGTCGGTGAAGGCGTGCAGGGCGGACAGCAGGAAACGTACTGAGCCGTCAGGGTGCTTGCAGGCACCCCGACCCTTCGCCGTCTGCGTCACCTCCCGCAATGCCTCCAGTGCGGCCTGGCCGCCGCCGTCCAGCGCGTCGGAGAGTCCGCCGGCCGCAGCGGGCAGCCCGAGCCGGCACGGGCCGCACTGGCCCGCGCTCTCGGCGGCTAGCCAATTCGCCACGCGCAGGGACTCGCCGAGCGGGCAGGTCTCCGTACCGATCGGCAACAGGGCACCCGCTCCCAGGGCCCCGCCGAACGACGCCAGGGACGCCCGGGAGACCGCGGCGTCGTGTGCGGCATGGGCGTCGATCCAACTGCCGTGATAGCCGCCGGTCAGCACGCCCTGGGGGAGCGGCGGAGCGCCTGCCAGCCGCAGGACGTAGCCCAGTGGAACGCCCGAGGGAGCCTCCATCACCACTGGGCGGGCAACGGCACCGGAAACCGTGAGCAGGATGGTCCCTGGCTCATCGGGGGCACCGGTACGGGCGTAACGGTGCGGCCCCAGCCGTGCGGCGACCGCAAGCTGTGCGTACGTTTCGGCATTGGACAGCAGGGTGGGGGCGCCCGACACACCGGACTCGGCGGTGCGTTCACGGCGGCCGGGAGGAAGCGCGGGGCCGCCGTTTACAGCACGGATCACGGCGGACGCCTCGCCGGAGACCATGCGTTCGGGAGTGCGTACGACGCGGGCCCGGATGCCGCGGTTGCGGATGCGACGGTCGGTGAGGCCGCGCTCGTCGAACGCGTCGTGCAGGGACGCCTCGGTGGAGTCACGGGTGACGGCGACGACGAGCAAGCGCGCACCGAGCGCCTCCGCGGCGAGCAGCGCACCGTCCAGGACGAGGTGCGGGGCACGGTTGATGAGCACGGTGTCCTTGCGGCAGGCGGGCTCGCCCTCACTGGCGTTGACGACGACCACGGGCTGCACTCCGCGGCGCACCGCGGACTTCGCGACGGTCCGCAGCTTGCGGGCGAACGGGAATCCGGCACCGCCCCGGCCGAGGAGGCGGACATCCTCGGCGAGAGCGACCAGGCGCTCTCCGGAAACCGGGGCGAGCGGGCCATGCACCTTCAGATGCGTGGCGAGGTTAAGGCGGTCGGCCGTCTCGAAGCCCCTGGTGAGATGCGGGAGACCGACGGTGACGACGTGCGGGACGTCGGGCAGGGGCGTGTTGCGGTCGTTCAACTGTGATCTCCCGTGGGGGTGCGCGCGTGCCGGCGCTGGGACAGGGCGGCACGCGGTGACCTGGCGCGGGGCAGGTGCGGCGTGGACCTTCGCTGCGGCGGCGGGCCCAGGGCGCCGGCGACGATGCACCTCTTGATCCGCTCGGGAAGCAGACGCAGGCCCAGCACCGCCGACACCGCCGCCAGGCACAGGCCGTACAGCACGACGATCCACCCAGCGGCCGGCCGGCCGGTGAACAGGCCGTGCAGTAGGGCAGAGCACCACGCCGGATACGCCAACATGTGCAGCGCCCGCCACCGGCCCGGCAGTACCCGGCCGGGCACCGCGAACGCGCTGCGCAGGGCACCCGTGGTGGCGGCCGAAACCATCAGCAGGCCGGCCAGTGAGCCGAATCCGACGAGCACCGCCGTGGCGGAGGAGCCGCCCGAGAACGGCACCAGGGCCGCCAGCAGTGTGGTGTGGCCGAGCATGACCTTGACCGTGAGATGCAGCAGGAGGAAGCACAGGGAGGCAATGGCAGTGAACCGGTGCACACCCTGGGCCACCAGACGGTGCCGGGGCCGCAGCAGCAGCCGGTCGGTGGCCAGCAGACCCCAGGCGACGGACGCGGTGAGGGCGACGAGGGCCAGTGCACCCGTGGTGAAGTCAAACGCCGCCCGCAGGCCGTCGCCACCGAGGACAGCGACCAGCGGCAGCGACGCCGGCGCCAGGGTGGCCAACAGGCGGGGCGGCGCGCACCGGGGCGGGCGTCGGCTCGGGGAGGGCGGTGCGGCCGCTTTGTGATGCGCACGCGGAGAGAGGTTCATGGGAGAGGACTCCGGAAGCTCGGGAATGTGGTCCCGTGGGGGGAAGCTAGGCGGTCCGGAGCGAGGCACAGGGGGATTTGGTGGTTCCCCGGTGCGCGGAGAAGGCGGGCGGGTACGGTCCGCGCAGCACGTGCTGGGGAGCCGGCCGGGGAGGCGTTCGTACAGGCGCCGGAATCGTGTACTGCTCGGTGGCGGGCGGGCGGCTCGATGCGACGTCCGTGACCCCTGCGGTACCCTGACGCCATGCGTGCCGTACGCCTTCTGCTTAGTGAGCCGCGCTGATCAGTCCCGACCGGTGAAAACACCTGGCCGGCATCGGCGCGGCGTCCCCTCCTGTGCGAGGGGATTTTTCATTTCCGCAGGCAGAGATCCGTAGGCAGAGACGAAATCGATGGAGCTTCGAAAAACATGAGCGAGATGAATGCCGCTGCCGCTGCCGAGACGGCAGCCGCGCACCGCTACACGGCTGCCATGGCCGCCGACATCGAGGCACGCTGGCAGGACTTCTGGGACGAGGAAGGCACCTACGAGGCGCCCAACCCCGGCAACGGAGACCTGTCGGGCGACGCGGAGCTGGCCGCGAAGCCCAAGAAGTTCATCATGGACATGTTCCCGTACCCCTCGGGGGCGGGTCTGCACGTCGGGCACCCGCTGGGCTACATCGCCACCGACGTCTACGCCCGTCACCAGCGGATGACCGGCCACAACGTGCTGCACACGCTGGGCTTCGACGCTTTCGGCCTGCCCGCCGAGCAGTACGCGGTGCAGACCGGCACGCACCCGCGGACCTCCACCGAGGCCAACATGGCCAATATGAAGGACCAGCTGCGCCGTCTGGGGCTGGGGCACGACAAGCGCCGTTCGTTCGCGACGATCGACCCCGAGTACTACAAGTGGACGCAGTGGATCTTCGTCCAGATCTTCAACTCCTGGTACGACGCCGACGCGAAGAAGGCCCGCCCCATCGCCGAGCTGGTCGCCCAGTTCGAGAGCGGTGAGCGTGCCGTTCCCGGGGGCCGCGCCTGGGCGGACATGGACGCCGCCGAGCGTGCCGACCTGCTGAGCGAGTACCGGCTGGCGTACGCCTCCGACGCACCCGTGAACTGGGCGCCGGGCCTGGGCACCGTGCTGGCCAACGAGGAAGTCACCGCCGACGGCCGTTCCGAGCGCGGCAACTTCCCCGTCTTCAAGGCGAAGCTGCGCCAGTGGAACATGCGCATCACCGCCTACTCCGACCGCCTGATCGACGACCTGGACGGTCTGGACTGGCCCGAGGCGATCAAACTGCAGCAGCGCAACTGGATCGGCCGCAGCGAGGGCGCCCGCATCGACTTCGCCGTCGACGGCGCCGCCGACAAGAAGATCACCGTCTTCACCACGCGCCAGGACACCCTGTTCGGCGCCACCTACATGGTGCTGGCACCCGAGCACGACCTGGTTGCGGACATCGTTCCGGACGCCTGGCCCGAGGACGCCCGTGACGCGTGGACCGGCGGGCACGCCACTCCGGCCGAGGCCGTGGCCGCCTACCGCAAGCAGGCTGCCGCCAAGTCCGACGTCGAGCGGCAGGCTGATGCCAAGGTGAAGACCGGCGTCTTCACGGGTGCGTACGCGACCAACCCGGTAAGTGGTGAAAAAGTCCCCGTTTTCATCGCCGACTATGTGCTGGTGGGCTACGGCACCGGCGCGATCATGGCGGTTCCCGCGCACGACACCCGTGACTTCGCGTTCGCGCGCGCCTTCGAGCTGCCGATGCGCTGTGTCGTCGAGCCGACGGACGGGCGTGACGCGGACCCGGCCACATGGGACGACGCCTTCGCCTCTTACGACGGGAAAATCGTCAACTCCGCGGCTGCGGAATCCGTTTCGCTGGACGGCCTGAGCGTCGCCGACGCGAAGGTCTGCATGACCGAGTGGCTGTCCGAGAACGGTTGCGGCGAAGGCACCGTCAACTACCGGCTGCGCGACTGGCTGTTCAGCCGTCAGCGCTACTGGGGCGAGCCCTTCCCGATCGTCTACGACGAGGACGGCATCGCGCACTCGCTGCCCGAGTCGATGCTGCCGCTGGAACTGCCCGAGGTCGAGGACTACTCGCCGCGCACCTTCGACCCCGAGGACGCCGACGCGCAGCCCGAGACGCCGCTGTCGCGCAACCAGGACTGGGTCAACGTCACCCTGGACCTGGGCGACGGCCCGAAGAAGTACCGCCGTGAGACCAACACCATGCCCAACTGGGCCGGCTCCTGCTGGTACGAGCTGCGCTATCTGGACCCGCACAACAGCGACAAGCTGGTCGACCCGGCCGTCGAGCAGTACTGGATGGGTCCGCGTGACGGCATGCCGCACGGTGGCGTCGACCTGTACGTCGGTGGCGCCGAGCACGCCGTGCTGCACCTGCTGTACGCGCGGTTCTGGTCGAAGGTGCTGTTCGACCTGGGGCACGTCTCGTCCTCGGAGCCGTTCCACAAGCTGTACAACCAGGGCATGATCCAGGCATTCGTCTACCGGGACGCACGCGGTATCGCCGTTCCGGCGGCCGAGGTCGAGGAGCGCGACGGCGGGTTTTACTATCAGGGCGAAAAGGTCAGCCGCGTCCTGGGCAAGATGGGCAAGTCCCTGAAGAACGCCGTCACACCGGACGAGATCTCCGCCGAGTACGGAGCCGACACCCTGCGCCTGTACGAGATGGCCATGGGCCCGCTGGACGTGTCGCGCCCCTGGGACACCCGGGCGGTCGTCGGCCAGTACCGACTGCTGCAGCGCCTGTGGCGCAACGTCGTCGACGAGACGACCGGCGAGGTAACCGTCACGGACACCGAACCGGACGAGGACACCCTACGCGCCCTGCACAAGGCGATCGACGGCGTCGGCCAGGACATGGCCGCGATGCGCTTCAACACCGCCATCGCCAAGATCACCGAGCTGAACAACCACCTGACGAAGTCGGGCGGTCCGCTGTCCCGCTCGGTCGCGGAGCGCCTGGTGCTGCTGGTCGCCCCGCTGGCCCCGCACATCGCCGAGGAACTGTGGCGCAAGCTGGGCCACACCGAGTCCGTCGTCCACCAGGACTTCCCCGTCGCGGACCCGGCGTACGTCGTCGACGAGACCGTGACCTGCGTCGTCCAGGTCAAGGGCAAGGTCAAGGCACGCCTGGAGATCTCCCCGTCGATCGGTGACGACGAACTGGAGAAGTTGGCGCTGGCCGACCCCGCGGTCGTCGCTGCCCTGGACGGCGTCGGCGTCCGCAAGGTGATCGTCCGCGCGCCGAAGCTGGTGAACATCGTCCCGGCCTGACACCGGGAGACGGTTCCGGCACATCACCCGGAATCGTAGGAAAGGAGCGGCCGCGAACACCGGCTGAGGGCTTTCCCCTACGGGCAGGTTGGGGGTTCCGATGGAACCTCTTGCCTGCCCTCTCCGTTTACGGTGGAGAAGCCGGTGCACTCGTGGACCGGTGGCCGGGTCGTTCAGTCGGGTTCGTCGCAACCAACTATGGAGGGGCGTCATGGAAGAAGTCGTCATTCTGATCATGGCGCTGCTCTTCTTCGTCTTCCTGGGGCTGGGGGTATACGTCACCGTGAAGGCGGTCGGAGCGGCCCGGCGCGGAGTGGACCGCACGATCACCCAGGCCCGGCGCACCGTCGAGGACACCACGCTGCGGGCCAAGAGCTACGGCCAGCCGGGCATGGGCGGCGAACTGGCCCAGCTGCGGCTGTCGCTGCGTACGTCCATGCGGGCCACCCAGGAGGCGCTGTCCATCGGTGTGGCCTCCGACGCGTCGCTGACGGAGTCCCTGGCGCTGTTCGAGCGGCTCAGTGAGTACGGTCACCAGTTGGACGACGAACTGCGCCGGCTGGAGCGAGACCCCGACAAGGAGCGGGCCGCCGGCAGCATCCCCGAACTGCGGGAACGCACGGAACAGGTCGTTTCCTCGGCCGACTCGCTGCGGTGGGCGGCCCGCGACCGGGCCAGGAAGTTCGCGGACGACGACCTCGCTTCGCTGAGCGAGCAGATCCGCATGGAGTCCGGGGCGCTGCGGCACTGGGCGGCCGTGGAGCCGGAGCCGGGCCAGGAGCAGGACCCGGCCCGGCAGAATGGTGCGACGACCGGGGCCGAGCAGAACTGGCCACGGACCGCCGGCACGGGACCCGGGAAGTCCGAGGAGAGCTCCGGGAGCACCGCGCAGCCCGGTCCGCAGGCGATCACCGGCCGAGACCCGAACGTGCCGACCGCGTATCCCTGGCAGAAGGCTCCCCGTCCGGAGAGCACCACCTGAACCACCCGCCAATGCGTACCGTCTGCGCAGGTCCGCACGGATGACCACCGTCGTGGCAAGAGCGGTGCGCGGCAGTCTGCGTACGGCATGAGGAGCGACAACCGGCCGGGTGCCCGCCGCCGGTGCCGAGGGGCCGGGCTGCCGCCGGGCACCGCCTGCGGGTAACCTCCCGCTCATGTCCCGCCATGTCGCGATCGTCACCGATTCCACGGCCTACCTGCCGCACCCGACGATGGAGCGGCACGGCATCACCGCGGTGCCGCTGACCGTCGTCCTCGGCGACCAGGCGCTCGAAGAGGGAACGGAGATCTCCGCCCGCTCACTCGCCCAGGCCCTCCAGAAGCGTCGCTCGGTGACCACGTCCAGGCCGAGCCCCGAGGTTTTCGCCGCCACCTACCGGGCGGCGGCCGAGGCCGGGGCGACGGGGATCGTCTCGCTGCATCTGCCCGCCGAGCTCTCCGGGACTTACGACGCGGCCGTGCTCGCGGCTCGGGAGGCTCCCGTGCCGGTGCGGGTGGTGGACACCGGGATGGTCGCCATGGCGCTGGGGTTCTGCGCCCTGGCGGCGGCCGAGGTCGCGGAGGCGGGCGGCACGGTCGACGAGGCGGTGGCGGCCGCGGAGAAACGGGCCTCGGGCACCTGTGCGTACTTCTACGTCGACACCCTCGACTACCTGAGGCGCGGCGGCCGGATCGGTGCCGCGCGGGCCCTTCTCGGTTCGGCGCTCGCCGTCAAGCCGCTCCTCTCGCTCGACGACGGGCGGATCGAGATGCTGGAGAAGGTCCGCACGGCCTCCAGAGCGATCGCCCGGCTGGAGGAGATCGCCGTGGAACAGGCCGGCGAGCGGGCCGTGGACATCGCGGTGCACCACCTCGCGGCCCAGGACCGCGCCGACATCCTCGCCCAGCGGCTGCGCGAGCGTGTGCCGGGGCTGGTCGACCTGCATGTCAGCGAGGTCGGCGCCGTCATCGGGGCCCACACGGGACCGGGGCTGCTCGGCGCGGTGGTCTCCCCCCGCTGAGGTTCCCCGAACTCCGAATCCCGAAGAAACCTCCGAAAGGGTGGGCGAGTTTTCCACAACTCGCGGCTTATCCACAGGAATTGACCAAGATCAGCAGTGTTGGGCGGATCGGTCTACCGTCCCGTGCATGGCTCTTCGATCACGCAACGAAACGACAGGACCGGGCCGCGTTCCCGGTCGCCGCACTCACTTCTCCTCCCGTACGCGTCGTACGGGCCCTACGGGTAGCACGGGCCGGACGAGGCTCCGAGGTCCGTCGGCCGTACGTTCCGGCAGGCGCGGGGCGGCTGTCGCCGCCGCGGAGGCCTCCCGGCGCAGGGCGGACGCTCTCCTGGCGCACCCCGTGGCGGTGGTCCGGGCGCTGGGGGCGAGGGCTTTCGCCCCCTTGGCCGTAGCGGGGCCGTCCGGCAGGCCGCCGACCGGGGCCACGACGGCCTCGCCCACCTCGATCGCGCCCGCAGCCGGCCTGTTCTCGGCCAGCCCACCCCCGGCCTCCCCGCTCCCGGCCACCCCGCTCCGGACTTCTCCGCCCCCGACGACTCCGGCCACGACGACTCCGTCCTCGACGATCTCGCCGTCGGCCCTGGCCCGCGCGGCGGTCTCCTCTGTCGCCGCTGCTGCCGCCGCGCTGTCGGTGTCCTCCGCCCCGCCTCCCCAAGCGTCCGTGCTGCCCGCATCCGCCCCGCGCCCGTCCGTCGGCCCCTCCGGCCTCCCGGGTGGAACCGCTCCGCCCGGGACGCGTCCGCGTCGTGCGGGCGGGTTCCAGCGGGCCTGGGCCGCTGCGAAGGAGCGGGTGCCCGTGTGGGTGCAGGTCCGGTGCGGCATGGAACCGCGAACGCTGGGCGCGTTGGCGGCCGTTCTGGTGGTTTCCGCCGGATTCGCCTTCCACCACTTCCTCTCCGGGCGCCCGGAGGCCGTCTACGTCTCGGAGAAAGCCCGGGCGAACGGGACGGCCACCGTGCCCGGGACCGCCGCACCCGGTGCCGCGGTGCACCCGCCGAAGTCCTCGTCGGTTCCCGTGCCGGTTGTGGGCCCGGGGCAGGTGCCGCAGGCCGAGGGGGGCGCGGTCGTGGTCGTCGACGTGAGCGGGAAGGTCAGGAGGCCGGGAGTGCTCCGACTGCCCGCCGGATCGCGGGTCGCCGACGCACTGCGGGCAGCCGGCGGGGTCAAGACCGGCACCAGCACCGAAGGACTCAACCGGGCCCGGGTGCTGGCCGACGGTGAACACGTGCTGGTGGGCGGTCCGGCCCTGCCGCCGCCGCAACCGGGCGGCGGACCAGCGGCGGGCCCGGGGGGCGGCCCGCCCGCCGTGCCGATCAGTCTCAACACCGCGACCGTGGAACAACTTGACACACTGCCGGGGGTCGGCCCGGTGCTGGCCCGGCACATCGTCGACTACCGCACCCAGCACGGCGGATTCCGGTCCGTGGCGGAACTCCGGGAGGTCAACGGAATCGGCGACCGCAGATTCACCGACCTCCAAAAGCTCGTACGGCCATGAACCGCTCCGGCTCCCACGACCCCGCGCGGGCCCAGGGCACCCCTCCCGCCGCCGGTGGCCGGCAGGCCGTGCACGCCGTCTCCGCGCACCGCCTGGGGGACTCGAACCCCTGCCAGGAGGGGCCGACCGACCTGAGGCTGGTGCCGCCGGCGCTGGCGGCCTGGGCGGCCGCCGCGCTGACGGTGGGCGCACCGGCGGCCCGAGCCGTCGTACTCCTCGCGGTGGTCCTGACCGGAGCCGTCGTGGCTGCTCTGTTCATCGTCCGCGTACCGGCGAATCCGGCCGGTCGCCGGACGGCACCCGGGGCCCACGGCGATGAGAGCGCGGCCGGGGCGTCGGCCGCCGACGGGCGGACCCAACGCGTCACGGCCGTCGTCACCGTACTGCTGTGCGCCGCGGCGGCAGCCGCTTCGGCCGCCCTGCACTCCGCCGACCTCCACCGCGGTCCGGTGCCCGAACTGGCCCGCAGGCACGCCGTGGTGGATGCCGAGGTGACGGTCAGCGGCGATCCGCGCAGGACCCGCCCGCGGGTGCGGGGCGACCGGGCGACCCCCGGTGCCGTCGTCCTGGACGCCCAGGTCACCCGGGTCACCGCCGTGGACGGTACGACGACCGCCGTGCGGACCCCGGTGCTCGTCCTCGCACCGGTGCGCGGGCCGACCGCGCGGTGGCTGCGGTTGCTGCCCTCCACCCGGCTGAAGGTGACCGGTGCCCGGATGGCGCCGCCGATGCAGGAGGGCGACAGGATCGCCGCCGTGCTGCGGGTACCGGGTGACGGAGGGCCGCAGATCCTGGCCCCGCCGAACGCCGTGCAGCGGACCGCGGGAACGCTCAGGGCCGGCCTTCGCGAGGCCACCGACGACCTGCCGCAGGACGCGCGGGCACTGCTGCCGGGTCTGGTCGTCGGCGACACCTCCCGGATGGAGCCCGACCTGCACGAAGCCTTCCGGGCGACCGACCTGGTGCACCTGACGGCCGTCTCCGGAAGCAATCTGACCATCGTGCTGGTGCTGCTGATCGGGCCGCCCTCACTCGCCCCGCGCGCCGAGCGACGCGGTCTCGCGCCCCGCCTCGGGCTGTCACTGCGGACCACCGCGCTGTGCGGCGGCGCGTTCACCCTCGCCTTCGTGATCGTGTGCCGCCCGGAGCCCAGCGTCCTGCGGGCCGCCGCCTGCGGGCTGATCACCCTCCTCGCCATCGGCACCGGACGCCGCCGGTCGCTGATCCCCGCACTGGCCGCCGCCGTGCTGCTCCTGATCCTGTACGACCCCTGGCTCGGACGCAGTTACGGGTTCCTCCTCTCCGTGCTGGCCACGGGCGCGCTGCTCACCCTCGGTCCGCGCTGGAGCGCGGGGATGCGGCGGCGCGGAGTGCCGCCCCGGCTCGCCGAAGTGCTGGCGGCGGCCTGTGCGGCGCAGGCGGTGTGCGCCCCGGTGGTGGCGGTGATGGCCGCCCGGGTCAGCCTGGTGGCGATTCCGTGCAACCTCCTCGCGGAGCTCGCGGTCGCGCCCGCCACGGTGCTCGGGTTCGCCGCCCTGGCGGTGGCGCCGGCGGCGATGCCGGTCGCCGAACTGCTCGCCCGTGTCGCCGGGTGGCCCGCCGGGTGGATCGCCGCGGTGGCCAGGACCGGAGCCTCGCTGCCCGGTGCGGAGATCGGGTGGCCCGGCGGCTGGCAGGGCGGTGCCCTGCTGGCCCTGGTGACCGCGGCGGTGGTGCTCGCCCTGCGGCGGGCGCCGCGCCACCCGTGGCTGAGCCTGGCATGTGTGCTGCTCCTGCTGCTGGCGTTGCTGCGTCCGGCGCCGCTCACCGAATTCCTGCACCGGTGGCCGCCGGACGGGTGGCGGTTCGTGCTGTGCGACGTCGGTCAGGGGGACGCCACCGTGCTCGCGGCGGGGGAGGGCGCCGCCGTGGTCGTCGACGCGGGGCCGGATCCGGCGCGGGTGGACAGGTGCCTGCGCGACCTCGGCGTCACGCGTGTTCCCCTGGTGCTGCTCAGCCACTTCCACGCCGACCATGTGAGCGGGCTGCCCGGAGTGCTGCGCGGCCGCGACGTCGGTGCGATCCGTACGACACCGCTGGCGGCGCCGGGGGAGCGGGCCGCGTTCGTCCGGCGGACGGCGGCCCGTGCCGGGGTGCCGGTGACCGCCGTCCGGGCCGGTGAGCGCTACCGCACCGGGCCGCTGGACGCATGGGTGCTGTGGCCGCCACCGCCTCCGGAACCCGTGCCGGCCGAGCCGAACGACGCGAGCGTCACCCTGTTCGTACGGTACGAAGGGCCGCAGGGGGAGCTGACGCTTCTGCTGCCGGGAGATCTCGAACCGGTCGCGCAGCAGGCGCTGTTGCGGTTCCGTCCCGCGCTGCCCGCCGTGGACGTGCTGAAGGTTCCCCACCATGGTTCCGCGCACCAGGACCCCGGGCTGCTGCGCAGGGCGGCACCCCGGCTGGCGCTCGTCCCGGTGGGCCGCGACAACCCGTACGGCCATCCGGCTCCCGTGACCCTGGCCGTGCTTGAGGCGCTGGGCGCGGTGGTGCTGCGCACGGACCGGGACGGCGCGATCGCCGTCACCGGCAGCGGCACGGAGCTGGAGGCGGTGCCGCGGAGGGGCTGATGTCTGCCATACGGGGCGGGTCGGTGTCGTACGGAGTCGTACGGCATCGGGGCCGCCGCCGGAACCCTCGTTCCGGCGGCGGCCGTCTCCGCATCGTCGGGTGGGCCCTCGCACTCCTCCGGGTCACGGGCGGCGAACAGCGCGTCCGACCGAGCGGAGTGCTCAATTCGGACGTCAGGGGCACCAGCCCCCATCTCCGTACCGAGCCTCTCGTTTGCCTCGAACACCCCAGGGGTGATCGAATGCCCTTCCATCAAAGGGTCGCCATTTCCGACGGTTCGTCGTGCTTCGTCGCGTCCCTGCAGCAACGAATCGCACGGGGGTGCGCACACCATGATCTCCCGCTGGCTCGGCCGACGTACGAGCTCCGCAGGCCACGCCAATCCGCTCTCCGGACTCTCCGTCCCCTCCTCCGCCGGCGTCCTCACCTGCCGGGTCCTCGACCCGGTCAACGAGCCCGTGCGGCAGGCCGAATTCGTCGTCACCGACAGTGCCGGGCGCCGCATCGTGGGCGGTGAGACCGACCCGTACGGCACTCTCGTGGCGGCCGTCCCGGCCGGCGAGTACCGACTCGCCGTCACCGCCGAAGGCTTCACTCCCTACCGCGGCAGCGCCACCGTCACCGAGAGCGGGCACTCCGGCCTCGGGGACGTCACGCTCCAGGTCGCCACCCCGCCGCAGCTCCCCGACCCGGGCGAGTGGGAGATCGACCTGATGCACTCCCAGATCAGCTTCTCCGCCCGGCACATCGGCCTGGCACGCATCCGCGGCCGGTTCAACACCTTCGCGGGCGCCGTGCGCATCGGCGAGCGCATGGAGCACTCGGCCATGCACGTCGTCATCGACGCGGCGTCCATCGACACCAACGTCAAGATGCGTGACGACCACCTGCGCTCCAAGGACTTCTTCGACGTCGCGAACTACCCGACGATGGAGTTCTACAGCGACCGTTTCGTGCACCGGGGCGGCAACCGCTGGGCCGTGTCCGGCGCGCTCACCCTGCACGGCGTCAGCCGTACCGTCACCCTCGACAGTCAGTACCTGGGTACGGGCAACGGCATCCAGGGCGAGACCCGTGCCGCCGTGCACTCCACCGCCGAACTGCACCGCGAGGACTTCACCCTCACCTGGCAGACGATGCTCGGCCACGGCATCGCCGCCATCGGCTCCTCCATCGCCGTCGAGCTGGACATCCAGATCATCCCCAAGGGAACGGGCGCCGCACCCTCCTGAACAGGTCATTCGGTAGCCCCGGGCATCCACATCGGTGTCCTCGATCCTGCCGCGTACCGGACAATGGGCACGTGAGCGATGGACGACATGTTTTGGTGCTACCGGACCGGGACGCCGCCGAGGAGGTGGCCCAGGAGCTCCCCGACCGTTTCGGGACGGTGGAGGAGCCGCAGCTCGTGCGGGACGCGCTGGCGGGCGAGGACGACGCCGAGGACGCGCAGTGGCTGGTGGTGGTCGAGGACCCCGAGGAACGCCTCGACCCCGCCGCGCTGGACGCGCTGGCCGCAGCGTACGAAGGGTGGCTGGAAGCCCCGTAGACGGCACCCGGCGGGCACTGTCGGTGCCCCGTGGGATGCTTGACCGCGATGGCCACCAGGAAGAATTCGACCGACGATCCGCTCGCCCCCGTCACCCTCGCCGTGGGGCAGGAGGACCTGCTGCTCGACCGTGCCGTGCAGCAGGTCGTGGCGGCGGCCCGCGCCGCCGACGCCGACACCGACGTGCGCGACCTCACCCCCGACAAGCTGGAGCCCGGCACCCTCGCCGAGCTGACCAGCCCCTCGCTCTTCTCCGAGCGCAAGGTCGTCGTCGTACGCAACGCACAGGACCTCTCCGCCGACACGATCAAGGACGTCAAGGCGTACCTGGGCGCACCCGCCGAGGAGATCACCCTGGTTCTGCTGCACGCCGGCGGCGCCAAGGGCAAGGGCCTGCTCGACGCGGCCCGCAAGGCGGGCGCCCGCGAGGTGGCCTGCCCCAAGACCACCAAGCCGGCCGAGCGTCTGTCGTTCGTACGGTCGGAATTCAAGGCGCTCGGGCGCTCGGCCACGCCCGAGGCCTGCCAGGCGCTCGTCGACTCCGTCGGCAGTGACCTGCGCGAACTCGCCAGCGCCGTGTCCCAGCTGGTCGCGGACGTCGAGGGGACCATCGACGAGGCGATCGTCGGCCGGTACTACACGGGCCGCGCCGAGGCCTCCAGCTTCACCGTCGCCGACCGCGCGGTCGAGGGCCGGGCCGCGGAGGCCCTGGAGGCCCTGCGCTGGTCGCTGTCGACGGGCGTCGCTCCCGTGCTGATCACCAGCGCCCTCGCACAGGCCGTACGGGCCATCGGCAAGCTCGCCTCCGCCCCGCGCGGGGCCCGCCCGGGAGATCTGGCGCGGGACCTGGGCATGCCCCCCTGGAAGATCGACCGGGTGCGCCAGCAGATGCGCGGCTGGTCCGCGGACGGCGTGGCGACGGCCCTGCGCGCGGTCGCCGATGCCGACGCGGGCGTCAAGGGCGGCGGGGACGACCCCGAGTACGCCCTGGAGAAGGCCGTGGTGGCCGTGTCCCGGGCGGCGAGGTCGCGAGGCGGTCGCTGAACGGCTGCCGTAGCCGTCGGCGGGCGCTGGAGGGCGCCGCCAGGAGGGCGCAGCCGCTGCTGACGTTCCACGCGTACGGAGCGACACAGGGAAGGGAAAACACCGGAACCCCGGTCCTCGTCCTGGGGAAGGACGAGGACCGGGGTTCCGGTTCACGCTGTTTCCACCGCGCCCGCGTGGCGAACGCGTTCGGTGCGCGGCGGGGGTGCCGGGTCAGGAGCGGTAGAGAGGGTCCGCTGGGTCCTGACGCCGACGGTGTACTGCAGGTACCTCAGAGACGATTGCTCAGCCCTGCAGGGCGTTCACCTTGGAGGCCAGCGCCGACTTCTTGTTGGCGGCGGCGTTCTTGTGGAGGACACCCTTGCTGGCGGCCTTGTCGAGCGCGCGGCAGGCGTCGCGAACGGCCAGCGTGGCCTTCTCGACGTCACCGGCGACGACGGCCTCACGGGCCTTGCGCACGGCGGTCTTGACCGAGGACTTGACGGCCTTGTTGCGCAGGCGCGCCTTCTCGTTGGTCTTGTTCCGCTTGATCTGGGACTTGATGTTCGCCACGAAAGAGCCTTTACAGGTTCGGTTGAATCTCAATGTGCGCGTCCCGTCACCCACAAGGGTCACGAGACACAGCTGCCCAGGCTACCAGCCGCCCCACGACCGGCCCAAACCGGCCGCAGGCCCCCGCACGTGGGACCATGGGAAGACTTCACAACTTCCGGACCGAGACGAGAACGACGCACGCGCGCGCACGGCGCACACCGCCGCGACGCATCCGCAGTGCCGTCTTCTCAAGAATCAGGACCCTGCGTGCCCGCGACTCCTCTCCACGTGCCCGAGCCGAGCCGTACCGACCCGGCACTGCTCCGAAACTTCTGCATCATCGCGCACATCGACCACGGCAAGTCGACGCTTGCCGACCGGATGCTCCAGCTGACCGGCGTGGTCGACCAGCGGCAGATGCGTGCCCAGTACCTCGACCGCATGGACATCGAGCGCGAGCGCGGCATCACCATCAAGTCCCAGGCGGTACGACTGCCCTGGGCGCCCGGTGAGGGCGAGGGCAAGGGCAAGACCCACATCCTCAACATGATCGACACCCCGGGCCACGTCGACTTCACCTACGAGGTCTCCCGCTCGCTGGCCGCCTGCGAGGGCACGATCCTGCTGGTCGACGCGGCACAGGGCATCGAGGCGCAGACGCTGGCGAACCTCTACCTGGCGATGGAGAACGACCTCGCGATCGTTCCCGTGCTCAACAAGATCGACCTTCCGGCCGCCCAGCCGGAGAAGTTCTCCGAGGAGCTCGCCAACCTCATCGGCTGTCAGCCGGAGGACGTGCTGAAGGTCTCCGCGAAGACCGGCGTCGGCGTGGACGCGCTGCTCGACCGGGTCGTGCGCGACGTGCCGGCCCCGGTCGGCGTCAAGGACGCCCCGGCCCGCGCGATGATCTTCGACTCGGTCTACGACTCGTACCGCGGCGTCGTCACCTACGTCCGTGTCGTCGACGGCCAGCTCAACAAGCGCGAGCGCATCAAGATGATGTCGACCGGCGCCACCCACGAACTCCTGGAGATCGGCGTCTCCTCGCCCGAGATGACGTCCTCCGACGGTCTCGGTGTCGGCGAGGTCGGCTACATCATCACCGGTGTGAAGGACGTCCGGCAGTCCAAGGTCGGTGACACCATCACCTCCCTGAACAAGGGGGCGACCGAGGCGCTCGGCGGCTACAAGGACCCGAAGCCGATGGTCTTCTCCGGTCTGTACCCGCTCGACGGCTCCGAGTACCCGGACCTGCGGGAGGCCCTCGACAAGCTGCAGCTCAACGACGCCGCCCTGGTGTACGAGCCGGAGACCTCCGCGGCGCTCGGCTTCGGTTTCCGCGTCGGCTTCCTGGGCCTGCTGCACCTGGACGTGATCCGCGAGCGCCTGGAGCGCGAGTTCGGCCTCGACCTCATCGCGACCGCGCCGAACGTGGTGTACCGCGTCGTCATGGAGGACCGCAGCGAGCACACGGTCACCAACCCGAGCGAGTTCCCCGAGGGCAAGATCTCGGACGTCTTCGAGCCGGTCGTACGGGCCACCATCCTGGCCCCCAGCGAGTTCATCGGCGCGATCATGGAGCTCTGCCAGACCCGCCGCGGCACGCTCATCGGCATGGACTACCTCTCCGAGGACCGCGTCGAGATCCGCTACACGCTCCCCCTCGCGGAGATCGTCTTCGACTTCTTCGATCAGTTGAAGTCCAAGACCCGCGGTTACGCGTCGCTGGACTACGAGCCGACCGGCGAGCAGTCCGCCGCTCTCGTCAAGGTCGACATCCTGCTGCACGGCGACAAGGTCGACGCCTTCTCCGCCGTCACGCACAAGGACGCCGCCTACGCGTACGGCGTGCGGCTCGTCGCCAAGCTGCGCGAGCTCATCCCCCGCCAGGCCTTCGAGGTGCCCATCCAGGCGGCCATCGGGTCCCGGGTCATCGCCCGCGAGACCATCCGCGCCATCCGCAAGGACGTCCTCGCCAAGTGCTACGGCGGTGACATCTCCCGCAAGCGCAAGCTCCTGGAGAAGCAGAAGGAGGGCAAGAAGCGCATGAAGATGGTCGGCAGTGTCGAGGTGCCGCAGGAGGCCTTCATCGCTGTGCTCTCCAGCGACGACTCTGGCGGCAAGGCCAAGAAGTAACACTTCCGCCGCTCCGCGTGAGAAAGCGCCCGTCCGTTCCACGGACGGGCGCTTTCTGCATTGATGGGCGCGAAAAAAACCTTTACGGACACTTATGTGATTCCCAAAAGGGACCGAGGAAATGTTTGTCGGACGCTTCCGCTTCCGTCCCGGACACCGCAGCGGGGGCCGCCGCGGTTGTCGCCGGTTCCGCGACAGACCCGGGCGGGCCCGCCGATCCGGACACGCCGGTGAGCCGAGAACGCCGCCGACGCGCGTGTCGACGCGGAGGCCGACGCCGTCCCGCCGCCGGCGCCGGGTCGGGCCGGGGTCAAGCCGGCGCCGTGCGGGCCGTTATCAAAAGGAGGGCTCGGAGGCTCTTACGCACCAGGCCCATGCGCTCTAGTCTGATCACTGATCGTTTGTTACTCGCCAGTTAAATACCAGCCAGTCGCGCAGCAATGCCGTGGGCCCGGAGGACGTCGTGAGCGACACACAGACCATGATCGAGAACCGGCCGCCGTCCGTCGCGGCCCTCTTCGTCGAGCGCGTGGCCGCCACGCCCGACACCGAGGCCTACCGGTATCCGGTACCGCCGTCGAGCGGCCGCGGTCCTGACGAGTGGCGCTCGCTGAGCTGGGGGCAGGCCGCCCAGCGGGTGTACGCGATCGGCGCGGGCCTCATCGAGCTGGGCGTCAGGCCCGAGGAGCGTGTCGCCCTCGCCTGCAACACGCGCGTCGAGTGGATCCTCGCCGACCTCGGCGTGATGTGCGCCGGAGCTGCCACCACCACGGTCTATCCCTCCACCAACGCCGAGGAGTCGGCGTACATCCTCGCGGACTCCGAGAGCCGGATCCTGATCGCCGAAGACGCCGCCCAGCTCGCCAAGGCCCGTGAGAAGCGTTCGGAGCTGCCGAATCTGGCGCACGTCGTCGTCGTGAACACCGAGGACGCCACGGCCGTCGACGGCGACCCCGAGGGCTGGGTGCTCTCGCTCGCCGACCTGGAGGCCCGCGGCGCGGCGTACCTGGAGAAGAACCCGGAGGCGGTGAAGGAACGCGTCGCGGCCATCACCGCGGAGCAGCTCGCCACCCTCATCTACACCTCCGGCACCACCGGCCGCCCCAAGGGCGTACGGCTGCCGCACGACTGCTGGTCGTACATGGCGAAGGCGACGATCGCCACCGGTCTGATCACCAAGGACGACGTCCAGTACCTGTGGCTGCCGCTGGCGCACGTCTTCGGCAAGGTGCTGACCTCCGGACAGATCGAGGTAGGGCACGTCACCGCCGTCGACGGCCGCATCGACAAGATCATCGAGAATCTTCCGGTCGTGCAGCCGACGTACATGGCCGCCGTGCCGCGCATTTTCGAGAAGGTCTACAACGGTGTCGCCTCCAAGGCGCGGGCCGGCGGCGGGGCGAAGTACAAGATCTTCCAGTGGGCGGCGGGCGTCGCCCGTGAGTACGCGAAGGTGACGCAGGACAACTTCCGGCGCACCGGGCAGGCCACCGCGCCGTTCGCGCTGAACGCCAAGCACAAGGTCGCCGACACCCTGGTCTACTCGAAGATCCGTGAGGCGTTCGGCGGACGGCTGCGTGCCTGCGTCTCCGGTTCGGCGGCGCTCGCCCCCGACATCGGCTACTTCTTCTCCGGCGCCGGCATCCACATCCTGGAGGGGTACGGGCTCACCGAGTCCAGCGCCGCCAGCTTCGTGAACCCCGGCGAGGCGTACCGCACCGGCACCGTCGGCAAGCCGCTCCCCGGCACCGAGGTCCGCATCGCCGAGGACGGGGAGATCCTGCTGCGCGGCCCCGGCATCATGCAGGGCTACCACGGGCTGCCGGAGAAGACGGCGGAGGTCCTGGAGTCCGACGGCTGGTTCCACACCGGCGACATCGGCGAACTCTCGCCGGACGGCTATCTGCGGATCACCGACCGCAAGAAGGACCTCATCAAGACCTCCGGCGGCAAGTACGTCTCGCCCGCCGAGGTCGAGGGACAGTTCAAGGCGGTCTGCCCGTACGTCTCCAACATCCTGGTGCACGGCGCCGACCGGAACTTCTGCACGGCGCTCATCTCGCTCGACGAGCCGACGATCCTCGCCTGGGCGCAGGAGCAGGGCCTCAAGGCGACGTCGTACGCGGAGGTCGTCGCCGCCCCCGAGACCCGGAATCTCGTCGAGGGGTACGTCAAGGAACTCAACGAGGGTCTGCAGCGCTGGCAGACCATCAAGAAGTTCCGGCTGCTGCCGCGCGACCTGGACGTCGAGAACGGCGAGCTGACACCCAGCCTGAAGCTGAAGCGTCCGGTCGTGGAGCGCGAGTACAAGCACCTGATCGACGAGATGTACGCGGGATCCCGCGAGGTCTGAACCCCGTTCGGCACGGAGATGCGTGGTGGCCCTAAGCGCTGTGGTCGCGACGCATCTCCATCAGGGTCTCCCGCATCCGGGCCACCTGGTTCCGCAGCGGCGACGCGGTGTCCGGGCACTCCTGCTCGACCTGTTCGCCGATCCGCGCCAGCTGTCCGGCGAGGATTTCGAACTGACGGCGCTCCTGGGCGAGCAGCCGCTCCAGCTGACGGTTCTTGCGGTGCAGTTCCAGGAAGACGTTGACCTTGGCACGCAGCACCCACGGGTCGAACGGTTTCGTCAGGAAGTCGGCGGCACCGGTGGCGTAACCCCGGAAGGCGTAACCGGAATCGTTCTCCGCGCCGGTCAGGAAGATGATCGGGACGTCCTTCGTCTGGTCGAGCCGTTTGATGTGGGACGCCGTCTCGAAGCCGTCCATGCCGGGCATGCGTACGTCCAGCAGAACCACGGCGAACTTCTGGCACAGGAGCGCCTTCATCGCCTCCTCGCCGGAACGGGCCCGCACCAGGGGTTCGTTCAGTGCGCCGAGGACCGCCTCCAGCGCGATGAGGTTGTCCTCCATGTCGTCCACGAGCAGGATGCCGGCGCGTTCGGTCCGCGGTGCCTCAGTGGTCATCGTCTACTCGCCTCACAGCGTCGGTGATGGGCCGGCCGGTTCCCGTGGGGCGTCGGCCTGCTTCGGGATCTCGGGGGCCGTCGAACGCGGCGCGGACGCAGGTGACGCGTTTCAGCAGCGGGAGGAGTGCTGGGTCCGGCGGGAGCGCCCGTCTGCGTCTGCGGCAGCCGCACCCCTGAGTCACCGTCCCGCGGAGCGGCTGTCGCGGCGGGCCGGGGGCGCGGGGTGCGGGAGTGCGCCCGGTCCTCACCGGCGTGGCGCACCGCGTGCCCGCCCTCGGCACAGGGGACACCGGCGCTGGTGGCGGCGCGTGTCGGGGCACGGTCGACCGAGCGGGCAACAGCGCGTGGGACTGCACGGGCTTCGTTCATTGCGGCCGACTTCGGTGACTCGGTGCTTATGGGCAGGCTCAGTCTGTCACCCTGTGGTTGTCGTGAGCGGCGCATTACGGCAACCGATCAGCCGTGGGCGGCGCGCTGCGACAAGCGACTCAGGAGCGCATCGTGACATCCATTCCGACGCAGCGGGACGCCGAACCCCCTGCGACAGCCCCGTGGGCCGGGAGGTACGAAATCCAGCCCTACGCCCGCACCAGCCTGCCCGGCAACCCACTCGCCCCGTCCGCCGCCCGGAAGTTCCTGCGCGCTGCGATCGTCGACTGGTCCGGCACCCCCCTGCTGCCGGCCGACGAGAACTTCGCCGGCCGGCTCGCCGACGACGCCTGCCTCGTCGTCAACGAACTCGTCACCAACGCGGTGGTGCACGCCGGCACCACCGTGGAGCTGCTCTGCCGCGTCGAGCCCGCACGCGCCACCGGCGAGGCCGCCGCCCTCGTCATCGAGGTCTCCGACCACCACCCCGCCCGGGTCGTGCGCAACGAACCGCAGCGGCACGACCGCAGCGCCGCCCCCGAGTACGGCAGGGGGCTGCATCTCGTCGCGGGGCTCGCCGAGAGCTGGGGCGTCACCTACCGCACCGGACTCAAGACCGTCTGGGCCGCCCTCCCGCTGGAGGGCTGGCAGCCCTCCCCGGTGGACGGCCCGGCGTTCACGCCCGCCGATCTCACCTCCCCGGCCGCCCACCAGGCCCTCCAGCGGGGGCTGCGGGCCGCGGAGATCCTCGCCCCGCTGCCCCGGCGGCAGGCCCGTGACGAGGACCCCGACTGGATCAACCGGGGCGCCCTGTCGTTCCTTGCCGAGGCCTCCGACCTGCTGGCCGGGCAGTTCGACCAGGACATGGTGGTGGCGCTCGCCGCCCAGCTCCTGGTGCCCCGGCTTGCCGACTGGTGTGCCGTGTGGCTCGACCCGGAGGGCGGCGGACCTTCCGCGGAACCCCGCCTGGCCCGGGTCTGGCACGCGCGCGAGGCGTGCATGGAGGAGCTGCGCACGCTGCTGGAGAAGGAGCCGCCCCGGCTGCCGGACTCGGCGCGCGGCGGCCCGGTCGCGCTTCCCTGGCCCGGCACCGGCGAGGGCTTCTCGGGCGCCGGGGCGGTGCTCGCCTGCCGCATGGTCGTCGGCGGGCGCAGGGTCGGCGTTCTGATGCTCGGCAGGGCGGGAATGCTGCGCATCCCCGACGAGGTCACCGGGCTCATCGAGGACTTCGTCCGCCGTGTCGCCCTCGCCGTGGGAGCCGCCCGCCGCTACACCCAGCAGGCCACCATCTCGCACGTGCTGCAGCGCGCCCTGCTGCCCAGCCAGGTCGCCCAGATCCCCGGGATCACCAGTGCGCTCGTCTACGAGCCGCGCGGCGAGGGCGTCGCGGGGGGCGACTTCTACGACATCTTCCACGCCGCCGACGGACGCTGGTGCTTCGCGCTCGGCGACGTACAGGGCAACGGCCCGGAGGCGGCGGTGGTCACCGGCCTGGTGCGCCCCTGGCTGCGGCTGCTCGCCCGCGAGGGCTACCAGGTGGCGGAGGTGCTGGACCGGCTCAACAGGCTGCTGCTGGACGACGCGACGGAGTCGGCGGACGCCGCCGCCCGGCTGGTCGCCGCCGCCGGGGGACAGGAACTCCCCGACGGGCCGCAGGCACGCTTCCTGTCGATGCTGTACGGAGAGCTGGAGCCGCTGCCGGAGGCCGACGGCGGCGGTGTGCGCTGCACGGTCTCCAGCGCCGGGCATCCGTTGCCGCTGGTGCTGCGACCGGACGGGGAGGTCCGGACGGCCGGCCGGCCCGGAGTGCTGCTCGGCGTCCTCGACGACGCGACGTACGAGAGCGAGACGTTCGTCCTGACACGGGGGGAGACCCTGCTGAGCGTCACCGACGGGGTGACCGAGCGCCGCCGCGGCAGGGCGATGTTCGACGACGGCGAGGGCGTCGCCACGGAGCTCGCCCGGTGCGCGGGACTGTCCGCGCAGGGGGTGGCGGAACGGATCACCAGGGCGGTGCACTCCTTCGCGGACGAGCCGCCCGACGACGACCTCGCGCTGCTGGTGCTGCGCGCCGAGTAGCCCGCCGGGCGGCCGCGGGACGGGAAGGCGCGCGGAGGGCGGACAATGGGGGCATGCCTTCCGTACTGCCTGATGGTGAGCCCATGCCCGAGGACGGGGCGCTGCCTCCCGACGCGCTGCGGAACGCGGGGGAGCGGCCCCTCGGTTTCTACCTGCACGTGCCGTACTGCGCGACCCGCTGCGGCTACTGCGACTTCAACACCTACACGGCGACCGAACTGCGCGGTTCGGGCGGCGCGCTCGCCTCCCGGGACAACTACGCGGCGACGCTGACCGAGGAGGTGCGGCTGGCGCGCAAGGTCCTCGGCGACGACCCGCGCCCGGTGCGCACGGTGTTCGTGGGCGGCGGCACGCCGACCCTGCTGCCCGCCGCCGACCTCGTCACGATGCTGGGGGCGATCCGCGAGGAGTTCGGCCTCGCCGACGACTGCGAGGTCACCACCGAGGCGAACCCGGAGTCGGTGAACCCCGCCTACCTGGCCGAACTGCGCGAGGGCGGCTTCAACCGGGTCTCCTTCGGCATGCAGAGCGCCCGACAGCACGTCCTGAGGATCCTGGACCGCACGCACACCCCCGGACGGCCCGAGGCGTGTGTCGCCGAGGCGCGGGCGGCCGGGTTCGACCACGTCAACCTGGACCTGATCTACGGCACCCCGGGGGAGTCCGACGACGACTGGCAGGCCTCCCTGGACGCGGCGATCGGCGCGGGCCCCGACCACGTGAGCGCGTACGCCCTGATCGTCGAGGAGGGCACCCAGCTCGCCCGGCGCATCCGCCGCGGCGAGGTCCCGATGACCGACGACGACGTGCACGCCGACCGCTACCTGATGACGGAGCGGGCGCTCGCCGCCGCCGGGTACTCCTGGTACGAGGTGTCCAACTGGGCCACCTCCCGGGCGGGCCGCTGCCTGCACAACGAGCTGTACTGGCGCGGCGCCGACTGGTGGGGCGCCGGACCCGGTGCGCACAGCCACGTCGGCGGGGTCCGCTGGTGGAACGTGAAGCACCCCGGCGCCTACGCGCAGGCGCTGGGCGACGGGAAGTCCCCCGGCGCCGGACGCGAGGTGCTCTCCGACGAGGACCGCAGGGTCGAGCGCATCCTCCTGGAACTGCGCCTCGTGGAGGGCTGCGAGCTGTCCCTGCTGAAGCCCGCCGGGCTGGCCGCCGCCGAGAAGGCGGTAAGGGACGGCCTCCTGGACGACGGTCCTTACACCGAGGGCCGCGCGGTCCTCACCCTGCGCGGCAGGCTGCTGGCCGACGCCGTGGTGCGGGACCTCGTGGACTGAGCGGGGGCGCCCCCGGCGCCTGACACACTCCCCGGCACCGGGTGCCGCCCTCAGCGGTCCTGCGGCGCTCAGCCGTCCTCCGGGGCCGTCACGAAGTCGATGAGTTCCTCGACGCGCCCCAGCAGCTCCGGCTGGAGATCCTTGTACGTACGCACCCGCCCCAGGATGTGCTGCCAGGCCGCCCCGGTGTTCTCCGGCCAGCCCAGCGCCCGGCACACGCCCGTCTTCCAGTCCTGGCCGCGCGGAACCCGGGGCCAGCCGGGGATGCCCACCGACGACGGCTTCACGGCCTCCCAGACGTCGATGTACGGGTGCCCGACGACCAGGACGTTCGCGTCCGTCACCCGGGCGGCGATCCGGGACTCCTTCGAGCCCGGCACCAGGTGGTCGACCAGGACGCCCAGCCGGGCGTCCGGGCCCGGGGCGAAGTCGGCCACGATCGCGGGCAGGTCGTCGATGCCCTCCAGGTACTCGACGACGACGCCCTCGACGCGCAGGTCGTCGCCCCACACCCGCTCCACCAGCTCCGCGTCGTGCCGCCCCTCCACGTAGATGCGCCCCGCCCGCGCCACGCGCGCGCGGGCGTTCGCGACGGCGACCGACCCGGAGGCGGTACGGGCGGGACGCACCGGACCGGCACCGGAGGACGGGCGCACCAGCGTCACGGGCGTCCCCTCGTGGAGGAAGCCCGCCGGGGTCATCGGGAACACCCGGTGCTTGCCGAAGCGGTCCTCCAGGGTGACCGTCGGCCCCTGCGCCGTCTTCTCGGTACGGACGACCGCACCGCAGAAGCCCGTCGACACCTCCTCCACCACCAGGTCGTACTCGGCGGCCAGTTCGGGGACGGGCTTCGGCTTCTTCCACGGCGGCGTGAAGTCCGGGCTGTAACTGCGCATGCCGCCGACGCTACGACACCGGCCGCGCGACCGGTCAGCAGACCCCGAAACGGCGCGCCAGCGCGTCCCGTTGCGCCCGTACGAACGCCGCGTCCACCACGGCCCCGTGCCCCGGCACGTACACGGCGTCCTCGCCGCCCAAAGCCAGCAGCCGGTCCAACGCCTCGGGCCACCGCCCGCCGACCGCGTCCCGGCCCGCCTGCGGCTCCCCGGACTCCTCCACCAGGTCCCCGCAGAAGACGACCCCGGGGCCGCCCCGGAGGCCCGGTACGAGGGCCACCAGGTCGTGCCCGCTGTGCGCGGGCCCCAGGTTGGCGAACAGGACACCGCGCCCGCCGCCCAGGTCGAGGGTGCGTTCGTCGGACACCAGGTGCCGCGGGGCGCGCAGCAGCTCCGCGGCCTCGACGGCGGCGTCGTGCGGCACCCCCTGCCGGGCCGCGTCGTCGGCGAGCGCGTCGCGCTGCGTGGTCAGCAGGACGTCCATGCCGGACGCGGCGAAGACCTCGACGCCGGCGAACGCCCCGGTGCCCAGGACGTGGTCGAAGTGCGGGTGGCCGAGAGCGACGTGCGTCACTCTGCGGCCCAGGAGGGCCTCGGCCTGCGTCCGTACCTCCGCGCCCTCCCGCAGCGAGGAGCCCGTGTCGTACAGCAGGGCCCCCCGGGCCCCCGCCACCAGGCCGATCGTGGCGTCCCAGCCGGGCATCCGCCGCCTGCCGACCCCCGGAGCGAGACGTTCCCAGCCTGCCTCTTCCCATCGCATGTCCATACCGTGACGCTAGCGTGAGCAGCCGCCCTTGCCCGGACCGGACCGCGCCGCCGTACACTGACCCGGGGAATCGCTGGCACTCGCACACGGTGAGTGCCAAGCGGGACACCGGGGCACAAGCTCCACATGTCCGATCGGCACCAGGGAACATCACGGCTTGGAGGTGTGCGCGATGCTCAGTGAACGCAGACTTGAAGTGCTGCGCGCCATCGTCCAGGACTACGTCGGCACGGAGGAGCCCGTCGGCTCCAAGGCCCTCACCGAGCGTCACCAGCTCGGGGTCTCCCCGGCCACCGTGCGCAACGACATGGCGGCCCTGGAGGACGAGGGGTTCATCGCCCAGCCGCACACCAGCGCCGGGCGCATCCCCACCGACAAGGGGTACCGGCTGTTCGTCGACCGGCTGGCCGGGGTCAAGCCCCTGTCGACGCCGGAGCGGCGTGCCATCCAGAACTTCCTGGACGCCTCCGTGGACCTGGACGACGTCGTCGCCCGCACCGTGCGGCTGCTCGCGCAGCTGACCCGGCAGGTGGCGGTCGTGCAGTACCCGTCGCTGACGCGTTCCACGGTGCGCCATGTGGAACTTCTCTCACTGGCCCCGGCCCGGCTGATGCTGGTGCTGATCACCGACACCGGCCGCGTCGAGCAGCGGATGATCGACTGCCCGGCGCCGTTCGGCGAGACCTCCCTCGCTGACCTGCGGGCCCGGCTCAACAGCCGGGTCGTGGGCCGCAGGTTCGCCGACGTGCCGCAGTTGGTGCAGGACCTCCCCGAGTCGTTCGAGCCGGAGGACAGGGGAACCGTCTCGACGGTGCTCGCGACTCTCCTTGAGACACTGGTGGAGGAGACCGAGGAACGGCTGATGATCGGCGGCACCGCCAATCTCACCCGCTTCGGCCACGACTTCCCGCTCACCATCCGCCCCGTACTGGAGGCGCTGGAGGAGCAGGTGGTACTGCTGAAGCTGCTCGGCGAGGCCACCGAGTCCGGCATGACGGTGCGCATCGGGCACGAGAACGCCCATGAAGGACTCAGTTCAACGTCCGTGGTCGCAGTCGGCTACGGTTCGGGCGACGAGGCAGTCGCCAAACTAGGCGTGGTCGGACCGACCCGCATGGACTACCCCGGAACGATGGGAGCGGTACGCGCAGTGGCACGTTACGTCGGACAGATCCTGGCGGAGTCGTAAGTGGCCACGGACTACTACGCCGTACTCGGCGTGCGCCGCGACGCTTCCCAGGACGAAATCAAGAAGGCGTTCCGGCGCCTCGCCCGTGAGCTCCACCCGGACGTCAATCCGGACCCGAAGACCCAGGAGCGCTTCAAGGAGATCAACGCCGCCTACGAGGTGTTGTCGGACCCGCAGAAGAAGCAGGTCTACGACCTCGGCGGCGACCCGCTGTCGGCCTCCGGCGGCGGCGGTGCCGCGGGCGGCTTCGGCCAGGGCGGTTTCGGGAACTTCTCCGACATCATGGACGCCTTCTTCGGCACGGCGTCGCAGCGCGGCCCGCGCTCGCGCACCCGCCGCGGCCAGGACGCCATGATCCGCCTGGAGATCGACCTCAATGAGGCGGCCTTCGGCACCACCAAGGAGATCCAGGTCGACACCGCCGTCGTCTGCACCACGTGCAGCGGCGAGGGCGCGGCCCCCGGCACCTCCGCGCAGACCTGCGACATGTGCCGCGGGCGCGGTGAGGTCTCGCAGGTCACCCGGTCCTTCCTCGGCCAGGTCATGACCTCGCGCCCCTGCCCGCAGTGCCAGGGCTTCGGCACGGTCGTGCCGACGCCGTGCCCGGAGTGCGCCGGCGACGGCCGCGTCCGCTCCCGTCGCACCCTGACGGTGAAGATCCCGGCCGGTGTCGACAACGGCACCCGCATCCAGCTCGCGGGCGAGGGCGAGGTCGGCCCCGGCGGCGGCCCCGCCGGCGACCTGTACGTGGAGATCCACGAGCAGCCGCACCCCACCTTCCAGCGGCGCGGCGACGACCTGCACTGCACGGTCACCATCCCGATGACGGCGGGCGCCCTCGGCACCAAGGTGCCGCTGGAGACGCTCGACGGGGTCGAGGAGATCGACATCCGTCCCGGTACGCAGTCGGGCCAGTCGGTGCCGCTGCACGGGCGCGGGGTGACGCACCTGCGCGGCGGCGGGCGCGGTGACCTCATCGTGCACGTCGAGGTGCTGACGCCGTCGAAGCTGGACCCGCAGCAGGAGGACCTGCTGCGCCAGCTCGCGAAGCTGCGCGGCGAGGAACGGCCGCAGGGCCAGTTCCAGCCGGGGCAGCAGGGACTGTTCTCGCGGCTGAAGGACGCCTTCAACGGCCGCTGAGCCGGTGGGTGGCGGAACGGGGCCGGGCCTGGTGGCCCGGCCCCGTTCCTGTTCGATTCGGCGGGTCGGCCGTGTCGTGAAACGATGCGGGCATGTCTGTTGAGACCCGGGTGGTGCCCGCGCTGGGAGAGCTGTGCCGGCGCGGAATCGTGGCCGCGCCCATGGCCGGCGGGGTGTCCCGCCCCGAGCTGGCCGCGGCCGTGTCGGACGCGGGCGGGCTCGGCTTCCTCGCCGCCGGGTACAAGACCGCCGACGGAACGTACGAGGAGATCAAGCAGCTCCGTGCGCTGACCTCGAAGCCGTTCGGCGTCAACCTGTTCATGCCGCAGGCCGCCGCCGATCCGGCGGCCGTCGACCTGTACCGGCAGCAGCTCGCGAGCGAGAGCGCCTGGTACGAGACGCCGATCGCCGAGCAGGACGACCACGGCACCGACGACGGGTACGAGGCCAAGCTGGCGCTCCTGGTCGACGACCCGGTGCCGGTGGTGTCCTTCACCTTCGGCTGCCCCTCCCGGGACGAGCTCGACGCGCTGGCGCACGTCGGGACGTACACGATCGTCACGGTCACCACCCCGGAGGAGGCGCAGGCCGCCGAGTGGGCGGGCGCGGACGCCGTGTGCGTGCAGGGCATCGAGGCCGGCGGCCACCAGGGCACCCACCGGGACGACCCGCAGACCGACGGCAGCGGGGGCCTGGGGCTGCTGTCGCTGGTGACGCAGGTCCGCGAGACCGTGCAGTTGCCGGTGGTCGCCGCGGGAGGGCTGATGCGCGGGGCGCAGATCGCCGCCGTGCGGGCCGCCGGGGCGGACGCGGCGCAGCTCGGCACGGCGTTCCTCGCGTGCCCCGAGTCCGGTGCGCACGCCCTGCACAAGAACGCCCTGAAGAACCCTCTGTTCGTACGGACCGAACTCACCCGCGCGTTCTCCGGCCGGCCCGCGCGCGGGCTGGTGAACCGTTTCATGCGCGAGCACGGGCGGTACGCGCCCTCCGCCTACCCGGAGGTGCACTACCTGACCGCCGGGCTGCGGCAGGCCGCCGCACGGGTGGGGGACGCCCAGGGCATGGCGCTGTGGGCGGGGCAGGGCCACCGGCTGGCGAGGGACCTGCCCGCCGGGCGGCTGGTGCAGGTGCTGTCGGCCGAGGCGGACGCGGCGTGGACGGAGATGGCTTTGAGGAGGTCGACGTCATGACGGCGCCGGTGTTCGTGGTGGAGGACGTGCCCGAGGGCGGCCAGTACGTCCTGGCGGGCCCCGAGGGGCGTCACGCGGTGTCCGTGCGGCGGCTGACGGCGGGGGAGGACGTCGTCCTCGCCGACGGGCGCGGGCGCGGCGCCGAGGCCGTCGTGGTGGCCGCGGAGGGCAAGGACCGGCTCGTCGTGGAGGTCGTCGGGACCGTCGTCGAGGAGGAGCCCCGGCCGCGCATCACCGTCGTGCAGGCGCTCCCCAAGGGCGACCGCGGCGAGCTGGCGGTGGAGACGATGACCGAGACCGGTGTGGACGCCGTCGTGCCGTGGCAGGCGGCGCGCTGCATCACCCAGTGGAAGGGCGAGCGGGGCGCGAAGTCCCTCGCCAAGTGGCGGGCCACCGCGCGGGAGGCCGGGAAGCAGTCGCGCAGGCTCCGCTTCCCGGAGATCGCCGACGCCATGAGCACCAAGCAGGTGGGCGCACTTCTGGCCACCGCCGACTTCGCCGCCGTCCTGCACGAGGACCGCGACGCCGACAGCGCCGCGCTGGCGCTCGCGGAGCTGCCCGCGGAGGGTTCCCTCGTGCTGGTGGTCGGTCCCGAGGGCGGGGTCTCGCCGCAGGAGCTGGAACTGTTCGCGCGGGCGGGGGCGGGAACGTACCGGCTGGGCCGCAGTGTGCTGCGGACGAGCACGGCGGGCACGGCGGCCACCGCGCTGCTGCTGGGACGCACCGGACGGTGGTCCTGACCCCGGCGCCGGAGCCGGGCGCCCGCCCGCGGGCACGGGTGCCGGGGACCGGGCCGCGGCCGTGGCGCGCGGAAGACCACGGATGTCACTCGCACCGAGGGAGAGCGTCATGGAACTCGCACAGGTGAGGCTGCTGGTCACCGACTTCGCCGCCTGTTACCGCTTCTACGGCGAGGTGCTGGGGCTCCGGGCCCAGTCCGGGTTCGTGGACGGGCCGTACGAGAAGTTCTCCCCGTCGACCGGGTCGGCGGGCATCGCGCTCCAGGACCGCGCGGTGATGGCCGGCCTGCTGGGCGAGGTCGCCGGGCAGCCCGCGGGGCACCGGTCGTTCGTGGTGCTGCGGGTGGACGACCTCGACCGGTACTGCGCGGAGATCACCGCGCGCGGTGCGGTGCTGGTGCGCGGGCCGGCGCCGCTGACGGAGCGCATGCGGGCGGCCCACCTGGAGGATCCCGAGGGGAACCTGGTCGAGCTCCAGGAGTGGCTGCTGCTCGGCGGCTGAAACGCGCCTGTCCTTCGCCCCGGGGCGGTGGGAGGCTGCCGGACATGGGGGCACGGAGGCGAGCACGGCACAGGCGCGTCCTCGCGGCGGCGGTCCTCGCCGGTGCGACGGCGGCGGGCGCGGCCGCCTGCGAACCCGGCGGCGAAGGCGGCCCGAGTTCCTTCGCGGTGGCGCTGACCACCGACCGGGCCGGCACGCGTGCGCTGGAGCGCGCCGGCTTCGACGTCGGTTGGCTGACCTGTACGTCCACGGTCGGCGGCGGTGCGCGGGGGAGTGCGCCCCCCTCGGTCCGGCCGTCCCCGGCGACGGCCTCCGGCGTCGCCTCCGTGGCGTGCGAGGGGCAGACCAAGGACGGCGAGGAGATCCGCGTCGCCGGGAGGGTCACCGAGGAGCGCGACGGCCGTTGCGTACGGGGCGACCTGGCCGCCGAGGTCGGCGGGCGCACCGTGTTCCGGGTGAGCGTGCTCGGCGACTGCGGAGCCCGGCCCACCACCCGCCCGCCCACCACCCGCCCGCCCACCTGGAGCCCGCCCCCGGAGCCCACCGTGCGCCCCACCAGGACGGTCACCGCCACCGCCACCCGGCCCGCCCCCGCCCCCTCGCCCGACCCGCCCGCCCCCCGGCCCACCGTCACGGTGACCGTGACCGTCGGCCCCGCCCCCGCGCCGGACCCCGCACCCACGTGCGGTTGTCCCCCCGGCAAGTGAGCACGCGCGACGGGGACGGCGGCGTACGAGCAGGCCCGGCAGGCCCGGCGGACCCGGCAGGCCCGGCGGACCCGGCAGGCCCGGCGGGCCCGGGAGCGGCGCACGAGGCCGCCTCCCGCATACCTACGCGGCGGCGGCCCGCCGAATTAGGTGTACGGATCTCCGGACCGCAGGGGCGCGCGCCCTCTCCGGGCCCGGCCAGAGTGGGTCCCATGCCCCCCGCACACGGCCTTCCCGTCCCCCGGCTCCCCCGCGAGCCGTCCCTCGACGAGCTGCTCGACGTGCTCGCGGACACCCGGCTGGTGACCCTCACCGGTCCCGCCGGGGTCGGCAAGACGCACCTCGCCGCCCGCATCGCCGAGACCGTCACCGACCTCCCCGTGCACCGGGCCGACCTCTCGGACTGCGCGGACAACGCCCTCGTTCCGCAGACCGTCGCCGCGGCGCTCCACGCGGGCACCGCACCCGGCAGCGGCACCGACCCCATGGAGGCGGTGCTGCGGCTGCTGGCGGGACGGCGCGGCCTGCTCGTGCTGGACACCTGCGAGCACGTCCGGGCGGGCTGCGCCTATCTGGTGGGCAGGCTGCACGACGCGTGCCCGGGGCTCCAGATCCTGGTGACCAGCCGCGGCGCGGTCGGCGTGCCCGGTGAGTACCGGGTGCCGCTGCGGCCGCTGTCGCGCGAGCACACCGTGGAACTCCTGCGGGAGAAGGCGGCGGTGCAGGGGGTGGACCTGCCGGTGTTCTGGACCCGGTTGCTCGCCGAGCGCCTCGACGGCGACCCGCTGAGCGTCCTGCTGGCCGCCCGCACCCTGGGGAACAACACCACGCCGCAGCAGCTCTACGGCAGCCTGTGCGAGCCGGGGGCGCGGTTCGGGGTGCTGATACACGGCCCCAAGCAGCCGGCCAGGCACCGCACCCTGTTGCGGGCGATCGCGTGGAGCCACGACCTGTGCGGGCGGGCGGAGCGGCTGCTGTGGGCCAAGTTGTCGGCGTTCACCGGCAACTTCACCGCCCAGCAGGTGGAGACGGTGTTCGCGGACGGCGGCGAACTCGACGCGCTGGTCGAGGCGTCGGTGGTGCTGCCGGAGGAGGACGGCACCTACCGGCTGCCGTTGGCGCACCGGGAGTACGGGCAACTTCTGCTGGCGGGGCTGGGCAGGCCGTAACGCCGCCGCCGGTGCCGTGGACCCGCCAGGGCGCGGGCCGCGCGCGGCCGTCGTGCTCGCGGAGAGGCCGCCGTCGGGCGGGCCGCGTGGTGCGTGTCGTGCGCGGCCGTGAGGCGTACGGGAGGGGTCCTGGCACTTCCGGTACGGCGCGGGGCCCCCGGACGACGGGCGGGGCGTGCCCGGGACGGGGCAGCTTCCGGTGCGGGGCGCCCGGTGCGGGCCGTCCCCCCCGCCGGGCCGCGTCCCGTGCGCGGGCCGTGACGCGGCAGGTCGGGAGCGGGAGCGGGCCGATAGCATGCGCCGTGTCCGATCACCCTCTTCCAGGAGGCCTCCATGCCCGGTGAACCGCAGGCGGACTGCCTGTTCTGCAAGATCGTCGCGAAGGAGATCCCCGCCACCGTGGTCCGCGAGAGCGAGACCACCCTCGCCTTCCGCGACATCAACCCGCAGGCGCCCACGCACGTCCTGGTGATCCCCAAGGCGCACCACCCGGACGCGGCGTCGCTGGCCGCCGCCGATCCGCAGGCAGCCGCCGACGTGCTGCGCGAGGCCGGCGAGGTCGCCTTCGCGGAGGGCGTCGCCGAGAGCGGCCACCGGATCGTCTTCAACACCGGTTCCGGCGCCGGCCAGACCGTCTTCCACGCGCATGCGCACGTCCTGGGCGGGCGCGGCCTCACCTGGCCGCCCGGATAGCCGTCGTGTCCGCCCGCGAACTGGTCGTCCTCGGCACCGCCAGCCAGGTCCCCACCCGCCGCCGCAACCACAACGGCTACCTCCTGCGCTGGGACGCCGAGGGGCTCCTCTTCGACCCCGGCGAGGGCACGCAGCGGCAGATGCTGCGCGCCGGGGTGGCCGCGCACGACATCGACCGCATCTGCGTCACGCACTTCCACGGCGACCACTCCCTGGGCCTCGCCGGGGTGATCCAGCGCATCAACCTCGACCAGGTCCCGCATCCGGTCACCGCGCACTACCCGGCGAGCGGACAGCACTTCTTCGAGCGGCTGCGGTACTCCACCGCCTACCGGGAGAGCGTCGACATCGCCGAGGCCCCCGTGTCGGCCGACGGGGTCGTGGCCGACACGCCCGGGTACACCCTGTCCGCGCACAAGCTGTCGCACCCGGTGGAGAGTTACGGCTACCGGCTGGTCGAGCCGGACGGCCGCCGCATGCTGCCCGAGCGGCTCGCCGCGCACGGCATCGAGGGCCCGGACGTGGGGCGCCTCCAGCGCGACGGCGTGCTGAACGGGGTCACACTCGCCGAGGTGAGCGAGGAACGCCGGGGCCAGCGTTTCGCCTTCGTCATGGACACCCGCCTGTGCGACGGCGTGCATGTGCTCGCCGAGGGCTGCGACATGCTCGTCATCGAGTCGACGTTCCTCGACGAGGACGTGCGCCTGGCCGCCGACCACGGCCACCTGACCGCCGGACAGGCCGCGGGGGCGGCACGGGAGGCAGGCGTACGGCACCTGGTCCTGACGCACTTCTCGCAGCGCTACAGCGATCCGGAGGAGTTCGAGCGCCAGGCCAGGGCAGCGGGTTTCGAAGGGGAACTGACAGTGGCCGACGACCTGATGCGGGTGCCGGTGCCCAAGCGGGTGTAGCGACCGGGGCGAGAGGGTGCCGGTGCCCAAGCGGATGTAGCGACCGGGGCGAGAGGGCGCCGGTGGCGTACGGGACGAGGGCGCGTACCGGGGCGGCAGGGCGCCGGAACTCCCTCGTTCCCGCGCGCCGCTACCGCTGTCCCCGCACGCCGCTACCGCCGCGCCCCGACCCCGCGCGGCTCCCGCTCCCGCCCCCGTGGCGCCCGCACCGTCGCGGTGCGGGCGAACGGCGGGCGCGCCCGCCGGGCGAGCGGCCGCAGCGAGATCTCCGCGACCTCCTGCTCCGCCGCGCCCACCTGCGGCACCTGGCCGGCGGGCGCGCCCGTGGTGCCCGCCAGGACGGCCGCCGGGGCCCCGCCCCTGCGCCGTACCGCACCGGCGACCAGCGGACGGCCGCCGGTGTGCAGCGCCACCAGCGTCATCGGCACCGCCGTCAGCAGCAGGACGCAGCCCAGCACGAGCCCCATGGCAGGGAAGCCCGCCCGCGCCGACAGAACGCTGCCCGCCACCGGACCGCACGCCACGCCCAGCGAGGACGCCGACCCCGCGAACACCGCCCAGCGGCCGCGCGGATCCATCGAGGCGGCCAGCCCGATCAGGTACGACAGCACCACCGGGTAGACCGCGTTCCACAGGATCTCGCCCGCCGCGAAGGAACCGGCACCGGTCGCCGACGCGCTCAGCGCCACGCACAGCGCGATGAACGCCGTACCGGCGCCCACCGGCACCGCACGCCCCAGCCGCGACCCGAGCGCGCCGGCGGCGGTGACGCCGAGCAGTCCGGCGCCCAGGGCCGCCGCGAACACCGCGCCGGCGCTCACCTCGGTGAGACCCGCCTGCACGGTGGCGATGCGGTTGCTGACGCCCCACAGGGCGTTCTGGCACATCGACCAGCACAGCATCGCCGCCGCGAGCACCAGGCCCGCCCCGCGGTGCGGCAGCCGGGTCGCCGCCGCGGCCGCCGCGAGAGGCGACGTCGTGGCGCCCGCCGCCGCGTCCGGCCGGCCCGCCAGACGTCCCGCGGCGGGCCACACCAGCACGGCGATCAGCGCGAGCGCCGCGAACGGCGGCCGGTGCCCGCCGTCCAGGTGCGGCACCGTCAGGTACAGCGCGCCCGCCGTCGCCGACACGCTCAGCAGGCCGAGCACGGACGCCCGGTGCGGGTCGCGCCGGGCCGCCATCCCCGCGGCGGCCACCGCGGTCGCCGTGCCCGAGCCGAAGCCGCCGAGCGCCGCCCCCGCCACCACCGGCACCAGGGAGGACGCCAGGGCCGCGCACCCGTACCCGAGCAGCATCAGCAGCAGCCCCGCGCGGGCCGCCCGGCGCGCCCCGGTCCGCTCCACCCGGGAGGCGAGCGAGAAACCCGCGGTCGCCGAGCACAGCAGCAGGGCGCTGCCCACGAGACCGGCCCCGGCGGGCGTGAGCCCGAGCCCGGAGCCGAGCCGCCCCACCACGGTCGGCAGCAGGTACGCCGCGAGATATCCGGCGGTGAACACGGCGACCAGCGGCCACAAAGAGGCACGACGGCACGGCAGAACGGCGCCAGAGCGCGACGAAACGCGAAAGAGCGACGAGACAGCGCGAAGGCGCGGCAGAACAGCGCGAGAGCGCGAAGACACGGGCATTCCTGAAAGAAGACGTGCGTGATGACAGGACGTCATGACGGCCGACCGGCAAAGGGGGTTGAGCGACCGTCGAGGGACAGGAACGCGGCCCAATTCTTATCAAGCGCGCAGACCGCAGGAAAAGGGAAACCGGTCAGTGAGCTGCGACACATTGTGTTTGCGGTCCGGAGGGCCGGGTACGAGTGGCGCTCTCTCCGCGGTCCAGCGGCTCCGCGGCGTGGGCGCGACGCCCCGCGCACAGAGCCCGCACGGCCCCGCCGGTCGTGCACACTGGCCGCGAAACCGCAGCACACGCACGCACGACGGGGAGCGCACAGTGAGCACGCACATCCACCACGGCGACCAGGATCCCGCCCGGCGGGTCGACCCGCTCGACGGCCTGCGCGACCCCGGCGGACCCGAGTGCGACGTGTTCCTCACCGGCACGGTGTTCCTGGACATCATCTTCACCGGCCTCGACAGCGCCCCCGTGCGCGGCACCGAGTCCTGGGCGCGCGGCATGGGCTCCAGCCCCGGCGGCGTCGCCAACATGGCCACCGCCCTCGCCCGCCTGGGCCTGCACACCTCCCTCGCGGCGGCCTTCGGCGACGACCACTACGGCGAGTACTGCTGGGACGCGCTCGCCGACGGCGAGGGCATCGACCTCGGCATGTCGCGCACCGTCCCCGGCTGGCACTCCCCGGTCACCGTCTCCATGGCGTACGAGGGCGAGCGCACGATGGTCTCGCACGGCCACGAGGCGCCCCCGCCCGGCGGCTCCGCGCCCTTCCCGTCCTGCCCGCCCCGCGCGCGGGCCGCCATCGCGTCCCTGACACCGGGCCGGCGCGAGGAGTGGACCGCCTCCGCCGCCCGGCGCGGTGCGAAGATCTTCGCCGACGTCGGCTGGGACGACACCGGCCGCTGGGACCTGTCCGCGCTCGCCGGCCTGGAGCACTGCGAGGCCTTCCTCCCCAACGCCGAGGAGGCCATGCGCTACACCCGCACCGACTGCCCGCGCCGGGCCGCCCACCGGCTGGCCGAGAAGGTGCCCCTGGCGGTCGTCACCCTGGGGCCGGACGGCGCGTACGCGGTGGACGGGTCGACCGGCGAGAGCGCCGAGGTGCCCGCCATCGCCGTCGAGGCGCTGGACCCGACCGGCGCGGGCGACGTCTTCGTCGCCGGATTCGTCACCGGCACCCTCGCGGACTGGCCGCTCGCCGACCGGCTCGCCTTCGCCGGGCTGACCGCGGCGCTCTCCGTGCAGGAGTTCGGCGGGTCGCTGTCCGCGCCGGGCTGGTCGGAGATCGGCGCGTGGTGGCGGCAGGTGCGCGGATACGAGGCGCAGGACCAGCAGGCGCTGCGTCGGTACGCCTTCCTGGAGGACCTCCTGCCGGAGCGCGCCCGGCCGTGGCCCCTGCGCCGCGCGGTCCCGACGATCGGCTTCCGGGCCTGAAACCGGAACACATCCGTGCGCGTCCGACGGCGAAACCCCCTGGGTGTTGTCAGCGGTGAGTCGTACGCTTGGGGATCCAGAGGTTGTCGAGCAGCGAGAACCCTGCAACGGGAGGTATGCGCAGGCCACAGTGCCGGCCCATGACTCAGACACCCACACGCAAGCCGCAGGCCCGTGCCGAGTTCAAGATTCCCGCCACGCATCCCATGGTGACGGTGCTCGGATCAGGCGACGCCCTGCTGCGCGTGATCGAAGAGGCCTTCCCGGCGGCCGACATCCACGTCCGGGGCAATGAGATCAGCGCTACGGGGGAGACGGCGGAAGTCGCCCTGATCCAGCGACTGTTCGACCAGATGATGCTGGTGCTGCGCACCGGGGCGCCGATGACGGAGGACGCAGTGGAACGCTCGATCGCCATGCTCAGGGCGAACGGCAACGGCAACGGGACGGGCGGGAGCGCCCCCGACGGCGGAGCGGTCACCGAGACGCCCGCCGAGGTGCTCACGCAGAACATCCTCTCCAGCCGCGGCCGCACCATCCGCCCGAAAACGCTCAACCAGAAGCGGTACGTCGACGCCATCGACAGGAACACCGTCGTCTTCGGCATCGGCCCCGCCGGTACGGGCAAGACCTACCTCGCCATGGCGAAGGCGGTCCAGGCGCTCCAGTCCAAGCAGGTCGACCGGATCATCCTGACCCGCCCCGCCGTCGAGGCCGGAGAGCGCCTGGGCTTCCTGCCCGGCACCCTCTTCGACAAGATCGACCCGTATCTGCGCCCGCTCTACGACGCGCTGCACGACATGATGGACCCCGAGACGATCCCGCGCCTGATGGCCGCGGGGACGATCGAGGTGGCCCCGCTGGCGTACATGCGCGGCCGGACGCTCAACAGCGCGTTCGTCGTCCTCGACGAGGCGCAGAACACCAGCACCGAGCAGATGAAGATGTTCCTCACCCGGCTCGGCTTCGACTCGAAGATCGTCATCACCGGTGACGTCACCCAGGTCGACCTGCCCAACGGCACGAAGAGCGGTCTGCGGCAGGTCCAGGACATCCTCGGGGACGTCCCGGACATCCACTTCTCCCGGCTCACGTCGGAGGATGTCGTACGGCACAAGCTCGTCGGCCGTATCGTCGACGCGTACGAGAAGTACGACAGCCGTACCGAAGTCCAGAACGGGCCGGGCGGCCGGACCGGGAAGTAGAGCCACAGCGCACCATGTCGATCGACGTCAACAACGAGTCCGGAACCGAGGTCGACGAGCAGGCGATCCTCGACATCGCCCGCTACGCCCTCACGCGGATGCGCATCCACCCGCTCTCCGAGCTCTCGGTGATCGTCGTGGACGCCGACGCCATGGAGCAGCTGCACATCCAGTGGATGGACCTGCCGGGTCCGACCGATGTCATGTCCTTCCCGATGGACGAACTGCGTCCGCCGGCAAAGGACGACGAGGAGCCCCCGCAGGGGCTCCTCGGTGACATCGTGCTGTGCCCGGAGGTCGCCGAGCAGCAGGGCAAGGACGCCGAGACGGAGCACTCCATGGACGAGGAGCTCCAGCTGCTCACCGTGCACGGCGTGCTGCACCTGCTGGGCTACGACCACGAGGAGCCGGACGAGAAGGCCGAGATGTTCGGCCTGCAGGCGGCCATCGTCGACGGCTGGCGGGCGGAGAAGGGCCTCACCGGTCCCTCCCCGGCGCCGACCGTCTCATGAGTCCGCAACTGATCGTCGGCGCCGTCGCCCTGGTCGTCGTGGCCTGGCTGGCGGCGTGCGCCGAGGCCGGTCTCGCGCGGGTGACGAGCTTCCGTGCGGACGAGGCGGTACGGGCGGGAAAGCGCGGCAGCGCGAAACTGGCGCAGGTGGCCGCCGATCCGACGCGCTATCTGAACGTGGCGCTGTTGGCACGGGTCGCCTGTGAGATGGCGGCCGGTGTTCTCGTCACGTACGGCTTCCTCGAAGTCTTCGACACGACCTGGCAGGCGTTGCTGGTCTCCATCGCGGTGATGGTGCTCGTCTCGTACGTCGCGGTGGGCGTTTCGCCGCGCACGATCGGGCGGCAGCATCCGTTGAACACGGCGACGGCTTCGGCGTACGTGCTGCTGCCGTTGGCCAGGATCATGGGGCCGATCCCGCAACTGCTGATCCTCATCGGCAACGCGCTGACGCCGGGCAAGGGGTTCCGCAAGGGGCCGTTCGCCAGCGAGGCGGAACTGCGTGCGATGGTCGACCTCGCGGAGCAGGAGTCGCTCATCGAGGACGACGAGCGGCGCATGGTCCACTCGGTCTTCGAGCTGGGCGACACCCTGGTGCGCGAGGTCATGGTGCCGCGCACCGACCTGGTGTCGATCGAGCGGTTCAAGACGGTGCGGCAGGCGCTGACGCTGGCACTGCGGTCCGGGTTCTCGCGGATTCCCGTGACGGGGGAGAACGAGGACGACGTCGTCGGCGTCGTCTACCTGAAGGACCTGGTGCGCAAGACGCACATCAACCGCGACGCCGAGTCCGATCTCGTGTCGACGGCGATGCGGCCCGCTGTCTTCGTGCCGGACACGAAGAACGCCGGCGACCTGCTGCGGGAGATGCAGCAGGAACGCAACCACGTGGCGGTGGTGATCGACGAGTACGGCGGCACGGCCGGGATCGTGACCATCGAGGACATCCTGGAGGAGATCGTCGGGGAGATCACCGACGAGTACGACCGCGAGGTCGCGCAGGTCGAGGAGCTCGGCGAGGGGCGCTTCCGGGTGACGGCACGGCTCGACATCGACGATCTCGGGGAGCTCTACGGGCTCGACGAGTTCGACGACGAGGACGTCGAGACGGTCGGCGGGCTGCTGGCCAAGGCGCTGGGCCGGGTGCCCATCGCCGGGGCGTCGGCGACGGTCGACCTGCCGGACGGGCGGCGGGTGAGGCTCACGGCGGAGTCGCCCGCGGGACGGCGGAACAAGATCGTGACGGTGCTGGCCGAGCCGGTGGCGTCCGAGGACGCCAAGGACTGAGGGTCGACGGTGGGGGCGGGGGTGCGGTCGCAGCCGTCGGCTCCGATACTGGAACGTATGACTCCTGCTCAGCTCCGGTCGTTCTGTCTTGAGTTCAACGAGGCTGTGGAGGAGTTTCCGTTCACTCCGGAGACGTCCGTCTTCAAGGTGCTGGGAAAAGTCTTCGCCCTGAGCGCGCTGGCGTCCGAGCCGCTCCGGGTGAACCTGAAGTGCGATCCCGAGATCGCGGTCCGGCTGCGCGGGGAGCACCCGGCGGTCGTTCCCGGCTGGCACATGAACAAGCGGCACTGGAACACCGTCACCCTCGACGGGTCCGTCCCCGACCGTCTCGTGCGCGAGATGATCGAGGACTCGTACGACCTCGTGGTGGCCGGTCTGCCCCGGGCGGTCCGGCTCCGGCTGGACCGGGCGTGACCCCCTCTTCGTCAGGCCGGGCGCCTCAGGCGCGCCTGCGCAGGCCGACGGCCACCAGCAGGGCGGTGGCGATCACCAGCCCGGCGCACAGGGCCAGCACCAGGCGGACGCCCGTGAAGAGGGTGTCCTGGGTGGTGGCGAGGACGCCCAGGAGGGGGATGCCGATCGTCAGCGAGACCTGCTGGGTCGTGGTGACCAGGCCGGTGGCCAGACCCTGTTCGGAGTCGGGGACGCCGGAGGTCGCGGTCAGCCCGTACGACACGATCGCGCCCAGGTGGGCCATGCTCGCCAGCGAGATGAAGACCGTGACGAGCAGGGCGCCCGAGCTCGTGCCGACGGCCAGCAGGCCGCCCATCAGAGCGCCCTGGGCGAGCAGCGAGAGCACCAGCGTGCGGCGGGCGCCGAAGCGGCCCACGACCCTCGGGGTGAGCGTGCCCGCGACGACGGAGAGGACTCCCTGGACGCCGAAGACCAGACCGGTCTGCGAGGCGGACAGATGCAGGATCTCCTGGAGGTACAGGGTCAGGACGAAAACGGCGGTGGTCATCGTCGCGAACGTGACCAGGCCCCCGATGTTCCCCCAGGCGACCGACGGCCGGCGCAGCATGGGCAGCGAGACCAGGGGTTCCCGCGTCCGGGACTCGACGAGGACGAAGGCCGTCAGCAGGACCAGGCCCGCGATCAGGGCGGCGAGCACGTCCGCGCCGCCGAAGCCGCGTTCGGCGGCCGTGGACAGGGCGTAGATCAGGGCGAGCAGTCCGCCGGTGACGGTGATCGCGCCGGGCACGTCCAGGCGCGGGCGCTCGGGGTGGCGGGACTCGGTGAGGACGCCGGGGGCCAGCGGCAGCACGATCAGTGTGAACAGGGCCAGCAGGCCCATCGTGGAGCGCCAGCCGAGGGCGTCGGTCAGGACGCCGCCCAGCACCATGCCCACGGTGAAGCCGAGCGAGAGCAGGGTGCCGCTGATGCCGAGCGCGCGGTCGCGCTGCGGGCCCTCGGGGAAGGTGGTGGTGAGCAGCGACATGCCGGTGGGGACGATCGCCGCCGCGCCGACGCCCTGGAGCGCGCGCCCGGCCAGGAACGACGCCGGGTCCCACGCGAAGGTGGCCAGCAGGGACGCCGTACCGAAGAGCGCGAGGCCGGCGAGGAACAGTTTGCGGCGGCCGAACAGGTCGCCGGTGCGGCCGAAGAGCAGCAGGAAGCCGCCGGACGGCAGCGCGAAGGCCGTCACCGCCCACTGGAGCGCGGACCGGCTCATGCCGAGTTCGGCGCCGAGCGCGGGCAGCGCCACATTGAGTACGGAGAAGTCCAGCGCCACCATGAACTGCGCCGCGCACAGCACGAACAGGACGAGCGCGGCGCGGCCCGTCAGCCGCGCCGACGGCGCCGGACCGGGAGGGGACGGGGGAGCGGTGGATGTGTCGAGTGCCATGCGCCCCACCCTCCGGTTCCCGGAATGCCCGTGGGGAGCGGGAACTTATCCTGTTGGCGCCACCACCAGGCAGCCGGGACCAGGGGGACGCACAGGATGACGACGGCCGCACGGCACGACGCGGGCATGACGATGAAGGAGCACCGGCTCAACGAACTGAGGGAGTTCCTGCGCAGCCGCCGGGCCCGGGTCACCCCCGCGCAGGCGGGACTTCCCGACGGCGGCGCGCGCCGCCGCACACCGGGACTGCGCCGCGAAGAGGTCGCCGTGCTCGCCGGCGTCGGCGTCAGTTGGTACCAGTGGCTGGAGCAGGGGCGCGACATCACCGTTTCTCCGCAGGTGCTGGACTCGGTGGGACGGGTGTTGCGGCTGAGCAGCACGGAACGCCGTCATCTGTACGTCCTCGCCGGGCTCAACCCGCCCGCCCCCGAGGTCGATCCGGGCGACCAGGACATGTGCGGCGGGCTGCGGCGGCTGATCGACGCATGGCTGCCGTATCCGGCGCACATCATGGACGTGTACTGGAACGCCGTGCAGTACAACGACGCGGCGGCCGCCGTCCTCGGCATGCGGCCCGACGTCGTGCAGAACTGCCTGCTCTCGTTCTTCTCCGACCCCGTCTACCGCTCCCGGGCCAAGGACTGGGAGGGCACCGCGAGCCGGGTGGTGGCGCAGTTCCGGTCGGCGTGCTCGGAGTGCCCCGACGACGAGGGGTTCCGGGAGATCGTCGCGCAAGCGAAGGAACTCAGCCCCGTGTTCGCCGAGTTGTGGGAGCGCAGGGACATCGCGCCGGGCGGGCAGACGTTCAAGGACCTGCTGCATCCGCTGGTCGGCGAGCTGAAGCTGGAGAGCACGCAGTTGCGGGTGCCCGCCCGGCCCGACCTGACGATCGTGCTGCACACGCCGAGGCCCGGCACGGGCACGGCGGAGAAGCTGGAGTGGCTGGCGACGCCGGAGGGGCGGCGCGGGGCGATGGGACCGGCGGCGGGCTGAGCCCGTCCGGGCCCCGGCCCCGGGTGCCCGGGTTTGGTGTTCTCTTTACGCGCTGTTTAAGTTCGCGGGAGTAATCGAACACCCTTCTGGAGTACCCCGTGCGCAACCGTCCGCTCCGTCAGGCCAGACCGGCCCGTCCGTTCCTTCTGGTCCCTCCGGCCCGCCCGGCCCGTCCGCTTCGTCTCGCCGCCGCCGGCCTGGCCGCCTCGTCCCTGCTGCTGCTCACCGCGTGCGCCGACGGCAGTGCCGCCGAGGGCAGCGGCACCGGGGGCGGCGCCGAGGCCATGAAGGGGAAGGCCGCGGCCACCCCCGAGCCGCCCGGCCCCATGACGCCGCAGCAGGCCAAGAGCGTCCTGGTGGGGGAGAAGGACCTCGCCGACGGATGGAAGTTCCAGAAGGACGTCCTCGTCGACGTGGGCGACCCCTCGCAGAACGTCCTCGACAAGGCCGAGCCCGCGAAGTGCCACATCCTGGCCGACGTCCTGAACACCGGCCGGCTGCTCACCGACTTCAAGGTCACCCGGCAGGCGGTCTTCTACGACCGCACCGGGTCCAGCGTCATCGCCCAGGACGTCAGCGGCTACGAGCGTCCCGCCGAGGCCGAGCGGGCCATGGGGTCCCTGGCCGCCGCGGCCAAGGGCTGCGCCTCCTTCGGCGCGACGTACGAGGGCCGCAAGGTCGAGGTCACCGTCGCCGACTTCGCGGTGCCCGCACTCGGCGAGCAGAAGGTCTCCTACCGGCTGAAGATCGACGACGCGGAGAAGGAGCAGGTCCTCGACTACGACGTCGTCTCCCTCCGCTCCGGTGCGAACATCTCCACCCTCTTCAACAACTGGGGCGAGGACGGCGAGCGCGGCGAGAAGCCGTTCGACCGCGCCGTCCACCGGGCCGCCGCCGCGCTCGACGGGGTCGCCGCCGGGGCGAAGAAGTAACGGGCGCCCCGGCCCGCCGCCCGCACCACGTGCACCGGACACGCCTCCCGGCCGCCCCTCGCGCGGGGGAGGCCGGGGCGTTTCCTATGCTCGGGGCCATGACCACGCCCGCGCAGGACGCGCCCCTCGACCCCGAGGACCAGAAGCTGATCACCCTCGCCCGCTCCACCCGCGCCCGCAACGGCGTTCCCGAGGGTGCGGCCGTGCGCGACGAGACCGGGCGCACCTATGTCGCCGGAACCGTCGCCCTGGACTCCCTGAAGCTCAGCGCGCTGCGCACCGCCGTCGCGATGGCCGTCGCCAGCGGCGCCTCGTCGCTGGAGGCCGCCGCCGTGGTGACGGCCGCCGGCACCGCAGCCGACGCCGACCTCTCCGCGGTGCGGGACCTGGGCGGAGAGGGCACACCGGTGCTGGTGGCAGCGCCGGACGCGACCGTGCGGGCACGCCTCACCGCCTAGCCCGGCGGCACGGGACACCCCGGGTGTGACACACGGCACAGCGGCGGCGGACGGCGGGTCGGGCGACCCCCGCCCGCCGTCCTGGACACGTGGCTCCCTGGCCCGTGCGGCACCCGCGCCGGGACCTTCGGCCCGGGCCGTTCGTCCCGGTGCCGGGGCGGTGCCGCGGGGGCCGTCCGGCCCCCGTGAACCCCCCCGAAGGACCGTGGAAACGGGCCGCCGGCGCTGGGAGTGTGGAGGAACGCCGCAAGGGGCCGCACCAGGGCCCCGGCGAGAGGCCGTACCCGCCTCTCGGACGCGGCGGTCCACGTCCCCCAGTGTTAGGCCACTACGTGTTCTCCTCCCTGATCCGCTCCACCGTCGCCCGCCGCGTCACCGGTTCCGTCGTCGCCGCGGGAGCGGCGGCGACGATGATCCTCACCGGCTCGGGCAGCGCCTCGGCCGCCTCCGGTGCCAACTGGTCGGCCGTCGCGGCGTGCGAGTCGGGCGGCAACTGGGCCATCAACACCGGCAACGGCTACTCCGGCGGCCTCCAGTTCACCCAGCAGACCTGGGCGGCCTACGGCGGCACCGCGTACGCGCCGAGCGCCCACAAGGCCACCCAGGCCCAGCAGATCGCCGTCGCCGAGAAGGTCCTCGCGGGCCAGGGCGCGGGCGCCTGGGGCTCCTGCGGCGTCAAGGGCGGGCTGGCCTGAGCGCCTGACGCCGTCCGACGCGTGTCCCGAAGGGCCGACCACTGGTCGGCCCTTCGGCGTGCATCGGGGAGAATGGGCCGCATGAGCGCTCGTACCCCTGAAACCCCCGCAGCCGACCCCGCCCCCCACCGGGCCGGCTTCGCCTGCTTCGTGGGCCGCCCCAACGCGGGCAAGTCCACCCTCACGAACGCTCTGGTCGGCAAGAAGGTGGCGATCACCTCCAGCCGCCCGCAGACCACCCGGCACACCGTGCGCGGCATCGTGCACCGGCCGGACGCGCAGCTGATCCTGGTGGACACCCCCGGGCTGCACAAGCCGCGCACGCTCCTCGGCGAGCGGCTCAACGACGTCGTACGGACGACGTGGGCCGAGGTCGACGTCATCGGGTTCTGCGTGCCCGCGGACCAGAAGCTCGGGCCCGGTGACAAGTTCATCGCCAAGGAGCTCGCCGGGATCAGGAAGACGCCGAAGATCGCCATCGTGACCAAGACGGACCTGGTCGACTCCAAGCAGCTCGCGGAACAGCTCATCGCCATCGACCAGCTCGGGCAGGAGCTGGGAATCGCCTGGGCGCAGATCGTGCCGGTGTCGGCGGTCGGCGAGTCGCAGGTGTCGCTGCTGGCGGACCTGATCGCGCCGATGCTGCCGGAGAGCCCGCCGCTGTATCCGGAGGGCGACCTCACGGACGAGCCGGAGATGGTGATGGTCGCGGAGCTGATCCGCGAGGCGGCGCTGGAGGGGGTGCGGGACGAGCTGCCGCACTCGATCGCGGTCGTCGTCGAGGAGATGATCCCGCGGGAGGACCGGCCGAAGGACCGCCCGCTGCTGGACATCCACGCGAACGTCTACATCGAGCGGCCCAGCCAGAAGGGCATCATCATCGGCCCCAAGGGGCAGCGGCTGAAGGACGTCGGGATGAAGTCCCGGAAGCAGATCGAGGCGCTGCTGGGGACGCCGGTGTACCTCGACCTGCACGTGAAGGTCGCGAAGGACTGGCAGCGGGACCCGAAGCAGTTGCGGAAGCTGGGGTTCTAGGCGGTACGGGGCGCCTCCCGGCCCTGGCGGCGGCGTACGACCGGCGCGGCGCTCGCGCCGGGGCGGCGTCCGGGCGGGCCGGGAGCGCGACGCGCGAAGGAGCGGGCGGGGGCGGTCAGGGCACGGCTTTGACGCGGTGGACCAGGAGGGCGCCCAACAGGCCCGTCGCCGCGGCCAGTCCGTACAGGACGCGGTAGCCGCCCAGGTGGAGCACGACGGGCGCCGCGAGGGCCGGGGCCATCGCCTGCGGGAGCGAGTTCGCGATGTTGATCAGGCCGAGGTCCTTGCCCCGGGCGGCCGCGGACGGCAGGACCTGCGTCATCAGGGCGAAGTCCACCGAGGTGAAGACGCCGAAGCCGATGCCCAGCAGGGCCGCCGCGACCAGCGCGCCCGGCCAGGTCTGCCACACCGCCAGCAGCCCCGAGGCCCCCGCCATCAGCACCCCGGCCCCCAGCACGAAGGGCTTCCTGCGGCCCACCCGGTCCGACCACGCCCCGCCCACCACGACCGTGGCGAGGAGGGTGACCCCGTTGACGGCGGTCAGGACCAGCACACCGGTCTCCGGGTCGGCGTACCGCACCCGGTCCCGGAGGTAGTACAGCAAGTACAGCAGCACCACCGAGTTCCCCAGGTTGATCAGGAACCGGGTCAGCCACGCCCACCCCAGGTCCGGATGCCGGCGCGGGCTCAGCCAGAACCCCGCCAGGAACCCCCGCCACCGCAGCGGCTCCCGCTCCGCCGGCGACAGGGCCGGGTCCTTGTGCCGTACGACGAAGGGCAGCACGCCCACCGCGCAGAACACCGCGCACGCCACGTACCCCGCGAGGACGCCGCCCAGCGACGCCAGTCCCGTCCCGGCGACCACGCCCAGCATCTGTGCCGCGCCCAGCCACCCGCCGACCCGCCCGCGCGTGCGGTGCGGCACCTGGTCCGGCACGGACGCGGTCACCGCGGCGAACGCGGCGTTCAGGGCGAGCTGCACCAGGCACCACCCCAGCGTCATCGTCACCGGGTCCGGGGCGAGGGCGAGCAGCACCAGCGCCGCCGCGCCGGTGAGGGAGCCGCCCACGATCCACGGCGTACGGCGTCCGAAGCGGGACGTCGTACGGTCCGACAGCGCGCCGAAGACGGGGTTGGCGACCATCGAGACGACGGCCCCGGCGCCCGTCACCCACGCCAGCAACGACTCCTCGGCCATCCCCGCGCGGGGCGCCAGCCCGGCCGCCTGGAGCGCCAGGAGGACCTGGAGGGGCCCGAACCACCCCACCCAGATCGCCCCGTTGGCGAGCGACAGGGACGCCGTCCACCCCCGGGAGACCTCCGCGGTGGGTTCCGCCCGCGCCGAGCGGGCGGGGAGGGTCGTCACCGCTGTGCCCGCAGCGCGTCCCGCAGCCATCCGAAGGAGGCCTTCGGGGTCCGCTCCAGGGTGTCGAAGTCGACGTGCACGAGCCCGAACCGCTGCGCGTACCCCTCGGCCCACTCCCAGTTGTCCAGCAGCGACCACACGAAGTACCCGCGCACGTCGACGCCCTCGTCCATCGCGTCGTGCAGGGCGCGCAGGTGCCCGTCCAGGAAGCGGATCCGGTCCTGGTCGTCCAGGCCCTCGTAACTGCAGCCGTTCTCGGTGACGACCACGGGCGGCAGCCGGTCCCCGTACCGCTCCTTGAAGCCCACCAGCAGTTCCAGCAGGGCGGGGGGCACCACCGGCCAGTCGAAGGCCGTGCGGGGGAAGCCGTCGACCCGGTGCACGGAGAAGGGCAGCTCCGGCGGGATCGTGATGCCCGCGAAGTCCGCCGGGACGGACGGGTCGGGGGCGCCCACCCTGGTCGGCTGGTAGTAGTTGACGCCGTACCAGTCCAGGGGCTGCGAGATCAGCCGCAGGTCGTCCTCCACCGGGCCCGGCAGCAGCTCGGCGATGCCCTCCGGGTACGTCCCCAGCAGCAGCGGGTCCGCGAACAGGCGGTTGAGCAGCAGGTCGTAGAAGTCGGCCGCCGCGCGGTCCCCGGCCGACTCCGAGGCCGCCCAGGTCGGCCCGTGCGAGTTGGCGATGCCGATGGAGCCCGAGCCGCGGTCGCGCAGCACTTCCACCGCCAGGCCGTGCGCCAGGAGCTGGTGGTGGGCGACCGGCAGGGCGTCGAAGAGCAGCCGCCTGCCCGGCGCGTGCTCGCCCAGCGCGTGCCCCAGCAGCGTGAGTTCGGCGGGCTCGTTGAGCGTGATCCAGCGCCCCACCCGGTCGCCCAGGCGGGCCGCGACCACCTCCGCGTACTCCGCGAACCGGTGCGCGGTGTCCCGTTCCAGCCACCCGCCCGCCCGCTCCAGCGCGAGCGGGGTGTCCCAGTGGAAGAGGGTCGGCACCGGGCGCACCCCCGCCTCGCACAGGGCGTCGACCAGCCGGTCGTAGAAGTCGAGCCCGGCCTTGTTGACGGCGCCCGCCCCCTCCGGCAGCACCCGCGACCAGGAGACCGAGAAGCGGTACGCGCCCACCCCCAGCTCCTTGAGGAGCGCGACGTCCTCGGGGTAACGCCGGTAGTGGTCGCATGCCACGGACGCGTTCGAGCCGTCCTTGATGCGGCCGGGCTCGGCGGCGAAGGCGTCCCAGGAGGACGGCCCGCGCCCGTCGTCGGCCGCCGCCCCCTCGATCTGGTGCGCCGAAGTGGAGACCCCCCACAGGAAGTTGGCGGGGAAGCGGGGCAGCGGACCGGTTGGACCGGGTGGCAGCGTCGTCATGGAGGAGATGCTCCGTACCGCCGGGTAACGCTGTCAACGGTCGTGACGCCGCCCGCCGTTACGCGCCTTCCTTCAGCACCCTCGTGATCAACTCGCGCTGTGCGTCGGAGAGTTGCGGCTCCGCGCAGTGGAAGGTCTGCCCGTCGACGGTGATCTCGTAGCTGAACCCGTCCGGGACCGCCGCCCCCGGCATCCGGAGCCCCCGCCCGGCGGCCGCCGCCTCCCCGGCGAGCGCGTGCCAGGCGTGGGCGTCGGGCCGGCCCGAGGTGTCGACCTCGGCGCGGCGCTCGATCCCGGCGAATCCTCCGGTGCGGACTACCTGAATAAGCATGGGGTCCGTTCTAGTACGGGTACGGGCGCACCGGTAGGGGGCGCCCCGCCGGCACGGCGAAAGGGGCGTCCCGCCTCGGGACGCCCCCACGACCGCCGACGGCGCCTACGGCTTCGCCTTCTTCGGCACCGGCACTCCGACCTGCTCCCACGCCTTCAGCACGGCCAGGGTCTCCGCGCCGTCCCGGAACCGGGCGCGCGACGCCGCCACCGTGGCCTGCGCGAACTCCGCGAAGGTCGGGGTGACGGAGAGCGTTCCGGCGGTCAGGGTGTCGTACCAGATCTGCCCGGCCCGCTCCCACGCCTTGCCGCCGAGCGCGTCGGCCAGCAGGTAGAAGGCGTGGTTGGGGATGCCGGAGTTGATGTGCACCCCGCCGTTGTCGCGGCCGGTGCTGACGTAGTCGTCCATCGTCGCGGGCTGCGGGTCCTTGCCCAGGACGTCGTCGTCGTACGCCGTGCCCGGGGCCTTCATCGAGCGCAGGGCGACGCCCTGGACGCGCTCGGCGAGCAGGCCCGCCCCGATCAGCCAGTCCGCCTCGGCGGCCGTCTGGTCGTTGACGTACTGCTTGACGAGGGAGCCGATGACGTCGGACACGGACTCGTTCAGCGCCCCCGGCTGGCCGAAGTAGCTGAAGTTCGCCGTGTGCTGGGTGACGCCGTGCGCCAGTTCGTGGCCGATGACGTCGACGGGGAGGGTGAAGTCGAGGAAGATCTCGCCGTCGCCGTCGCCGAACACCATCTGCTCGCCGTCCCAGAAGGCGTTGCCGTAGTCGCGGTCGAAGTGCACGGTCGCGTTCAGCGGCATTCCGGCGCCGTCGACGGAATTGCGTCCGAACGCCGAGAGCAGCAGCTCGAACGTGGCGCCGAGGCCGGCGTACGCGCGGTTCACGGTGGCGTCCTTGACGGGCTCCGCGCCCTCCGTCCGGACGGCCTTCCCCGGCAGGTTCCGGGTGTGCTCGGCGTCGTGAACGGTCCGGTGGACCTTGTTGTCGGCGGCTCCCGGCGAGGGCGTGGCCGCCGGTGCGCCGAGGACCGTGGTGAGCCGGCGGTGGGTGCGCTGCCGGGCGTCCGCCTCCAGGGTGCGGCGGGCGGGACCGGCGAGGGCGGGGTCGTCGGCGCGGGCGAGCCGGTCGAGGACGTGGGGCGGCACGATGGTGCAGAAAACGGGATGGATGGCTTCCATGGCGAGCAATGTGGCACTGGGTCATGCCGCTGTCACTACCCGCGACCATGATTCGGTCCATATTTCATTGCTTGGAGTGAAGGATCACAGTTTCCACGACACGCATGCCGGGTCTTGCATACTGATACGGACCGGCGCCCCCGCCGCCCCTCGGTTAGGCTGCGGCACATCATGCGTTTCGGGCTGCTTCTCCTTAGCTGCCGCGGCGAGGGCCTGTAAGTCGTAGGCCGACCCCCTCCCCGCGGGATCTGGTGCTGCGCAGACACGTCGGCCGTCCCCTTGCAGGTGACCCGAGGAGCCCCACGCGATGACCCCCCAGCAGGCCCAGCCGTCCGCGCAGTCCGTCGGCAGCCCCACCCCCGTGACGAACGCCGGGCACTTCCAGCGGCCGTCCGGGATGCCGGTCCACAAGTACGGCCCGTACGACGCCGTGGACATCCCCGACCGCACCTGGCCCGAGGCCCGCATCACCCGGGCCCCCCGCTGGCTCTCCACCGACCTGCGCGACGGCAACCAGGCGCTGATCGACCCCATGTCGCCCGCCCGCAAGCGCGAGATGTTCGACCTGCTGGTCCGCATGGGCTACAAGGAGATCGAGGTCGGCTTCCCGTCCTCGGGCGAGACCGACTTCGCCTTCGTCCGCTCGATCATCGAGGAGGGCGCGATCCCCGAGGACGTGACGATCTCCGTCCTGACCCAGGCGCGCGAGGAGCTGATCGAGCGCACCGTGGAGTCCCTGCGCGGCGCGCACCGCGCCACCGTGCACCTGTACAACGCGACCGCCCCGACCTTCCGCCGCGTGGTCTTCCGCGGCACCAAGGAGCAGGTCAAGCAGATCGCGGTGGACGGCACCCGGCTGGTGATGGAGTACGCGGAGAAGATCCTCGGCCCCGAGACGGTCTTCGGCTATCAGTACAGCCCGGAGATCTTCACCGACACCGAGCTGGACTTCGCCCTGGAGGTCTGCGAGGCGGTCTGCGACGTGTGGGGCCCCGAGGAGGGGCGCGAGATCATCCTCAACCTGCCCGCGACCGTGGAGCGTTCGACGCCGTCCACGCACGCCGACCGCTTCGAGTGGATGTCCCGCCGCCTGACGCGCCGCGAGCACGTCTGCCTGTCGGTGCACCCGCACAACGACCGCGGCACCGCCGTCGCCGCCGCCGAGCTGGCGATCATGGCGGGCGCGGACCGCATCGAGGGCTGCCTGTTCGGCCAGGGCGAGCGCACCGGCAACGTCGACCTGGTGACCCTGGGCATGAACCTCTTCTCCCAGGGCGTCGACCCGCAGATCGACTTCTCGCAGATCGACGAGATCCGCCGCACCAGCGAGTACTGCAACCAGATGGAGGTCCACCCGCGCCACCCCTACGCGGGCGACCTGGTCTACACCGCCTTCTCCGGCTCCCACCAGGACGCCATCAAGAAGGGCTTCGACGCCATGGAGGCCGACGCGGCCGCCGCGGGCAAGAGCGTCGACGACATCGAGTGGGCGGTCCCGTACCTGCCGATCGACCCCAAGGACGTCGGCCGCTCCTACGAGGCGGTCATCCGGGTCAACTCGCAGTCCGGCAAGGGCGGCATCGCGTACGTCCTGAAGAACGACCACAAGCTGGACCTGCCGCGCCGGATGCAGATCGAGTTCTCGAAGATCATCCAGCAGAAGACGGACACCGAGGGCGGCGAGGTCACCCCGAAGGCCATCTGGTCGGTCTTCCGGGACGAGTACCTGCCCAACGCCGAGAACCCGTGGGGCCGCATCCAGGTCCGCTCCGGCCAGACCACCACCGACACCGACGGCGTCGACACCCTGACGGTGGACGCGGTCGTGGACGGCCGGGAGACGGTCCTCACCGGTTCCGGCAACGGTCCGATCTCCGCGTTCTTCGACGCGCTGGCCGCCGTCGGCGTCGACGCCCGGCTGCTGGACTACCAGGAGCACACGATGAGCGAGGGCGCGTCCGCGCAGGCCGCCTCGTACATCGAGTGCGCGATCGACGGCAAGGTCCTGTGGGGCATCGGCATCGACCCGAACACGACGCGGGCCTCCCTGAAGGCAGTTGTCTCCGCCGTGAACCGGGCCGCCCGCTGACCTCGCTCTTTGCACGATGTTTCGGAAGGTCCCGTTCCCGCGCCGCCGGGGGCGGGACCTCCGTTTTTTCCCGGGGTGCTGACGGGGCCCCGCGGATGTGGCTAACATCACGTCCAACCCCGGCAAAGATGCCGAAGCGTTATGGAGGTACGCCGTGCTGCCAGGACGAGGCCGATCGCTCAGTCTGTGGGGCGTGCGCACCACGTGGACCACCGTCGGCGACGGCGAGTTCTTCTGCCCGGGCTGCGGCGGCGACCGCAACTACGCCCGCCGCACCGGCCGGCAGCGCCGCACCGTCCTGGGCGTCCCGCTCGCCGCGCGCGGCACGGTCGGACCCGTCGTGCACTGCGCCTCCTGCGAGGGCGAGTTCGGCCCCGAGGCCCTCGACCACCCCACCACCGTCCGGCTGTCGGCGATGCTCCGCGACGCCGTCCACACGGTCGCGCTCGCCGTCCTCGCCGCCGGCGGCACCTCCTCCCGTACGGTCACGGCCACCGCGGCGGCCACGGTCCGCTCGGCGGGCTTCGAGGACTGTACGGAGGACCAGCTCACCCACCTCGTGGAGGCGCTCTCCGCGGAATCGGGCCGCTACCTCCCCGAGGAGGCGGAGTCCGGGATCGACTGCCCCTACAGCGCCACCCTCGCCATCGAGCTCCACGAGGCCCTGGAACCCCTCGCCCCGCACCTGGCCCCGGCGGGCCGGGAGTCCCTGCTCCTCCAGGGCGCCCGCATCGCGCTGGCCGACGGCCCGTACAACCCGGCGGAGCGGGAGGTCCTGGCGACGGCCGGCGCGGCCCTCCACCTGTGCGCGGCGGACACCGCCCGCCTCCTGGCGGCGGCCCGCACGCCGTCCTGAAGCCCGCCCCTGCGGGCCGGAACCCTCCCGGGAAGCGGCGGCGGGGCGCCTGTGGCACGTTGTGGGGATGGCGCACGAGGAGCAGGCGGAGCAGTCCGGTGAGGAGCGGCGGCACGGGTGGGGCAGCGGGCTCACCCTGACCACGGCCGCGTTCCTCTTCCTGCTGCTGCGGCTGTTCGCCGTGTCCGGCTACCAGTGGCACACCGCCTTCGCCGTCCTGCACACGCTCGACCTCGACGACAGCATCGGCATCCTGCTCGGAACGGTGCTCGCCGACTCCGTCGTGGCCGCCGTGCTGCTCGTCGTCCTGCTGCCCGCGTTCCTCTTCCGGGTGGTCGGCGGTTTCGTGCTGGCTGCCCGGACGCGCGAGGAGGAGCAGCCCGACCGGGGCCCGCGGATCGACATGACCGGGATCGTCGTGCTGGCCATCGTCGTCGCGGGCATGACCGCGTACGTCCTGAGCTTCGGCACCTGGTGGCTGCCGCTGGCGTCGGTGCTGGTCACGGCGGTCATGGTGGGTCTGGGCGTGCTGACCAGGGGCGTGCACGGGCAGGTCGGCGAGGCGTCGCGGTGGGCGGGCCGGCACCTCATGGGGCTGGTGCTGGCCGCCTCGGTCCTCGCGCTGCTGATCAGCGCGGCCGTCGTCCGCACGCCGTGGATGCCCAAGGAGCGCATCGTGGTGAAGGGGCACGGGGAGCCGCTGCGCGGCTATGTGCTGGAGGCCGAGCCCGGGTTCCTGAAGGTCCTGACGGAGGAGGACCGGGAGTTCGTGATCCTCCGGGACGGGGAGGTGGAGTCCCGCGAGGAGATCGTCGAGCACTAGGGCCCGCCTCGACGTCAGGGCCCTAGGGTTCGTGGCTCACCGCCGGAGCCGACTCCGGCAGGGCCGGGGTCGTCGTCGGGCGGGGGGTGTCGACCACGCGCGGCGGTTGCGCGGGCGGCACCGGAGTCGGGTTCACGGGGCTGTGGGGCAGCAGCACGAGCAGGCACACGGCGACCACCGCCGCCGCGCCCACCACCGCGTACGCGATCCCGCGCACCCGGCGCACTCCCCAGGTCCGCCCCTGCGGAACTTCGCCGCGACGCAGCATCGAGTACGTGAGCTGGTCCGCCCGGGCGGCGAGCGCGGCCCGCAGCCTGTCTTCGGTCTGCGTCATGCGGTGGTGTTCTCCAGCTTCTTCTCCAGCGCGTCCAGGGCGCGGCTCGCGGTGGACTTCACCGTGCCACGCGACAGGCCGAGGGCCTGCGCCGTCTGCGCCTCGGTCAGCTCCGACCAGTACCGCAGCACCAGCACCTCGCGCTGGCGCCGGGTCAGTTCGGCCAGCGCCGCCAGGACGTGGCGGTGCTCCTCGGCGAGCAGGAGCCCTTCGTCGACGGGCGGGCCCGCCGCCGGGTGCGGCGGCGTGTACGCGCGTGCCGTGCGCCGTCTGCGCAGCACCGAGCGGGCCGCGTTGAGCACGGCGGTGTGCAGGTACGCCGCGGGGTCCTGGAGCCCGGCCAGCTTCGTCCCGTGGGTGCGGCACACCGCGGCGAACGCGTCCTGCACCACGTCCTCGGCGGTGTGCAGGTCGTCCACCAGGAACAGGGCGAGGCGGACCATGTCGAGGCGGCGGGCCCGGTAGAGGTCGCTGAGGGTGGGCGGCTCGCAGTCGTCGCCGTACGGGGCGCTGCCGTACGGCGTGCCGTCGTACGGCTGGCTCTCGACCGCGCGCAACGGGCGGGCGTCCCGGGGGCGGGATGCCCGTGCCCCGGACACGCGGGCGAGCAGGCGCGACCACCACGGGGGCGCGACGGGGACGGCGTACGCGGCGTACTGCATGGGCCTCGATCCGGTGGTGCGGGCGGCAGGGGGCGGCGGGCGGGCCTGCGTACAGGCCCGCCCGCCGGATGAGGCCGCTACTTCTGCGGCGCGGGCGCGGGCGCGCTGCCCGGCTCCACCACGCGGGGAGCGGCATCGGACTTCCCGGCGGGCGCCGGACGCGTCTTGCCGTCGGCCACGGGGGCGGCGGGCGCCGGACGGGTCTTGCCGTCGGCCACCGGGGCGGCGGGAGCCGGACGGGGCTCGCCGGCGGGCGCCGGGGCGGCCTCCGGGGCGGCGGGCGCCGGGCGGGTCTGGCCGGCGGGCGCCGGGGCGGCCTCCGGGGCGGTCTCCGGAGCGGCCGGGCCGGACTTCGGAGGGGCCGGCGCCGGGGTCGTGTCGGCGACGGCCTGGGCCGCGAAGGCGCCGCCCAGGACGACGGCGACCGAGGCGACGGCGCCGAAGAGGCGGGGGCGGGTCAGCTTCCGGTGCATGGACATGGGTACTCCCGAGTGCGGGGCGCACCGGATGCCGTACGAGATGACGTACGGCGCCCGGAGCACGATCTGGAACATGGGGTGAAGGGCGCCTTCAACCGACCAGACGTGCGGGTACCCGGGAGGTTGCGTCCGGAGTGCGGAAAGTTTTTGCGGGGACGGGCCGCGGACGTCCGCGGCGCGGCCGTCCTCCGGGGGCCGGCCGGGCCGCGCCGCGCCCGTAGCGCGGCAGCCGAAATCCCTCCCGCACGGGAAATTCACGACAATGATGGGGAATCCGCACCCCGGGCGCAGTGCGCCGGGAAGCACCGGAGCAACGGAGGACGTGGTGGAGACAGTGCGCTCGACACGGGGAAGTGCCGGCCTCGTGCCGCCGGGCGCGCGGTGAAGCCGCCGCCTCTCGGCTCGTACGTGATGGACCTCACCAGCGGCCGGGTCGGCCGGGTCGTCGCGGCGGTGGGTTGCCTGCTGCGGCTGACCCCGGCCGGCGGCGGCCGCGACTGGAACGTCGACCAGGGCGAGGTCCGCCCCGCCACGGCCGCCGAGCGGCTCAGCGCGGCCACGGCCTACGTCAACGCCCGCAGCCGCGGCGAGCTGCCGTAGCACCTCCGGCCCCGGCTGCCGCCCGGGCCGGAAGCGCCGCCGTCCCCGGCCCCGCCCCCGCGTACGGGACAATGGGCGTCATGAGTCTGTTCCGTGATGACGGCATCGTCCTGCGCACCCAGAAGCTGGGCGAGGCGGACCGCATCATCACGCTCCTCACCCGCCACCACGGCCGCGTCCGGGCCGTGGCCCGGGGCGTACGCCGCACGAAGTCGAAGTTCGGGGCGCGCCTGGAGCCCTTCTCCCACGTCGACGTGCAGTTCTTCGCCCGCGGCAGCGAGCTGGTCGGCCGCGGCCTGCCGCTGTGCACCCAGGGCGAGATCATCGCCCCCTACGGCAGCGGCATCGTCACCGACTACGGCCGCTACACCGCCGGCACCGCCATGCTGGAGACGGCGGAACGGTTCACCGACCACGAGGGCGAACCCGCGGTGCAGCAGTACCTCCTCCTGGTGGGCGGTCTGCGCACCCTCTCCCGCGCCGAGCACGCCCCGAACCTGATCCTCGACGCCTTCCTGCTGCGCTCCCTCGCCGTCAACGGGTACGCCCCCAGCTTCGACGACTGCGCCAAGTGCGGCATCGACGGACCCAACCGGCTGTTCTCCGTCTCGGCCGGCGGCGTCATATGCGGTGACTGCCGGGTGCCCGGGAGCGTCGTACCCTCTGCGGAGGCTGTCGCTCTGCTGAGCGCGCTGCTCACGGGGGACTGGGCGGCGGCCGACGCGTGCGAGCCCCGGCACGCCCGCGAGGGCAGCGGGCTGGTCTCGGCCTATCTGCACTGGCACCTGGAGCGCGGACTGCGCTCGCTCAGGTACGTGGAGAAGGCGTAGGGCACGCGGCGGGCACAGTCAGTACGGGAAGCACGGGCACATCACAGGGAGAGCTACGAACCATGGCACGACGCGGAATCCTGGGGCGCACCAAGCGCGAGTACAAGATCCCCGAGCCGCACCCGTCCGGCGCGCGCCCCCCGAGGATTCCCGGTGAGCTCGTCCCCGAGCACGTCGCGATCGTCATGGACGGCAACGGCCGCTGGGCCAAGGAGCGCGGCCTGCCCCGCACCGAGGGCCACAAGGTCGGCGAGGGCGTCGTCCTGGACGTCCTCAAGGGCTGCCTGGAGATGGGCGTTAAGAACCTCTCGCTGTACGCCTTCTCCACCGAGAACTGGAAGCGCACCCCCGACGAGGTCCGCTTCCTGATGAACTTCAACCGGGACGTCATCCGCCGCCGCCGCGACGAGATGAACGAGCTCGGCATCCGCATCCGCTGGGTCGGCCGGATGCCCAAGATGTGGAAGTCGGTCGTCCAGGAGCTCCAGGTCGCCCAGGAACAGACCGTCGACAACGACGCGATGACCCTCTACTTCTGCGTGAACTACGGCGGCCGCGCCGAGATCGCGGACGCCGCCCAGGCCGTCGCCCGGGACGTCGCCGCCGGGAAGCTCGACCCGTCGAAGGTCAACGAGAAGACCTTCGCCAAGTACCTGTACTACCCGGACATGCCGGACGTGGACCTCTTCCTGCGTCCCAGCGGCGAGCAGCGCACCTCCAACTACCTGCTCTGGCAGAGCGCGTACGCCGAGTTCGTCTACCAGGACGTGCTGTGGCCGGACTTCGACCGGCGCAACCTCTGGGACGCCTGCTACGAGTACGCGCAGCGCGACCGGCGCTTCGGCGGGGCGGTCCCCAACGAGCAGCAGAACGGCGGCGGTTCCCCGCTCGCGCAGGTTCCCGGACAGGGCTGAGCCGTCACCGGGCCCCGTGCGGGGCGGGGCCCGGTGCGCGCACCCGCCGGGCCCCGCCCGCCCGGTCAGCCCGCCTGGGCCTTGTCGTACGCCGCCTTCACCTCGTTGCCGAAGTACGGGCCGAACATCCGGCCCGGCAGGAAGGTGTAGCCGAAGCTGTTCACCGAGGCCTGGAGGCCGGTGCCGGTGGACTCGTTGAAGGAGTTGAACCACGGGCCGCCGCTGGAGCCGCCGGTCATGTCGCAGGCCAGGCCGTGGTCCTTGGTGAGCAGGAAGTCCTTCGTGGTGTTCCCGGAGCAGTAGACCAGCTTCTTGCCGTCGTACGGGGCGGCCGCCGGGAAGCCGAACGCGTACATCGGCTTGTTGTAGCCGCCGTTGAACTGGACGCCCTGCGCCCCGACCACGTCGGACAGCTTCTGCCCGTTCAGCGGGTTCACCACGGCGAGGCCCACGTCGTAGTTGATGTCCTCGCTCGCCGTCCACTGGTCGGTGGCGGAGAGCTTCGCGGCGGTCCACGTCCCGTACGGGGTGGCGCCGTCATTGTAGGCGGGCACGAACACCCAGTTCGTGTGCCAGGCGCCGTCCATCTTGACGCAGTGTCCCGCCGTGACGACGGTCGACTTGTTCTGGCTGGTGACGGAGTTGCCCGAGCAGGAGGCGGTGCGGCCCTGGTACGTGAAGAACACGCGGCCGGAGGTCTTCACCACCGCCCCGCCGCCGGTCCACGCGCCGCCCTTCTGCGGGAAGGCCCGGGTGCCGGGGACGGAGGTCGCGGGGCCGCCGGCCCTCGCCGGGGAGACCTTGGCGGGGGACACCTTCAGCAGGTCGAGCGGCTTCGCCGCACGCATCCGCTCCGGCGTCCAGAAGTTCCGTACCTGCTGCTCGGCGGTCAGGGCGGCGGGGGCGGCGGGGGAGGGGGCGCCGGATGCGGCGGCGGGGGCCGCGGCGGTGGCGAGCAGACCGCCCACGGCGGCCGCCAGACCGAACAGTGCACTGGGGGGACGACGTCTCACGCTGACTCCTTCTGCGAAGAGGTAAGCGGTGCGGAAACCGGTGTGCGTGAGGAGCGTGCCACGGAAGCTGAACATCTGTCAGGAGTGCGTGCGGCACTCCGTGCGACTTGGCCGAAACACGCCGAACGCCCCAACTCTGCAAGGGAGTTGGGGCGTTCGGCAGACGCGCGGGATCAGGCGGCGGCGCACTCCGCGCAGGTGCCGAAGATCTCCACGGTGTGCGCCACGTTCACATAGCCGTGCTGGGCCGCGACGGACTCGGCCCACGACTCGACCGCCGGGCCCTCGACCTCGACCGCCTTGCCGCACATCCGGCACACCAGATGGTGGTGGTGGTCGCCCGTGGAGCAGCGCCGGTAGACCGACTCGCCCTCACTGGTGCGCAGCACGTCCACCTCGCCGGCGTCGGCCAGCGACTGGAGCGTGCGGTAGACCGTGGTCAGGCCCACCGAGTCGCCCTTGTGCTTGAGCATGTCGTGGAGTTCCTGCGCGCTGCGGAACTCGTCCACCTCGTCCAGCGCCGCCGCCACGGCGGTCCGCTGCCGGGTGGAGCGCCCCTTCACCGGTGCGGTGTTCGTCGTCGCGGTCGCACCGCTCGGCGCCGTCGTCACAGGTGCCTCCTCAGGTTGCCCATTACGCGAGTAGATACGTCGGGCCATTGTGCCAGGAGCGCCGCCGCGCTCCGGCTCAGAGCTTCGCCGCCACGGGCTCGGCCGCGTCGGCCGGTCCCGTCGAGTGTCCCGCGCGGGCCCGGCGTCGTGCCAGCGGTGTGGCCAGAAGTGTCAGTGCGACGAAGGCCACGATGGCCAGCAGCACGATCGTCGCGCCCGGCGGCACGTCGTACTGGTAGGAGGCCACCGTGCCACCCAGCGTCACCGCCGTGCCGATGGCGACCGCCAGCACGAAGGTGACCGCGAAGCTGCGCGAGATCTGCTGCGCGGCCGCCACCGGCACCACCATCAGCGCGCTGACCAGGAGCAGTCCCACGACCCGCATGGCGACCGTCACCGTCACCGCCGCCACCACCGCGACCAGCAGGTTCAGTGCCCGCACCGGCAGCCCGGTGACCCGCGCGAACTCCTCGTCCTGGCTCACCGCGAACAACTGCCGCCGCAGCCCGACCGTCACCGCCACCACGAACGCCGCGAGCAGCACGATCGCCGTCACGTCCTCCTGGGAGACCGTGGAGAGCGAACCGAAGAGGTACGAGGACAGATTGGCGTTGGAACCGGTCGGCGCCAGGTTGATCAGCAGCACACCGCCCGCCATGCCGCCGTAGAACAGCATGGCCAGGGCGATGTCGCCCCGGGTCTTGCCGTACCAGCGGATCAGCTCCATGACCACCGCGCCCGCGACGGCGACGACGGTGGCCGTCCACACGGGGCTGGCCTGCATCAGGAAGCCGAGGCCGACGCCGGTCATCGCGACGTGGCCGATGCCGTCGCCCATCAGGGACTGGCGGCGCTGCACCAGGTAGATGCCGATGGCGGGCGCGGTGACGCCGACCAGGACGGCGGCGATCAGGGCGCGCTGCATGAAGGCGGTGGAGAGGATCTCGGTCAGCATCAGCTCAGCAGTCCCGTCGGTACGGGGGAGGCGGGTGCCGGGGCCGCGTGCGGGTGGCAGTCCTCCTGGGTCAGGTGGTGCGGTTCGTGGCCGGGCAGGGCGTCCCCGGCGGTCACCGGGCCGTCGTACGCCACCAGGCCGTCGCGCAGGACGACCGTGCGGTCGATGAGGGGCTCCAGGGGGCCCAGCTCGTGCAGGACCAGCAGGACGGAGACCCCGGCGGCCACCTGCTCGCGCAGGGTCGCGGCGAGGATCTCCTGGCTGGCCAGGTCGACGCCGGCCATCGGCTCGTCCATGATCAGCAGTTCGGGTTCGCTCGCCAGCGCCCGCGCGATCAGCACCCGCTGGTGCTGCCCGCCGGACAGGGCGCTCACCGAGTCCTTCGCCCGGTCGGCGAGGCCCACCAGGCCGATGGCCCGCTCGACGGCGGCCTTGTCGGCCTTCGACAGCAGCCCGAACCGGGCGCGGGAGAGCCGCCCCGAGGAGACGACCTCGCGGATCGTCGCGGGCACGCCGCCCGCGGCCGTCGTGCGCTGGGGGACGTAACCGACGCGCGCCCACTGCCTGAAGCGCTTCAGCGGCGTGCCGAACAGCTCGACCGAGCCGCCCGTGAGCGGCACCTGCCCGATCACGGACCGCACCGCGGTGGACTTGCCCGAGCCGTTGGCGCCGAGCAGGGCGACGACCTCGCCGCGCTCGACGGCGAGGTCGATGCCGCGCAGCACGGGGCGCGAGCCGAGCACGGCGGTCGCCGCGCTCAGGGATATGACGGAGTCGTTGTGCACGGTTCGTGCCTCCGGGGCCGCTGGGAGTGGCATCACTTGGCGCCGAGCGCCTTCTTCAGCGCTTCGAGGTTGGACTGCATGACCTCGATGTAGGTGGAGCCCTTGGACTTGCCGGGCGTGATGCCCTCCAGCGGGTCCAGGACGTCCGTCTTGAGGCCGGCGTCCGAGGCGAAGGTCTTCGCCGTCCGGTCGCTGATCAGCGTCTCGAAGAAGACCGTGGAGACCTTGTCCTCCTTGGCGATCTTCTGGAGCTGCTTGATGTGGGCCGGGCTCGGGTCCGACTCGGGGGAGACGCCGTTGATGGCCTCCTGCTCCAGGCCGTACCGCTCGGCGAGGTAGCCGAAGGCGGAGTGGGTGGTGATGAAGGTCTTGGTGGAGGTGTTCTTCAGGCCGTTCCGGAACGCCGTGTTCAGGCCGTCCAGCTTCGTGACCAGTGTCGCGCTGTTCTTCTCGTACGTCGCGGCGTTCTTCGGGTCGGCCTTCGCGAGGGACTTCTCCACGCCCTTGGCGATCTCCGCGTACTTCACGGGATCCAGCCAGACGTGCGGGTCGGCGCCGTCCTCGGCGTGGTCGTGGCCGTGGCCCTCGTGCCCGGCCTCCTCGCCGCCGTGCCCGTGGTCGTGCCCGCCGGCCTCGGCGCCGTGCTTCTCCATCTTCGTCAGGGTCGCGGCGTCGACGGTGGCCTTGGCCCCGGACTGCTTCACGGCCTCGTCGACGGCGGGCTGGAGGCCGCCGAGGTAGAGGATCAGGTCCGCTTCGCCGAGCTGGGCGGTCTGCTTGGGGCCCAGCTCCAGGTCGTGCGGTTCGACGCCCGGCTTGGTCAGCGTGGTGACGGAGACCTTGTCGCCGCCTATCTGCTCGGCCAGGTACTGCAGGGGGTAGAACGACGCGGTCACCTTCAGCCCGCCGTCCGCGCCCTTGCCGTCCGCGGCGGAGGAACCCCCTCCGCATGCGGACAGGGTGACCAGTCCGAGAGAGACGGCGGCGGCGGTGGCGGCGGCGGGTATCAGGCGTCGTACGTTCATGACAGTCATTTTCAACAAAAGTGGAAACGATTGTCAATAGTGCGCTTGTCCGCTCTGTCCCCGATACCGATTTGATCCGGGGCCCCCGCACGCCGGTAACCTGAAGCATTCGCCGGGCCGTGCCGGGTCGTGGCCGTGCAGGGGGGCCGCGCGGGGAAGCAGCGCGCACCGGCGGGACCCACACCTTCGTCGTCGTAATGAAGAGAGCACCGTGGCCGCCGACAAGATCGAGACCATCGTCAGCCTGAGCAAGCGCCGTGGCTTCGTTTTCCCGAGCAGTGAGATCTACGGCGGGTCCCGGGCCGCCTGGGACTACGGTCCGCTGGGTGTCGAGCTCAAGGAGAACATCAAGCGCCAGTGGTGGCGCGCGATGGTCATCGCGCGCGAGGACGTGGTCGGCATCGACTCGTCGGTCATCCTGGCCCCCGAGGTGTGGGAGGCGTCCGGCCACGTCGCGACCTTCTCCGACCCGCTCACCGAGTGCACCTCCTGCCACAAGCGCCACCGCGCCGACCACCTGATCGAGGCGTACGAGGCCAAGCACCACGGCCGCGCCCCCGAGAACGGCCTGGCCGACGTCAACTGCCCCAACTGCGGCACCAAGGGCCAGTTCACCGAGCCCAAGCAGTTCTCCGGCATGCTGGAGACGCACCTCGGCCCCACCCAGGACACCGGCTCGAAGGCGTACCTGCGCCCGGAGACCGCGCAGGGCATCTTCACCAACTTCGCCCAGGTGCAGCAGACCGCCCGCAAGAAGCCGCCGTTCGGCATCGCGCAGATGGGCAAGTCCTTCCGGAACGAGATCACTCCGGGCAACTTCATCTTCCGCACGCGCGAGTTCGAGCAGATGGAGATGGAGTTCTTCGTCAAGCCGGGCGAGGACGAGCAGTGGCAGGAGTACTGGATGGAGCAGCGCTGGAACTGGTACCTGGACCTCGGCATCGACCCCGAGAACATCCGCTGGTACGAGCACCCGGCCGAGAAGCTCTCCCACTACTCCAAGCGCACCGCCGACATCGAGTACCGCTTCAACTTCGGCGGCACGGAGTTCTCCGAGCTCGAAGGCGTCGCCAACCGCACCGACTTCGACCTGAAGGCGCACTCCAAGGCCTCCGGCCACGACCTGGTCTACTTCGACCAGGAGGCCAACGAGCGCTGGACGCCGTACGTCATCGAGCCGGCCGCCGGCGTCAACCGCGCGATGCTCGCCTTCATGCTGGACGCCTACCGCGAGGACGAGGCGCCCAACGCCAAGGGCGTCATGGAGAAGCGCGTCGTGATGGGCCTCGACCCGCGCCTGGCCCCGGTCAAGGTCGCGGTGCTCCCGCTCTCCCGCAACCCGCAGCTCTCGCCGAAGGCCAAGGGCCTCGCCGCGGACCTGCGCAAGAACTGGAACATCGAGTTCGACGACGCGGGCGCCATCGGCCGCCGCTACCGCCGCCAGGACGAGATCGGCACGCCGTTCTGCGTGACGGTCGACTTCGACACCCTGGACGACAACGCGGTGACCGTGCGCGAGCGCGACACCATGAAGCAGGAGCGCGTGTCGCTGGACATGATCCAGGAGTACCTGGCGGTCCGCCTCATCGGCTGCTGACCCCCCGGTACGTCTCCTCCTCGTACGTCCCGGAGCCCCCGGCCGCCCGTTGGCGCGGCCGGGGGCTCCGGCGTGCCCGGGCGGCGCACAGGACGGCCAGCGGCAGCTCGGCGCACCCCGCCATGGCGAGGGCGGCGGCGAACTCCGGACCCGGCGCGGAGACGAGCAGGTCGGCACAGGCGTCGGCGGCGAGCAGCAGGGCGGCGGCTGAGCTCCGCCCGGTCGGGGGCGGCGGAAATCTGGTGCGCGGCCCCGTCGGGAGCGGGTACCGTCGTGACCATGTTCTTCCAGACGCCGATTTACGAGTGAGAGCGTGACGGGCCGCCGCTGACGTCCTGCGATGCCGCCGCGCCCGTCCCCCACCGACGAATCCGTAGATCACTTCACATCATTCCGGGAGAACCCGTGACCACCAGCAAGAACATCAACAACCCCGTCGGCCAGGGCGGCGGCCAGCGCAAGCGGCAGTCCCGCGACGAGCGCGCCAACAACGGCCCGCACCGCAACGCCGACCGCGCGTCGGCGGCGGAGAAGAAGGCCGAGCTGCTGGCCAAGATGCGCGAGAAGGCCGCCGGCGGCGGGGACGCGCAGCAGGCGGACGGCGACGCCTCCCAGAGCTGACTCAGCCGCGCGTGGGCCCGGACCGTTCCGACGGTCCGGGCCCACACGTGCGTGGCCCGGCCCCTCGGTGAGCCCGGGAAGAGGGCTCTCAGGGCTGCCGCCCCCGGTGCCGTCGTCGTCCGCCGGGCCGTCCGCGGGAGCGGCGCGAGGCGGGCGGGCAGGTTCACGCGTTGGCGGGCGCGGTCTCCCGGGGCCCCGGCGACGCCAGCCGCTCCGCCGTCCGCAGCGCGGTGCCCTTCGCCCACTTTCCGCTGGTCAGCGCCCCGACCAGGAGGACGGCCAGACCGCAGCCCGCGATGACCCACCATGCCGGGACGGCCGCCTCCACGAAGCTGTCGGCGTACGAGGTCCCGCTGATCCCCGCCGCGATCACCGCCCCGATCACCGCGACCCCCAGCGTGGAGCCGACCTGGCGGCTGGTCGAGGCGACGGCCGCCGCGACCCCGGCCTGGGCGCGCGGCATCCCGGACACCGCCGTGTTGGTGATGGGGGCGTTCACCATGCCGAAGCCGAGGCCGAAGAGCACATAGCCGGTGAACATCAGCACGTTGTCCGTCTCCGCCCGGAAGCCCGCGAACAGCACCGCGCTCGCCGTCATCGCCGTTCCCGCGACCAGCAGCGGGAGACGGGGCCCGCGCGCCCCCACCAGCCGTCCGGACAGCGGTGCGCAGAAGAAGGTCATGGCGGCCATCGGCAGCATGTATAGCCCGGCGTGCAGGGCGGACAGACCGCGCACGTTCTGCAGGTACAGGGTGTTCAGGAAGAGGAACCCGGCCAGCGAGGCGAACGCGCAGACCGCGATCACCGTCGCCCCGCTGAACGGCGCGCTGTGGAAGAACCGCAGGTCGATCAGCGGCTCCGCCCGCCGGGGCTCGTACAGCACCAGCCCGGCCAGGGCCAGTACCGCGGCCCCCGCGAGCGACAGCGTGAGCGGCGAGAGCCAGCCCGCCTCCGGGCCCTCGATGATCGCGTACGTCAGCGAGGCGAGCAGCGCGATCACCAGGAGCTGGCCCACCGGGTCGGCCCGGCGGGCCCTGGAGGCGCGCGACTCGGGGACGTACCGGAACGTCAGCAGCAGGGCCGCGAGGCCGACCGGCAGGTTGACCCAGAAGATCGACCGCCAGCCCACCGAGTCGACCAGCAGTCCGCCGACCAGGGGTCCCGCGGCCATGGAGATGCCGACGACCCCGCCCCAGACGCCGATGGCGCGGGCGCGTTCGCGCGGGTCGGTGAAGGTGTTGGTGATGATCGACATCGCGACCGGGTTGAGCATGGAGCCGCCGATCGCCTGGACCGCCCGGAAGGCGACCAGCGACTCCAGGTTCGGGGCGAGCGAGCACAGCAGCGAGCCGAGGGTGAAGAGCACCAGGCCCGCCATGAACACCTTGCGCCGCCCGACGCGGTCGGCCGTCGACCCGGCGAGCATCAGCAGGGAGGCCAGGACAAGGGTGTAGGCGTCGATGGTCCACTGCATCCCGGCGACGCTCGCATCCAGCTCGCGCTGCATGGCGGGGAGGGCGACGTTGAGCGCCGTGTTGTCGAGGCTGACGATCAGCAGGCTCATGCAGCAGATGCCGAGGATCAGCATCCGGCGGCGGTGCGTCAGCGGGAGGGAGGGGTCGGCGGACATCTTTCGATAGTACGGATAACTAAAGAAACCGCTCGATCGGGTGCGGGGGGTGCGCGACAATGAGTCAATGACCCCGCTCAACATCGGCCCCCATGTCGTGCAGCCGCCCGTGGTCCTCGCACCCATGGCGGGCATCACGAACGCCCCCTTCCGCACCCTCTGCCGTGAGTTCTCCGGCGGGAAGGGCCTGTTCGTGAGCGAGATGATCACGACGCGGGCGCTGGTCGAGCGCAACGAGAAGACGATGCAACTGATCCACTTCGACGCGACGGAGACCCCGCGTTCGATCCAGTTGTACGGAGTGGACCCGGTCACCGTCGGCAAGGCGGTCCGCATGATCGTGGACGAGGACCTCGCCGACCACATCGACCTCAACTTCGGCTGCCCGGTGCCCAAGGTGACCCGCAAGGGCGGCGGCTCGGCGCTCCCGTACAAGCGGCCGCTGCTGCGCGCGATCCTGCACGAGGCCGTGGGCAACGCGGGCGACCTGCCCGTGACGATGAAGATGCGCAAGGGCATCGACGACGACCACATCACCTTCCTGGACGCCGGACGCATCGCCGTCGACGAGGGCGTCACCGCGATCGCCCTGCACGGCCGCACGGCCGCCCAGCACTACGGCGGCACCGCCGACTGGGACGCCATCGCGCGCCTGAAGGAGCACGTGCCGGAGATCCCGGTGCTCGGCAACGGCGACATCTGGTCGGCGGACGACGCGCTGCGGATGGTCCGGGAGACGGGCTGCGACGGCGTGGTCGTGGGGCGCGGCTGCCTGGGGCGGCCGTGGCTGTTCGGCGACCTGGTGGCGGCCTTCGAGGGCCGCGCGGAGCGGGCCGCGCCCACGCTGCGCGAGGTCGCGGTGGTGATGCGGCGGCACGCGGAGCTGCTCGGCGAGTGGATCGGCGACGAGGCACGCGGTGTCATCGACTTCCGGAAGCACGTCGCCTGGTACTTGAAGGGCTTCTCGACGGGCGGCGAGATGCGCAAGAAGCTCGCCGTGTCCTCCTCGCTCGCCGAAATGGACGCTCATCTGAGCGAGCTGGATCTGGACCAGCCGTGGCCCGAGGGGGCCGATGGGCCTCGGGGGCGTACATCCGGAAATGGGCGGGTTGTGCTGCCGGATGGCTGGTTGGAGGACCCGTACGACTGTGCCGGGATCAGTGACGAGGCGGAGCTGGACACGTCCGGAGGGTGAGATCCGGGGTGCTCTGATGAGCGTACGCGCGAGTGATTCTCGCCACGCCTGATGCTGTACTCGCTCAGATGAGCGCTCAGCGGCGGGCTGCATTTTTCAAAGGGTGGCACCCAGTGCCACCCTTTATTTTTTCAATCCCCGGGATCAGACGTGACGGATCGTCGATCCGGACGGGATCTTCTGTGGCTCTGCGTGATCTTGCGTTCAATGCCTGAAGGAATGCGGTACGGGACGCGGGCGGCCGCAGCACTTTCGATCTGCTGGCGGACAGGCGGTTAAAGCCGTATGACGGTTAAGTGGACGTACCCAGACACCTTCGATCTGGGTATGTTCCTCGCCGTCAGGGCAGCCAACGCGTCTTCGAGGAGCCGAGACCGTGTCGGAAAACAAAGAACCCCACGTAGCGAAGTCTTCTTCCGGGCAGAAGTTCGTCTACGACTTCACCGAGGGCAACAAGGACCTCAAGGACCTTCTCGGTGGCAAGGGCGCCAACCTCGCCGAGATGACCAACCTGGGTCTGCCGGTGCCTCCGGGGTTCACGATCACGACCGAGGCCTGCAAGGTCTACCTCGACAGCGGCGACGCTCCCAAGGAGCTGCGCGACGAGGTCAGCGCCCATCTGGACGCCCTTGAGGCGAAGATGGGCAAGAAGCTCGGCCAGGCCGACAACCCGCTCCTCGTCTCGGTCCGCTCCGGCGCGAAGTTCTCCATGCCCGGCATGATGGACACGGTTCTCAACATCGGCCTCTCCGACGCCTCCGTCACCGGCCTGGCACAGCAGGTCGGCGGCGACGAGCGTTTCGCGTGGGACTCCTACCGGCGCCTCATCCAGATGTTCGGCAAGACCGTCCTCGGCGTGGACGGCGAACTCTTCGAGGACGCCCTGGAAGAGGCCAAGGCGGCCAAGAAGGTGAAGGTCGACACCGACCTGGAGGCCGCCGACCTCAAGAAGCTCGTCAAGAAGTTCAAGAAGATCGTCTCCGACGAGGCCGGCCGCGACTTCCCGCAGGACCCGCGTGAGCAGATGGACCTCGCGATCAACGCGGTCTTCGACTCGTGGAACACCGACCGCGCCAAGCTCTACCGCCGTCAGGAGCGCATCCCGGGCGACCTGGGCACCGCGGTCAACGTCTGCTCGATGGTCTTCGGCAACCTCGGCCCGGACTCCGGCACGGGCGTCGCCTTCACCCGCGACCCGGCCTCCGGCCACCAGGGCGTGTACGGCGACTACCTGCAGAACGCGCAGGGCGAGGACGTCGTCGCGGGCATCCGCAACACCGTCCCGCTCGCCGACCTGGAGTCGATCGACAAGGCGTCGTACGACCAGCTCATGCAGATCATGGAGACCCTCGAAACGCACTACAAGGACCTGTGCGACATCGAGTTCACCATCGAGCGCGGCCAGCTCTGGATGCTCCAGACCCGCGTCGGCAAGCGCACGGCGGGCGCGGCCTTCCGCATCGCCACGCAGCTCGTGGACCAGGGCCTCATCGACGAGGCCGAGGCGCTCCAGCGGGTCAACGGCGCGCAGCTCGCGCAACTGATGTTCCCCCGCTTCGACGACAGCGCGAAGACGCGGCTGCTCGGCCGGGGCATCGCCGCCTCGCCGGGTGCGGCGGTCGGCAAGGCGGTCTTCGACTCGTACACGGCCGTCAAGTGGTCGCGCTCGGGCGAGAAGGTCATCCTGATCCGCCGGGAGACCAACCCGGACGACCTGGACGGCATGATCGCCGCCGAGGGCATCCTGACCTCGCGCGGCGGCAAGACCTCGCACGCCGCCGTCGTCGCGCGCGGCATGGGCAAGACCTGTGTCTGCGGCGCCGAGGAGATCGAGGTCGACACCAAGCGCCGCCGCCTCACCGTCGGCGACACGGTGGTCGAGGAGGGCGACGTCGTCTCCATCGACGGCTCCTCCGGCAAGGTCTACCTGGGCGAGGTCCCGGTCGTCCCGTCGCCGGTCGTGGAGTACTTCGAGGGCCGCATGCACGCCGGCGCCGACGACGCCGACGAGCTGGTCGAGGCCGTGCACCGGATCATGGCGTACGCGGACCGCCGCCGCCGGCTGCGGGTGCGCGCCAACGCCGACAACGCCGAGGACGCGTTGCGGGCGCGGCGCTTCGGGGCGCAGGGCATCGGCCTGTGCCGCACCGAGCACATGTTCCTGGGCGAGCGCCGCGAGATGGTCGAGAAGCTGATCCTCGCGGACACCGACAATGAGCGCGAGGAGGCCCTCAAGGGGCTGCTGCCGCTCCAGAAGCAGGACTTCATAGAGCTCTTCGAGGCCATGGACGGCCTGCCGGTCACCGTCCGCCTCCTCGACCCGCCACTGCACGAGTTCCTCCCCGACATCACGGAACTCTCCGTGCGCGTCGCCCTCGCCGAGTCCCGCAAGGACGCCAACGAGAACGACCTGCGGCTGCTCCAGGCCGTGCACCGGCTGCACGAGCAGAACCCGATGCTGGGTCTGCGCGGCGTCCGCCTGGGCCTGGTCATTCCGGGCCTGTTCACCATGCAGGTGCGGGCCATCGCGGAGGCGGCCGCCGAGCGGCGCGAGGCCAAGGGCGACCCGCGTGCGGAGATCATGATTCCGCTGGTGGGCACCGTCCAGGAGCTGGAGATCGTCCGCGAGGAGGCCGAGGCGGTCATCGCGGAGGTCCAGGCGGCCACCGGGACAGACCTCAAGCTGGCGCTGGGCACGATGATCGAGCTGCCGCGCGCCGCCATCACCGCCGGGCAGATCGCCGAGGCGGCGGAGTTCTTCTCCTTCGGCACGAACGACCTGACCCAGACGGTGTGGGGCTTCTCCCGCGACGACGTGGAGGCCTCCTTCTTCACGGCGTACCTGGAGAAGGGCATCTTCGGGGTGTCCCCCTTCGAGACCATCGACAAGGACGGCGTCGGCTCGCTGGTCCGCTCCGCGGTGGAGGCCGGCCGCAAGACCCGTCCCGACCTGAAGCTGGGCGTCTGCGGCGAGCACGGCGGCGACCCGGAGTCCGTCCACTTCTTCCACGAGGTGGGCCTGGACTACGTGTCCTGCTCCCCGTTCCGCATTCCGGTCGCCCGGCTGGAGGCGGGGCGGGCGGCGGCCCAGTCGGCGGGCAGCGACAGCCGCTGACGCGGTTTCCCTTCCTCCGCGAGACCTCCGAGTCCGTCGCCGGGACTGCACCGTCCCACCCTCACCGCCCGGCGGCGGGCTCGGCTCCTCACGAAGCGGCGGCACCCTGTGCGGGGGTGCCGCCGCTTCGGCGTACCGGGCTTCCTGGGGCTGCGCTTCTGGCGCCCCGCCAGGGGCGCGGGGAACTGCGCGACCGGCCACGACGCGTCCGCAGTGAAACGGGGGCAGCCGCGCGGCGAGCGCTTCAGGGAAAGGGGCGGGTCCGGGGCCTCTTCTGCGTGAGCAGAACGGGGCTGAGGCGTTCGGTACGGGGCTGAGCTCTCGGCCTTGGCGGAGGAGCTTGCCCGGCGCAGGCGCTCACGCGAGGGGCGGCACCCGGGCGGGCCGGGAGCGGGAGGGGGCCGCCCCCTTGCCCGCCCGTTCCGCCCCCTTGGGGCGGCCCCGTCGCCCAAGGGAGCGGGGCGAAGCCCAAGGGGCCAGGGGTGGAGCCCAAGGGGCCGGGGGTGGAGAGCGGCTGCGGTGCCCGAGAGGCAGGGTGGCTGCGGCGACCGAGCGGGTGGGGGCGCTGGCGCCCGAAGACGGGGTGGAGTGGGGAGTCGTCCCCGCGGAGCGTGAAGCTTGGTCCTGGTGCGCGAAGGTGGCAGTTGAAAAGTTGACCTTCGCAGTCGGGGGTTCGCCGGGACTTCTCCCGGCGTTTCCCGGGCGGCGGCACCGGGCACGGCCGGCAGATCCCCACCTGCCGACCGCGCCCCGGCGCCTCGGCCGGACACCGATTCCGCCGGCCCCGCGCGTCGCCGTCAAGTACGGCGAAGCCCCCCACGGCCTTCACCGAACCCCTCGGACGTGCGGGGCGGCCGGTGTCCGACGTCGCTCAGCTTCGCCCCTGGCCTTCCGTCGCCGCGAGGCGTTTCAACTGTGGCCGAAAGGCCGTGGTGACGGGGCGTGAGGGCGTGCATACTCGTTCCCTGGGACGGTTGCGGATGCAACCGGTGGGCGAGGGTGGGGAGTTGGGCCGGTGGTGCTGCGCATCCACTTCACGGGGGAGGACCTCGCACGGGTGAGGCTCGCCGCACGGCCGGACGCCCTGTGGGAGACGGTCCTGAGCCTGCACCGGCTGCGGGACCGCCGGGGCGGACGGACGTACGGCGACTGGCGGGACCGGGCCCGCGCCGGGTGGGCGGGCGGCGGGGACGGCCGCCGGCTGCTGCGGGCAGTGGTGCCGCCCCGGGGGTACTTCCCCGACTTCCTCACGCCGGAGGAGGGCGCGGTGGGGTGGGAGGAGGGGCTGGCGGCCGTGCGGGGCACGCCCGACGGGCGGGTCGGAGCGGAACTGGCGGTGCTGGGCGGGGAGGTGGACGTACCGCTCGCCGGGCTGGTGGACGCCCTGGTCGACTACCACCGGGCGGTGGTCGCCCCGATGTGGCCGCATCTGCACGCACGGGTCGAGGCGGACCGGGCGGCGCGGGGGCGGGCGCTGCTCGACGGCGGCGCCGACGCGCTGCTGGCGTCGCTGCCGCCGGGGCTGCGGTGGCACTCGCCCGTGCTGGAGGCGGACTACCCGGTGGAGCGCGAGGTGTATCTCCAGGGGCGGGGGCTGCGGCTCCAGCCGTCCTTCTTCTGCCAGGGGGCGCCGGTGATGCTGTACGACCCGGGGCTGCCGCCCGTGCTGGTGTACCCGGTGGCGCACGCGCCGGGGCCCCCGAGTGAGCGGGCCGGGGCCTCGCTGGGGCGGCTGGTGGGGTCCACGCGGGCGGCGGTGCTGCGGGCCATCGACCACGGGTGCACGACCAGCGAACTGGCCCGGCGGGCGGGGGTGTCCCTGGCGTCGGCGAGCCAGCACGCGGGGGTGCTGCGGGAGGCGGGGCTGGTGGTGACGCTGCGGCACGGCAGCGCGGTGCTCCACTCGCTGACGCCGCTGGGCACGGCGCTCCTGCGGGGCAACGCGTAGGAGCAGCCGTAGCAGCCGTAGCAGCCCGGCCCTCGGCCGCACCGGGGCCCCTCGAACCGCGCTGAAGCCTCTCGGGCCGCCCCGAGCCCCCCGTACTGCCCCGAGCCCCCGCCCCGGGGCGTCAGTCGTCGATGCCCGAGCGTTCCACGCCCGCCACGATCCACCGCTGGAAGAAGAGGAAGACCAGCAGCAGGGGGAGGACCGAGACCGCCGCGGCGACGAAGAGCCCGTGCAGGTTGACCGTCTGGGCGGTGTTCAGGGTGGACAGCGCCACCTGCACCGTCCAGGAGTTCTGGTCCTGGCCGATGACCAGCGGCCACAGGAACGCGTTCCAGGCGCCGATGAAGGTGATGGTGGCGACCGCCGCGAACACGGGCCGCGAGTTGGGGACCACGATCCGCCAGAAGGTGCGCCAGTACCCCAGTCCGTCCACCCGCGCCGCGTCCTCCAGCTCCCTCGGGAAGCCCAGGAAGTACTGCCGGAAGACGAAACACGCGAAGGCCGAGAAGAGGGTGGGGATGATCAGGCCCCGGAGGGAGGAGACCCACCCCAGGGAGGAGACCAGCACGAAGCTGGGCACGAAGGTCACCGCGGCGGGGACCATCAGGGTGCCCAGGATCGCGTAGAAGACGGCGTCGGCGTGACGGTAGGGGATGCGGGCCAGCCCGTATCCGGCGAGCGCCGCGAGCAGCACCGTGCCCAGCGTCGTGGCGACCGCGATCAGCGCCGAGTTGAGCAGCGAGCGGGCGAAGGGGACCGTCGTGTCGGAGAAGACCTCGGCGATGTTGCCCCACTGGAGGGTGGCGGGGAAGAAGGTCCAGTCGGGGGAGGTGATCTCGGCGTCCGTGGACAGGCCGTTGCGGACCAGGAGGTAGAAGGGGATCAGGAAGAGCAGGGCGAGGGCGATCAGCAGCACCACGCGCAGCGCACGGCCCACGCGTACCAGGGCGTCGTTCATGACGGCTCAGTCCTCCTTGCTGCCGAGGCCGAAGAAGCGGGCCTGGAAGACCGTCACCAGCGCGATGATCAGCGCCAGGATGATCGCGCCCGCACTGCCCAGACCCAGGTTCTGCCCCTGCCCGAGGGCCGTGTAGTAGAGGTAGACCAGCGGCGGCCGGGCGTACGGCGGATAGCCGCGCGAGTCCGAGAGCAGGTTGTAGAACTCGTCGAAGGCCTGGAAGGCGTTGATGACCAGCAGCAGGACGACCGCGACCGACGTCGCCCGCAGCAGCGGGAAGGTGATGTTCCGGAAGACCTGCCAGCCCGGACGGGCCCCGTCGACGGCGGCCGCCTCGTACAGCGTGGGGGAGATGCGCTGCAGGCCCGCCAGGAAGAGGATCATGTAGAACCCCGCCTGGAGCCAGAGCCGTACGGTCACGATGACCAGCCAGTACCAGGGCGGCGAGGTCGTCGACAGCCACGCCGTCTGGTCCGCGCCGAACCAGCCGAGCACGGTGTTCGCCAGCCCGAACCGCACCCCGTTGAAGATCGACATCTTCCAGATCAGGGCCGCCACCACGTACGAGCAGGCCGCCGGCAGGAAGAACACCGACCGGAAGAAGGCCTGCGCGAAGCGCAGCCGGTTCACCATCAGCGCCAGCGCCAGCGAGAGCGCGTACGTCGCCGGGACGATGAAGGCGGTGAAGAGGGCGAAGGTGCCGAGGCTGCCGGTGAACGCCTCGTCGCCCAGCATCGCGGTGTAGTTGTCGAGGCCGACGAAGTCCGTGGGCACGACCGTGTTGCGGGCGTCGAAGAAGCTGAGCCAGAGGCTCCAGAGCAGCGGTACGTACGTGAACAGGCCGAGCCCGATCGCGAAGGGGCCGACGAACACCCAGAACCACAGCGTCCGGTTCTGGGCGCCGAGCAGCCGCTCCCGCACGGTCCTTTCCGCGGCCTGCGTCACGAGGTCTTCTTCTGTACGCGCTGAAGCTCCGTGTTCGCCGTGCGGATCACCTTCCTCAGCTCCGTTTCCGGGTTCGCACCGTCCTTGACGATGCGGCTCAGCGCGTCCTGGTAGGCGGTCGCGGACGCCGGGGTCCACAGGAGGGGCTGCGCGTAGGCGTTCTCCGTCGCGTACCTGACCGCGTCGGCCGCCGCCCCCTGCTTCAGCTTGTCCGCCTTGCGGGCGAGCGAGACGCGGGCCGGGATGTGGAAGCCGTAGGAGAGCGCGAAGTCCGTCTGGTACTGCGCCTGTTCGATCCAGAGCCACTTGACGTACGCCTTGGCGGCGGCCTGCTGCTTGCTGCGGGCGTTCACCGCCGCCCCGTACGCCCCGACCGGCACCGACGGCTTTCCGCCGCTGCCGTCCTTCGGGAACGGCAGCACGCCGAAGTCGTCACCGAGCGCCTTCTGCACGGCGGGCAGCGCCCACAGGCCCGACCACTGCATCGCGGTCAGCCCCTGGATGAAGGCGGAGGGGTCCGACCAGTCGGTGGGCGCGCCGAGCAGGAGCGACTTGTCGGCGTACAGTCGGCGCAGCTTGCCGAGCGCGCGGGCGGCGGCCGGGTCGTCGAAACCCACCTTGCCGTCCTCGGTGACCAGGGAGAGCCCGGCCGCGTACAGCGGGGTGCCGCCGACGGCGCCCGCGCCGCCGTCGTTGCCGAGGAAGAGCCCCTTGGTCTTCTCGTCCGTCAACGCGGCCGCCGCGTCCACGAGTTCGTCCAGGGTGCGCGGCGGCCGCACGCCGGCCGCCTCGAGCAGGCTCCTGCGGTAGAAGAGGAGCTGCGTGTCGACGACCTGCGGGACGGACCAGATCTTCCCTTCGTACGTCTTCGGGGCCAGCACGGCGGGATTGAAGTCCCCCCGCACCCCCTCGAACAGGTCGGTGAGGTCGACCACCTGGCCGCCCCGGATCTGGTCCAGCGTCGGCCCGTTGACCTCGAACACGTCCGGTCCGTCGGCGGTCAGCAGGGCCGCCGCGGTCTGCTGGTCGTAGTTGCCGGGCCGCCACTGCACGGTGACCTCGGTCTTCCGGTACGCCGCCGCGTACCGCCGCACGGCCTGCTCGGTGCCGGGCTCCCCGTACTGGTGGTACCACTGGGTGATCCCCGGCCCGCCGCTCGCGTCACCCCCGCCCCCCGAACCGCCGTCCTCGCGGCCGGTGTTGGAGCCGCAGGCGGTGAGGGCGCCGCCGGCGGCGAGCGCGGTGCCGGCGGCGAGGAACGTGCGGCGGCTGATCGACATGACGTGTTTCCCCCAGTGCTTCCCGGTGGTCGGTCGTCGGACCCGGCCATCGTGCGGACGGACCTCCCAACGATCAACCATGCGGGGGGATGACGACCAGTGTGTTGCGCCGGTGTGTCGCTTCGTGAGACGGGAGCGGCGGTGCTTCCGGCCCGTGCCCGCTTCCCGCCGTCGGCGAGCAACTCCCGCAGTACGTCCAGGTGTTCCCGCCGGAGGACTTCGCCGCCGTCACCGCGTCCGCGTCGCCCGGCCCGCAGGGCGTCCGCCGGGACGCGGTCGGCGACGCGCCTGACGTGTTCCGGGGAGGTCTGCGGCTTCACCGGGCCGTCGTTCGAATCCTGTGTCATTTTTCTTCCCCGGGGGCGATGAGTTTCGCGATCACCCCTGGTCTACATCTGTGCAGGGCGACGGCAAGCGGGCCGCGCCCGACGAGCGGGACGACGAGAGACAGGGACGCACACCATGGCGACGTACCAGCAGATGATCTTCCTCAACCTTCCGGTCAAGGACCTGGAGGTGTCGAAGAACTTCTTCGCCAAGCTGGGTTACGGCTTCAACGAGCAGTTCAGCGACGACAGGACCGCCTCCATGGTGGTCAGCGAGACCATCGTCGTGATGCTGCTGACCGAGCCGCGCTTCAAGGAGTTCACGACGAAGCAGATCACGGACACCGCCACCCACACCGAGGCCCTGATCGGCATCAGCGCCGAGAGCCGGGAGAAGGTCGACGAGCTGTGCGACGCGGCGCTGGCGGCGGGCGGCACCGCGGCCAACGAGCCGCAGGACCACGGCTTCATGTACGGCCGCTCCTTCCAGGACCCGGACGGCCACATCTGGGAGGTCGTCTGGATGGACTCGGCGGCGGTCGAGGGCTGAGCGGCCGGGCACGGAGCGGGTGGGGGTTCGGTTTGTCCCACCCCCGGTGTCCGTGCCCGCACGATGGAGGCGCGCGGGCCCTGCCGACAGCATGGAGGCATGGACATCGCCGCGCAGTCGCAGACGAGGGCAGTGAGGGGCCGGAGGTTTCCCGGGTGGCGGGAGATCGGGCGGGAGCCGTTCCGCCCGGAGACCTGGCGGCGGGCGGGGTATCTGGTGCTGGCCGTGCCGGTGAGCGTGCTGTGTGTGCCGCTCGCGGTGGTGGGCGGGCCGGTGGGACGGGTGCAACGCGCGCTGCGGGAGCGGGTGCTGGGGGAGCGCTTCGGCTTCGAGGTGCGGGAGCGCGGCGGCGCGACGGCCGCCGCGGTGTACGTCCTGGCGGCCGTGCCGTTGAGTCTGGCCGGGCTCGTGGTGACGGCGTACTGGTGGGCCGTGGTGGCCCTCAACCTCGGGTATCCGTTGCGGCCCGGCGTCGACCCGACGGACGCCTGGGGCGGGCCCGCCCTGGCCGGGGCGTGGGTCGTGCACGGCATCGGCGGAATCGGATTCCTGCTGCTCGCGCCGTGGGTCGGGAAGGGCTTCACCGCCCTGCAGACGCGGCTCGCCGTCGGGCTGCTCGGGCGGGACGGGCGGGGCCGCGGACGGGCGCTCGGGTTCGCGGCGGGGGTCGTGCTGGTGTGCGGGCTGCTGTCCGTGCCCGTCGTCCATCAGCTGTAGGGGGCTTCGGTGACCGCTGTGACCCGCTCGTTCAAGGCGCTGCTGCACGCGCTGCTCGCCTTCCCCCTGGCCCTCGTCGGCATGCTGCTCGTCGTGGCCGGGCTGCTGGCGGGCGGGGCGCTCTCGGTCACCGCGCTCGGGCCGTGGCTGATCGCCGCGACCCTGCGCGGTGCGGGCGCGCTGGCTTCCGTACAACGCGCCCTGGCGGGGCGGCTGCTGGGGGTACGGGTCGAGGACCCGCCGCCGCTGCCGCCTGTCGGCGGGCCGTTCGCGTGGCGGCGGGCCGTGCTCGCCGACCGGCGGGCCCGGCGGGCGGCCGGGTGGGTGTGCCTGGCACCGCTGCTGGCGCTGCCGGGGCCGGCGGTCGCCGTCGGCGGATACGTGTACGGGCTGCTGTTCCTGCTCCATCCGCTGCTGCGCCACGTCAACCACACCACCGTCCGCACCCCCGACGGCGGGGAGCGGCGGGTCTCGCTGGAGGTGTTCGGCGCGCAACTGGACACCTGGCCGCGGTGGCTCGCCGTGGTGGCGGTGGGGGCGCTGCTGCTCGCCGCCGCCCCGCGGCTCGTACGGCTGGCCCTCCGTCCGTACGAGAGGGTCCTGCGTTCCCTGCTCGGCCCGGGGGCCGCCGACCGGCGCATCCGCGCGCTGGAGGAGACCCGCGCCCGGGCTGTCGAGGACGCGGACGCCACCCTGCGGCGCATCGAACGCGACCTGCACGACGGGACGCAGGCCCGGCTCGTCGGCCTGGGCATGCACCTGACGATGATCAGGGAACTGGTGGCGGGCGGAGCGCCGGACGAGCAGGTGCTCGCGGTCGTCGAGACCGCGCGGAACAACGCGAAACAGGCCGTCGCCGACCTGCGGGTCCTGGTCAAGGGCATCCATCCGCCGGTCCTCGACCAGGGCCTGGACGCCGCCCTGGCCACGCTCGCGGCGGACAGCCCGCTGCGGGTGGAGGTACGGGTGGGGATCGGTGAAAGGCCCTCCCCGGCCGTCGAGTCGATCGCCTACTTCTGCGCAGCGGAACTGCTCGCCAACGCGGCCAAGCACAGCGGGGCGGACGCCGTGGAGATCGAGGCCGTGGGCGACGGAGAGACGCTGAGCGTGGTCGTACGGGACGAGGGGTGCGGTGGCGCGGCCGTCGGGGCGGGCAGCGGGCTGACCGGTCTGCGTGGACGGGTCGGGGCGGTGGACGGGATGCTGCAGTGCGACAGCCCGGCGGGCGGGCCTACGGTGGTGCGCGTCGTACTGCCGTACCGGTGAGTGGCGGTTCGGCCGTGCCCCGCCGGGCCGCGCAAGACGTCCTGCCGTGCCGTTGAGAGGAATCGACCCACCATGCGCGTTGTCGTCGCCGAGGACTCGGCGCTGCTGCGGGACGGACTCGTCCAGCTCCTCGGCATGCGGGGCGTGGCGGTGGTCGCGGCCGTGGGCGACGCGGACGCGCTGCTGGCGGCGGTCGCCGAGCACGCGCCGGACGCGGCGGTCGTCGACGTGCGGATGCCGCCGACGCAGACGGACGAGGGGCTGCGGGCGGCCGTCGAGATCCGGCGGGCGCATCCGGGGACCGGGGTGCTGATCTTCTCGCAGTACGTCGAGACGAAGCACGCGGCCGAGCTGCTGGGGAGCGGCGCCGGGGGAGTCGGCTACCTGCTCAAGGAGCGGGTGGTGGACATCGGGGAGTTCGTCGACGCGCTGCGGCGGGTCGCCGCCGGGGGCACGGCCCTCGACCCGGAGGTCGTCTCGCAGCTCCTCGGCGCGAGCCGGCGCGGCTCGGCGCTGGACGGGCTGACGCCGCGCGAACGGGAGGTGCTGGGACTGATGGCGCAGGGACTCACGAACCAGTCGATCGCGGCACGGTTCGTGGTGTCGGAGCGGGCGGTGGAGAAGCACGTGGCGAACATCTTCGCCAAGCTGGGGCTCGCGGTGGGCGAGGGCGGGCACCGCAGGGTGCTGGCGGTGCTGCGCTATCTGGAGGGGTGAGGAGCGGGCCGGGTACCGGGAGGGGTGAGGAGCGGGCCGGGTGCCGGGAGGGGGGAGAGCGGGTTGGACACCGGGAGGGGTGCGGGGCGGGCTGCCCCGCACCCCTCCCGGCGCCGGTCAGATCCGGAGCTCGCCCATCTCGCTCCAGTCCGTCTGGCCCTCGATCGTCGTGCTGACGATCTGCGGGGTGTGCCGCAGCAGCGGGCGCATGGCCTCCAGGCCGGCCCGGAAGTGGTCGGAGTTCACATGGGCCTCCGCCGCGTCGTCCTGGAAGGCCTCCACCAGGACGTACTCGTTCGGGTCCGCGACACTGCGCGACCAGTCGAACCACAGGTTGCCCGGCTCGGCGCGGGTGGCCGCGGTGAACGCCGCCACGTGCTCCGGCCAGGACTCGACGTACTCGGGCTTTACCGGAAACTTCACCACAATAAAGATCATTGGCCCATTCTAGACCTGCCCTTAATCCCCGTTCAGGCCTCCCTCAAGGCTGCCTTAAGAATCTTCCCGGACCGCCCTGACCAGCCACTACGCCCCTGACCGCGGCCTAGTTTGGCAACCGTGACGACCCAGGCCCCCGCACCGCCCCAGCCGGACGCCTACCCGGCCCTCTCGGCCTACCTCTCCCGGACCGCCCGCCGGGCCGCGCCCCGGACCGCCCGCCGGGCCGCGCCCCGGGCCGCCGCGCCCGGCGCCCCGGCGGCGGAGCCCGTCCGCGTCCCGCGGGTCACGCCCGGCGCCCTGCGCGCCGGCATCCTCACCGGCCTCGGCGCGGTCTGCCTGGCCTGGGGCGTCCAGGCCGTCCCCTCCTTCCGGCTCGACGCGCTGTTCGCCGCCGGGGCGCACCTCAGCGGGCTGCTCGCCGGGTACGGGGTCCTCGTCCTGCTCTTCCTGATGGCCCGCGTCCCCGCCGTCGAGCACGGCGTCGGCGCCGACCGGCTCGCCCGCTGGCACGCGCTGGGCGGACGGTACGTACTGTCGCTGTGCGCGGGCCACGGCCTGCTCGCCCTGTGCGGACACGCCGCCCACACCGGCGCCGACCTCCTCTCCGCCGCCGTCGAACTGCTCGGCTACGCGGGCATCCTCACCGCCGCGCTCGGCACCGTGCTCCTCGCCGTCGTCGGCGTCACCTCCGCACGCGCCGCCCGCACCCGGCTGCCGTACGAGACCTGGCGGGCCCTGCACCTGCTCACCTACCTCGGCGCGGCCCTCGCCTTCGCCCACCAGCTCGTCGGCCCCGACGTGGCCGGCAGCCCGCTCACGCTGTGGCTGTGGGCGATGCTGCACGCGAGCGTGGGCGTGCTGCTGGTCTGGTACCGGGCGGTGGTGCCCGTACGACAGGCCCTGCGGCACGGCCTGCGGGTGCGGGAGGTACGGGACGAGGGGCCGGGCGTGGTGTCCGTGCTCGTCCAGGGCGTCGGGCTCGACGAACTGCGGGCCGAGCCGGGCCAGTTCTTCCGCTGGCGGTTCCTGCACCGGCGGCTGTGGCACACCGCGCTGCCGTTCTCGCTGTCCGCGCCGGTGCGCGACGACGTGCTGCGGATCACCGTGAAGGCGGCCGGCGACCACACCCGGCGGCTGCGCCGGCTGCGCCCCGGCACCCGGGTGCTGGCGACCGGGCCGTTCGGCGCGCTCACCGCGCACCGGCGCACCCGGCGCAAGGTGCTGCTGCTCGCGGGCGGGGTCGGGATCACCCCGATGCGGGCCCTGTTCGAGACGCTGGAGTGCGCGCCGGGGGAACTGACCCTGCTCTACCGGGCGCGCAGCGAGGCGCAGTTGGTACTGCGCGAGGAGCTGGAGGCAATCGCCCGGGCGCGGGGCGCGGGGCTGCGCTTCCTGCTCGGCCCCTCCGACGGCGCGTACGATCCGCTCGCCCCGCAGGCGCTGCGCGCACTGCTCCCCGACCTCGCCGAGCACGACGTGTACCTGTGCGGGCCGCCCGGGATGGCCGATGCGGCGATGGCGTCGCTGCGGCGGGCGGGGGTGCCCGAGAGGCAACTGCACGTCGAGATCTTCCGCTTCTGACGCCCACCGCGTTCCGACCTCCGAGGACTTGGCCATGACCCGTCACCGCAGACCGCTGCCCGTCACCACCGCCGCCGTCGCCCGCCGGGCCCGTACCCGGGTCGCCGTGGCGCTCTTCGGCGTGAGCGCGCTCGCCGCGACCGTACTGGCCGCCGTCGTGGAACCGGCTGCCCCGCCGGCCCCCGACCGGGCGCCGGAGGTGACCGCGGACCGGGGTCCTGCTGTCACCTCGGACCGGGTTCCCGCTGTCACCTCAGGTTTGGCTCAAGTATCCGAGAAGTAAGTGGTGCCCCCGCCTCGTGCTCCGTACTGTCGTGCCCATGCCCGATATCTCGATCACCGCCGTCCTGCTCCTGTGCCTCGCCGCCGCCACAGCCGGGTGGGTGGACGCGGTGGTCGGCGGCGGAGGGCTCCTGCTGATCCCCGCGCTGGTCATGGGCCTGCCGCCCGGCATGGCGGGCACCTTCGCGCTCGGCACCAACAAGGCCGTCGCCATCGTCGGCACCACGGGCGCGGCCGTCACGTACGTCCGCAGGACCCCGATCGACGTGAAGATCGCGCTGAAGGTCGGCGTCGCCGCCGTCGCGGGCTCCATGTCCGGGGCGCTGTTCGCCGCCGGGATCAGCGACGCGCTGCTGCGGCCCATGATCATGGTGGTGCTGGTGGGCGTCGGCACCTTCGTCATCTTCCGGCCCAGCTTCGGCACCGCGCCCGCCACCGGCCCCGCCACCAGGCGGCGCGTCCTCGCCGCGATCCTCCTCGCGGGCTGCGGACTGGGCTTCTACGACGGCCTGTTCGGGCCCGGCACCGGCACCTTCCTGGTACTCGCGCTCACCGCGCTCCTGCACTTCGACATGGTCAACGCCTCCGCCACCGCGAAGATCGTCAACGTCTGCACCAACGCGGGCGCGCTCGTCATGTTCGCCGTCCAGGGGTACGTCCTGTGGCAACTCGCGCTGCTGCTCGCCGCGTTCAACCTCACCGGAGGTCTGATCGGAGCGCGCACTGCCCTGAAGAAGGGCAGCGGGTTCGTGCGGGTGGTGCTGCTGGTGGTGGTGTTCACGCTGGTCGCGAAGCTGGCGTACGACCAGTGGGTGGCGTGAGGTCCGTACGGCTCACGCTCGTACGGCTCACATTCGTGGGGGTGGAGTTCGTACGGCTCACGTTCGTACGGGTGGAGTTCGTACGGGTGACGTGCGTACGGGCGGCGCTCTCGACGACCGTCCGCACCCCCGTGAGGTGGGCGAAGACCACCACGTTCCCCCGGTAGCCCTTGCCCTCGACGAAGCCGCCGCCGCAGGTGATCACTCGCAGCTCGGGCCGGGCGGCCTGCCCGTAGACCTTGCTGTCGGGGAAGGCGGCGGCGTCGTACACCTCGATCGCGTCGATGGTGAAGACGGCGGTACGACCGTCCTCGCGCAGCACCTCGACGGTGTGGCCCCTGCGCAGCGAGCCCAGGCGGTAGAAGACCGCCGGGCCCTCCGCCGTATCGACGTGGCCTGCGACGACGGCGGTGCCAGGGCTGCCGGGCGCGGTGCCGTCCTGGTACCAGCCGGCGATGTTCGGCTGGTCCCGCGGCGGTACGTCGAGGCTTCCGGCGGCGTCCAGGCCCAGGCGCATGACCGGGGTGTCCACGCTGATCCGCGGGATGCGCAGGCGCACCGGCTCGGAGGCCGGGAGCGGGGCGACGGCGGACCCGTCACGTGTGCTGCCGACCCGCTCCGCGGCCGCCCGGCCCGCGTGCTGGGGGGCAAACGCCTCGGCCGCGGAGGGCTGGGGCGGCGGGGCGGCCGGAGAGGCGCCGCCCTGGATCAGCCACACACCGGTCAGGACGGCGAGCGCGAGGGCGGCGCAGTGGGCGCGGAAGCGGACGGCGTCGGCGGGGGAGAGGGCGGGGAGGCGGGGCAGGCGGGGTGGCTGGGGTCGGGGAATCCTTGGCACGGGGGTCCTCCCGCTGGCATACGTGCTGGTGGTGGCCGGTGGGACGGACGTCCCGCGCCCCCGCCCGGGGCTCATGGTGAAGGGCGGGGACACGGGACGGTGGCGGGCGACCGCAGGGGCCCGTGCTTCCGCACGGGCCGCGCGGCCGCTAGTGCGAGCCGCTCGCCCGGCGGCGCAGCAGCCAGGTGCCGCCCACGGCGGACGCGACCAGGACGGCCGCCCCCGCCGCGATCCGGGGGGAGCCGGGGTCGGCCGCGGCGGTGCCGCCGACTCCGGTGCGGACGTGGCCGGTGGGGGCGGTGTGGCTCGGAGAAGGGGCCGTGCCGGCGGTGACCCAGAGCTCGCCCGTCGCGGACCGCTTGCCGTCGGTGCAGGACACGGTGACCGCGTACGCGCCCTTGGCCGTGTCCGACGGGACCGTGAACTGTCCGACCAGCACTTCCCGGTGGGTGCCGGTCGTCATGGTGAAGTCACCGACGCCGAGCGAGGACGCGTCGCCGGTGCCGGGCCTGCCGGGGCCGCAGGCGGTGGTGTTCACGGTGACGACGGTGCCGGGGGAGGCGGTGGCGGGGTGGAACTCCAGCTTCCCGGAGGGCGCGCGGCCCTCGGTGAGGGCGCCGGGGGCGGCGGAGGGGTCGAGTGCGGGGAGTGGGTCGGTGCCGGTGCCGGTGCCGGTGCCGGCGTCGGCGTCCGTGCTGATGTCGGCTTCCGTGCCCGTGTCCGTGCCCAGGCCTGTGTCCGTGCCCATGCCCGTGTCCGTTTCCGCGTCTGTCTCGGTCTCCGGGTCTGTGCCCGCGTCCATGTCCGTGCTCGTGTCCGTGTCCATGTCCGGTGCGGCGGGTGCGGCGGACATTTCGGCGGGGTCGGGGAGGTCGGCCGCCCGAGCCACGCCGCCGGCCGTGCCGCTCAGCGCGAGTCCGGCGACGACGAGCGCGGCGAGGGCCGTTCCGGTCGGCCGGGGGCGGCGGCTGGGGTGGGGCGGGGAGGGCATGGGCCGGCTCCTTCGGGGCGGTGGGGGCGTACGGGTGGGACTTCCGCTGCTTCGAGGTAAGCGGCAGGAGGCCGGGGCCGCCTCCTGAGGGGGGTGTGCTGTGGGGGTCGGAGGTGGGGCTCCTCACCCGTCCGCCGAGCCGTCCGGGCAGGTCAACGGGCTTTCCGGGGCTCAGCCCGACAGGCCCCGCCCGGACCGCCCCGAACGGGTGACGCCTCCTCACTTCCCCCCGGCTCCGGTGCTGCGGACACCATCGCCGCCCCCGCATCCCGCCCCTTCTTTCCCCGAGCCTCCTCGACCTTCCCGCGCCTCCTCGACCTCTCTACGCCTTCTTGGTCTCTATGACCCCCTCGGCCTCTTCGCTCCGACCCTCTTCGCCCCCCGGCCTTCTCCCCCCCCCCGGCCCCCTCGGCCTCCACGGCCCTTCACCCCGTCCCCCTGGGCGTCGCAGCCCCCGCTTCGTCTCCGCCTCCTTGGGCGACGGGGCCGCCCCAAGGGGGCGAGGGGGGTGCCCCCTGCTCGAGCGAAGCCGAGAGCTTGGGGGAGGGCGGGCAAGGGGGCGGCCCCTCCCGCTCCCGGCCCACCCGGGTGTCGCCCCTGCGTGAGCGCCTGTTCCCGGCAAGCTCCTCCGCCGAGGCCGAGACCCCAGCCCCGTACCGGACGCACAGCCCCGCCCGGCTCGGGCAGAGAGGCCCCGGACCCGCCCCTTTCCCTAAAGCGCTCGCCGCGCGGCCAAGGGGAACGGTTCCCGTGCGGGTGAGTGGGTGGCTGGTCGCGCAGTTCCCCGCGCCCCTGAAGGGGCGTCACCTGCCAGCGGGAGATGTGCACGCACGTCGTGGTTGCTCGTGCTTGACCTCAAGTCAACTTGACGTATGAGAGTTCTCGCATGGACACCAACACCACCCCCCTCCGCCTCGCCCTCATCGTCGGCAGCAACCGCGAGGGCCGCTTCGCCCCCGTACTGCGCGACTGGTTCCTCTCCCGGGCCGAGCAGTTCGGCGAGTTCGACGTGGACGTCGTCGACGTCGCCGAGGCCGACCTGCCGACCGCCCTCACCCCCCGTCCCTCCGACACCGTCCAAGCCGAACTCGCCAAGGTGTCCGGCCGGTTGGCCGCCGCCGACGCCTTCGTCGTCCTCACCCCCGAGTACAACCACTCCTACCCCGCCGGTCTCAAGAACCTCATCGACTGGCACGGCCCCGAATGGCACGCCAAACCCGTCGGTTTCGTCTCGTACGGCGGACTCTCCGGCGGCCTGCGCTCCGTCGAGCACCTGCGCCAGGTCTTCGCCGAGCTGCACGCCGTGACCCTGCGCGACACCGTCTCCTTCCACGGCCCGTGGGGACAGTTCGACGCCGACGGCCGGCACCTCGACCCCGAGAGCGCCGACACCGCCGCCAAGGCGATGCTCGGCAAGCTGGGCTGGTGGGCGCACGCCCTCCGCGACGCCAAGGCCGTACGCCCCTTCGCCGCCTGACGGCCGCCCGACCGCCTTCGAGGACCGGCGTCCGCCGTACGCGCCCTCCTCGGCCTGCTCCGGCTGCACCTGCACCCGTGCCGCCGCACCCTCGCCGGGGCGGGCCGCACCGGCGAACAGGGCTCCGGCGATTCCGTACGGCACGCGCAGGGGTGGGCCGTGCTGCGGTTCACCCCTGCGGCGGTGCCTCCGGCAGCGTCACCGTGACCACCGCGCCCCCGTCGTCCGGATGGTTCGCCAGCTCCACCCGGGCCCCGATCGCCCGCGCCTGTCCGAACGCGATCGTCAGGCCGAGGCCGCTGCCCTGACCGCGTTCGGCGGCTCCCGTCAGGAACCGCTGCGGGCCCTCGGCCAGCAGGTGGCGCGGAAAGCCGGGGCCGTGGTCGCGGACCACCACCCGGGGGCCCTCCAGTCGTACCTCCACCGGGTTCTGGCCGTGCTTGCGGGCGTTGACCAGCAGGTTCGTCAGGATCCGCTCCAGGCGGCGGGCGTCGGTGCGCACCTGCGTCCGCCCGTCGTCCCCGGTCAGCTCCACCGCGCAGCCGAGCCGGTCCACCAGGGCGGCCACCAGCCGGCCCAGCGGGTGCACCGCCAGGTCGGGCTCCTCGGCGTGCGAGTCCAGCCGGGCCACCTCCAGGAGGTCCTCGGTCAGGGTGCGCAGGGCGGCCACCCGGTCGCGTACCAGCTCCGTCGGACGGGACGGCGGGAGCAGCTCGGCGGCCGTCTGCAGCCCGGTGAGCGGGGTGCGCAGCTCGTGCGCCACATCGGCGGTGAACCGCTGCTCCGCCTCGATGCGGCGCTGGAGGGAGGCCGCCATGGTGTTGAGCGCGGCGGACAGCTCCGCCACCTCGTCCTTGGTGCCCGGGGGGCCGTCGGGGCAGCTCGCGACACGGGCGTCCAGGTCGCCGTGGCTGATCCGGCGGGCGGTCGCGGCGGCCGTGCGCAGCCTGCGGCTCAGCCGGGACGCCAGCGCCGCCCCGCCCAGCGCGGCCAGCCCCACCACGACCGCGCCCCACACCACCAGGCTGCGGTCCAGGTCGCGGATCTCGGCCCGCTGGGCGCCCAGCGGCAGCCGGACCGACAGGACCTGGTCGCCGATGGGCCGGGCCGCCCACACGCTCGGGGAGGCACCCGACAGGTCCAGATAGGTGTTGCGGGTGCCCGCCCGGGCCCGGGCGCGCAGCGCGGCCGGCAGTTCGGGGGAGTCGAGGGCGGCCCCGGTGTCCTGCGGGTCCACGTGCCCGGTCAGCTCGTACAACTGGCGCACCCGGTACAGCTCGGCGATCGCGGACTCCCTGGCCGTCTCGGCGACCTGCGCGGTACGGGCCTGGTGGATCACCACACCGATGGCCAGCGCCACCAGGGCCGCCCCGGCGGCGGGCAGCGCGGCGATCTTCCAGCGCAGGCTGAGCCCGGCGACGAAGGCCCGCAGGCGGCGGACGGGACGGGGGGTCACGGGGTGGGCTCCCGGGTGGTCCGCGGGGGCGCGACGTCCTGCGGGGTGGGCTGCTCCCTGCCCGGGACGGACTCGGGGACGTCGTCGTCCGTGCGGAAGCTGCGGACCTCGCTGACGGTGATCATCCGGTTGCCGTCCCAGCGGTAGCGGATCGCCTGCTCGCCGCCGTCGGTCGCCGAACCCCGTACGACCAGGTCGACCCCGACGGACTCGACGACCGGGCGTACGCCGCTCGTGTGGAGGATCGGCACGATCCTCGCGTCGCGGACCGTGTACGCGGCCATCACCGTCCGGCCGCTCTCCAGGTCCACCGCGCTGATCAGCTCGGGTGTCCCGTCGCCGGTCAGGTCGTGCAGCACCGCCGGGCGGACGCCCGGCTTGCCCGGCCGGTCGACGGGTTCGCGCCGGGTCAGCCGCGCCATGCGCGGGTCGGCGCGCAGGACGTCCAACTGGTCCATGGCGGCCAGGCCGCCCGGCGGGACGGCGGGGGACTGGGGGAGCGGCTGCGGGGCGGGCTGGAGTTCGGGGTCGGTCACCGCGTCCGAGGGCGACGAGGACTCCGGCGACCAGGCGGGCCACAGGGGCCGCGGCCGGGGCTGGGCGGTGGCGGAGGGCGCGGGCTCCCCGGCGCCGAGGCCGTCGGGGGAGCCGCACCCGGCCAGGAGGGCGGCACAGAGCGCCGTGGCGGCAGCGGCGGGGCCGGCCGGAACGGATCTGCGCGCGGTGCTCGGAGGGCAGGACATGGGTCTACGACCCTATGTACCGAGCATCACAAGAACCGGGACATTCTGTAACAACCATGCGTACGGTCCATCGGCCGCCGCCCGTGCCCGCGTGCGGCGCTCGCCGCGCCGCTTCCGGGGTCCCCGCCCGGGGCGACACGCGATACACCCGAACGGGTGTTGCGGGTTTGGAAGTTGGGTGCGGCCAGTAGCAATGTGCCCCCCATGCACAGCTCCCACCTCAAGACCCTCGTCACGGCAGCAGCCCTCGCGGCGACCTTCTTCGCCCCCGCCGGCGAGTCCCACGCCGCCGGTTCCTGCGCGTGCGGCCCCGCCCAGCCGGCCGTGGCCGTCGCCCCCGACTACGACCGGTGGATCGGCAAGACGCTGGTGCGCGACGGGGACACCGACCCCGCCGGGGTGCCCGCCGACCGCCTCGTCCACGAGCGGGACATCCCGCAGCCGTACCGGATCGTCAAGCCGGGGACCTTCCTGACGCAGGAGTACCGGCCGGACCGCCTCAACGTCCACGTCGACGACGCCGACCGCATCACCCGCGTCACCGTCGGCTGACCGGATTCCCCGTGTCGCTCCGGGTCGACCGGCCCCTGCCCACCGGGCCCTGGCGTCCCGCCGGCCGCTGCGGCACCAGTCCCGCCGTCCAGCCTCCGTCCACCGCCAGCTCCGCCCCCGTCACGTACGCCGCCGCGTCCGACAGCAGGAACGCCACCGCCGAGGCGATCTCCTGGGGCACCCCCACCCGCCCCAGGGGCGTGCCGGGGTACTTGCCCGCACCGACCTCGATGCCCACGTGCGCCGTCATGTCGGTGTACGTCATCCCCGGGTGCACCGAGTTGACCCGGATGCCCGCCTCCGCCAGTTCGACCGCGCCGATCTTCGACAGGCCCCGGACGCCCCACTTGGACGCCCCGTAGCCCGCCGTGCGGGCCATCCCGGTCAGGCCGGCCGCCGACGAGATGTTCACGATCGAGCCGCCGCCCGCCTCCCGCAGGGCCGGCACCACCGTCTTCACGCCGATGAAGACGCCCACCAGGTTGACCTCGACGATCTCGCGGAAGCGGGCCACGTCCGCCTCGGCGAGCAACTCCCCGCCCGATATTCCGGCGTTGTTGACCAGCCCGTCCAGCCGGCCGAACTCCCGCACCGCGAAGGCGACCGCCGCCTCCCAGCCCGGCTCGCTCGTCACGTCGTGCCGGTGGAAGCGGGCCGCGCCGTCGCCGTACTCCCCGTTCAGCTCCTCGACGAGCGCCGTGCCCTCGGCCACGAGGACGTCCGTGACGACCGCCCGGCCGCCGCCCGTCGCCACCGCCCGCGCGGTCGCCGCGCCCAGACCCCGGGCACCTCCGGTGACCAGGACGACCTTCCCGTCCAACTGCCCGCCCGCACCGGTCACGTGGACCCACCGCCTCCGTCTGATCACACAGCACCGACGTATGCCTGTCCGGCACAGTCGTCTCGGACGGCGGTCAGTGTGTCAGCGCCCCGCGGCCCCTGCCAACGCCTCGGTGACCCCCTTTTCCCGCTCACCGAGAAAGCGCGGGTCCGGCCGCAGCGTCGCGTCCAGCAGCGCCTTGCCCGCCGCGAACACCTCGCGGGCGCCGCCGTAGTACCAGGTCGCGTCGTGCGCGTCGTCGACGCCGACCCCGAAGCCGTCCACCCCGGCCGCCTCGCACAGGGCGACGGCGCGCCGTATGTGGAATCCCTGGCTGATCAGGACCGCCCGGTCGACCCCGAAGATCTTCCTGGCCCGCACGCACGAGTCCCAGGTGTCGAAGCCGGCGAAGTCGCTGACGACGTGCTCGTCCGGGACGCCGTGGCGCACCAGATAGCCGCGCATCGCGTCCGGTTCGTCGTACTCCGCACGGCTGTTGTCGCCCGTGACCAGGACGACCTTCACCCTGCCCGTCCGGTACAGCTCCACCGCTGCGTCCAGCCGACGGGCCAGGTACGGGGTCGGCTCGCCCCGCCACAGGCCCGCCCCGAACACCATCGCCACCTCGCGCGCGGGCGCGTCCGCCACCTCGCCGACGCGGTCGGCGGTCGAGGCGTACGTCCAGGTGGAGGGCATCAGGGCCAGCACGCACCCCGCCATCACCGCCTGTACGAGCCGCCGTCTGCCCCGGCGCCCGCGCGGCAGCCGGGGCCACGAACCGCCGACGCTTCTCCACCGCATGGTCTTCCCCCCGTACCGCACTGTCTTCATCTGCCCCTTCTGACGTGTGGACGGGCGGCGGAGTTCCCGTCGGGCGGCCCGGCCCGGCCCGGCCGTCGGTGGCGTAGGGCGGGGCGGCACGCTGTTCGATTGCTCGGCGCATGGGGCGGGCGGCCCGGGGCAGGCGTCCGTGCGGAGGTTGATAGTCATGGTTCCCCTGCTTCTGGTACTTCTGCTCGTCCTGCTCCTGTTCGGCCTCGGTTTCGTGGCCAAGCTCTTCTTCTGGATCGCCATCGCGGTCCTGGTGCTGTGGCTGCTCGGGTTCGTCGCCCGCTCCGGCAGCGGCGGACGTCGCGGCCGCTGGTACCGCTGGTAGTCCGGATATCCGGATGAGGGATCGCGCGCGGGGTCCGATACTGCGCGCATGACCTTTGACGACAGCAGGGCCGTACTGCGGGTCGGCGGCGAGGACCACGACCTCGCCGACCGGCTGGACGCGGAACTCACCGCCTTCAACAGCGAGGCGTCGGGCGCGCCGGTGGAGGAACTGTCCGTGCGCGTCACCGACGCCTCGGACGAACTCATCGGCGGCCTCACCGGTTTCACCTGGGGCGGCCTCGGCTTCGTCCACCTGCTCTGGGTCCGCGACAGCGCCCGGCGCGAGGGCTGGGGCGCCCGGCTCATGCGGGCCGCCGAGGAGGAGATGCGGCGGCGCGGCTGCGACCGGGCGGGCGTCTCGACGTACACCTTCCAGGCCCCCGGCTTCTACCGGCGGCTCGGGTACGAGGAGGCCGCCCGCCTGCCGGGCGTTCCGGGCGGGCACGAGGACGTGTACTTCTTCAAGGAGCTGTAGGGCGTCTGCTTCCTCGAGCGGCACCAGACTTCTTCGAGCGGCGCCAGACCTCCTGGAGCGGCTTAAGGGCTTTCGGGGACCGCCCCGGTCCGCCCGCCGGACCAGGTCGCGGGGCGGCGGGGGATTGACTGTCGGTGCGTGCGGTTACGGTCATCGGTATGGAAAGCACCGCATACGACTCGGCCGCGACGCAGCGCTGGGACGCCGAGCCCGACAAACGGCCCGGCAGAACCGCGTTCCAGCGCGACCGCGCCCGTGTGCTGCACTCCTCGGCACTGCGCCGTCTCGCGGGCAAGACCCAGGTCGTCACCCCCGGTTCCCGCAGCCAGGTGTGGGACTCCAGCCCCCGCACCCGGCTCACCCACTCCCTGGAGTGCGCCCAGGTCGGCCGGGAGCTGGGCGCCGCCCTCGGCTGCGACCCCGACCTCGTCGAAGCGGCCTGCCTCTCCCATGACATGGGCCACCCGCCCTTCGGCCACAACGGCGAACAGGCCCTCAACGACTTCGCCAAGGACTGCGGCGGCTTCGAGGGCAACGCCCAGTCGCTGCGCCTGCTCACCCGCATCGAGCCCAAGCGGTTCGTGCGCTCGCCGCAGAGCGGGGAGCTGGTGAGCGTCGGGCTCAACCTCACCCGGGCCGCGCTGGACGCCGCCACCAAGTACCCCTGGACGCGGGGGAGCCACCCCACCGACCCCGCCTCGGTCAAGTTCGGGGTGTACGAGGACGACCTCCCCGTCTTCCAGTGGGTCCGGGAGGGAGCGCCCGGGCACCGCACGTGTTTCGAGGCGCAGGTCATGGACTGGTCCGACGACGTCGCGTACTCGGTGCACGACTTCGAGGACGGCCTGCACGCGGGCCACGTCGACCCCGGCCTGCTTGACGCCGAACCCGAACGGAACGAGATCTTCCGGGTGGCGCGGGGCCGTTACGTCCCCGCCGACACCGACCCCGCCGAACTGGCCGAGGCGCTCGACCGGCTCATGGAGCAGGAGTGGTGGCCGCACGGCTACGACGGCTCGGCCCTGGCCCAGGCCCGGCTGAAGGACGCCACGAGCCAGCTCATCGGCCGCTTCTGCCTGTCGGCGGAGGGCGCGACCCGCACGGCGTACGGACCCGGCCGCCTCACCCGGTACGGCGCGGAACTGGTCGTACCGCGCGCCACCCGCAACGAGTGCGCGGTCCTCAAGGCGGTCGCCGACCGGTACGTCATGCAGCGCGACGAGCAGGAACGGCTCCGCGCCGACCAGCGCATCGTCATCGCGGAGCTCGCCGAGGCCCTGACCCTGCGCGCGCCCGCCGAGGGCCTGGACCCCCAGTTCCGCGCGCTGTACGACGCCGCCGAGGACGACCGCGCCCGCCAGCGCGTCCTGGTCGACCAGATCTCCTCCCTCACGGACTCCTCCGCCCGCTCCCTGCACGCCCGCCTCACCTCGAACCGGTGAGCGGGCACTCCCCCCGGCACGCCCCGCCCCCGCACCCCACCCCCCTTCCCCCGCACCCCTCCGTGCGGGACGCTCAAGAGCCACGCGCACATTGATGGAGGCACCAAGTGGTCGACGCAGATCAGACCTATCTCATCGTCGGCGGCGGTCTCGCCGGCGCCAAAGCCGCCGAGACCCTGCGCACCGAGGGCTTCACCGGCCGGGTGATCCTGATCGGCGACGAACGCGACCACCCCTACGAACGCCCGCCCCTCTCCAAGGGCCTCCTCACCGGCAAGAGCGACCGCGACGGCGTCTTCGTCCACGACGCCGCCTGGTACGCCGCCCACGACATCGAGCTGCACCTCGGCCAGAGCGTCGTCCACCTCGACCGCGAGGCGAAGACCGTCCGCCTCGGCGACGACAGCACCCTGATCCGGTACGACAAACTCCTCCTCGCCACCGGCTCCGAGCCCCGCCGCCTCGACATCCCCGGCACCGACCTCACCGGCGTCCACCACCTGCGCCGTCTCTCCCACGCCGAGCGCCTGCGCGGGGTCCTGGCCACCCTCGGCCGGGACAACGGCCATCTCGTCATCGCCGGAGCGGGCTGGATCGGGCTGGAGATCGCCGCCGCCGCCCGGGGCTTCGGCGCGGAGGTCACGGTCGTCGAGGCCGAGCCCACCCCCCTGCACTCCGTCCTCGGCCCCGAACTCGGCCAGCTCTTCACCGACCTGCACGCCGAGCACGGCGTCCGCTTCCACTTCGGGGCCCGCCTCACCGAGATCGTCGGCCAGGACGGCCTGGTCCTCGCGGCCCGCACCGACGACGGCGAGGAGCACCCCGCCCACGACGTCCTCGCCGCCATCGGCGCCGCCCCCCGCACCGCCCTCGCCGAGGCCTCCGGGCTCGCCCTCGTCGACCGCGCCCACGGCGGCGGCATCGCCGTCGACGAGCACCACCGCACCAACGACCCCGACGTCTACGCCGCCGGCGACGTCGCCGCCGTCCCCCTGCACCTCCCCGGCACCCCCCTGCACGGCCGGCGCCTGCGCGTCGAGCACTGGGCGAACGCCCTCAACGGCGGCCCCGCCGCCGCCCGCGCCATGCTGGGCCGGGGCACCGCGTACGACCGCGTGCCCTACTTCTTCTCCGACCAGTACGACCTCGGCCTCGAATACTCCGGCTGGGCGCCCCCGGGAACGTACGACCAGGTCGTCGTGCGCGGCGACGCCGGAAAGCGCCAGTTCATCGCCTTCTGGCTGAAGGACCACCGCGTCCTCGCGGGCATGAACGTCAACGTGTGGGACGTCACCGAGTCGATCCAGCGCCTGATCCGGAGCGGTGCGGAGGTCGACCAGCACGCCCTCGCCGATCCGTCCGTACCGCTGGACTCCTTGATCGCGTAGCCGCCGCCGCAGACTGTCCGACCGGCCCCGTACACTTCACGCGTGGCAGGCAGGATCAACGACGACGACGTGAAGGCGGTCCGGGAGGCGCTCCCGATCGACGCCGTCGTGTCCGAATACCTTTCGCTCCGCAACGCGGGCGGCGGCAACCTCAAGGGCCTCTGCCCCTTCCACGACGAGAAGTCCCCGTCCTTCCAGGTCAGCCCCAGCAAGGGTCTCTTCCACTGCTTCGGCTGCCAGGAAGGCGGCGACACGATCGCCTTCGTGATGAAGATCGACCACCTCACCTTCGCGGAGACGGTCGAGCGCCTCGCCGCGCAGGCGGGCATCACCCTGCGGTACGAGGAGGGCGGCTACAACCCCTCCACCCAGCGCGGCGAACGCACCCGCCTGGTCGAGGCCCACAAGGCCGCCGCCGAGTTCTACCTCCAGCAGTTGGAGAGCCCGGAAGCGGAGATCGGCCGCGCGTTCCTCGCCGAACGCGGCTTCGACCAGGCCGCCGCCGCCCACTTCGGCGTCGGCTACAGCCCGGCCGGCTGGGACCACCTCACGCGTTACCTGCGCGGCAAGGGCTTCACCGACAAGGAGCTGCTGCTGTCCGGACTCGCCCAGGAGTCCCGCCGCAGCCCCATCGACCGCTTCCGGGGCCGCCTGATGTGGCCGATCCGCGACATCGGCGGCGAGGTCGTCGGCTTCGGCGCGCGCAAGCTCCGCGACGACGACAACGGGCCCAAGTACCTCAACACCCCCGAGACCCCGATCTACAAGAAGTCCCAGGTCCTGTACGGCATCGACCTGGCCAAGAAGGACATCGCCAAGTCCAGCCGCGCCGTCGTCGTCGAGGGCTACACCGACGTCATGGCCTGCCACCTGGCCGGCGTCACCACCGCCATCGCGACCTGCGGCACGGCCTTCGGCGGCGACCACATCAAGATCCTGCGCCGACTGCTGATGGACAACGGATCGGCCCGCGTCATCTTCACCTTCGACGGCGACGCGGCGGGTCAGAAGGCCGCCCTGCGTGCCTTCGAGGACGACCAGAAGTTCGCCGCCGAGACGTACATCGCGATCGCCCCCGACGGCATGGACCCCTGCGACCTGCGCCTGGCCAAGGGCGACGAGGCCGTCGCCGACCTCACCCAGCCGCGCACCCCGCTCTTCGAGTTCGCGCTGCGGCAGATCATCGCCCGCTACGACCTGGAGACCCCGGCGGGCCGCGCCGCCGCCCTCGACGAGGCCGGCCCCGTCGTCGCCCGCATCAAGAACAGCGCCTCCCAGCACGAGGTCGCCGTCCAGCTCGCGGGCATGCTCGGCATCCTCGACACCCAGTTCGTCGTCAAGCGCATCGCCCAGCTCGCCCGCTGGGCCAAGGACCGCGGCGGCCGCGGTCCCTCCGCGGACCCCCGGCAACGACAGCAGGCCTACGACGCCGGGCCCGCCGCCCCCGCCGTGCGCGGCCCCGCGCTCAACCTGCGCAGCCCCGTCCACCGCACCGAGCGCGAACTCCTCAAGCTCGCCCTCCAGCGCCCCGACCTGGTCTCCCCGGCCTTCGACGCGTACGGCGCCGACGAGTTCACCGCCCCGCCGTACGCGGCCGTCCGGCAGACCATCGAGGAGGCGGGCGGCGTTGAACTCGGCGCGCAGGCCCCCGCCGACTACCTCGCCCGGGTCCGCGAGTGCGCCGTCGACGACCAGGTCAGGGCCATGGTGACCGAGCTCGCGGTGGAGGCCCTGCACGCCAAGACCGTCGACGAGGTCTACGCGGGCGTCCAGCTCGTCCAGGTCCGGCTGCGCGCCGTCGACCGCCGCATCCTGGAGGTCCAGGGCTCGCTGGCCCGCCTCGGCCACCACGGCGACCCCACCGCCGTGCAGAACGAGCTGTGGGTCCTCCAGCAGTACGCCCAGTCCCTGCGCAACCACGGCGCGGCAGCCCTCTAGCTCCCCCGGGTCACCACTCGGTCACGGACCGGACTCAAAAAGTCACCGCACGCCCCTCGCGGCGGCCGTGTGTCGCACCCCACACTGAGTGCGGTGCTTGTGGCCCGTGATGGGCGGCCGCAGTCGTCGGCCGTACGAGGGGCCGTACCCGTGCGTGGCCCGTGCCCCCGGCTCCGCCCCGGCAGCGTTCACCCTGGAGGTCGCCCCCGTGCAGACCCAGACCCTGGCCGATCTGGTCGCGGCCGTACCCGCGCAGAGCCGCGCCGAACGCCCCTTGCGGACGCCCGGGGAAACCGCCGAGGTCCCGGAGCCCGCCGGGGCCGCGCCCACGGAGCGCGAACCGGAGGAACCGGCCGACCTCGAACGGCCCGACGTGCCCGAACGTCCCGCCCGCGCCGACACGTCCGGCCCCTCCTCCGACCTCTTCCGCCAGTACCTGCGCGAGATCGGCCGCATCCCCCTCCTCACCGCGGCCGACGAGGTCGAACTCGCCCGGAGCGTGGAAGCGGGCCTGTTCGCCGAGGAGAAGCTCGCCGGATCGACCGACCTGGACTTCCAACTCACCCTGGACCTGGACACCTTGGTGGTACGGGGCCGGATGGCGAAGCGCCGCCTCATCGAGGCCAACCTCCGCCTGGTCGTCTCGGTGGCGAAACGCTACGTCGGCCGCGGCCTGACCATGCTCGACCTGGTCCAGGAGGGGAACCTGGGCCTGATCCGGGCCGTCGAGAAGTTCGACTACGCACGCGGCTACAAGTTCTCGACGTACGCCACCTGGTGGATCCGCCAGGCCATGTCCCGGGCCCTGGCCGACCAGGCGCGGACGATACGGGTCCCCGTCCACGTCGTCGAACTCATCAACCGCGTCGTGCGCGTCCAGCGCCGCCTGCTCCAGGAGCGGGGGTACGAGCCCACCGCCGAGGAGGTCGCCGCCCAGCTCGACCTGACGCCGGAGCGGGTGGGGGAGGTGCTGCGCCTGGCCCAGGAGCCGGTCTCCCTGCACGCGCCGGTCGGCGAGGAGGACGACGTCGCCCTCGGCGACCTGATCGAGGACGGCGACGCGGCGTCCCCCGTCGAGTCCGCTGCCTTCCTCCTCCTGCGCGAGCACCTGGAAGCCGTCCTCTCCACGCTCGGCGAACGCGAGCGCAAGGTGGTCCAGCTCCGCTACGGCCTCGCGGACGGGCGTCCCCGCACGCTCGAAGAAATCGGCCGGATCTTCGGCGTCACCCGCGAACGCATCCGCCAGATCGAGTCCAAGACCCTGAACAAACTCCGCGACCACGCCTTCGCCGACCAACTCCGCGGCTACCTCGACTGACCCCCGTCCCCTTGGGCGGCGGGGCCGCCCCCCCCGGGGAGGGCGGGCAAGGGGGCGGCCCCTCCCGCTTCCGGTCCACCGGGTGCCGCCCCTGCCCCAGCGCCCGCGCCGGACGCCCGGTCCACTCGGGCCCCGGCCCGCCCCCGTACCGGCGGCCTACTCCACCTCCACCACCGCCCTCGCGAACTGCGCCGCGTACAGCCGCGCGTACGCACCCCCCGCCTCCAGCAGACCCGCATGGCTGCCCTGCTCCACGATCGCCCCGTTCTCCATCACCAGGATCACGTCCGCGTCCCGGATCGTCGACAGCCGGTGCGCGATCACGAACGACGTCCGCCCGTGCGCCAACCGCGCCATCGCCTTCTGGATCAGCACCTCGGTCCGCGTGTCGACCGAGCTCGTCGCCTCGTCGAGGACCAGGATCACCGGGTCCGACAGGAACGCCCGCGCGATCGTGACGAGCTGCTTCTCGCCCGCGCTGACCCCCGACCCCTCGTCGTCGATCACCGTGTCGTACCCGTCCGGCAGCGTCCGCACGAAACGGTCCGCGTGCGCCGCCCGCGCCGCCTCCTCGACCTGCTCCCGCGTCACCGGCCCGGCCGCCCCGTACGCGATGTTGTCCGCGATCGTCCCGCCGAACAGCCAGGTGTCCTGGAGCACCATTCCGACCCCGGACCTCAGCTCCTCCCGGGACATCTTCGCGATGTCCACCCCGTCGACGGCGATCCGGCCACCGGTCACCTCGTAGAAACGCATCAGCAGATTGACCAGCGTGGTCTTGCCCGCGCCCGTCGGCCCGACGATCGCGACCGTCTGGCCGGGGGAGACCCGCAGCGACAGGTCCTCGATCAGCGGCTTGTCCGGCTCGTAGCGGAAGGAGACGTTCTCCAGCTCCACCGCGCCCCGCAACGCGCCGGGACCCGTCACCGGCAGCCCCGGCGCGTCCACCGCGTCCGGCTCCTGCTCCTCCGCGTCCAGCAGCTCGAAGACGCGCTCCGCCGAGGCCACCGCCGACTGCACCAGGTTCGCCATCGACGCCACCTGCGTCAGCGGCATCGAGAACTGCCGCGAGTACTGGATGAAGGCCTGCACATCACCGATCGACAGGGTTCCCGAAGCGACCTTCAGACCGCCGACCACCGCCACCAGCACGTAGTTCAGGTTCGACACGAACATCATCAGCGGCTGCATGATCCCGCTGTTGAACTGCGCCCGGAAGCTCGCCTCGTAGAGCTGCTCGTTCTGCTCGCGGAAACCCTCCGCCGACTCGTGCTGCCGGCCGAAGACCTTCACCAGCGAGTGACCGGTGTACATCTCCTCGATGTGCGCGTTCAGCGTGCCCGTCGTCTTCCACTGCTGCACGAACTGCGGCTGCGACCGCTTGCCGACCTTCGCCGCCACCACCACCGACAGCGGCACCGTGATCAGCGCGACCAGCGCCAGCAGCGGCGAGATCCAGAACATGATGACCAGGACCCCGATCACCGTCAGCACCGAGTTGATGAGCTGGCCCATCGTCTGCTGCATCGTCTGGCCGATGTTGTCGATGTCGTTCGTCGTCCGCGACAGCACCTCACCGCGCTTGGCGCGGTCGAAGTACGACAGCGGCAGGCGCGACAGCTTCGCCTGGACGTCCTGACGCATCCGGTACACGGTCCTGTTGACCGCCCGGTTCACCATCCGCGTCGAGACCAGCATCAGCAGCCCCGCGCCCACGTACACCGCCAGCACGATCAGCAGCACGGTGCCGATCGCCCCGAAGTCGATGCCCTGGCCCGGCGTGAAGTCGACGCCCGACAGCATGTCCGCGAGCCGGCCGTCACCCGCCGCGCGCAGCCCCTCGACGGCCTCTTCCTTGGTCGGGCCCGCGTCCATCGTCCGGCCGACGATTCCCGCGAACAGCAGGTCCGTCGCCGAGCCGAGGATCTTCGGTCCGATCACCGACAGCGTCACGCTGAAGACCAGCGCCACGAACAGCACCCACAGGGTGACCTTCTCCGGTGCCAACTGTCGCAACAGCCGCTTCCCCGACCCGCGGAAGTCCATCGACTTCTCGGCCGGGGGTCCCATCATGCGTCCAGCGGGCCCGCTCATGCCGCCTCGGCCTCCGTCAGCTGGGAGAGCACGATCTCCCGGTAGGTCTCGTTGGTCTCCATCAGCTCGTGGTGCCGTCCGGCGCCCACGACCCGGCCCTCGTCCAGCACGACGATCCGGTCGGCGTCCCGGATGGTCGACACCCGCTGCGCCACGATGATCACCGTCGCCTCCGCGGTCTCCCGCGCCAGCGCTGCCCGCAGGGCCGCGTCCGTCGCGTAGTCCAGGGCGGAGAAGGAATCGTCGAAGAGGTAGATCTCCGGCCGCTGGACGAGCGTCCGGGCGATCGAAAGCCGCTGCCGCTGCCCGCCCGACACATTCGTGCCGCCCTGCGAGACGGGGGCGTACAACCCGTCGTCCAGCCGCTGCACGAAGTCCTTGGCCTGCGCCGTCTCCAGCGCCGCCCACAGTTCTTCGTCCGTGGCGTCGGGATTTCCGTACCGCAGATTGCTCGCGACCGTCCCCGAGAACAGGTACGGCTTCTGCGGAACAAGTGACACCGTCTTCGCGAGCAGCACCGGGTCCAGGGTGCGTACGTCGACGCCGTCGACCAGCACCTCTCCGGCGGTGGCGTCGAACAGCCGCGGGATCAGGCCCAGCAGCGTCGACTTGCCGGAGCCCGTCGAGCCGATGACCGCCGTCGTCTCGCCCGGCCTGGCCCGCAGGGAGATGTTCTCGAGTACGGATTCCTCCGCGCCCGGATAGCTGAACCCGACGCCCCGCAGCTCCAGTTCGCCGTGCCTGCTCAGCTCCACGACCGGCGCGAGCGGCGGCACCACACTGCTGTCCGTCCCCAGCACTTCCTCGATGCGCTCGGCGCAGACCTCCGCGCGCGGCACCATCATGAACATGAAGGTGGCCATCATCACGGACATCACGATCTGCATCAGGTAGGCGAGGAAGGCGGTCAGCGCGCCGATCTCCATCCCGCCGCTGTCGATGCGCTGCGCACCGAACCAGACCACCGCCACGCTCGACACGTTCACGACCGTCATCACGATCGGGAACATCAGCGCCATCAGCTTGCCGGTGGCCAGCGACACCTCGGTCAGGTCCTCGTTGGCCCGCTTGAACCGCTCCTTCTCGAAGTCGTCCTTCACGAAGGCCCGGATGACGCGGTTGCCGGTGATCTGCTCGCGCAGCACCCGGTTCACGGTGTCCAGCTTCTCCTGCACGGACCGGAACAGCGGGCGCATCCTGCGGATGATCAGCGAGACGGCGACGCCCAGCACCGGCACCACCGCGAGCAGCACGCTCGACAGCGGCACGTCCTGACCGAGCGCCATGACGATGCCGCCGACGCACATGATGGGGGCGGCCACCACCAGCGTGAAGCTCATCAGGACCAGCATCTGCACCTGCTGGACGTCGTTCGTCGTGCGGGTGATCAGGGACGGAGCCCCGAACTGCCCGACCTCCCGCGCCGAGAAGCTCTGCACCTTCCCGAACACGGCGGCCCGGATGTCCCGGCCGAGGGCGGCGGCGGTACGGGCCCCGTAGAAGACCGCACCGATGTTGCAGACGACCTGCACGACGCTCACCGCGATCATGAAGGCGCCGAACTGGAGGATGTAACCCGTGTCCCCCTTCACGACGCCCTTGTCGATGATGTCGGCGTTGAGGGTGGGGAGGTAGAGGGCAGCGCTGGTCTGCAAGAGCTGCAGCAGCACCAGCAGGGCTATCGGTTTCCGGTACGGGCCGAGGTGGGCCCGCAGAAGCTTCAGAAGCACGCGCGGTCTTTCGTCGGACGGCGAGGGGGCGGAGGGATCGCCCCCCATCCTGCGCCACCCGCCCCCGGCCCGCCCACGGGTTTACCCCAAACCCCGGTCAAGCATCCCGCCGCCCGGGGCGCGCCCCTGCCGCTATTCGGCCCCGGTCTCGAAGGCCCCCGGGTGGACCTGGTCGCGGGCCGCCTTGAACTGCTGGCGGACGGCGGCGCCCACGGCGACCTCGTCCCCCGGCTCCAGCACCTGCGCCACCGCACCCCGCCAGGCCGGCGGCTCGTCCGGCGACAGCGTCCCCTGCGCGACCCCCAGCGCCCACGCCGCCTGCCGGGCCGCGCCCAGCGCCGCGTACTGCGCCGGAGCCGGCACCACCACCTGCGTACCGAAGATCATCGGTGCCATCGCCTGCACCGCGGGCAGCTCCGCCGCGGCCCCCAGCAGGAACACCCGCCGCACCTGCACGCCCCGCCCCCGCAGCACGTCCATCGCGTCGGCCAGCGAGCACAGCATCCCCTCGAAGGAGGCCCGCGCCACGTGCTCCGGTTTCATCGACTCCCGCCGCAGCCCGAACAGGGTCCCGGCCGTGTGCGGCAGCCACGGCGTCCGCTCGCCCTCCAGATACGGCAGGAGCACCAGGCCCGACGCCCCGGGCGTCGACTTCAACGCCAGCGCGGACAGCTCCTCCAGCCCGCCGCCCTCCACGCCCAGCATCTCCGCCGTCCCGCGCAGCGCCCGTACCGCGTTGGAGGTGTGCACGACCGGCAGGTGCATGCCCGTCGCGTCGGCGAAGGACGTGATCGTCCCGCTGGAGTCGACGAGCGCCTCGTGGTGCACCGCCATCACGGAACCGGAGGCCCCCAGCGAGACCACGGCGTCCCCGACGGCCACCCCGAGCCCGAAGGCCGCGGCCATCGTCTCCCCGGTGCCCGCCGAGATGAGCAGCCCCTCCGGCGTCGTGCCCGCCGCCTCACTGGGCCCGAGCACCTCCGGCAGCGCCACCTGGTGCCCGAGCGCCAGCTCGACCAGGTCGGGGCGGTACGAGCCGGTGGCCGCCGACCAGTAACCCGTCCCCGAAGCGGCCCCCCGGTCCGTGGTCCTGCGGGCCGGCCGGCCCAGCAACTGCCACACCAGCCAGTCGTGCGGCTGCATCACACCGGCGGTCCTGGCGGCGTTCTCCGGTTCGTGCCGGGCCATCCACGCCAGCTTCGCCAGCGGCTGCGGCGACGTCGGAACCGACCCCACCGCCTGGGCCCACGCCTGCCGGCCCCCGTACCCCTCCACCAGGTCCGCCGCGGCGACCTGCGCCCGCTTGTCGTTGCCGAGCAGCGCGGGCCGCACCGGCTGCCCGTTCACGTCCAGCGGTACGAGACCGTGCTGCTGCGCCGACACCCCGATGGCGGCCACGTCGTCCAGCAGCCCGTCCGCGGCGGCCTCGCCCAGCGACAGCAGCCACACCTGCGGATCGGCCTCGGTGGCCCTCTCCTCGATCGGATGGGGGGCGTACCCCTCACGCAGTACGGCGCCCGTGTCCGTGTCGCAGACCACGACGTGTGTGAAACCGGAGGAACTGTCCAACCCCGCGACTATGCCCATGCACATGATTCTGCCGCACCCCGCCGAGGCGGAATGCGGCAGCCGGGAAACCCGCGACGAGGGGGGCGGGGGCGAGACCCGCGACGGGGGAGCCGGCTCGCACCGACACCTCCGCCGCGCCCGCTCCCGCGACGTCGCTCAGGTGTTGCTGGTTCCCCAGTCGTCCTCGCCGCCCTGGGTGCGCTCCCGCAGCGAGCGCACCCGCTGGGCGACCGACTCCGGGACCCGGCCGCTCACCCTGTCGCCCATCTTCTCGGTGACGGTGTGCACGGCCTTGTCCGCGAACTCGCGCCCGGTCTGGGCCGCCGACTCCGCGGTGTTCCGCACGGCCGGGTTCTGGGAGATCCGCCGCGCGGACTTCCTGATCTGCTCGTACCGCTCGCGCCCGGCCCGGGTCCCGAACACGTAACCCAGGGCCAGTCCGGCGACGAACGTGAGCCGGTAGCGCATGGCTGCCACCCTTCTCCTGCAACGGTCTCGGTGTGTGATCCGCCTACCCGTCGTGCCCGCAGATCATCCCGGGGCATACCGATTGGCGGAGCACCCCCCTGCTTGCGCTAATGTATGTCTCGCAGCGGGCGCACGCCCCCGGGAAGACCGGCGGGAGGTGCATTCGGTGCAAGCACAGCAATCCCCTGTAGCTCAATTGGCAGAGCAGCCGGCTGTTAACCGGCAGGTTACTGGTTCGAGTCCAGTCGGGGGAGCGCGGTCCCCTGTAGCTCAATTGGCAGAGCATTCGGCTGTTAACCGGAGGGTTACTGGTTCGAGTCCAGTCGGGGGAGCAGGAAGAGAAGAGGGCCTCTCCGGAGGCCCTCTTTTTCGTGCCTACGACGGCCGCTCCGCCCCTCTTCGTGTGGCATGCGGCACGTTCGGGAACCGTCCGGACGGCAGGGCAGTCCTCATGGTCATGTGTTGCCGGGCATCCGAGGCGGGAGATCGTATGACCGGCTATGCTGCGGCAGACGGCGCGTACATGTGTACGCGCCACGCCGTGTGGGGGCGGTAGCTCAGCCGGTTAGAGCAGCGGACTCATAATCCGTCGGCCGTGGGTTCGAGTCCCACCCGCCCCACCGCAGGCTTGGTCAGCAGAAACGTTCTGACCTGCCAACTTGGTGCCCCGCCCGGTCTTGCCGGGTCGGGGCATCTTGTCGTTTGCCCCCTCGTGCGTGAGCGATGCGTGAGCGGCGGTATCCGAGCCCATTGCCTGCCGAGCGCGCGGGACGACTCGGGCGGCTCCCTCGGCCGCGGCCCTGTCCACCTCGGGCAGCAGACTCGTGTACGTGTCCGAGGTGAGCGTGATCGTGGAGTGCCGCAAGGTCTCCTTGATCGTGTGGAGGTCGCCGCCGCCGGCGTGCGTCAGGGTCGCTGCCACGTGCCGCAGGTCCCGGAGACTGATCGGTGGCAGATCGGTCGTCGCCAGGATCCGCCGGAAGGTCTCGGACACAGTCTCCGGATGCAGCCAGGACCCGTCCTCCTGCGTGAACACCTTCCCGGTGTCCCGCCACGCCGCCCCGAACCTCAGCCGTTCCCGGTTCTGCCGAGCCCGGTGCGCCCTGAGCGCCTCCACGGTGCCACTGTCGAGGGCGATGATCCCCGCACTGCCGTCGGTCTTCGGCGCGGACTCGTACGCCTCCCAGTTGTCCACGACGATCTCCTTGGCCGGCGTCAGCAGCCCCGCCTCCAGATCCACGTCGGTCCACTCCTGCCCGACACCCTCACCGCGTCGCAGCCCGCGGAACGCGATCAGATGGAAGAAGGCATACAGCCGGTCGCCCTCCGCCGCATCGAGGAAGGTCCCGACCTGAGCCGGCGTCCACACCATCACAGGACTGGGCTTCACCCCGGTCTCGCGCCACCGCTGCACCCGCTCCTCGGTCCACAGCTGAGCCTTGGGCCGCTTTCCGGACGCCAGCTCGACGTGCGCGGCCGGGTTGAACGTCAGCAGCTGCTGGGCGATCGCGGCGTTCAGGGCGGCCCTGAGCGTCCTGCGGATGCTCTGCTGGGTCGCAGGCCCGGTGATCTTCCGATAGGCAGGCATGGCGGCCAGCTTGGCCTTCTCCGCATCCAGCCGCGCCCGCTCCGCCGCTGGCGGCCGACTCCCCTTCCCCCACTCACACCGGGCCGCCTGCTCGCGCCGGGCCTGGTTCTCGGCGGCGATCGCTTCGTTCTCGTCCGCGATTGCGCCGAACATCTCCTGTAGGTGCCCGACGTTCAGCCGGTCGAGCCGTACCTGCCCTATGCGGGGCTTGAGGTGCACACGAACGTGGGAGCTGTACCCGCTGGTCGTGGTCCTGCGCGTCTTCTTGCCCGCCAGCCACATGTCCAGCCAGTCGCCCACTGTCAGACGGGACGTGAGCTTCTGCCCGGTCACGAACCGCCGCCGAGTCTCCTCGAGGTCCGGGATCGGCCCCTTCTCGTCCGCGACGAGCTCCAGCAACTCGGCGATGTGCCGCCGCCCCTCCTCGTCGTCGTCCGCGTCCGGCAGCGCCAGCAGAGCCCGTATCCGGTCGAGGTCGGCCTGCGCCGCGACCTTCGTCTCGTAGCCACCCCGGCTGAACGACCGCCGCCGGCCGTCCTCGTGCGGCGGCAGCTCCTGCCGCACCGAGTAGCTACCGTGCCGCCGCTGCTTCAGCTTCGGGCATTTACTGCCGAGCGGCTTCCCCGTCTCGGCATCCCTGCAATGGCAGCGACGGTACGTCGAGCCCTTCATGCACTGTCTCCTTGCTGGCTGTTCTGAGAAATTGACCGACGTAAGGGTGTGGTCGAAGCTACCCCTAACTGACCCTGAATGCCCTCACCTTTCCCTATCTTTCCTTATCTGTCGAGATTCACTGAATTCAATATCGGAGGGGTGGATACCTGGAATGTGCATCGCGCCGCGGCGGCCTTGAGGTCGATAGACATGGCTCTGACCTGCTGGAAGTGCGATCACTGGCTGATCATAGGCAACGACCCGGCAAGGTCAAGTCGCACCGCACTCGCTACGTACGTGGTCGGGAGTGCCGCTCGTGGGGGTGCCCTGGGAGTGCCGATTTTCGGCCTCGCGAACCGTGCGCTTCACTACAGTATTCTTCGCCCACCACCGCGGCCTTTGCTCAATGACCGGAGTTTTGAATTCGGAAAAACATGGGCTACGTTCGGGCCATGATCAATGCCGACGTTCTGAGTATTTCCCGTGTCAGGGAAGAGGCGATATCGGGTGCAGCGCGCCGTACTCGGCTGGCAGCGCGGTTGTCCCTAGCCGAGATCGCAGCCCTCTGCGAGGTCGATCCCTCCACGGTTTGGCGGTGGGAGCAGGGCAAACGCGCGCCACGGGGCGAGCCGGCCCTCAGGTACGCGCAGGTGCTGGGCGATCTGACGGCCCAGGTCGCCGTGGAGGGCAGCCGGTGAGCGGTTCGGCCCTCACCCGCGACGAACTGCTGGCGCTACCACCGGTGATCGACCTCGAGACGGCGGGTCGAGCCTTCGGGCTCAAGCGCAGCACGACCTACGACCTCGCCAAGCGAGGCGAGCTACCGGTTGCCACCCTGCGTCTCGGTAGGGCGCAGCGCGTACTCACCGCCGAACTTCTTGAAGTCCTCGGCATCCAGCCGGACACGGCCACCGCAGCAACCGCTGCATAGACCAGACGGCGGCACGAGGGAGGACTGACCATCACGCCCCGCACCGCCGTACAGGAGACCTGCATGACGAAGCGTACTCACGCTTGCTCACCCGGCCGCCTCTCCTGCCGTCGGAGCGTCCGATGACGCTCGACGCTATGGACTGGGTCTGGAGCCACTCTTCATCCCGGGGCCTCGGCCGCATGGTGCTGTTGGCCATCGCCGACAAGTGTGTGGACGCAAAGTGCACCGCTTACGCCGGGACGACCATGCTCTTGCAGCGCACGAATGCCACCCGCTCGGGCTTGAGGGCAGCCATCGACAACCTGATCGAGATGGGGGAGCTCGCCATCAAGGAGGGCGACAAGGGGCCGCGCGGCGAGACCGTCTACCAGTTGCCGCTCGCGGTGGACCACGTCCGTGGCCAGAATCGGGGGGCCTCTCAGAATCAGGGGCCGCTCACCGGCCCGGGTCGGCAGGAGGCCCGGAGGGGGTCGGCTACAGGCCCGGTGGGGGACCTGTCACAGGTCCCCAGGGGGCCGGTCACAGGCCCCCAGAACGCAGGTAACCAGAAGCAACACAAAGAACAGCAGCCGCGCGTGACCTCTCCCCGTTCCGTGCGAAGCGAACCCGTCCTCCAACTCGCGCTCGCAATGCAAGCGGAGGGCCTGACGATCCACTGGAACCTCAGTCCCAGCGAGCAGCACAACCTCGAAGACCTCATCAAGCACCACGGCACACACACCCTGGTCGAGGTCGTCGCCCGCCGCACTGCCCCCGGAGACGCTCCCAAGTCCGCCCGCTACTGGCTTCAGGCATGGGCTGATCTGGACCAGCGCACCTTCCCTCCAAGCCTGACCACGAACGTCGTCCCACTCACCCCCCGATCGACTCCCAGCGGTCACACCGCCGCCCTCATGGGCGGACTGGCCCTTCTCACCCAGGACGGAGGTGTCTGAATGAATCTGCAAGAAGTGGCCGCGCTGCTCAACCACGCCGGCACGTTCGACAGCCGCCTGCGCCGCCTGATGTCCACGCATCAACAGGCTGCTGAGCTCATCCGGCCGTGGGGCGATGCGCTTGACAGCGTCCCTGCTGTCCTGGAATCGGTCCGTTGGGACGCGGCCCACGCCGTGGACCGCTTCTACGAGCAGCAAGGGAGCGACCGCACCGCGCAGTACCGGTCCATTGAACCGACCGACATCCTCAGGTCCTGGGCCCCCCGCCGCGCCGAGCTTCTCCAGCGACACGTCGACCCAGTCCCGGAAGCCGACCCCGATGACACGGTCGCCTACTTGGCCGAGATCCGGGCCGGCCGCCAAGCCGTTGCTGCCGGCCTCACCCCGCCAGTCGAGCAGCGCCAGCTGACCGGCAGGCAACCGGCCGCGGCAGTCGCGGCACGACTGGCGGCCACGGGCAGCCCGATCCCCGCCGAGGCTCGCCGCGCCCTCGCCCCCTACCGGGCGCTCCAGGCACGCCAGGAAACCTTCGCCGCATAGCCCCCACACCTGGGGCCATGGAACGTTTTCTCCTCTGCCCGTTTCCGCACCGTTGGTGACCAGGTGGCCTGGACTGGCCGAGACGCAGGTCACCTGGTCGCGACGACGTAGACGCTGGCCCATTCGCGCTTCGGGTTGGCCATGGCGGCGTCGAACGGCCACGGCTCGACGGTCTTGAATCCTGCCTCCATTAACAGCTGGCAGAGCTTGTCGAGGTCGTAGGCCCAGAGGTGCGGGGTGTACGTGGGGTCGTCGTCCTGGTCGCGGAAGACGTAGTTGATCAGGTCGAGGTAGGTGTTGATGTCCTCGCGGCAGGTCCGCTTGGCGTACCAGCGGTCGATCATCTCCTCGGCCTGCTCGGGACCGGTGGGGTACCGGCTGAGGACGAACGATGCGTCCGGGACGCCGGTGATGAGCCGGCCACCGGAGGCGAGGACGCGGTGGGCCTCGCGGGCGTACTGCTTGGCGGAGATCGGGTAGTCGATGTGCTCGAGGAAGTGCTCGGAGAACAGCACCTCCACCGTGCTGTCCTGGAGCGGCAGCCCTTCGCGGACGTCCCACAGCAGGTCGGCCGGCGGTACGGCGTCGATGTTGAAGAAGCCGTCGATGCGGTGGGCGCCGCCGCCGACCTGGATGTTCTTGGGGGCCGCGTCGATCCGGCCGCTGGGGAAGGCCCTCTGGCTGACCCTGTGGTACCGGCTGAGCTCGATCTCCTTGGCCGCGGCGCGGAGCGTCCGGGCCAGGCCGTGTGTGGTCGCGGGGTCGGCGAGGAGCGTGGTGATCTGCTCGCCGAGGTGGTCGATGGAGGTGCCGTTCGTGCGGTGGGCGTTCATCGGAGCGGTGTCCTCTCGCATCAGGCGGTGCCAGCGGCCGAGGCGGTCCACTGGTTGTTGCGCATGAGCGTGTACTTGATGTCGACCAGGCGCGGGGCGATGGTCAGGTTGAGCTCCTCGGCGGGCTGGAGGCGGCCGCTGTCGTCCTGCTCAGCTCGCCAGACCCGGTACGCCAGGTCCGGGTACGCGGGGTTAATGCCGATCTCGCCCTTCGGAATGGTCCCGTTGAAGGGCGTGATGATGTCCATGTGGTTCCAGTAGTTCCACGCCTGTAGCGCCTTGTGCTGGTCGAAGTAGAAGTAGAAGTCCGGGTACCGGCCGAAGGTGCGCAGCTCCCGGTGGATGAGGTGGCCGAGGAGTGGCCCGAGCTGGGTGGAGAGGCTGTCGAACTCCCAGCGGGTGCGGTGCCAGGCCTCGGGTACCTGCCCGGGCGTGAAGAGGCGGACCGCGACCAGGTAGCTGATCCGCTCGGTCAGGTAGCTACGGGCGTGGCGCACGTCGAGGCCCGGGTCGATCCGCGCGAGGAGCGCGGCCAGGTCAGCGGGCGACGGCCGGAACTTGGCCAGGTCGAACTTGCCCGCCATATCCGGGAAGGACGCGAACAACATCTCCTTGTAGAGCCAGTTGTCGAACTCGCCGCGCTCGGCCCGCTCACGCGTACCAGGGATGGCGGAGTGCAGCATCAGGTACTCGGCCAGAGCCTCGAAGTACACATAGCCGAGGATCGGCAGGCGGGGGATCGTCTCGTCCAGCAGCCGCAGAAACCTGTCGGACTGGACGGCCGCGCCCTGGTAGGCGACGGCAGCCGCCAGGGCGAGGAAGGCTGTGGAGTTCTTGATCCGGCTGACGATGGTCTCGCGCAGCTGGTGGCGTTCAGTCTTGGAGAGCAGGTACTCCAGGCGGATGTAGATCTGGAGGTGGATCGAGCCGAGGCGGAGGTAGTCCACGCCGGCCAGCCCCCGGTACGCCTGCGACGGGAGAGTCACTTCGAAGATCAGCGGCGTGGGCGTTCGCCCCGAGGCGTTGGCGTTGGCCTTGGCGGCGAAGGCAGGGGCTTCCTTGGTCAGGATGTACTCGCCGAGGTTGTGCATGCGGAAGCCGCGCTCGGTCGCTGTGAGGGGCGCGCAGTAGACGCTGCCGACCAGGCAGCCACCGGAGGGGTAGAGCGTGCCGTGCTCGCTGATCTGCTCCAGGGCGTGCGTGACGTGGAGGAGGTGGAGCTTGCCGTCCCCGCTCAGCGCGCGGAAGAGCGCGTTGTCCCGAAGCAGTCGGCCGTTGGGGGTGTCGACCAAGCGGTCCTCCCACGCCGCGGTCTGGCTCGCGAGCGAATCCTGGACGTCGGCGGGGCTCGGGATGAGCGTGGTGTCGAAGAACGCGTGGGCGTCGGCCCACTGTTCGTAGGCGTCGATGAAGTCCATCAGCTGATCAGCTCCAGTTGTGCCAGCCCGGTGAACACGGCGTCCGCGCTACTCGCCCCCGCCAGCCACGCCGACTCGGAGCGGATGACGAGCTCGAAGGCTGTGGCGCGTAAGTCGTCGAATGCCTCGCAGTGGATCTGGGCGGGGTCAGGCCACCAGGTGAGCTTGGGCAACCGGTAGCGGTCCAGAGCGTCGGCGGCCTTCAGCAGGTCGCTGATCGTCTCGGCGTGGCTGTGGTCGGTGCGGTCGTCCGGGGAGAAATGCTCGTACGGCACGTCGTGGAGGCGGACGGCTGTGCCGGCGGCGGCGATGCGGCTGGGTGTCGGGGTGAGTCCGAGGTGACTCCAGACGGTGTCGGCGTTGTCCGTGAGCCAGATGGCTCCCCGGGCGCCGTGGCCGCGGTCGTCCTTGTCGTGGAGGCGGCGGCAGTCGTGGACCGCCGCGGCCAGGATGAGGGTGGCGGTGTCGTTGCCGCTGAGCCCTGTGGCCTCGGCCAGGAGCGCCGCCAGGGCGGCGGTGCGCATGGCGTGCCGGACTCCGTGGAGGGAGTCATGGCACTTGGGCTCGGCGAGCCAGTCGCGGGGGATGGCCGCGCGGGTCACGATCTCCTGCGAGCTCGGCCGGAGGGTGGGAGGAGGCGGGCCGTCGGGGAAGTCCGGCCGATTGGCGGTGATCCAGCGTACGGTGGCGGGATCGGTGTACTGGTGATGCGGGAGCTGCTTGCGTGCAGCCAGCTCGACCAGACTGTCGGCCGGCGAGGTCGTGCTCATCGGACCCACCTCCTCGTGGTGGTCTACGACAGCGAATGCCTAGCTGGCGGGCGCGGCGACGGTGGCCGCGTCCTTCTCCTTGCGCTCCTGCTCGGCGGCCTCGAAGGCGGCCGTGAAGTCGGCGAGCTCCTCCTCGGTCATCAGGCGGATGCCGAGCTCGTCGGCGACGTTGCGGATGCGGGCGGCGGCCTCCTCCTGTGCCGTGGTCCCCGCGGACTCGTCCAGGAGCACCTCGAACTCGGCGTGGTGGCCCCAGGCCTCGCTCCACTTCACGGCGATCTCGACGCCGCGGAAGCGGAAGTTGTGCCGCTGGTTGAACGCCTGGTGCATGGTGCCCTCGAAGCCGAGGGCGTTGAAGATCCGTACCGCGGCAGGCACGTCCTCGCGCCCGATGGCGATCTCCGTCTCGGGGAAGGCGGAGCCCTGGCCGATCTTGCTGGCCTTGAGCGTGACCTTCGCCGAGCCGGCGGCCACGTTGTCGGTGACCTTCAGCAGCTGGTCCGGGAGCACGTAGAAGAAGATGTTCTTGTCGTCGCAGCCGACGTCTTCGGCCTCCGCAGTGAGGCGGTCGAGGAGCTGGTCGTAGGCGTCCTTGTCGAACCGGGCGCGCATCTCGATCTCGATGGCCACAGGGGCTCCCTTCCGGAATCGGGCATGGGTGATCCGCCCGAGCCAGGCCACGCATGGGGGTGGCTCGGTTGGATGCGATGTGTGGTTGATCAGCGAACGGCGGGGTGCGGTCCGCGGCCGCGTGCCGCACCGCCGCCGTGGTTGTACGTCAGTCGAGGTCGCCGAAGCGGTCGCGTACGACGCCCTCGTGCAGGTAGTTCGGCAGCGGGACCCCGCCGACAGACACCCGCTTGGTGGCGACGTCGCCCTCGGTCTCGTCCGGGAAGCCGGCCAGCAGGGTCAGGCACTGCTTGGCCCACTCACGGGACTTGGCCCAGTCGCCGATGTCACGGCTGCGGGTGGCGAGAGCGAAGGCGGTCTCCGCCGCGGCCCAGAGGTCGGTGGCCAGCTCCTGCTGAAAGACGTTCTCCAGCTCGGCTACGGAGGCGACGCGGGTCGGGTTGCTCATGATGTCTTCTCTCCTACGGTGGTGCCTGGTGGTGTTCAACGCGTCGACAGCCGATAGGTGACATCGGTCCGGGCTCAGTACGTGAAGATCTCCGCGAGGGTGCGGTAGTTGTGGAGCTCGTCCTTGTCGAACCAGAGGTCCACCTCCATGTTGGCCTCCTCCTTGTTGCCCGAGGCGTGCACGAGGTTCGCCACGGCCTTCCCGGAGGCGGCGCTGGCGCCGCGGCTGTAGTGCGAGAAGTCGCCACGGATCGTTCCGGCGGGGGCGTCGTTTGGGTACGTGCTGCCGACGATCTTTCGGACCGTCGCGACGGCGTCGAAGCCCTCCAGGACGAGCGCGATGACCGGACCCTGCTGCATGAAGGTCGCGGTGAGGTTGTAGACCTCCGGGCCGAGCCGCTCCTCCAGGTCGAAGTAGTGGCGCCGGGTGAACTCGGCGTCCATTTGCTTCATCTTGACGCCGACGATCTTCAGAGCCGCGTCCTCGAAGCGGGCGATGATCTTCCCGCCGAAGCCGCGGACCAGAGCGTCGGGCTTGAGGAGGACGAGCGTGCGCTCCACGGTGTTTTCCTGATCCTGGGCCATCGATTCCCTTTCAGCTTTCAGGCAAGCCATATGACGGGCGCTCAGCGCCTCGTCCGCCTGAGGTTACCGGCGGCGAAAGCCCCTTCTGTGCAAGTTAGTTGACAGATAGAAGGGTTATCGGCCAAGTGGCCGAGACTGTCGTCCGACGAAGACCCAGTGCAGCTGTTCCAGGCGGAAAACACACTTCCTGCACGCGTGGATCTCGACCTCGACGTCGCCCACGACGATGGAGCCGATGACGGTCACCTCGACTTCAAGCCGTTCGCAGCGGAAGCAGCTCCCGCTCCCCCACTCGAACCGCTGCCACAGCTGCTGAGGCTTCACGCGGCCGGATCGCCGTGGGCCGGCCTGAGGCCGTCGATCGGCGCCATCCACTCCTTCCCGCCGCCCTCCGGCCGTAGCCAGGCACTGGTAGGTGGCCTCTCGGAGTAGTAGGGCCACGGCTGCACCTCACCCCGGCGGCCGGTGCCAGTGTCGATTACCAGCGCGCGGACCGTGAGCCACTCCGGCAGCGAACTCCAGCCGGCTGCGGCTTCGACGGTCACGGGGCGCTGCGATACGGCTTGGACGGCTCCTTCGGGATCTCGCGGTGCGGGCGTCATGGCTGGGCCATCTCCGATCTCTCTGCCTGAAGAAGACAGGCGGAACGGACGAGCATCATTAGCCAAAGCCAGTCGATGCAGAACGAGTTGTTCGCATCTCCCAGCAGTGTTCTCGGTCTGCTGCGACAGTAGCCAGGGCGCCCGGTGACACCCCGGAAAAACCTTCCGGGGTTCACTTCGGCCACGAGGTGATGATCAGGACATGCGAGGTATGACAGAGAACCTGACCATCGGCGAGCGCGTCGCCTGGTACCGGCGCCGGCGCGGCCTCTCCCAAGAGGTACTGGCCGGCCTTGTCGGCCGCACCACGGACTGGCTGAGCAAAGCGGAGAACAACCGGATCGAGCTCGATCGCCTCTCGGTGATCACCTCACTCGCCGACGCCCTCGACGTCTCCCTCGGAGACCTGCTCGCCGAGCCGGCTCTCATGGAGTGGTCAGCCGACAGCGGCCACCGCACGGTTCCCGCGCTGCGGGAAACGCTCATGGACTACAAGCAGCTCGCCCCTTTACTTGGAGCGGCCAGCGACGAGGAACCACCCGCCGTACAGGACCTCCGCGGCGACGTGGGCGACGTGCTCGATGCCTACCAGGCGTCTCGGTACGGCTTCGCCACCCGACGTCTCCCCCTCGTACTGGCCGATGCCCTCGTCGCGTCCCGCGCCTACAGGGGGCACGAGGCGGAGGAAGCACACGCCCTGCTCGCTCTCGCCTACCACGGGGCGGCCATGGTGCTGGGCAAGGTCGGAGAGTCCGAGCTGGCGTGGATCGCCGCGGACCGCGGTCTGGCAGCAGCGCAGCACAGTGGCCGCAGTGAAGTCACGGGATCGCTCTTCCGAGCGGTCACGCACTGCCTCCTGGCCACCGGACGCTTCACAGCCGCGGTCCAGCTGGTGAACGACGCGGCAGCTGTCATGCAGCCCGAGCTCGGCAACGCCAACGATGAGTACCTCTCGGTGTACGGCACGCTGTTCCTCACAGGCGCGATGGCCGCCGCACGTGCAGAAGACCGGGCGACCACGCAGGCATTCCTCCGCGAGGCAAACGAGGCGGCGCAACGACTCGGCGCCGACGCCAATCACATGTGGACGGCCTTCGGCCCGACCAACGTGGCGATCCACTGCGTGGCCACCGCCGGCGAACTCGGCGACATCCAGATCGCCGCGGACCTGGGCTCACGAATCGACACGACCGGCCTGCCCGTGGAGCGGCGCGTACGGCACAGCCTCGAAGTCGCCAGGGCACTGAGCTCCTGGAACCGCACTGACGAAGCCCTGGCCGTCCTGCTGGAAGCGGAACAGGCGGCCCCCGAGCAGGTCCGCCACCACTACCTGAGCCGAGAACTGGTCATCGGCTGGATACGCGGCACCAGGGGCCGGCCTGCCCATCCCGTCGCAGACCTGGCCCGCAGACTGGGCATCGTCGCGGGCAGCTAGAGTCCGAACCGTGAGCGAGAACGAGCACGAAGCGAAGATGGCCCGCCCCCGCATGGCAGCCGGCGCTCTCTTCTTCGGCGAAGAAGATCGAGTCCTCCTCGTCGAGCCGTCCTACAAGGATTACCGAGACATCCCAGGGGGCTACGTCGAAGAGGGGGAGTCGCCCCGACAAGCTTGTGTGCGTGAGGTCCAGGAGGAACTCGGCATCGCACCGAGCATCGGCCGCCTCCTCGTCGTGGACTGGGCACCAAACCCGGGGGAGGGGGACAAGGTTCTCTACCTCTTCGACGGTGGCCACTTGAGCCCGGACCAGCGCCAGCAGATCGCACTGCAAGCGGACGAGCTCCGTGGCTACGATTTCCACCGCGTCGAACAGGTGCCTGAACTCACGATCCCCCGCCTCGCGCGCCGAATCGAGGCTGGCATCCACGCCCGAATGAATGGCCTAACCGCCTATCTGGAGCACGGAAAGCCACCTGAAACTGGGTCCTGACCACATCCGTGTCCGATGACCACACGCAAGGCTTGGAAGCCGTCTGGGCCGCCGCGTGGCCCTGGACTCCCGACTAGGAGGAGACCGCCGCACATGGGCAGGACTGAGTACTACAACGACCCCACCGCGCCGACGGCGAACACCCTCATCCCCGCGAGCAACCTACTCGTTGTCGACGACAGCGGCGCCATCCTGCTCCAGCGCCGCCGCGACACTGGCCAGTGGGCCTTGCCCGGTGGCGTCCAGGACATCTGTGAGACCGCAGCCCAGTGCGCGGTCCGCGAATGCCTGGAGGAGACCGGCATCGTCGCCGAGATCACCGGCTTTCTCGGCGTCTACACCAACCCGAACCACATCGTCGCCTACACCGACGGCGAGATCCGCCAGCAGTACGAGAACACCTACATCGGCCGACCGGTGGGCGGCACGCCCACAATCAACGACGAGGCCGATGGGGTCCGCTTCATCCAACCCTCGGACCTCGACCAGTACGACATCCACGTCAGCATGCGCCAGCAGATTGGCGACTACCTCGCCGGCACCTACCCCCACCTCGGCTGATCCGTCACCATCCGCTCCGTGCACGTGCCAAGTCCCAGCTGCCCGGCCTCGGCGAGCCACTTGCTGAGCCTGTCGGCTGTCAGCCGAATGCTCCCAAGCCATCGTCATCTGTGCTTCGATGATCGCTTTGGAAGCAAGCGAGCTTGCTCCCCGCTGATGGAACCGGATCAGATCAGGAGTTTGTGTGGCGCAGATCTCAGCCGAGCGTGTGATCCAGGCTGCCGATGCCTTGTCATCGGTGGGCACTTCCAGGGCTGGCTCGGATGTAGCCAAGATGTTGGTCTTGAAGCGCATGGGCCTCGAGCACGAGAAGGCGTTGACCATCAGCAACCAGACCGTGGGGGAGGCCTGCGACGACCTTTTCGGTGTGATTGGTAGAGAGCCGCACAGATGGTACGAACCGCTTAGCGGCGGCTGGAAAAAGGACGCATCAAACGGCGGTTGGCCGGTCGGCAGCCTCAAAACGCAGCTGGAGCGTCCCAACAAGAAGTTGCTGGCGGTCCTTGATATTAGCAAGGATGGGCCTGCTGTTCATATCACGCTAAAGCCGGGCACGGGTGCTGAATGGGCAGAGATTCTCGTTCGACAGCTGAAGGGGAAAAAGCTCCCTCTGGCGGATTCCGTGGTCTGGTTCCTTCGCGATCGGGCAGATTTCCCCGAGGGTGGCGTGGTAGCGGTATCGCACCTCGTTGAGGAGTTTCGAACTGAGTTCAACCTCTCTCTTGAGGAGATGGCTGAGCTCTTTAGCGACATGCCCTTGGAGGTCACAGTTCCCCTCCAGAAGGGCTCCGGTAAACAGGAGTTCGGACTCCTTCTCCCTCCTCCAGTTCCGCCCAAGGAAACGGTTGTAATCAACCCGGCAGAAGTCGATTTGACCTTCACCGAAGGCTACGAGTGGACGCGAGATTACTCAACTCGATCGTTTGCTGGAGCTGATATTCGAGCGATGGTTGAGGTTGTGAAGTCGCTCGCCGACGAGCGCGATCTGATTCTGCCGGCCGAAGATTCCCTGATCGAGCGGTGCGTTGTCGCCCTGCTGTCGGGCAACCTTGTGCTTCAAGGCCCGCCTGGAACTGGCAAAACCACGCTGGCACGTCTTCTCGCCGAAGCTTTTTCGGCAGATACGTTGATTACGACGGCCACTGCTGACTGGACTACATACGAAGTAATAGGCGGACTGCGCCCGACGAATGACGGATCCCTCGAGCCCGTGCTGGGCGTCGTGCCCACGGCGGCACTAGCGTGCGCGAAGAAGATGCGAGAAGCTGAGGAAGCTGGAACATCAAGCGATTCGATGACGACGGCCCGCTGGCTGATCATCGATGAGTTGAACCGGTCAGATATCGACCGCGCTGTCGGCGGCTTGTACACCGTGCTCTCGTCTACCGACGGCGCCCATCTGCGGTCGACGCCCATCGATCTTTGGTTTGAGCAGGAGCCGGCGCGACGTCTTCTCTGGATTCCAGGACGGTTTCGCATCATTGGAACCATGAACGACGTAGACACGTCGTTCGTGAATTCTATCTCGCAAGGACTGACTCGGCGCTTCCAGTTTGTTTATGTTGGTGTTCCTGAGAAGGGACAGGTTGAGGAAGAGATCGATCTCTGTCGACGGCAAGCCGCTTCGTGGCTGGGCAAGCAGTATCCCGAGGTGATTAACGGTGCGCCCGAGGGGCAGGTGAAGGGTGCTATCTCCTCAATTCAGGAAACGATCGTCTGCATTTTCCAATGGCTGCGGTACGGCGAGCAGAATGGGGGCGAGGGACAGGATCTTTCTTGGCCGATTGGCAGCGCCCAAGCAGTCGACCTTTGGAAGGCCGTATTGCTGACCATGGCTGCGATCCCCAATGTCCAGGAGGGTGACCTGCTCAGGGCACTTGATGCGGCGTTCGCCGATCGAATTGTGCCTCAAATGAGCACGCTTCGAGCGTCCCATATCCTGCAGGTGCAGCAGTATTTCGACAGTCAGCAGAAATTGCTTAGCGAAACGCGTCGCGCCATCCGCCACCTGCGCAACACACAATCGGTGCGGTAAACGTGGGCGGTGAAAATCGAGTAGCTGAATCTTGGCAGGCTAGTGGGTATTTCAGTGACGGAGGGCGGATTGCGGCAACGTACGACGCGCTCCCTCTCGTCGGCACGTACTTCTCTCGTGGGCTTCGTGAGAAGCTGACGGAGGCCGAGGGTGGTGTGACGGGAGGAAATTACGGCGCATCGGCCCCAGAAAGTCGAGCTGTTTCTGGGTTGAGGCTCAGGGTCTCGTTGGCTGCCGGCCTGAGCTTGGTCACGATACTTGAGTCGGTTCTCGATCGTCCCAACTTTCGGTACCGCGTAACTCGGCGTGATTCTGTAGGCGCTCTAGCGGGCAGGCTCGACGTCGCAAAATGGGTGACTCGACGGGCCGAAGTGAGGGTCCCACCGGTTTATCCCGTCCTGAGAGTCGAGCGGTCTTCACGTACGCCGGAGAACCTTCTTGCCTGCTACTCGCTTGCTTGGGTGCAGGCTGAGATTGAGGAAGCCCTTATGGCGGCGGCTGCACCAGTCGGCAGCAGAGAATATAAGCAAGCCGATGCTCTTTTGGAACGGCTTGCAGCACTTTCGAGTTCTCTCGAATTCTCGGAGCATCGAGGAGAGATTGCCCGGTTGGGTAGTCGAGAGTGGGCTTTCGGTGTCCTGGAGGATGTGGAAGGTCGACTTGACGCTGGCCATGTAGGGAATCGAGAACCCTACGAACTGTTGGCCTCATGGGTGCGTCGGATCATGTCTGCTTCGCCACCAAGCTTTGACCCGGGTGAGCTGGCGTGGCTTTTCTACGACTCGTCGTTTGACGCGACACTTTTTGAGCTCTGGTCTCTAAAAATGATGGCAGGCGCCATTTCAGAGTTGCTGAGTCAGCCTCTTCCTGAAGTTGAGGCGTTCTCCAAGCTTCCCATATTTTCATGGACTATGGGTGAGACCGATCTGGCTGTGCGCTTTCAGTACGACTTGGCGAAGACAGCAGTTGGATCAGAAGTTGTATGGCAACGTCAGGGCGGGCAACTCGGAGGGCGACCAGACTTCACAGTGGTTGTCGGCGAGAATGTGTTCTACGTCGATCCCAAACTGAGGAAACGCTCTGGAGTGCCGACAGAAGAGATCTACAAGATGCTGGGGTATTTCTCCAACGCCGGACTTGGCGAAGTGGGTCAGGGTGCAATTATCTACTACACGCCACAGCCGATCCCGCAGAAGATCTACGATTTCGTGTCGAAGTCCGGTGGACGCGTACTTGCGATCGGTGTTGACCCCGAGCGACCGGGTGGAAACGCCGCAGGATTTGATGAACTGGCGAAAATGATCCTTGCGGGTGTGTTTTCTGAGCCTGCCTTGTAGGCGAGGAAAGCTGCAGGGCTGGAAGCTCTGGTCAGACCTTCCAGCCCCGCTCGCCTGCCGTATTAACTGTTCGTTTCGCCTTGGCCCGTGAGCTCAGCAAACTTGCTGTCGGTGATCGGGTTGAGATCCACACCCACAGCAGTGCGGCCCATCGCGAAGGCAGTCTTAAGGGTGGTTCCAGTGCCCATGAACGGGTCGAGGACTACGCCGCGCTGAATTGGAGCGTCTTCGGGGCACTGGCAACGCGTCCAGCCCGTCGTCCGCTTCTGGGCGAAGGTGAACTCTCGGAAGTACCCACCGAGGGCCTTCTTTGCTTCTGCGGCCAGGGCTTGAACATCGGCTGCGTTCCGACCAGTTCCTGTTTGTACCTTAAGGGCCTTGCCGGCATCGGACACTCCAGTTGCCTGGATGGCCGCAATGTGCCGCGAGGTAAGTCCAGCCTCTTTGGCGAGTTCCATGGCGCGTCGCGCCTGGGGGCGCGTCGGATCAAGTTGTGCGGTGCGCTCGATGACTCGTTCGCTGGGAGTTCCACACTTGCCACAGACAACCAACGGGCATGCAAGGAGGACTGCGCGGCGGACAATTTCGGTCGGGAAAGGGGCGAGATGACGACTCATGTTCCGCTCGGGATTGATTCGCCAGACGTCTCCGGGATTGGCGCCGTTACCTACGTCGTTTGAGTAGCCGTGGAGGTCGTAGTAGTAGGTTGGGCGCGGGGTCAGGTGGATGATGTATTCGTGTCTGCCAGCAAGGCGATTTCGGGCAGGTTCGGGCATGCCGCCGTCTTTTGCCCAAATGATTCGGTTTCGAACGAGCCAGCCGTCGTCAATGGCGGCAGCCTCGATTCGGCTGGGAATCCCGGCGAGGGAGCGTTTTACGTATGTGTCACCCACATTAAGGAAGACGGAACCGGTAGGGCGAAGGACTCTCCTCCACTCCTTGAGGCATTCCATCATCGCGTCAACGTAGGCCCGAGGAGTGGTCTCTTGCCCAATCTGGCCGGAAACGCCATAGTCTCGCTTCCGGTAGTAGGGAGGTGAGGTGACGATGAGGTCCACCGTGTCATCGCCCAGGGCCACCTTTCTAGCGTCCCCGACCTGCACATCAACGGTGGGTGGCTCGGCTTTCCTGAACTCCGTGGAGTATTCCGCAGGAAGCAGGGGGCTTAGTACCTCGTCAAAGAGTGGAACGTCGATGGCCGTGGGGCCTCCGTGCGCCTCTGCTACGGAATTCAGTGTGCTGCGGTCTCGGCTCGCCCGGACTCCGCTGGGCGGCGTACTTGCCATTGCCTTGAGACCGCCTTTCTGTGTTTCCTGAATTCGAAATTATCAACCCCGTGCTGATGTTGTATCCGCAAAGGGGTTGAGGTGGCTCCCTGGCCGTGTGACTTGTCGAGTATAGAGCCTGACGATTAGCTCGTCGAGTCCCTCTGACCTGCTGATTCGTGACAGAGGGTGGTGAGGGCTCGTCAAGAGAGTATCCACGTCCTGCTTGGTCTGTGAGTCGGAACGATGCTCAGAAGATCGCAGCAGTCAGGGGGTGAGATGGTTCGGTCCGCGGAAGAGGAAGACCGCCTCGCGGATGGAGTCCAGGCCGAGCATGACTATCAGGATCCGACCCAGGCCGCCGCCGAGGCCGCCGTGGGGCGGGCAGCCGAAGCGGAAGATGTTCAGGTAGTCCTGCATCGGCTCGGTGTTCATGCCCTTCTCCTCCGCCTGCTTCAGCAGGGCGTCGGAGCGGTGCTCGCGCTGGGCGCCGGTGGTGACCTCCAGTCCCTTCCACAGCAGGTCGAAGCTGAGCGTCAGGTCCGGCTGGCCCGCGGGGCGCATGTGGTAAAAGGGCCGGATGCTCGCCGGGTAGTGCGTGATGAACACGAAGTCGTGCCCGGTCTGCTCCTTCATGTGCGCGGCGATCCGACGCTCACCGTCCGGGTCCAGGTCCTCCTTCACCCCCTCCGGGTCCCAGCCGCCGGCCCGCAGGACCTCCTGCGCCTCGGCCATCGTGATCCGCGGGAACGGCGTCTCGGGCACTGCCACCTCGACCCCGAAGACCTCGCGGATCCGCTCCCCGTGGACCTCGGCGACCTTGACGATCGCGTGGGCGAGCTTACGGACGTCGAGGAACCGCCAGTCGAGCCGGTGTTCGGGCCCGGTCTGTTCGTCGATCGGCAGCGGCGTCTCCGCCAGGTTCAGCACCTCGACCGACTCGGGGACAAGCTCCAAACCGCCGAGCTTGACCTGGGCCGCGTCCACGACGCGGCCGGTGATCCGGACGGCGGACTCCGCGGTGAGGGACTCGAGGACAGCCTCCAGCGGGCCGCCGTCGCGCTTGTGGGTCACCTGGACCATGCCGGAGTGATCGCGCAGGATCACGAACTGCATCTTGCGCTGCAGCCGGAGTGCGTTCACCCCGCTGGAGACAGAGACGGTCTGGTCGATGTGGCCGCGTAGGCCAGAGGTCAGAACGCGGCTCGCGGTGTGGATCATCGCAGCCCTCCAGGGGCGTCGTCATGATCCCTTGGGAGTGCGGGCGAGAAGAGAACTCGCGGTACCACCGCACTTTCGCCGCCACCCGAGGGCAGTAGCCTCATTCAGCCCTGTGACGGGGGCGAACCGGCGGGGCATTGGGCCAGGCGGCCGTTTCTCCCCGCGCTCGGGAGGGTCTTCACCTCGGGTGCGAGTCCGCCTTCCCAGCTGCCGGCGGCTCTCTCTGCTCGCATGATCCTCGGCTACTCGTCTCCGTCGACGCGTTGCCGAGAGGGTAGGCGCCGCGCTGCTCTGTTACAACGCGTTTCGGGTTTGACGGCATCCATGCCGCTCGGTGGCCCGGTCGGGCGGGTCGATTGATGGCGGCACTTGCGTTCGACTGGAGCCCTTAGGGATCACCTGATCATGGCTCAAACCGCCCACCGGTGTGAGAGCCGCCTGATCGGGTGGGTGCGTTTCGTCCAATTAGATCTTGGCCTGATTTTGCTATGCGTCTTTGGCTGGTGGTCAACTCTTGCTGAACTCTATGGCCCTTCTCTATTCTCGCGAACTTGTGTCGCTGGGAAGTTTGGGGGAGCGGTGACAGCTGGGGTTGAGGGGTCGGGTTCGTTCCTGTCGGAAGAGGATGAGCGGCGTCTGCAGGAGGCTTACCGGAGGCGGGTCAAGGACTTCGATGAGATCGAGGCAGATCTCAAGGCGTCTCGCACCTTCCAGCGCATCTACTGGCTGTGCTTAGCGGGCGCGATCACGCTTGCTGTCCTTCTGGGCTACACGGTCATTGTGGGGCTCTGGCAGACCAAGCCGGTATTTGCTCGTTATGCGGGCCTAGTCGCCGTCACCTGCCTCTGGGTGGCAATGGGCTGGCTGCTCCTGAAGAACCGCAGGAAGATCGTTGACCGTACGGGCGCGCTACGTAACGCGCTCCAGGACCGACAGACGGCGGCAGCCGACCTGCCCCTTGACTCGCCTTCCGGTCTTCGGATCTACCGGGAGGCCTCACTCGACCTCATCGCTCAGTATCGAAAGTCGGCCAACACTAACCGGCGTATCCACAATTTCTTCCAGCTGATCATCATCACGGGATCGATCGTCACTTCGACGCTGACCGCGATGAATGAGGGCAGTAGTCTGGTTCTTCGGATCATCACGTCTGCTCTGAGCGCGCTCGTCGGCATCTCAGCTGGTGTAACGGGGTATTTCAAGTTCCGTGAGCGTGGTTACAACCTTCAGTCGACGGCGGATGAGATCGAGAAGCATTACAACGCATCTCAGTTCATGCTCGATGATTATGCGGGCCATGGAGATGTCCCCCTGCCTGAAGATGAACGTCTTCGGAAGTATGCAGGATTCGTTGAACGGCTGAAGGAAGAGCAGAGGAAGCGCGAACTGCAGCTCGAGCAGTCAAGCTCCTCGAGCGAGGAGCGTGCGGGTTGATCGCGACTGCCGTCAGTGAATGCGGAGCGCGACACCGCCCCCTGCGCAGGTCATGCTCCCGGGGCCGGCTCGTGTCCCGATGCAGAATATGAAGCCACACGTGATCCGTTGGCTGCTGGCGCCGCGTTGGCAGTGGAGGGCCTGGCGCCTCAGGGGTGCGCACGGAGCGTCCCTGTCGAGCACGATGGCCTGGTGCCTCGTCGCTCTCGCTCAGGACCCTGCAAACGTCCCTTTCGTTCGGCGTGTGGCCGCCCAGTACTCGATCGAGATGGGCGGTACGCCAGGGGTAGCTCTCGACTGTTGGACGGTACTGGGCCCGGATGAGCAAGCCAGACGCCGAGCCTGGCTCGACAAGTACGGGGCGACCCCTTTATATCGGTTGGGAGTCCCGGAGGAGATCATCGAATTAGCTGGCCTCCGGGTCGTTGAGTGGAGGCTTCCTCCCGGCCGGGATGCTGCCTCCATCGTCGCCCAGAGCCGCCCGAACTCTGTGGAGAGCTCGGAGGGGGGTGAACCGAATGCGTGATTCCCAGCCATGGGATGGCGATTTCGGCGCTGTTGCACCAATGACTGCCTCATGACACTTGCGTCATGTCTTCATGGGTAGCGATCGACTTTGAGACGGCCAACGAACACAGGGCGAGCCCCTGCTCCGTCGGACTGGCGGCCGTGGATGGCGGACGGGTGGTGGACACCTGGTCGGCCCTCATCCAGCCGCCGGTGGCGCACAGGCACTTCAATCCGTACAACGTGGGCATCCACGGTATCTCTGGCGAGGACGTGGTCGCGGCGCCCGAGTGGGGCCCGGTGTTGCGCGAAATCCTGACCTTCGCTGACGGTCGCCCGCTTGTGGCCCACAACGCCCGGTTCGACATGAGCGTGATCCGAGGCGCATGTGATGCCGAGGGGATCGCCTGGCCTGAGGTTCAGTACAGCTGTTCGCAGGTTGTTGCCCGCCGTACGTGGAAGCTGTTGAGCTATGGGCTCACCTTCTGCATGGATGCTGCCGGCCTTCCCTTCGCTGATCACCACAACGCCGAGGCAGATGCCCGCGCAGCGGCTGAGGTCATGCTCGCCGCGATGCGTGAGGCGGGGGCGGCGTCTCTGGATGAGCTCCTGGCGAAGCACCAGATCCGCTGGGGCTCCATAACCCCCGATGGACGGTGGCGGGGCAGTCAGTACCAGGGTTCGGGCGAGCGGAAGCCCGTGCCCGGGGCGGATCCGAACGCAGATGCGGAGGGGGAGCTGTACGGGCTCACGGTGTGCATCACGGGCACGCTCACGTCGATGAAGAGAGACGCAGCGTTCGCACGGCTCGCCGCGGCTGGTGCACAGCCGGCGGAGAACGTGACCAAGAAGACCAACCTCCTGGTCTCTGCTTCCCAGACCCAGCTCAAGCCTGGCGACACGCTGAGCGGCAAGGCCAAGAAGGCGCAGGCCCTGCTCGAAGCCGGGCAGGAAATCGAGGTCCTGGACGAGGACGAGTTTCTGCGCCGCTTGAGCTCTTGAGAGCTGGTCCCAGCCCCTGGGTGCGTCCCGGCCAAGCCCGACGTACGGACCGGGACTGGCCTCCCCCTTGGAGGTAGACGCGCAGGTCAGGGTGCTCCAGGGATTGACGCGTGCGTGAGCGATGCGTGAGCGGACGGGCTCGGACGGATGGGGTCCGAGCCCGTTCGGGCTCACTCAGCTGGACGGCGAGACGCCGCTGACCAGGCAAGTAAGGACAGGTGGGGGTCAGGGTTGATCTTCCTGGACGGTCCGCTCGGGACTCATAATCCGTCGGCCGTGGGTTCGAGTCCCACCCGCCCCACCACAACGGAATGTCGCAGAAACGATCCGAGCTGCACGGCAGTCGGCGCAGGGCCCCCACCCCAGGTGGGGGCCCTGTGGCGTTCGAGGCCCTGGTGCCCGAGGGCGGGGCCCGGTTCGCCTCGGTGGGAGGGTGACGCGGTTTCGGATGCGAGTTCGATGTATGAGACAACTGAGCGAGCCGTTCCGGTCGGGTGACCGGCGCGGTGGCGGTCGTCTCCAGTGAAAGGTGAACTCCATGGTCCTCTCCCTCCTCCGGCGTGCGCGGGCGAAGTCCGGCGGGGCGGGCGGCGGTGGGCTCGTGCTGCCGGTGCCGCGCGGTGCCGGAACCGTGAGCTGTGAGGTCGTGGACCCGGTCGGGCAGAAGCTCGGCGGGGCGGAGATCACGGTGACGGCGAAGAGCGACGGGCGGGTGGTGGCCAAGGGGACCACCGACCTGTTCGGGCTGTTCACGGCCGCGCTGCCGGCCGGGGAGTACGGGCTGCTGATGACCGCCGAGTCGATGCGGCCCGCGAGCTGGTCGTTCTACATCGAGCCCGGCGAGGCGCTCGGCATGGGGCGCGTCGAGCTGGAGGTGGCGCAGCAGTTGGAGCCGCCGAGCCCCGGCATGTGGCTGATCGACCCGCCGCACACCGCGATCCGCTTCATCGCCCAGCACGTCGGGATGGCGAACGTGCACGGCAGGTTCCAGAAGTTCGAGGGCGGGGTCAGGGTCGCCGAGAACCCCGAGGAGTCCGAGGTACGGGTGCGGATCGAGGCCGCCAGCCTCACCACCGGCAACAAGACCCGCGACACCCACCTGCGCTCCGCCGACTTCCTCGACGTGGAGAACTATCCGTACATCGACTTCGTCAGCGACCGCTTCGTCTACCGGGGCGGCAACGCCTGGTCCGTGCAGGGCGCGCTGACCCTGCACGGGGTGAGCCGGTCGGTGGCGCTCGACACCGTGTACCTGGGGGCCGTCAACGGCGGGTACGGCGAGGAACTGCGCTGCGCCGCCCGCGCCACCGCCGAACTCCACCGCGAGGACTACACCCTGAACTGGCGGAACATGCTCGCCAAGGGGATCGCCGTCGTCGGGCCCACGGTGAAGCTGGAGATGGACATCCAGACGATGTTCCAGGGGCCGGACACCCCGACGCCGCCCGAGTAGGCGAGCGGGCCGCTGTGCGGGGGGCGGTGGGCGGTCATGTCGTGATCCAGTAGCGCTGGGTGCGGCCCAGGGCGGTCGTGCGGGTGTCCTCCAGGACGCCGCCGTTGCGCTCGATGGTGCGGGCCGAGGCGGTGTTGGTGTCCTCGCAGGTGACCAGGACCCGGTCCAGGCCGAGGGTCCGGGCCTCGGGGAGGACCGCCCCGAGGGCCCAGGTGGCCAGGCCGCGCCTGCGGGCGGAGGGGCGGATGCTGTAGCCGACGTGCCCGCCGGCGTCGAGCAGGAAGTCGTTCAGGGTGTGCCGCAGGTCGATGGCGCCCAGGTACGTGTCGCCCTCGGCCACCCACCAGTGCGTGGCCGGCACGCGGCCCTCGTCGAGCTCCGCCGAGGGGTCCGACTGCCGCTTCAGCGTCTCCACCCACGCCGCGAAGACCCCGGGACCGGTGAGGTCTCCGTCCGCCAGGACCACCGCCGCACCGGGCAGGTGAGCGCCGGGGTCCCACTCCTCGCGGGCGTCGAGCCAGGAGGAGTGGAGCCGGGCGGTGGGCGCGATCAGTTCGGGCATGCGGGGGAACGTAACACCGAAGAGACACGTTGAGCAGGGGATTTACGGGGTGGGGCGGGGGACGGCTACGGCTCCGAGTGTGGATGCGGATGCGGCCAGGTCGCCGGGGCCGGGCCGAAGGCGCGGCGGGCGGAGCGCACCGCGAGGGAGGCCATCGCGGCGTTGGCGCCGCCCCCGATGACCGCGCCGATGCCGAAGGGGGCGACGCGGCCGAGCACGATGATGCCCTGCTTGGTGCCGTACTTCGTGACGAAGTTCCGGCCCAGGACCTTGTTGATCTGCTTCAGCGTCTCGGCGGGCACCTTGGCGACGACCTGGCGTCCCCAGTGGGCTCCCGTCCGCCCGGCGGCCTTGTTGATGGTGGCGGAACCGGAGCCGCCGAGCATGACGCCCAGGACGATCGTCCGGCGGCGTTCGATCTCGTCGATGGGGACGCCGTGGACCTCGGCCACCGAGAGCGCGTAGAGGGCGCTCAGTTCGAGCGAGGAGAACACCTCGCCCGCCGACATCGCCAGGGCGATCCCGGTGCCGACGCCGGGGGCGGCGGCGGTTCCGCCCACCGCCGCCCCCGTGCCGGTCAGGGCGCTCACGTACATCCGCTCCAGCGTGCGGATCACCTGCTCCGGGGTGGCGTCGGGGTTCCGCTGGCGGGCCCGGGCGATGTTCTTGTGCACCAGCAGGCTCTGGGCGGCTATGGCCTTGTCCAGGAGGGCGAGGACTCGCCCCGCCGACGGTTCGGGCTCGCTGGGGGCTTCCGTGGTCACGCGGGGACTCCTCGGGTCGTCGCATCACGACGCGTCCAGGCGTGAGGGGCCGCCTAGTTGCCGGTCGTTCCGTCGAGCATTTCGCGCAGGATATCCAAGTGGCCGTTGTGGCGGGCCGTTTCCTCCACGAGGTGGTGGAGGATCCAGCGCAGGTCGACCCGGAGGCCGTCGCGGATGGTTCCCACGGACTTCTGGTCGAGGGGGGTGGCCGCCGCCAACTCGCGGTAGCGCCGGCTCTGTTCGGCGTACTCGGCGAGGAGCTGGGGGAGCGGGAAGCCGACGGCGATGCGCATCTCGCGGTCGGGGTCCTCGTCGGTCATGGGGGCCAGGTCCTCCTCGCCGAGGAGGATCACCTGGAACCAGTAGTACTCGACCCAGCGGAGGTGGTTGATCACCCCGCTGACGGTCATCAGCGGCGAGTTCGGGAGGGGCGCGGTGCGGGCGTTCTCCTCGGAGAGGCCCTCGCACTTGGCGCGGGCGGTGTCGCGGGTGTAGTCGAGGAAGGTGGTGAGCTGGGTGCGTTCGTCCCAGGCGGCAGGTGTGTCGGTGCATCGGGTCATCGGGCGAAGTCTGTCCGGTCCGGGGGCCGGTGTCGACGCCTTTGCGGTCCAGTGGGGGCGGGACAGTGGGACAAGTAGGACCTTTCTTGTCCTACTTCTTGGCTAGGGTCGTGAATGTCGGAGCGCGTCGGGGACCACCGGAAGCAGGCAGTGACATGACCGTGAACGAGTCGAACACCTCCGTCCTCACCGCCCTCGCCGGAGAGCGGGCGGACCTCCTCGCCGCGCTCGCCAAGAACCGGTTCTTCCTGCGGAACACCGCCCGCGGTCTCACCGACGGGCAGGCCGCGGTGCGTACCACCGTGAGCGAGCTGTGTCTGGGCGGGCTGATCAAGCACGTGACCGCCGTCGAGCGGGGCTGGGCCGCCTTCATCGTTGAGGGGGCCGCGGCGATCGAGGACCCGGCCGCCGAGACGGAGCGGGGACGCAAGGAGCGCGAGGACGGATTCCGGATGCTGCCCGGGGAGACCCTGGAGGGGGTGCTCGGCGCGTACGAGGAAGCGGCCCGGGCGACGGACGACCTCGTCCGTACCGTTCCCGACCTGGACAGGACCTGGCCGCTGCCCGAGGCTCCCTGGACCGAGCCGGGGGCGGCGTGGTCGGTGCGCGGCGTGCTGCTGCACATCATCGCGGAGACCGCCCAGCACGCCGGGCACGCGGACATCCTGCGGGAGTCCCTCGACGGCGCGCAGAGCATGGCCTGACCCCGTCGGCGCGGGCGGTCCGTCACGCGTCCCGTGCGGGGGCCGGGGCGGCGACGGACTTGCTGTGCAGGACCTCGCGGGCCTGCTCGGCGGCGCGGGCGCTGGCCTCGGCGACGTAGTCCATGAAGCGTGCGACGTTCTCCAGGCGGGTGGCGGCCGGGGTGCCGGGGCCGAGCACCGCGACGCCCTCGCGTGCCGTCTGCACGACCTGGAGGGTGGCGCGTGCGCTGGCGATCATCGCCTGGTACCAGATGTCGTCGTCGACCGTGTACCGCTCCCGGCGGCCGTCGCCCTTCTCCCGGCGCACCAGGCCCTGGCCGTCCAGGAACGCGATCGCCTTCGAGATCGACGCCGGGCTCACCTGGAGGTGCCGGGCCAGTTCGGCGGCGGTGAGGCTGCCGGAGTCGGTCACCATGAGCGCGGCCATCACCCGGGCCATCATCTGCGGCATCCCGTTGGTCATCTGAACGGTCGTGAACACCTCCTCGTACGCACGCACCGCCTCCGGGTCGCGGCCGTGCGGCAGCGGTGCCGCCGCCGGACCGCGGGTGGCCGGGGCGGCGGGCCTGCGGCGCTGGGTGCGGCGTTCGGTGGCGCGGTGGGCGAGGTCGGCCCGGTAGGAGGCGGGGCCGCCGTTGCGCATGACCTCGCGGGTGACCGTGGAGGTGGGGCGGTCCAGGCGGCGCGCGATCTCCGCGTACGCGAGTCCGTCGGCCAGGCCGAGCGCGATCTGCTGGCGTTCCTGCTGGGTGAGTCGGCCTCCGGGCATCGCGGTCTCCTTGGGGTGGGGGAGGGGTCGTGCGGCGCGTCAAGTTTCGCTTCGGGCACGGCACTTGGTGGCGCAGCATAGCGTTCAGCTTCAGTCCATTGCAATGGAAGCGTGTGGTGTTGTTGCGTTATGCGGCAGGGCGTCGCAACGAAATTGGTCCTCTGAGCTGCAACAACACGGTTCGTACGCAACAGAGTTGTTGCCGGGTCGGTGAAGGCAACGTAGCGTTCAGGTCATCGGAAAGAACGAGCCGGACGCAACTCCGGCCCGAAACAAGGGAATTGACATGCAGGCCTTCGCCACCGCCGCCCCCGTCACCGCCCACCTCGACCTCCCCGTCGGCAGCATCCGCCTCATCGCCGCCGACCGCGCCGACACCACCGTCGACGTCCGCCCCGCCGACCCGGCCAAGAGCCGTGACGTCAAGGCCGCCGAGTCCACCAGCGTCAGTTACGAGAACGGCGTCCTGCGCGTCACCGCCCCCGAGGCCAAGAAGTTCGGCCCCTCCGGCGCGGTCGAGGTCACCGTCCAGCTCCCGGCCGGATCGCACGTCGAGGCGACGACGGCCACCGCCGAGTTCCGCGGCGTCGGCCGGCTGGGCGACGTCACCTACGAGAGCGCCCACGGGCAGGTCAAGCTCGACGAGACCGCCGCTGCCCACCTCTCCCTCCAGGCCGGCGACATCCAGGTGGGCCGCCTCAACGGCGCCGCCCGCCTCAGCACCGCCAAGGGCGACCTGACCGTCGCCGAAGCCGTCCGGGGCGAGGTCGCCCTGCACACCGAACACGGCGACATCACCGTCGGCGCCGCCCGCGGCACGGACGCCACCCTCGACGCGGGCACCGCCTACGGCCGCGTCTCCAACACCCTTCGGAACGCGGGCACTTCGGACGCCGTGCTCACCGTCCGCGCCACCACCTCCCACGGCGACATCACCGCCCGCAGCAACTGACCCGGCCGTGCCCGGCCACCGTCCCGTCCAGCCCGCACCGCCCCGGGGCGGCGGAGTCCCGCCGCCCCGGAAACCCCCGGCACCGCCGCCCCGAAGGAGACCGCCGCCATGTCCGCAACCCCCTCCCGCCCCGAACTCCACAAGGCCGTCGCCTCCATGGTCGAGGCCGGCTTCACCGGTGTGCAGCTCCGCGTCCGCGACGAGCGCGGCGCCTGGTCCGGCACCGGCGGCGTCGCCGAGCTGGGCGGCAGCGAGCCGCCCCCGCTCGACTCCCCAGTCCGCATCGGCAGCAACACCAAGACCTTCGCCGCCACCGTGCTGCTCCAGCTCGTCGGCGAGGGCGGCGTCGGACTCGACACCCCGGCCGCCCAGTACCTCCCCGAGTTCGGTCTCGACCCCCGCATCACCGTCCGCATGCTCCTCCAGCACACCAGCGGCCTCTTCAACCACACCGGCGAGGTCTACCAGGACGGCACGAAGGTCCACGGTATCCCCTGGTCGGGCCGCGAGTGGGTGGAGAACCGGTTCAGGGCCTACTCGCCGCGGGAGCTGGTGCGGTACTCCCTGGAGCGGCCGGTCCGCTTCGAGCCGGGCGCCGACTGGAGCTACGCCAACACCAACTACGTGCTCGTCCGCCTGATCGTCGAGCAGGTCACCGGCCGTACTTTCGCCGAGGAGACCGGGCGGCGGATCCTGGAGCCGCTCGGCCTGACCGGCACCCGCGTCCCCTCGCCCGCACATCCGCAGACCGACCTCGCCGGGCCGCACGGCCACGCCTACCACCGCTACGAGGACGCCGACGGCCGGGAGCGGGTCGTCGACGTCACCCGGCAGGACCCCTCCTGGGTCTCCACCGGCGGCGACATGGTCTCCACCACCCGTGACCTCGACGTCTTCCTCTCCGCGCTCGTCACCGGCGAGCTGCTGCCCGCGCCGCTGCTGGCCGAGATGTACGGGACCCACGAGAAGGTCCCGTACGGACTGGGCGTCTTCGTCCAGCCCACCGGCGACGGCGGCACCGTCATCACCCACAACGGCGGCATCTCGGGCCACGGCGCCCTGATGTACGCCGCCCCCGACGGCAGCCGCACCCTCACCGCCGCGTTCAACTACGTGGACGACCCGGACCTGTCGCTGTCCGCCGCCTTCCAGGAGGTGACGGCGATGCTGGTCGCCGAGGTCTTCGGCCGGGGCGGCACCGGACCGGCGGAGTGAGCCCCCGCTCCCGCACCCGGGGCGAGGCCCCGCGCCCTCACTCCTCCAACTGCCCCCGCAGCCACTCCTCCACCGCGCCCACGTGCGCCGCCGCCGCCGCCCTGGCCGCCTCCGGGTCGCGGTTCACCAGCGCCCGGTAGATCCGCGTGTGCTCCTCCCGGGTGCGGGGGAACGCGTCCGCCTCCTGGCGGCCCCGCCGCACCCTGGCCCGGAAGGTCCGTGACGACAGGCCCTCCACGATCGCGGCCAGCGCCTCGTTGCCCGCCGCCTGCGTGATCGTACGGTGGAACGCCATGTCGGCGGCGAGGAATTCCTCCGGGTCCTCCGCCTCCCGCATGGTGTCCAAGTGCACGGCGAGCTGCGCGAGTTGGGAGGCACTGATACGGGCCGCCGCCAGCGCCGTCGCCGAGGACTCCAGGATCCGGCGCACCTCCAGGAGTTCCGCCAGCCGGGGCTTGGGGGAGATCTCCGCGACCACCCCGAAGGTGTCCAGGAGGTCCCCGGCCTCCAGGTTCGTGACGTAGACGCCGGAACCGTGCCGCGACTCCAGGATGCCGATGACCGTCAGCGCGCGGATCGCCTCGCGCATCGAGCTGCGGGAGATGCCCAGGTGCACGGCCAAATCCCGCTCGGTGGGCAGGCGTTGGCCCGGGGTCAGGTTACCCTCAGTGATCATGGCCTTGATGGCCTCGATCGCCCGCTGGGTGACCGAGCCGCCCTTCGGCGGCGCGGTGTCCGCCTCCGGCTCGGGAACGGTCTCGGGTGGGGTCGTGGCCATGGGGCTCCTCCGGCTTCGACGGTGCTTCGCAAGGGTGGCGGGCGCGGCGCAGTTTATCCAGCCCACTGTGCCCGATCGGCCAAGTCGTCGGACCAATTCGCCAGTTGTTCAGGAAAAATACGCCCAGAGGGGTGTTGGAGCACCTGAAAGGTCTGATAAATATTCGGCGCGCGCACTCCGTTCGTTGGAACGGGATTCGATCAAGAGCCGAGGAGCCGCCAGATGGCCGGCAGCAGGAGCAGGGCAGTGAACAGAGCGAACAGCGGGACGACGAACGGGCCTTCGGCCGCCACCACCCGGACGCGGACGGTACGGGTGGCCGCTCTCGCGGCCTGCGCCGCCCTCGCGCTCAGCGCGTGCGGAAGCACCAAGGGCGCCGGCGCGTCGGGCGCCGGCGGCGAGGGCAAGGTCGGCGTCATCCTGCCCCTGCTGACCTCCCCGTTCTGGCAGTCGTACAACGACTACCTGCCGAAGATGGCGAAGGAGGAGAAGGTCGACGCGCTGAAGTCGGTCAACTCCAACTCCGACCCGGCGCAGCAGATCACCGACATGAACAACCAGCTCAACCAGGGCGTGAAGGGCATCGTCGTCGCCCCGCTCGACAGCGCCGCGATAGCCGCCGGCCTCGACCAGGCCGAGCGCAAGGGCGTCCCCGTGGTCGCCGTCGACGTCGCCCCCGAGAAGGGCAAGGTCGCCATGGTCGTGCGGGCGAACAACGTCGCGTACGGGCAGAAGGCCTGCGAGTTCCTCGGGGAGAAGGTCAAGACCGGCAAGGTCGTCCAGATCATGGGCGATCTGGCCTCGGTCAACGGCCGTGAGCGCTCCGAGGCGTTCCGGGCCTGCGCCAAGAAGAAGTACCCCTCCCTGAAGGTCCTGGAGATCCCGGCCAAGTGGGAGTCCGACGCGGCGGCCGCCCAACTGGACACCGTGCTCAACCAGAACCCCGACGTGAAGGGCATCTACCTGCAGGCGGGCGGCGTCTACCTCGCGCCGACCCTGCAGACCCTGAAGTCGAAGAAGCTCCTCAAGCCGGCCGGCGAGGAGGGGCACATCGCCATCGTCTCCAACGACGGCATCCCGCAGGAGTTCGAGGCCATCCGCAAGGGCGAGATCGACGCCACCGTCTCGCAGCCCGCGGACACCTACGCCAAGTACGGCATGTACTACATCAAGAAGGCGATGGCGGGCGAGACCTTCAAGGAGGGCCCGACCGACCACGGCTCCACGATCGTCCGGCACTGGAACGGCTCCCTGGAGGACCAGCTGCCCGCGCCGCTGGTGACGAAGGAGAACGTCGACGACAAGAAGCTCTGGGGCAACAACGTCAAGTGAGCGCCGTGACCCACTCCGACGCCTCCGACCCGGTACCGCTGGTCGAGGCGTCAGGGATCACCAAGCGGTACGGTCCCACGACCGCTCTGCAGGACGGCCGGCTGACCGTGATGCCGGGCGAGTCGCACGCACTGGTGGGGCGCAACGGTGCGGGCAAGTCCACCCTCGTGACCGTCCTCACCGGGCTCCAGGCCCCGGACGCGGGCACGCTCCGCTTCGACGGGGAGCCCGCTCCGGCGCTCTCCGACCGGGACGCGTGGCGGCGCAAGGTCGCCTGCGTGTACCAGAAGCCGACCGTCGTGCCCGAGCTGTCCGTCGCCGAGAACCTGTTCATCCACCGCCAGCCGACCGGCCCCGGCGGTGTCATCAGGTGGAAGCAACTGCACGCCCAGGCGCGCGAGTTGCTGGACACCTGGGACGTGCGGGTCGATCCCGGCGCGCGGACCGCCGACCTCAGGGTCGAGGACCGGCAGATGGTCGAGATCGCCCGCGCGCTGTCCTTCGGGGCCCGGTTCATCGTCCTCGACGAGCCGACCGCCCAGCTCGACAACAAGGAGATCGAACGGCTCTTCGCCCGGATGCGGACCCTCCAGGAGTCCGGGGTCACCTTCCTGTTCATCTCGCACCACCTCCAGGAGGTGTACGAGGTGTGCCAGGCGGTGACGGTCCTGCGGGACGCCCGCTGGATCACCACCGCCCCGGTCGCCGAACTGCCCCGCACCGCCCTGGTCGAGGCCATGGCGGGCGAGGCCGTGACGGTCGCCCGGGACGCCGCCCGCGCCGAGGTGCCCCGCGACGCCCCGGTGCGGCTGCAGGTCACCGGGCTCGGCTCGGCGGCGTACGAGGACATCGACCTGACCGTCCGCGAGGGCGAGGTCGTGGGCCTCGCCGGGACCAGCGGCAGCGGCAAGATCGAGCTGGCGGAGACCTTCGCCGGGCTGTACCGCCCGGAGCGCGGGATCGCCCGGCTCGACGGCCGGGAGCTGCCGTTCGGGGACGTGCCCGCCGCGCTGGCGGCGGGCGTGGGCTGTGTGCCGCGCGACCGGCACGACCAGGGCCTGGTCTCCGGCATGAGCATCGGCGACAACGCCACGATGAGCGTGCTGGACCGGCTCGGGTCGTACGGGTTCGTCGGTGCGGAGAAGAAGCGCGCGGTCGGCGAGGAGCTGATCGAGCGGCTCGACATCCACGCGGAGGGCCCGCACCAGCCCGTCTCCGACCTGTCCGGCGGCAACGCCCAGAAGGTCGTGATGGCCCGGGCGCTGGCCTCCGATCCCCGGCTCCTCGTCCTCATCAACCCCACGGCGGGTGTGGACGTGAAGTCCAAGGAGTCCCTCCTCGCGCGGATGGACAGCGCCCGCGAGGACGGCACGGCGGTGCTCGTCGTGTCCGACGAAATAGACGATCTGCGGCGCTGCGACCGCGTTCTGGTCCTCTTCCACGGGCGGGTCGTCGCCGACCACGCGGCCGGGTGGAACGACCACGAGCTGATCGCATCCATCGAAGGAGTAGACCGTGGCTGACACGACAGCCTCGAAGGCGGCCGCGCACGCACGGGAGCCGGCGGGCACCCCCGCCGACCGGAAGAAGTCCCTGCTGCTGAACCGGGCGCGCGAACTGGCGCTGCTGCCGGCCCTGCTGGTGCTCGTCCTCTTCGGCGCGCTGACCAACGACACCTTCTTCACCAGCGGCAACATCATCTCCATCCTGGGCGCGTCCGCCGCGCTCGCGATGGTGGTGCTGGCGGAGTCGCTGGTGCTGATCACCGGCAAGTTCGACCTGTCGCTGGAGTCGGTCGTGGGCATCGCGCCCGCGATGGGCGCGCTGCTGGTGCTGCCCGCGGTCAGTGCCGGGTTCGGCACGGAGCTGCCGGCGTTCGTCGGCATCCTGGTGATCCTGGTGGTCGGCGGACTCGTCGGGGCGTTCAACGGCGCGCTCGTCGTGAAGCTGAAGCTGAACGCGTTCATCGTGACGCTGGCCATGCTGATCGTGCTGCGCGGGCTGCTCGTCGGGGCGACCGAGGGCAAGACCCTCTTCGGCATGCCGGACGCCTTCTTCGCCCTGGCCACCTCGACCTTCCTCGGCATCCCGCTGTCGGTGTGGATCGCGGCCCTGTGCTTCGGCGCCGCGGGCTTCGTGCTCAAGTACCACCGGGTGGGCCGGGCGCTGTACGCGATCGGCGGCAACCCGGCGGCGGCGCGCGCGGCGGGCATCCGGGTGGACCGGGTCATGCTCGGGGTGTTCGTCACGGCCGGTGTGCTGGCCGCGCTCGGCGGGCTGATCCAGACCGGGTACGTCGGCGCGATCAACGCCAACCAGGGCCAGAACATGGTCTTCACGGTGATGGCCGCGGCCGTCATCGGCGGGATCAGCCTGGACGGCGGCAAGGGCACGATGTTCGGCGCGCTCACCGGTGTGCTGCTGCTGGGCGTCGTGCAGAACCTGCTCACCCTGGCCCAGGTGCCGTCCTTCTGGATCCAGGCCATCTACGGCGGCATCATCCTGATCGCGCTGATGATCGCCCGGGTGACCACGGGACGCGCCCAGGACTGACCCGGGGCCGGCCCCCGCCCGGGCCCGGGACCGTTCGCGCCCGGGCCCGGGACCACCCGTGCCCGGGTTCGGGACCCGTCCGCCCGCACGGTCCCGGGGGCGGCCCCCGGCCGGAGGACCGTACCGGGACGGACGGCCGCGGTCCCTGGCGGCCGGACGGCCATCCGGTCCCGGGAGGCGGGACGCGGGACGCGTCGCGGGGCAGCCCCGAGGCGTGTCCGCCCCCGTCCCCCCTGCTCGCCCGCACCCCATTCGCCCACTCGCCCACCCCGAACGAGGAGTCCAACCGGCATGAAGTTCCAGCGACTTGGTGAGTGCGGCAGCGAGACGCCCGCCCTCCTCGCCGACGACGGCACCGTCCACGACCTCTCCGGACTCACGTCCGACATCGACGGAGCGTTCCTCGCCTCCGGCGGCGTCGAGCGCGTCCGTGCCGCCCACGCGGCCGGTGAGCTGCCGCTCCTCGCCGGCGCCGCCGGCCTGCGGGTCGGAGCGCCCGTCGCCCGGCCCGGGAAGATCGTCTGCATCGGCCTCAACTACCGCGACCACGCCGAGGAGACCGGGGCCGCCGTCCCGCCCCGGCCCGTCGTCTTCATGAAGGACCCGGGCACCGTGGTCGGCCCGTACGACGAGGTGCTGATCCCGCGCGACTCCACCCGTACCGACTGGGAGGTGGAGCTCGGCGTCGTCATCGGCAGCCGCGCCCGCTACCTGGACGGGCCCCGGGAGGCCCTCGCCTGCATCGCCGGGTACGCGGTCAGCCACGACGTCTCCGAGCGCGAGTTCCAGCTCGACTTCTCCTCGCAGTGGGACCTCGGCAAGTCCTGCGAGACCTTCAACCCGCTCGGCCCCTGGCTCGTCACCGCCGACGAGATCGCCGACCCCCAGGACCTGCGCCTGCGGCTGTCCGTCAACGGCGTCGAGCGCCAGGACGGCCATACCGGCGACATGATCTTCGAAATCGCCGAGATCGTCGCGTACTTGAGCCGCTACATGGTGCTGGAGCCCGGCGACGTCATCAACACCGGCACCCCGGCCGGCGTCGCCCTGGGCCTGCCCGGAAATCCGTATCTGCGCGCCGGCGACTCCGTGGAGCTGTCCATCGACGGCCTCGGCAGCCAGCGCCAGACCTTCGCCCAGGCATGAGAGGCCTTCCTCGTGACCCCAACCACGGCTCGTATCACGGCAGTTGACACGTACGACATCCGTTTTCCCACCTCCCGCGAGCTCGACGGCTCCGACGCGATGAACCCGGACCCCGACTACTCCGCCGCGTATCTGATCCTGCGCACGGACGCCCCCGAGGGCCCCGGCAGGATCGAGGGGCACGGCTTCACCTTCACCATCGGGCGCGGCAACGACGTGCAGGTCGCCGCCATCGAGGCGCTCCGGCCCCATGTGATCGGCCGCTCCGTCGACGAACTCTGCGCCGACCCGGGCAGCCTGGGCCGGGCCCTCGTCGGTGACAGCCAGCTCCGCTGGCTGGGACCCGAGAAGGGGGTGATGCACATGGCGATCGGCGCGGTCGTCAACGCCGTCTGGGACCTCGCCGCCAAACGCGCCGAGAAGCCGCTCTGGAAGCTGCTCGCCGACGCCGACCCCGAGTGGCTCGTGGCGCAGATCGACTTCCGCTACATCGCCGACGTGCTGAGCCCCGCCGACGCCCTGCACCTGCTCCGTGCCGGCAAGCAGGGAGCCGCCGAACGCGAGGCGAAGCTCCGCGAGACCGGCTACCCCGGCTACACCACCTCGCCCGGCTGGCTCGGCTACTCCGACGAGAAGCTGACCCGCCTCGCCCAGGAGGCGGTCGCCGACGGCTTCACCCAGATCAAGCTGAAGGTGGGCGCCGACCTCGCCGACGACGTACGCCGCATGCGCACGGCGCGCGCCGCCGTGGGACCGGACATCCGCATCGCCATCGACGCCAACCAGCGCTGGAACGTCGGCGAGGCCATCGAGTGGACCCGGGCGCTGGGCGACTTCGACCCGTACTGGATCGAGGAGCCCACCAGTCCCGACGACGTCCTCGGCCACGCCGCCGTCCGCGAGGCCGTCGGCCCCGACATCAAGGTCGCGACCGGCGAGCACGTCCAGAACCGCATCATCTTCAAGCAGCTCCTCCAGGCGGGCGCGCTGGACGTCCTCCAGATCGACGCGGCGCGCGTCGGCGGTGTGGGCGAGAACCTGGCGATCCTGCTCCTCGCCGCCAAGTTCGGCGTCCCGGTCTGCCCGCACGCGGGCGGCGTGGGCCTGTGCGAGCTGGTGCAGCACCTGTCGATGTTCGACTACGTCGCGCTCACCGGCACCACCGAGGACCGGGTCATCGAGTACGTCGACCACCTCCACCAGCACTTCACCGACCCGGTCGTGATGCGCCGGGGCCACTACACGGCCCCCACCGCGCCCGGCTTCTCGGCGACCATGCACGCGGAGTCGATCGCCGAGTTCACCTATCCGGACGGCCGGTTCTGGGCCGCCGACCTGGCCGCACAGATCACCGAAGGGGCAGGGGCATGAGCGAGCTGGCAGGGCTGAGGGCGCTGGTCACCGGGGGCGCGTCGGGCATCGGCCTGGCCACCGCCCGGCTGCTGGCGGCACGGGGCGCACAGGTGGCCGTACTGGATCTGGACCCCTCGGGGGCCCGGCCCCCGCTGCTCGGGTTCACGGCGGACGTCGCGGACGACGCCTCGGTACGGTCCGGGGTGGCGGCCGCGCTGGAAGCGCTGGGCGGACTGGACGTCCTGGTCAACAACGCGGGCATCGGGGCCGCCGGAACCGTCGAGGACAACGACGACGAGCAGTGGCACCGGGTGCTGGACGTCAACGTGGTCGGCATGGTCCGGGTGACCCGCGCGGCCCTGCCCGCGCTGCGCGCGTCGGCGCACGCGTCGATCGTCAACACCTGCTCGATCGCCGCCACCGCCGGGCTTCCCCAGCGCGCCCTGTACAGCGCGAGCAAGGGCGCGGTCCTGTCCCTGACCCTCGCGATGGCCGCCGACCACGTCCGGGAGGGGATACGCGTCAACTGCGTCAACCCCGGCACCGCGGACACCCCGTGGGTGGGCCGCCTGCTGGACGCGGCCGACGACCCGGAGGCGGAGCGCGCCGCGCTCAACGCCCGCCAGCCCATGGGCCGCCTGGTCAGCGCTGACGAGGTCGCCGCCGCGGTCGCCTACTTGGCGAGCCCGGCCGCCGGCTCGGTCACCGGCGCCTCGCTGGCCGTGGACGGCGGCATGCAGGGCCTGCGCCTGCGTCCGGAGGGCCGATGAGGACCCTGGGCGGCAGCAAGGTCGCGGTGAGCGCGCTCGGGTTCGGGGCGGCGACCCTCGGCAACCTCTTCCGGGAGGTCTCCGACGAGGACGCGCACGCCGCCGTGGACGCGGCCTGGGCGGCCGGGGTCCGTTACTTCGACACGGCCCCGCACTACGGCCTGGGCCTCTCCGAACGCCGCCTGGGGGAGGCCCTGCGCGGGCGCCCCAGGGACGCGTACACCCTGTCGACGAAGGCCGGCCGCCTCCTGGTGCCGGACGGTGCGGACGGTGCGGGTGGTTCCGGCGGCACGGACGAGGGTTTCGCGGTGGCCGCGGACCGCCGCCGGGTGTGGGACTTCAGCGCGGACGGGGTGCGCAGGTCCATCGAGGACAGCCTGACCCGGCTGGGCCTGGACCGGATCGACGTCGTCTACCTGCACGACGCCGACGAGTGCGGCGACGGCGGCGAACAGGCCCTGCGCGAGGCCTACCCCGCACTGGAGCGGATGCGGGCGGAGGGCACGGTCGGCGCGATCGGCGCGGGCATGAACCAGGTCGCCCCGCTGGAGCGCTACCTCAGGGAGACGGACGCCGACGTGCTGCTGTGCGCCGGCCGGTACAGCCTGCTGGACCAGCGGGCGGGGACGTCGTTGCTGCCGGAGGCGCTGCGGCGCGGCCGGAGCGTGGTGATCGGCGGGGTCTTCAACTCGGGGCTGCTGGCCGATCCGCAGCCGGGGGCGACGTACGACTACAAGGCGGCGTCCGTGGACCTGCTGGGCCGGGCCCTGCGCATCAAGGCCGTCGCGGAGGCCCACGGGGTCCCGCTGCGGGCCGCCGCCCTGAACTTCCCGTTCCGCCACCCGGCGGTGGCGAGCGTGCTGGTGGGGATGCGGTCGGCGGCGGAGGCCGCGGACGCGGCGGCGATGCTGGCCGTCCGGGTGCCGGGGGAGCTGTGGGACGAGCTGCGGGAAGAGGGGCTGCTGACGCTGTGAGCACCGGTGCGGTGGACGGGCGGATCGGACGGGGGGCCGGTGTCGTGAGCGGGCGGACCGGGCGGGAGGTGCCGGTGCGGTGAGCGGGCGGATCGTGGACGCGCACCACCATGTGTGGGACCTGACGGTACGGGACCAGGACTGGATCACCGGTCCCCGGCTGGCGCCCCTGCGGCGCGACTTCCTGATGTCCGACCTGCTGCCGGAGGCCCGGGCGGCGGGCGTGGACGCGACGGTCCTGGTCCAGACGGTCACGGTCGCGGACGAGACCCCGGAGCTGCTGGCGCTGGCCGCCGCGCACGAGCTGATCGCGGGGGTGGTCGGGTGGACCGACCTCACCTCGGACGGCGTGGCCGACGAACTGGCCCGCCTGCGCGCGCTGCCCGGCGGCCCGGCGCTGGTGGGCGTCCGCCACCAGGTCCAGGCGGAGCCCGACCCGCGGTGGCTGCTGCGGGAGGACGTGGGCCGGGGCCTGGCGGCGGTGGCGGCCGCGGGACTGGCGTACGACCTAGTGGTCGTGCCCGGCCAGCTCGCCGCCGCGACGGAGGCCGCGGCGGCGCACCCGGGCCTGACCTTCGTCCTGGACCACCTGGGCAAGCCGCCGATCGCGCGGGGCGGGCCCGAGCCGTGGGCCGCGCTGGTGCGGGAGCTGGCGGCGCTGCCGAACGTGGTGTGCAAGCTGTCGGGGATGGTGGTGGAGGCGGACTGGGACCACTGGCGGACCGACGACCTGCGGCCGTACGCGGAGGTGGTGCTGGACGCCTTCGGTCCGGAGCGGCTGATGTACGGGTCGGACTGGCCGGTGTGCCGCCTGGCCGCCACCTACGCACAAGTGCTGGACGTGGCGCGGGAGTTGACGGCGGACCTGTCGGACGCCGAGCGGACGCAGGTGTTCGGCGGAACGGCGGCCAGGGTGTACGGAGTGTAGCCGCAGCCGGCCCTGCGGCAGCGGCCAGGCGATCTGCGCCGCGTACACCGCCGACCGGATTTCGCGGCGGGGACCCGGCCGTGCGGCGGAGGGCGCGGCGGGAACCCGGCTGTGCGGCGGAGGGTGCGGCGGGGACCCGGCCGCGCGGCGGAGGGTGCGGCGGGAGCGGGGGCGCCGCTCACCGCAGCGGGGCCTGCCAGCTCACCACGGTCTCCGCCCGCCCGCCCTGGCTCTCGCCCGCGTCCGAGCCCTGCCGCTCCCCGGCCTGCCGCTCCCCGTCGTCGCGCACCGTCAGCCGTACACCGTCGCGCCCGTTCGGGAGGTGTGCCGTCGCGTCCACGCGGACCTGCACGGAGGTGACGCCCGCACGCCGGTGCGCGGCGGCCAGTGCCCCGCGCAGGGCCGCGATCAGTTGTTTCGCCACCGGTTCGGGGACCACCGCGTCGACGGCCCCCTCGAAGTGCACGGACGGCGCGAACCCGAGCAGCGCGCCCGCGCCGGCCGTCTCCCGCAGCACCCTGCCCCGTACGGTCGTCGGCGCGTCGGCGGGGGGCTGCTGGAGGGCGAAGATCGCGGTGCGGACCTCCTGGATGGTGGAGTCCAGCTCGTCGACGGCCCGTGCGAGCAGCTCGTCCATGCCGGGGGCCGCGGACGCGGCGTTCGCCGCCCGCCGCCGGGTCGACTCCAGCATCATCTCCGTCGCGAACAGGCGTTGTACGACCAGGTCGTGCAGGTCGCGGGCGATCCGGTCCCGGTCCTCGAAGACCGCCAGGCGCTCCCGGGCCTCGCGTCCGTCGGCCAGCACCATCGCGAGCGCGGCCTGCGAGGCGAACTGGGTGGCGAGCAGCCGCTCGACCGCCGTGTACGGCACGTCGCCGCGGCGGCGGGGCAGGGCGAGCGTCCCGATGAGCCGGCCGCCGCTCTGCAGGGGCAGCAGCATGCTGGGGCCGAAACGGGACCGCACGGCCGTCGTCATCCGGTCGTCCGTCGCCGAGTCCTCCACGAACACCGGCTCGCCGCCCAGGAGTTGGGTGAGCACCGGGCTGCCGGGCTCGATCGCGGTGCCGAGCAGGTCGGCCGCGTCGTCGCCGGGCCCGGTGGCCGCGGCCACGATCTCCATGCCGGCGTCCTCGGTCGGCTGGAGGACGATTCCGGCCGCCGCGCCGGACAGCAGGCGGGCCTTGTCGGCGACGGTCATGAGCGGGTCCTCGGCGCTCCCGCCGTGCAGCAGGGCGGTGGTGACGGCGGCGGCACCCTCGATCCAGTGCTCGCGCAGCCGGGCCGTCTCGTACAGGCGGGCGTTGCCGATGGCGATGCCGGCCTGCGCGGCGAGGACGCGCAGCAGCGAGAGGTCGTCGGGTGTGAAGGGGACGCCGCCCTGCTTCTCGGTCAGGTACAGGTTGCCGAAGACCTGGGCGTCCACCCGGACCGGCACCCCGACGAAGGTGTCCATCGCCGGATGCCCGGCGGGGAAGCCCACCGAGCGGATGTCGGCGCGGACGCTCGGCACGAGCAGCGGGCGCGGTTCCCGGACCAGCACGCCCAGCAGACCGCTGTGCCCGTCCGGCAGCCGTCCGATCCGCTCGCGGGCCGCCGCGTCCAGACCCGCCGTGTACAGGTCGGTGACGCGGGTCCGCTCGGCGTCGAGCACCCCGAGGGCGCCGTACCTCGCCCCGGTGAGCTCCACGGCCGAGTCCACCAGGTGCTGGAGGGTGCCGCGCAGCTCCAGGTCCGTGCCCACGCCGAGCACCGCGTCGAGCAGCCGGGGCAGGCCGGGGGCCGTGCGTCCCTCTCGGTGCATGGCGGTCGGGTTCCTTCGTGCCGGGTATGTGCCGATCTCGTACGACCCTAACCAGGCGGGGCGGCGGGCCGCAGCTTCCGGCGGCGGCGGTCGCGCTGCCCCGCGCCGGTCTTCCCGCGCCCTCTCGCACCCCGTCGGCCGTCACGCGGCCCCTATGTGGCGGGGCCGGCCTCCGGGGGCTGCTGGTCGGCCTGGGCGGCGGCATGGACGGGGGTCTGTTCGGCGGACTGGTCGGGAGACTGCCCGGCGGCCCGCGCCGAGGACTTGCGGGTCCACCTGTGCTCGCCCCCGCGCTCCGTCTTCGGCTGCGTCAGCGGGTCCAGGATCAAAGGCTGGATCCGCCCCTCCAGCATCGCCCCGAGCCCCAGCACCGCACACACGTCCGGCCGCTCCGCGATCTTCACCCGCATGCCCGTCGCGTCCCGCAGCATCTGGTCCAGGCCGGGCAGCAGGGCGCTGCCGCCGACCATCATGATGCCGCTCTCGCCGAGGTCGGCGACCAGGTCCGGCGGGCAGGTCCGCAGGATCTTCCCGATGCCGTCCAGAACGGCGGTCAGCGGGGTGTGGATGGCCCGCTGCACGGCCGCCGTGTCCACGTGCACCGAGCGGGGGAGCCCGGTCACCACGTCCCGCCCGTGGATCTCCGTGGACACCGGACCGCCCGCCGCCAGCCCGCTGGAGCGCAGGGCCAGTTGCAGCGGACGCACCGACTGCGAGGGCAGCATCAGCTCGTGCGCCTGCCGCAGGTGCTGGACGACGGCGTGGTCGATGGCGTTGCCGCCGACGGGGATGCGCTCGGCGCCCACGATCGAGCCGAGCGAGAGCACCGCCACCTGGGTGGTGGCCGCCCCGCACACCATGATCATGGTCGCCCTGGGCTGCTCCACCGGGAGCCCGCAGCCGACGGCCGCCGCGATGAGGGTGTCCACCAGTTCCACGCGGCGGGCCCCGATCCCGGTGAGCGTCTCGACGGCGGCGCGCTGGGCGAGCGGGTCGGCGTCGTGCGGGGTGCAGGCGGCGGCCCGCAGGCCCGGCTTGCGGCGGAGCTGGCGGCGGAGCTTGTCGCCGAGCAGGCTGCGGAGCATCCGCCGGGCCATCTCGATGTCGACGACGGTGCCGCCGGAGACGGGGCGGACGACCCGGATGTAGTCGGGGGTGCGCCCGGTCATCTGTTCCGCGAAGGCGCCGACCGCGATGAGGGCGCCGGTGCGGGTGTTGACGGCGGCGCAGCTCGGTTCGTCGACCACGAGGCCGAGCCCCTTCACGAAGACCCGGGTCCTGGAGGCCCCCAGATCGACGGCGACATGGCAACGGCGCAACTGCTCAAGGCTGACGGTCATAGTCGCATCGTGCGGGGTGCGCGCGGTGGGCGCGCGCTGGGCTGCGCCGCACGGGGTACGGGAACTGACGCCGCGCCAGAATCTTCCGGTACGTCAGGAACTCGGCCCCTCACCCCGCCGACCGCGGGCTCCCGGGGTCTACGGCGTCTCCCGCAGCCCCTGGAAGAGGCCCCAGCAGAACTCCGCCACCCGGGCCGTGCCGTCCGGCAGGGTGAGCGACAGACGGGCCCGGTGGGGGGCGCCGCCGTCGAGCATCCGTACCGGACCGAAGGCCGCGAAGGCCCGGGCCACCTCGTCCACCGTCGCCGACCAGGGCGCCAGGTCGTCGGCCGAGCCCAGCGAGGGCCCCGGCGCGTCCGGCGCCCGCACCAGCCACTCGTTCCACGCCGTCCCGTCCGGCCCCGTGACCACCTCCAGCCGCAGGTCGGGCCAGAGCGGCACCCGCCACTGGTGCGCCTCGCACTCCAGGTCCCCCACCGTGCGCCGCACCACCGCCACAGGCGGTCCCAGCACCGACCGGTAGCGGTTCACCGCCCCGCGCGCCCGGGGCGAGCGGACCATCGCCTGCCAGCGGCGATTGACCTCCCGCATCGCGGTGAGGCTCACTCCCATCGCGATCCGGGCGTCCTCCACCAGCCCCGGCTGGTGGTCGGCCATCCGCCGCAACAAAACGAGCTGGAACTCCCGGGGCCCCAGCGCTCCGCCCGCCCCGCCGGCCGCGACACCCACCATGACCCACCTCACTTACTTGACAATCTCAATCATTGAGGAGCAAGGTTCTTCCAGATACTAAAGTTTCCCCGCGTCGATCCGGAGGCCGCACCCGTCATGACCACTCTCCCCACCACCGGCCGCGCCTGGCACCTCGTACGCCGCCCGAACGGCTGGCCGGTCCCGGAGGACTTCGCGCTCGTCGAGACCCCGGTCACCGAGCCCGCCCCCGGCCGGGTCCTCGTCCGGAACCTCTACCTCTCCGTCGACCCGTACATGCGCGGCCGCATGAACGACGTGAAGTCCTACGTCCCGCCCTTCCGGCTCGACGAGCCGATGACCGGCGGCGCGGTCGGCGAGGTCATCGCCTCGGCGGACGAGCGCTTCGCCGTCGGCGACCACGTCCTGCACGACCTGGGCTGGCGCGAGTACGCGGACCTGAAGGCGGACTACGCCACCAAGGTCTCCGCCGAGCTCGCCCCCCTCTCCACCTACCTCGGCGTCCTCGGCATGCCGGGCCTGACCGCCTACGCGGGACTCTTCGAGGTGGCCTCCTTCAAGGAGGGCGACACCGTCTTCGTCTCCGGCGCGGCGGGCGCGGTCGGCAGCCAGGTGGGCCAGATGGCCAAGCTGCGCGGCGCCAAGCGCGTGGTCGGCTCCGCGGGCTCCGCCGACAAGATCAAGCTCCTCACCGAGGAGTACGGCTTCGACGCCGCCTTCAACTACAAGGACGACGCCCCCGTCGTCGAGCAGCTCCGCGAGACCGCCCCCGAGGGCATCGACGTCTACTTCGACAACGTCGGCGGCGAGCACCTGGAGGCGGCCATCTCCTCCCTCACCGTGCACGGCCGGGCCACCCTGTGCGGTGCGATCTCCGGCTACAACGAGACGGAGCCGGTCCCGGGCCCGCGCAACATGATGGCGATCATCGGCAAGCGCCTGCGGCTCCAGGGCATCCTGGTCGCCGACCACGCCGACCTCCAGCCGAAGTTCGTCGAGGAGGTCTCCGCGTGGATCCGCTCGGGCGAGCTGAAGTACCACGAGACCACCGTCGAGGGCATCGACCACAACGTCGACGCGTTCCTCGGCATGCTGCGCGGCGAGAACACCGGAAAGATGATCGTTTCCCTGGTCTGAGGTCCGGACACACGAACCGATAGAGTCCGCGTACACCGTCACGGCGCGTGGGCGCGAGCCGCTGGCGAACCAAGCAGGAGGATCAACCCGTATGTCCATCCAGAAGATCGACGTCAAGTACACCGCTGTCGCCACCGCGGAGAACGGCCGCGACGGCCGGGTCGCCACGGACGACGGCAAGCTGGACGTAGTGGTCAACCCGCCGAAGGAGATGGGCGGCAGCGGCGCGGGCACCAACCCGGAGCAGCTCTTCGCCGCCGGCTACAGCGCCTGCTTCCAGGGCGCGCTCGGCGTGGTGGCCCGCAAGGAGAAGGTCGACATCACCGGCTCCACCGTCACCGCGAAGGTCGGCATCGGCTCGACCGAGGCGGGCGGCTTCGGCCTGGAGGTCGCGATCTCGGCCTCCATCCCGAACGTGGACGAGGCCACCGCGAAGTCCCTGGTCGAGAAGGCCCACGAGGTCTGCCCGTACTCCAGCGCCACCCGCGGCAACATCAAGGTCGAGCTGTCCGTCGCCTGATGCGCTAGCCGTACGCGAAGAGGGGCCGCACTCCACGGAGTGCGGCCCCTCTTCCGTGCCCTTGCCGGGCGCGACCGGTCCGTGCCCCGCCGGGACGGGGACTGTGCTTGATCTGCGGCTCCGCCGCGTGGGCGCGACCGGGTCCGTGCCCCGCATCAGGGGCGCGGGGCTGTGCACATTTGCGGCTCCGCCGCGTGGGCGCGACCGGGTCCGTGCCCCGCATCAGGGGCGCGGGGAACTGCACGATCAGCCACGACGCATCCGCACGGGAACCGTGCATGCCCCCGCGGGTCCAGGTGAAGGGGCGGGGCCGGGGACACCTCGCGCAAGCGCATCCCCGCCGCACCCACCGGGTAGACCTCAAGCCCCCGGCAAGCCCCCGCAGGACGACCCCGTGACCCGGCACAGAGCCTTCCCCGCAGGGCCCCCGGCCCCGGAGAAAGGCCCCCGGGCCTCGGAGAGAAGCCCCCGGGCCCCCGGAAACAAGCCCCCGGGCCCCCGGAGAGAAGCCTCCCGGGCCCCGCCTACGCGGAAGCCGCCCTCACCACCGCCCTCACCAACCGCACGTTCTCCGCCCCCGCCCCGCCCGGATACGCCACCCGCCTCCGGTTGTACCCGTACGCGATCCGCTGCCGGGGATCGGCGAACGCCACCGCCCCCGCCGCCCCGCTGTGCCCGATCGACCCCTGCCCCAGCACCGGGTACTTGTCCTCGGACATCGCCTGAAACCCCACCGCGAACACCGACCGGCTCGCGGGCCCCCCGACCAGGTCGACCCCGTCGGACTGGATCTGCCCGAACTCGGCCAGCGTCCGCGCCGACAGCAGCGCCCCCCGCTCCACCCCGTCCCCGAGGACCGCCCGGTACATCCCCGCGATGCCGCGCGCCGAGCCGACCCCGCCCGCCGACAGCTGCCCGTTCGCCCGCAGCGCGTAGGAGTTGCCCGCCTCCACCAGGTCCGTCGGCTTCTCGGCGTTCAGGTTGAAGGCGATCCCGCCGAGCGAGTGCGCACCGAACGGGTCGGCGTCGATCTCCGCCTGCTGCGCGGCCGTCGGCATCATCGGCAGCGTGTCCAGCACCCGGTGCGCCTCCGCGTCCGGCAGCCCGACGAAGAAGTCGAGCCCGTACGGCGCCCGCACCCGCTCCTCGTAGATCTCCCGCACCGACCGCCCGGTGACCCGCCGCACGACCTCGTCGGCGAGCGCCCCGACGACGAAGGCGTGGTACCCGACGGCCGTGCCGGGCCGCCAGTACGGCCGCTGCCCGGCGAGCCGCGCCGCGATCGCCCGGTCGTCGGCGAGTTCCTCCGCGGTGAACCCGGTGTCCGCGCCCACCACCCCCGCCCGGTGCGCGAGCAGTTCCCGCAGCGTCAGCCGGTCCTTCCCGTGCACCCCGAACTCCGGCCAGTAGGAGGCGACCTCGCGGTCCAGCTCCAGCACCCCGTCCTGCACCAGCAGCGCCACCACCAGATACACGGCGCCCTTGGTGACGGAGTACACCGGAGTCAGCGAGTCCGCCCCGATTCCCGGGCCGCCCCACAGGTCCACGACCAGTTCGCCGCGCACGTACACGGCGAGCTGGGCGGAGTGGTCCGGCCCCTCGTCGGGGTCGGCGAGGGCGGCCGCGAACTCCTCGCGGACGCCCTCGTAACCTGCGGCGACGGTCCCCTCGACCTCGACCTCGATCCCGCTCATGCGGATCAACCCCCCGATGACAGCGTTCTCTGCCTGCTTCTTCGCTTACTTGCTTGCAGAGAGATCAAGCACCCGCCGCCACGGGCTATTCCGCTGGTGACGACATTGCTCATGCCGCCCGCGCGATACGCCCGTTACGCCCCGGACGTCACATACAGAGCCCGCGCGACCTGCGCGAACTCCCCCTTCGGGTGCGCCCGGAACAACGGCTGCGTACCGAACAGCACCACCCGGCCGCCCTGCGCCGACCTCCCGGAGACGACCGCCGGCTGCCCCGCCGCGTCCTTCGGGCCGCCCGTGCCGTTCTCGTTCGCGCGCCAGTGCCCGGACACGAGCGGGTTCCCGCCCGCCTTCCCGTACGACTGGTCCACCCGCACACCCGTCCCCAGCCCGCTGAACCACAGCGGCGAGAAGACGAAGGTGTGCGCCGGCGCCCCGCCGGTCACCGCGCTGCCGGCCGCGTTGTCGACCCGTACGACACCGTTGGCGTCGCCGTTCCCCGCTACGGCGGTCGCCGCGAGCAGCTTCGCGTCGGCGTTGAACTTCGCCCCGGCGCCGCCGAGTCCGACGACCCCGTGCTCCTTCAGGAACGCGTCGAGCCCGGCCCGCGCCGCCGCGTTCAGCTTCCCGTACGCCAGGTCCGCCGATACGTACAGCGCGTCGACGCCCTTCCAGTCGAACCCGGCGTTGAGCACGCCCGTCGACACCGGCGTCACGTCGAAGCCCATCTCGCGCAGCGCGAACAGCTCACCGGACGACACCGCCGCCGCCACCCGGGTCCGCTCGACCGGCGCGACCCCCTGGGCCCGCGTCGCGTGGAACGCGACCCCGAACCGGTCCGCGAGCCGCACGGCCTGCCGGCGTGCCGAGCCCGGCACGACCGCCGTCCCGTCGGCGGCGCGCCGCACCCGCACGCCGTCGGCCAGCAGCGCGTTGAGGGCGCTGATCTCCTTGGGGTCGTCCAGCCGCAGCCGCAGGTCCCCCGCCGGGGCGACGTATCCGGTCCCGGAGGCGGCGTGCACGGTACGACGCGGAACGTCGACCGTGCCCCCCTTCGCGACCCGGTCCACGCTGGCGCCCCACAGCAGTCCCAGGCTCCACCCGGAGATGTCGTACATCGCGGAGACGTCGGCGCTGATGTCACGCCCGTCGGCGAGGATCACGTTCGCCATCCCCCGCTTCGGCTGCTTCATGTCCACGACGTACGACCCGGCCGGGTAGCTCTTCCCGCCGGCCCGGAAGGCGCGCAGTGCCCGCTCGACCCTGACGTCGTTGGCCACGAGGTGGTCGACGAGCCGCGCCGCCGCGACACCGGACCGCTGCCCCTCCCCGCCCGCCGGGATGACGTACGCGCTCGGGAACTCGGTCGTGTACACGTCCTCCGGGCCGATCCCCGGCACGCCCGGCACGGTCTCCTCCGACACGGGCACCTGTGCGGCGCCCGCCGCACCCCGCCGGAAGGTCTCGATCTGGTCGGCGATGAGAGAACTCCGGTGCGTGGCGGTGTAGTTGACGGCCGCCTTGATGGCCGCACCGGCGATGTCGGTGTTGATCGCCGAGCGCCGCCGCAGCTCGGCGACGGGCCGGCTGTCGTACTCCTCGTTGTTGACCTGGAGCGGAATCTCAATGGTGTGCGTGGCGACCGCACCCTGGAAGGGGAGGTACTGCGGGGTGAAGACGGGCGGCCAGTCGTCCCACCCCTCCTTCTGGTCCCGGAAGGGAATGACGGCCGGATCGACGCCGTCCTTCGCGGGCGTGTATCCGAGCGCGTTGACGGCGGCTTCCATCCCCAGCGCGTTCGCGTACGAGTTCTTCAGGAAGAGGTCGTACTCGTAGTTCTCGCCGTGCGGGGGAGTGGTGGGCTCGATCAGGGTCCCGTTCACGTACCCGTGCAGGTCCAGCATGACGGCGGGCTGCTTGTCGATGGCGATCTGCCGGATGGCACGGGCCTCGGGCTGGGTGGCGGTGATGAAGTCGCGGTTGATGTCGAACCCGTTGGAGTTCGCCCGTGTCCCGGCTATGCGGCCGTCCGGATTGGCCGTGACGTTGAAGTACAGCCGGTTCTCGTCCAGCAGCTTCCGCGTTTTCGCGTCCTTCGCGGAAGCGAGCTCGGAGATGAGCTTCAGGGACGCGTCCGTCCCCTCCCACTCGTTCCCGTGGATGTTGTTGTTGACGAACAACGGCGTCTTGTAGTCCGCCTTGATCTCCCGGTCCTTGGCCGCCTTCGCCGGGGAGTTCTCGATGAGTTCCCGCATCCGCTCCTGCCGCCCGGCCTCCCGCCGGCTCTCCGGGGCGGTGACGGTCACCAGGTACAGGTCGTGCCCGCCGGCCGACTTCCCGGCCAGTTCGACGCTCACCCGGTCGCTCTGCTGCTGGAGCCGGTTCAGCTTCGGGGCGATCGCGTGGTACGGCGTGAGCCCCAGCTTGATCGACTTGTCCGCCGGATCGGCGGCGGGCTCCTTCAGCCGGGTCCGCCGGGGGAACCCGTCGGTCCGCCCGCCGTGCCGGACCCCGGTGTCCCCGAGCGCCCGCTCGGCGGCGCCCGCCCCGGTCCTGGCCGCGGGCCCCCGCAACTCCCGCTCCCGGTCGGTGCGTTCGTGCTTCGGCCCGTCGTCCTTCGGTCCGGGCACGGCCTGGGCGCCGGAGGCGGGGACGATCAGGGCGGCACCCGCGAGGGCGGCGGTGGCGACGAGCACGGGTCTCGGTATGCGTACGGCCATGGATGTGCGTACCTCCGGGAAGGGCGGATGATCGGTACGCAGGGGTCTACCGGCTGAACTCAGGTGACACAAGAGGGTCTTGGGGGCTCCCCCCGGCCCCTAGGAGCGGACGGCGTTCCCGCAGGAGCCGTCCGCGCCCCTCCCGACGACGGGCCCGTTCCGGTCGTACGGGTCCGTGCCCGGCCCCTCGCCGCCGGCGTGCGGGCCGAACTCGGGCGCGAAGTAGCCGGTGGGACGGCGCCCGCAGCCGCCATTGGTCATGTTCACCCGGTAGGACAGCACCGAGAAGGTCCCCGGCTCGGTCCGCACCTTCGCCGGATCGTCCCAACTGGCCACCACCTCGCGGCGGACGACGACCCGCACGACTTCCCGGCTGTCGGCGGTCGCCCGGGTCACGGGATAGACGTACGTGACGTCGCTCCCCACCTCGACCGCCCCGTGCGGGCCCTCCCGGAGGGTCAGCTCCCCCCGCACCTTGACGACGTCGCCGACCAGCCGCACCGTGTCCGCGTCGAACCGGCTGAACAGCAGCAACGGATCGTTCTCCGCGTCCGGCTTCCGGAACGCCTGCCGCAGATAACGCGCCATGTCCGCCTGCTGCGGATTCACGAGCGCGACGGCCTTGTCGGGCCGCTTCCCGCGCAGGGTGTCGGCGTCGAGATTGGTCGCCACCAGGAAATCCCGCGTCTTCGCGAGCGCCTGCTCCACCTGCGCGGCAGTCATCCACCCGGTGGCCTTCGCCCGAGGCACGGAGATCCCGCGCACCCCGTCCTCCCACCGCTCGGCGGGCGACCCCCGGAACGGCTCCTCGACGGTCCCGCGCCGGGACCGGGGCCCGGCACTGGACCCGCCCCCGCTCCCTTCCCCGGCGACGGCCTGCGCGGCGTCCCCGCCGAACCACCCGCCCACACTCCCGGGCACGAGCGCCACCCCCAGCAGTGCCGACGCCCCCACCAGCACCAGCGCATGCCACGCCCTGAACCGGCGGCGCGCCCTGCCAGGCGTGTGCGCCCGCCACGGCACGGCCTGCTGCGGCTGCTCCTGCAACCGCCGCGTCACCATCCGGGCCCGCGCGGAGGGCTCCTTGGGCGCACCCGGCACCCCGTTCACGGAGTCCCGGAGGAACCTCTCCCACTCCTCGTCCGGCACCGAAGACCCGCCGTCCGTACCCGCGCCCGTACCCACCGCTGCTGCTCCCCGCTGCCACGCACTCCCGCTCCGGTTCCCCCCAGGGCGGCCCACGGAATAATCACACAGCCCCCCATCCGTGTCCTCGCCCGCCCGGCACGCTTGTCGGTGCGGCGGGCTACAGTCCGCCCCCATGTTCCCGTTGCCCGAAGGTCTGCCCCCGGGCCGCTTCGTACGCCACGCGGCCACCCCCGTCTGGATCTCGTCCACCCTCCCCGAGAACCCCGAAGCTCTCCGTTCCCTCCCGGGCCTGGTGCCGCTCCTCTGTCACCCCTACGCACTGGGCGGCCCGGTGGAGTTCGCCCACCTGCCGCTTGAGCAGACGCTGGCCGAGGCCTTCACGGAGTACCGCCGCAGACGCCTCCCCTGGTGGACGGCCCCCGGCCCCCGCCCCGCCCCGGACGGCACCGCCCCCCGGCCGCACGACCCGGGCCCGCCCTTCACCACCTGGCCGGGCCTGGCCCCGGGCACACCGCCGGACGGCCCGGCGCGGTACGACGCCGCCGCGCCCCTGCTCGCCACGCTCCTGCACGAGCACGGGCCGCCACTGGACGAAGCCCGCCTGCTCCTGGTGCCCGCCCACCGGGGCAGCGAGGCCCTGGCCCGGCTCGGCTGGGCCGCTGACGTGCCCCTTTCCCTCCTGTGCGCGCTCCTGCGGAGCTGGGAGGACCGCTTCGGGGCCCGCCTGGTGGCGGTCCTGGGCAGCGAGGTGCACATGGCGGTGGAAAGGCCCCCGAGGGACGGAAGGGGCGCCGAGTTGCTGGCCCTGGAACACGTCCTGTCGACCGCGACCAGCGTCGTCGACGACCCGCCCACGCCCTTCTCGCAGTACGCGGCGGAGCTGGTGGGCCGGACGTCGTGGTCCTTCTGGTGGGATTGACCCGCAACGGGCGGGCGGGCGGCCCAGTGCGCTCCGACCTCCTTGCCGACGCCGACGGCCAACGGAGCGACGCCCCACCGCGCGGCCCCGCCGGCCCCGTCTTCGGCGCGCACGCGCCCTGGCACCGCCGTGCCCTCGGCCCCTGCGCACCGGAGTAGGACACATCAGCCCCCGAACGTCCTACTCGTGAGCTCGTACACCCGCACCCGCGCTCCATGCCCCGGCACCACCGTCTCCCGCTGCCACCGCATGCCCAGCCTGCGCATCACGGCTTCCGAAGCGCCGTTCTCGGCCTGACAGACGCTGACGACCCGCTCCAGCCCGACCCGTGAATTCCCCGCTCTCCCGCACCTCCACCGTGAAGATGCCGTGCCCGCGCGCCGCCCACTCGTCCCGCACGACCTCGGGGTCGGCGTTCAGTTCGGTGAGCGCGTCGAGGTCGGCGTCGCGCAGCGGGCGCAACCGCAGCCGTGCGGTGAGCAGTTCGGGCATCCGGGCATCCTGCCACGGGCGCGCGGTCCGGGTCCGGCGCCTCGCACGGGCCGTGCGTCGTCAGGGGTTCCGGGCGGCGCGGGCCGGTTCCCGTCGGCCGAAGCGGGCCAGGCAGTGCCACACCCGCTTCAGGGCCTGCGGGTCGTGGCGGCCCGTGCGTACCGCGTCCCCCACGGCCGCCGGGTCGAGGCGGCCCGAAACGGCGATCCGCGCCCCCAGCTCGACGTACTCCCGGCCCCGGTAGTCCGGGTGCAGCCGCAGCTCCGCCACGGGCAGGGCGAAGCCCGGGTGCCACTCCACCGGGCAGCCCAGCAGCCGGGCCGCCGCCTCCACGTCCGTGCCCCGGAAGCAGGGGTCCAGGACCAGCGCCTCCACGTTCTCGGCGAGCCGGACCGGCCCGTGCACCTGCGCCTCGACGTAGTCGTCCAGCGCGTCCCGGCCCTCCGCGAGGGCGAGTTCGGTCAGGCGCATCCGGGTGGCGACCCCGAAGTCGGTCGGCTCCAGGCAACTGTCCGGGTAGCAGAAAGTCGTCCGGGGAAGGACCCCGGCCCGCAGGCGGAGGTGCGCCGAGCCGAAGCGCGGGGCTGCCCCGTACGCGTCGGCGCGGAAGTCCAGGGCCCCGTACACCGGGCGGGCCTCGGCCGGCGCCGTGTCGTACGCCCCCGCGAAGATCCTGCTCTCCCAGCGCCACCGGTCACCGCCCGGGTGCGCGGTCAGGCCCCCGTTGCTGGTGCCCGTGACGAACTGCGAGCGGTAGACGCCGTCCGCCGCCAGTGCCTGAAGGATCGGTACCCCCCGTGCCCACCGGTCCGGGTGGAAGTTGAGCGTGACGCGCACCGACGCGTCCAGGGGCGCGCCGGACGACAGCGCGGCGACGTGGGCCAGGGCCCGGTCCTGGGGTGACCTGGAGGGGATCATCCGTGCAGTGTGCTGCGCACCGCACGCCGCGCGCACCCCGATTGCCCGCCGCGCCCCCTCCCACCAGCCCACCTCTACAGTGTCTGCGTGAGAGATTTCGGGGCGGGTTTCAAGTACTTGGCCAAGGGCCAGCGGTGGATGACGCGGCACGGGCGGAGCTACGGGCTCGGGCTGCTGCCCGGTCTCGTCACGCTCGTCCTGTACCTCGGCGCGCTCGTCGGTCTCTTCACCTGGTCGGACGACTTCGTCGCCTGGGCCACCCCGTTCGCCGACGGCTGGGGCGAGACCTGGCTGACGCTCTTCCGGGGCGTGCTGCGGGCACTGCTGTTCGCGCTCGCGCTCTTCCTCGCCGTCGTCACCTTCACCGCCGTGACCCTGCTCGTCGGGCAGCCCTTCTACGAGGCCCTGTCCGAGCGCGTCGACAAGTCCCGGTCGCCGGACGGCACCGCGCCCGAGTCCGGGCTGCCGTTCGTGCGCGAGCTGTGGATCTCGGCGCGGGACAGCGTCCGGGTGCTGGTCAGGGTCCTGTGCTACGGCGTCCTGCTGTTCGCCTGCGGGTTCATCCCGGTGGTCGGGCAGACCGTCGTCCCGGTGCTCGGCTTCTGCGTGTCCGGGTTCTTCCTCACCGAGGAGCTGACCGCCGTCGCCCTCCAGCGGCGCGGCATCGAACTGAAGGAACGCCTGCGCCTGCTGCGGAGCCGCCGCTCGATGATCCTCGGGTTCGGTGTGCCGCTCACGCTCGCGTACCTGGTGCCGTTCGTCGCCGTCTTCCTGATGCCGGGCGCCGTCGCCGGAGCCACCCTGATGGCCCGCGACCTCCTCGGCGAGCCCTCCGTGGACGACGAGGGCGGCGAGGACGCCGACGGCTCCGCCGCCTCCGCTACGACCGCCTGAGCACGGGCACGTCCGCCACCGCGAGCCCCGGCACGTCCGCCGGGGCCTCGGCCAGCAGTTCGCCGCCCGCGCCCCACACCGCACTGCGGCCGCACCCGGTCCACGCGCCCGCCCGGCCCACGTGGTTGGCCAGTACCACCGGGAGACCGAAGTCCCGCGCCAGGCCGGGATACACCGTCGCCCTCTCCTCCTCGCCGCCCCCGGTTCCGTACAGCGAACTCGCCAGCCACAGTCCGCACCCGTCCTCCACCGCCTCCCGCGCCAGCTCCGGGAAGTGGTTGTCGAAGCAGGTGGCCAGCGCGATCCGTACGCCGTCGAACGTGCAGCGGCCGGGCGCGGCGCCCGGCGCGAAGACCTTCCGCTCGCCCTCGAAGAGGTGTCGTTTGGCGTACGTCGTCAGGGGCGCGCCGTCCGCTCCGTATACGAAGGTGACCAGCCGCCCCCGGGAGGCGCAGTTCACCACGGCCGCCGTGCCCGTCTCCCGGCACGCCTCGCGCACGGGGTCCAGCCGGGGGTCGTCCGGGCCGCTCGTCCACAGGCCGGGGCTGGCGGCCAGAAGCCCCAACTCGTAACCGGTGACGGCGAGTTCGGCGAAGACGGTCAGCCGGGCCCCGGACGCGGCGGCCTCCCGCACGAAGGAGGACATCGTGGCGACGTTGGCGGCGACATCGCCCGGCAGGGCGGAGAACTGGGCGGTGGCTGTGCGCATGGGCAGTCAGTCTCTCAGGCCCCTCCCGGGCGTACGACGGTCGGCCCCCGTCACACCTTGACGGTGCGCACCCTCCGGTCGCTCAGCGTGCGGAGGTCTTCGGGGTCGGAGGTGAGGACGACCACGGGTCCCGGCTGCTGGAGGGCGGTGGCGGTGAGGACCGCGTCGATGGCGTACTTGTGGCCGTGGAGACCGGCGGCGGCCAGCAGTCGCGAGGCGGCCCGGGAGATCTCCTCGGTCACCGGTTCGACGTGGAACCGGGAGACCGTCCAGTCGAAACGCGCTTGCGGCACCCTGGGGTCACGGGCCTCCACCAGGGTGATCGCCGAAGTGACCACACGTACATCCTCCTCCTCGGCGGCGATCAGCCACGCCGTGAGGGCGGGGTCGCGCGCCACCGCCTTGGAGAGCCCCTCGCTGTCCAGCACGAGGGTGCCCAGGGCGGTCACGCGGCAGCCTGCGCGGAGGTGTGCTCGCCCCGCAGGACCGCGCGCGCGGCCTCGACGTCGGCGCGGTCCACCGGGCCGTGCGCCGCCTCGGCCTCGTCGATGAACTCGCGCAGCCTCTCGCGTTCCAACTGCCGGGTCAGCAGGGAGGTGATGTACGCCGAAAACTCCCCGGGCCCGACCTTCGCCCGCACCGTCTCGGCCAGGTCCTCCGGAATGCTGACCGAGTACTTGCGTGTGGTTCCGCTCATGGAACGATGGTACCACCGGCCCTACTACCGCCGTGACCGTACACACACGCGCTGCTACGAAGCCCGAAGTCCCTTGATCCGCAAGGGCGTCGAGGGGAGCATCCCCCCATGACAGAACTCCTCGCCGTCGCGCTGATCACCGTCCTCGCCGTCATCAGCCCGGGGGCCGACTTCGCCATGGTGGTGCGCAACAGCTATCTGTACGGGCGGACCACCGGCCTCCTGGGCGCCGCCGGGGTCGCGGCCGGCGTCCTCGTCCACGTCACGTACACCATGCTCGGCGTCGGCCTGCTCATCGCCTCCTCCACCGCCCTCTTCACCGCCATCAAGCTCCTCGGCGCCGCCTACCTCGTCTACATCGGCCTGCGCACCTTCTTCGCCCGCGCCGAGCTCGCCGTCGACCTCGCGGACAAGCGCGAGCTGTCGCCGCTGGGGGCGATGCGGGCCGGGTTCCTGACCAATGTGCTCAACCCCAAGACCACCCTCTTCGTCGTGTCGACGTTCACGCAGGTCGTCGGCCCCGACACGGCTCTGTGGCAGCAGGCGGGCTACGGGCTCTTCATGTCCGCCGCACACTTCGGGTGGTTCGCGCTGGTGGCGCTCTTCTTCTCCGACGGACGGCTGCGCGCCGCCATGCTCCGCCGCCAGAAGGCCCTCAACCGGGGCATCGGCTCGGTACTGGTGGGACTCGGGGTGACACTGGGCCTGGCACGCTGAGGCCCCCCCGCACGGCCGCCGCACGCCCCGCCCGCACGGCCGCCGCTCAGCGCGCCCCCCGAACCGCTACCGCGCCGCCGCCACCCGCAGCACCTCCCGCACCTGCGCCACGATCTCCGACCGGTTCTTCACGAACACCGGGTCGGTGATCTCGGTGGTGTTCGCCCGGTCGAACTCCAGCACCGGCGTGTGCAGATGGCCCCCCGGGACCGTCAGGCCCAGCCGGTCGCGCAGCAGCGTCGCCCGGTAGGCGATCTCGTTGGAGAGGTAGTCCCCGCCGCCCCCGGCCCGCGCCGCCGAACCCGGCGTGGGCCCGTCCGGGCGGACCACGGCGGCGGTCTGCCCGGCCGGGACCTCCGTCACGGAGGTGTTGTCGTACACCGGGAAGGGGCCCGTGCGCGCCGCCACGATGCGCTGGTACGGCAGTGACGTACGGGTCCACTGGGGCTGCGTGGCGGAGTCGGCGACCGGGACCGTCCCGGTCCGGCTCACGTTCAGGTTGTCGCCGAAGCCGCCCCGCCACGCCCCGTTGTACCGCTCGACGTCGAAGCGGCCCACCCGCCCCTGGCTGATCGTCGTGAACAGGTCGACCCCGCGCAGGTGCGGGCGCAGCGCGCGCTCCACCTCCCCGGCGGCGAAGTCGTCCCAGCGCACCGGGAAGACGGCCGTCTCGACGCGCGCGAGCCGCCCGTCGGCGGTGCGGATCACGGTGCCGTCCAGCGCGAGCGCGGTGGCCCCCGACGGATTGCCGATCCGGATGTCACGGTCCAGCGTGAACGGGTCGAAGCCCGTCACCAGTACCCGCCGCAGGCCCTTGGCCCCGGCGTAGCCGATGCCGTCCTGCCCGCGCGAGGACCGCTCCAACTGCTCGACGAGCCGGTCCCTGTCCCGGTCGGAGAGCCGGAACCCCGGTTCCCAGGAACGCAGTTCACGGGTCATGGCCAGCCGCGCCCAGTACAGGGGGCGGTCGTCGCCCCGGCTCAGGTCGCCGCCCGCCGCGCCCCGGCCCTGCGCCCGGTCCACGGCCCGCCGCCACAGCCGCGTCCCGTGCCGCTCGACGGTCTCCTGCGCCCTGCGGTACGTCGTCGCCCCGGCCAGCGCCGTGGCGAAGCGGGGCGCCACCGCGTCGAACCCGCTGCGGCGCAGGATCTCCCGCGGGACGGCCCGCTCCAGCCGGGCCTCCTCGACGGTGACGGCCGCGATCCGGCCGGCCGGGCCGGGCGGGGCCGCCGGGTCCGCCTGCGCGGCGGCGGGCAGGGCCGTCGTGCAGGCGAGAGCGGCGAGGGCCAGTGCGGCCGTCCGTGTACTGCGTCGCATCCCGCGTCCTTCCGTGGAGCCTCGAAACCGGCGAAGCCCCAGTATCGGAGCGCGGCCGGCGTCACGGAAGGGGGTGGTGGGTCCGGCGGGTCAGTCCGTGACCGTGCCCAGCGCCGTCCGCAGCAGTTCCCGCACCTGCCGCACGATGTCCGCCCGGTTCCTCAGGAACACCGGGTCCGTGACGGCGGTCGCGTTCCTCGGCCCGAACTCCAGGACCGGCGTGTGCAGGTGCCCGCCGGGAATCGACAGGCCCAGCCGGTCGCGCAGCAGCGTCGCCCGGTAGGCGATCTCGTTCGACAGGTAGTCCCCGCCGCTGCCCGACCACGCCCGGGAGCCCGGCGCCGGGCCGTTCGTGCGCCGGACCGGGTCCCCGCCGTCCTTGGCCGGGGCCTCCACCACCGCCGTGTTGACCCGTACCGGGAAGCGGCCGGTCCTGGCCGCCGCGAGGGTCTCGTACGGCAGCGAGGTCTCGGTCCACTGGGGCTGCGCGCCCGGGTCGTCGACCGGGGCCAGGCCCTGCCGGCCCACCGTGAGGTTGTCCGGCGTGCCGCCCCGCCGGGCCCCGTTGAAGCGCTCCACGTCGAACCGGTCCGACCCGCCCTGGCTCACCGTCGCGAAGAGGCTCGCCCGGGGCAGGCGCGTGCGCAGGGCCCGTTCGACCTCGCCGGCGGCGAAGTCGTCCCAGCGCACCGGGAAGAGCACCGCCTCGACGCGGGCCCTGCGGCCGTCGGGAGTGGTGATCTCGGTGCCGTCGAGGGCAAGGGCGGCGGCCCCGGAGGGGTTGGAGGTGCGGATCTCCCGGTCCAGCGAGAAGGGGTCGAAGCCCGTCAGCACCACGTGGTCCACGCCCGGGGAGATGACGGGCTGCGCCTCGTGGCCGCGCGAGGTGCGCTCCAGCCGGTCCAGCAGCCGGGCCTGCTCGTCGGACGGCAGCGTGAAGTCGGGCTTCCAGGCGCGCAGTTCGCGGGCCATGGCCAGCCGTGCCCAGTACAGCGGGCGGTCGTCGTCGCGCGGCAGGTCACCGCCCGCCGCGCCCCGGCCCTGCGCCCGGTCCACGGCCCGCCGCCACAGGGCGGTGCCGTGCCGGACGACCGCGCGTTCGGCGGACTCGTACCCCTCGGACCCGCCCAGTTCCCGTGCGAAGTCCGGCGCGACGGCGTGGAAACCGCTGCGCCGCAGCAGCTCCTGCGGGACCTTGCCGTCCAGCCGCCGCTCCTCCGCCGTCGGGGAGTCGGCGGTGAGCACGGGCGCGGTCGCGGGCGCGGAGGCGACGGCGGGGGACGCCACCGTGACCGGGGGAGCGGCCGTCCCGGAGGAGCCGGCGCACGCCGAGAGGGCGAGGACGGAGGCGGTCAGCAGGGCGGGGGCGGAGGTACGGGCGGGTCCTCGGTGCATGGCGGGTGACGACCTCCGGAAGGGGGCGGCTCCCGGGCGGCTTCCGGGAGGGGGCGGTGCTCCCGGGCGGCCTCCGGGGAGGAACGGCGGTCCCGGCGGCCGCCGGGAGAAGGTGGCGGTCCCGGTGGCCGCCGGACAGCGGTGACGGCTCCGGGGGACCCGCCCTCACTCCGGCCGCAGCAAGGACAGGAAGTCCCGGAACGCCCCGGGCATGTCCACCGACCCGGGGTCCAGCAACCATTGGTACTGCAACCCGTCCATCACCGCCACCAGGAGCGGAGCCGCCTGCTCCGGTGTCAGTCCGCCGGGCAGCCGCTCCCCGTACTCCGCGCGCAGCGCCCCCGCCATGCCCTCGCGCACGAGCGCGTACCGCTGGGTGAAGAAGTCCTTGGCGGGATGCTCGTCCGTGACGGACTCCCCGAGCAGCGCCGAGAAGGTCTGCACGACGCCGGGGCGCATCGCGTTGTAGTCCACCAGCGACGCCAGCAGGTCCAGCCGCCAGGCCGCCGGGCTCAGGCCCGCCCCGCCGGTGTCCCACTGGTCGCGCTCCTCCAGGACGGCCACGAGCAGGGCCTCCTTGGTCGGGAAGTAGTGCAGCAGGCCCTGCTGGGTGAGGCCCACGCGCTCGGCGACGGAGGCCAGCGACGCCCCCCGGTAGCCGCGCTCGGCGATCACTTCGAGGGCGGCGCGCAGGATCTCCGCCCGCCTCTCCTCACTCCTGGCCCTGGCCATCACGTGCACCCGCTTCCCCTGTGATCTTGCTGGTCAGGACGGTACGCCATACCTCCCGCCGACCCCCACATCACGAAAAGGCAACGAACCCTACCGTTCTACAGGTGAACCGAGTAACCATGGGGGCACCAGCAGATCTCAACGAGGAGGTACGGCCGTGGCAGGCGAGTCCACCACCCAGCACACCCGCGACGACGAGCAGGTCCGCGAGGACGTCGTCGGCGCCGCACTCGGCAGGCTCGACCTCGACGCCAAGGCCCGCCTGCTGGCCGGCCAGGACATGTGGTCCCTCCCGGCCCTCCCGGAGATCGGCCTGAGGTCCCTCGTCTTCTCCGACGGCCCGATCGGCGTGCGCGGCGTGCGCTGGACCGCCGACGACCCCTCGATCGCCCTCCCGTCCCCGACCGCGCTCGCCGCCACCTGGGACCCGGAGCTGGCCCGCCGGGCCGGTCGCCTGCTCGCGCAGGAGGCCCGCCGCAAGGACGTGCACGTCCTCCTCGCCCCGACCGTCAACCTGCACCGCTCGCCCCTCGGCGGCCGCCACTTCGAGTGCTACTCCGAGGACCCGTACCTCACCGGTGAGATCGGCTCCGGTTACGTCAACGGCGTCCAGGACGGCGGCGTGGGCACCACGGTCAAGCACTTCGTCGGCAACGACGCGGAGACCGACCGCTTCACCGTCGACAACCTGATCGACCCGCGCCCGCTGCGCGAGCTCTACCTCGCCCCCTTCGAGGCGATCACCCGGAACGCCCACCCGTGGGGCATCATGTGCGCCTACAACTCGGTCAACGGCACCACCATGTCCGAGCACCGCCACCTCCAGAACGAGGTGCTGCGCGGCGAGTGGGGCTTCGACGGCGCGATCGTCTCCGACTGGATGGCGGCCCGCTCCACCAAGGGCGCCGTCGAGGGCGGCCTCGACGTCGCGATGCCCGGCCCGCGGACGGTGTACGGCGAGGCGCTCGCCGGTGCGGTGCGCGCGGGCGAGGTCGAGGAGTCGGTCGTCGACGAGGCGGTGCGCAACGTCCTGCGCCTCGCCGCCCGCGTCGGCGTCCTGGAGGGCGCCCCGGCGGTCGTCTCCCCCTCGGACCTCCCCGCCGGGATCGACGGCCAGGCGGTCGCCCGCGAGGTCGCCCACCGGGCGATCGTCCTGGTGCGCAACGAGGGCGACGCCCTCCCGCTCGCGTCCAGCGGCACGGTCGCGCTCTCCGGCGCCGCCGCCCGCGACGCCCGGGTGCTCGGCGGAGGCTCCGCGACGGTCTTCCCGGAGCGGGTCGTCTCACCGCTCGACGGCCTGACCGAGGCGCTTCCGGCCGGGGCCCTCAGCTACTGCGTCGGCGCGGACCCGAGCGACGAGCTCGCGGTCGCCGACAAGGGCTTCGAGCTGCGCGCCGTCTGCCGGGACGAGAAGGGCGAGGTCATCGGCGCGGGCTCCCTGCCCAACGGCCAGGTCCAGTGGATCGGCGACGACCTCCCCGACGGCGTCAGCCACGACAGCCTGCACTCCGTCGAGATCACCGGCACCTTCACCCCCCGCGAGACCGGCGAGCACGTCTTCGGCACCCGGGGCCTGGGCCGTTTCACCCTCACCGTCGGCGACGAGACCTGCTACGACGACTTCCACGGCCCGCGCGAGGGGGCCGACCCGTTCGAGTCGTTCTTCGGCGCTCCCGAGGAGCGCGGCCGCTTCCACCTCACCGAGGGGCGGCCGGTGACGGTCTCCCTCACCCACGTGGTCCAGAAGAGCACCGGCTCGCCGCTCACCGCCGTGATGTTCTCGCTGTCCCACCTCTCGCCGCGGCGCGACGCGGACGAGCTGATCGCGGAGGCCGTCGAGGCCGCGCGCACCGCCGACACCGCCGTCGTCGTGGTCGCCACCACCGACCGCGTCGAGTCCGAGGGCTTCGACCGGACCGACCTCGCCCTCCCGGGCCGCCAGAACGACCTGGTCCGCGCCGTCGCCGCGGTCAACCCGCGCACGGTCGTCGTCGTCAACTCCGGCTCGCCGGTCGAGCTGCCGTGGCGCGAGGAGGTCTCCGCGATTCTCCTCACCTGGTTCCCGGGCCAGGAGGGCGGGGCGGCGCTCGCCGACGTGCTCCTGGGCGCGGAGGAGCCGGGCGGCCGCCTGCCGACCACCTGGCCGGCCGCCTTCTCCGACGCGCCCGTCACCCAGGTCGCCCCGGTCGACGGCGAACTCCCCTACGCCGAGGGCGTCTTCATCGGCTACCGCGCCTGGGACAGGGCCGGGACCGCCCCCGCCTACCCCTTCGGCCACGGCCTCGGCTACACGACCTGGTCGTACGAGGCGGCCACCGTCTCCGGTTCCGGCAGGTCGGTGACGGTCCGCCTCACCAACACGGGCGACCGGGCGGGCCGGGAGGTCGTGCAGGCGTACGTCGCCCCGGTCTCCGACACGGCCGGGCGTCCGGCGCGGTGGCTGGCCGCGTTCGGGGGCGTGACGGCGGGGGCGGGGGAGACGGTCGAGGTGACGCTCGATCTTCCGCGCCGGGCCTTCGAGGTCTGGGACGAGGCGGCCTCCTCCTGGGCCCTGATCGAGGGCCCGTACACCCTCACCCTCGCCCACTCCCTGACGGACCCCCGTCTGACGGTGCCCCTCTAGGGGCGCGGGGAACTGCGCGCCCTGCCACGACGCCCCCGCACGTTTCCCACCGAGGGCGGCGCCCCTTCAGGGGCGCGGGGAACTGCGCGCCCAGCCACCCACTCACCTGCACGGGAACCGTGGGCAGCCGCGCGGCGAGCGCTTTAGGGAAAGGGGCGGGTCCGGGGCCTCTCTGCCCGAGCCGGGCGGGGCTGTGCATCCGGCACGGGTGCTGAGCTCACGGCCTCGGCGGAGACGCGCGTCCGGCGCAGGCGCTTGGGCAGGGGGCGGCACCCGGGCTGGCCGGGAGCGGGAGGGGCCGCCCCCTTGCCCGCCCGTCCCGCCCCCTTGGGGCGGCCCCGTCGCCCAAGGAGGCGGGGGATAAAAGGGGGGCGGGGGATAAGGGGAGGGCGGCCCCGTCGCCCAAGGGGGCGGGGGATAAGGGGAGGGCGGCCCCGTCGCCCAAGGGGGGCTCGGGGCGAAGCCCAAGGGGGCGGGGTGGCAAGGCGGCTGCGACGCCCAGGAGGACGGGCCGCGGGGCGAAGGGGCTGCGGTGCCCGAGGGGGCGGGGAGGTCAGTCCGGGGCGGTGATGCGTTGGTGGGCGAGGGCCGCGAGCTGGTTCTGGCCGTCCACGCCGGGATGGAAGAAGTCCCACTGGCTGAGCTGGGCCCCGGTGAAGGCGTAGTCGAAGACGGCGCCCCCGTCGTAGCGGCACCTGGCATCCCGCCCGCACACCTCCGCCAGCACCCCGTTGTACGCCACCACCCGCTCCCGCACCGCCTCCCGCCGCGCCACCGCCGCCGCGTCCGCCGCGTCCGCGTCGCCCAGCATCGAGGGGCAGATCCCCAGTCCCCACACCTGCTTGCCGAGCGGATTGCCCCGCCCCAGCGACCACAGCCTCTTCAGGTCCGGCACGCTCGCCACGTACACCTGCGTCCTCGGCAGCTCCGTCCGCACCTCCTTCAGCGCCCGCTCGAACGACCGGCGGAAGTCCGCGACCGGCGTCATCTGCGCGACCGAGCTGCGGCACGCGTCGTTGGCCCCCGTCATCACGGTGATCAGCTCGGGCCGGTGCTCCACCGCCCGCGCCGTCTGCCGGGGCAGGTCGGCCATCCGCGACCCGGTCACCGCCAGGTTCCAGCTCCGCGACGCGGCGCCCGCAGCGCCGAACAGCCGCACCGCGAGACTCCGTACGGACGCGTGCGTACCGGTCGCCCAGGACGCCTGCGGGCAGTCCGCCAGGACCTCGCACGCGTCGAACCCGCGTGTTATCGAATCGCCGACGGCAACGAGCGAGGACGGCGACCGGTCCCACGTGGGGGTGGGTTTCGCGGAGGGCTTCGCGGTGCTCCGCGCCGGGGCGGGGCCCGTCCCCTCGCGCGCTCCGCCGTCCGAGCACCCGGCGACCAGCGCGAGCAGGGCCGACGCCGCCGCGGCCGCCGCGCGCAGCCGCCGCGCCGGACCCTTCGTACCGCTCTCCCGCATGTCCGTGTTCCCTCCGCGCCGTGACCCTCCCGTGGACCCGGGGTGGAAAAGCCCGGAATCCAGCCACACACCCGGTATTTCGCCCCGCCCCCGGACCGACAGTACGTCACACCCCCGGGCGCGCCGCACGGTAGCTTTTCCCCACCGGGACCGCACCGGCCACAGCACCGGACGGCGCTGTGACCCGTCCCATCGGCCCCGGTACATTACATGACGTCACATACTGTCCCTTTTCAGGAGTTTCACCCCGGATGCTGTTTACTGTTGACAGCCTCGGGATTCGGCCAGGCGTGTCACCCCCGACCGCAGGGCGCAGGGAGTACGAGGCCGCAGGTGTTCGCGAACCTCGACCCACACAGCAGGAGGTCCCGGTGACGACACGTGGAGTTCTCTACGTTCACTCCGCACCGCGCGCGATGTGCCCCCACGTCGAATGGGCGGTGGGTTCCGTCCTCGGCGTGCGCGTCGGGCTCGACTGGATCAGGCAGCCCGCCGCGCCCGGCACCTGGAGATCCGAGTTCTCCTGGCAGGGCAGGGCGGGCACGGCGTCCAAACTGGCCTCCGCCCTGCGCGGCTGGGACATGCTCCGCTTCGAGGTGACCGCGGAACCCTGCCCCACCGCCGAGGGCGAGCGCTACAGCTCCACCCCGGCACTCGGCATCTTCCACGCCGTCACCGGCATGCACGGCGACATCCTCGTTCCCGAGGACCGGCTGCGCGCCGCGCTCGCCCGTTCCGTGCACGGGGAGAGCGACCTGGAGGCGGAGGTCGCCCAACTGCTCGGCAAGCCCTGGGACGACGAGCTGGAACCCTTCCGGTACGCCGGCGAGGGCGCCCCGGTGCGCTGGCTCCACCAGGTCGTCTGACCGGCCGCACCGGCGGCCCGCCCCCGATTCCGGCCCCCGCCGGCCGCACCGCCCGGGACCGGGATAGATTCCGCCCACAGTTGAACGAGTTTTTACCTGTGGGGGGTAGGAAGTGCGCGTGGGTCAGGTGGTGGCCGGGGCCGCCGTCGTCATCTCGGGAGGCCTGGTCGCGGCAGCGGTCAGGTTCCACATCGAGGATTCCCGGCTGGAGCGGATCGAGGGCGTCTGCACCGGCGACAACTGCCTGCCCGGGTCCGCGGCCGTCGACGGCTGGGCGCACGCCTTCACGGTCCTCGGCGTGATCGCGGTGCTGATCACCGTACTGGCCTTCATCGCCGTCGTCGTGCCGCCGCCCCCCAAGGGACCGGACGGCAAGGTCACCGGCCCCTCCCCGCACCGCAAGCGGGCCTGGATCGCCCTCCCGCTGGTGCTGGCGGGCCTCGCCGCGTTCCTGTGGCCCGCGGGCTCCTGGGCCGCCTCGCTGCCCGGCAAGGCCCGCTCCGTGGCCTGGTCCCTCCCGTACGAGAACACCGGGTCGGACAACGGCGGCAGCACGTACGACATCCGCAGCGTCTGGACGCTGCCCGGCGGCCCGAACCTCGTGCGGATCACCCCGGACACGCTCACCGCGCACTCCCTGGCCGACGGCCGCCGCCAGTGGCAGACGCCCGTGCCGACGCGGCGCACGGTCTGCGGCACCGCCACCCGCGCCGGAGCGGACCTCGTCCTGATCGGGTACGCCCGCCACGACCAGCCGTGCGCGGAGCTGGCCGCGGTCGACCTCGCCACCGGGCGGACCCGCTGGCAGCAGAAGCTGCGCCACGACGAGTACGACACCCGGGCCCGGACCGGCAGCTTCGCCCTGGCGGGCCGCACCGCCGTCGCGGTGGAGACGGAGCGGCTGCGGGCCTTCGACACGAACACCGGCAAGCAGGCCTGGACACGGCCGTTCCCGAAGAAGCGGCTGTGCACGGCCGGTGCGCTGGACGCCTCCGCGGACCGGGTCCTCCTGATGGAGGAGTGCGTCAAGGAGTACGGCGGGGACGCCTCGGTCACCCGGCTGATCGCCCTCGACGCGGCCACCGGCAAGCAGCTCTGGCGCACCGCCCTGCCCGTGGAGTCGCCCGCGCTCAGCGCGTACTTCGCCTCGACCGCGCCGGTGGTCCTGCGGGTCAAGGAGCGGGACGAGCGCGGGGTGGACGCGTTCTTGTCGTACGACGACAAGGGGCGCGCCCGCGCGGTCCTGAAGGTCTCCCGCCACGCTACCGGCAACCGGAACGCCAACTCCGAGACCGAGGGCCTCATCGGGCTGCCCGGGCAGGCCCGCGTGGTCGGCGACCGGCTCGTCGCGGGGGCGATCACCCCGGGGGAGACCAGCGTGCGCTGGGTGGGCGCGTTCTCCCTGGCCACCGGCGAACGGCAGTGGCTCAAGCGGCTGCCCGACCCGGCCACGGCGCTGCTCACCGGCACGGACGGGCGGCTCACCGTCCTCATCCGGGGTGACGACACGCCCTACCTGGCCTCGTACGACCTGCGCACCGGGCGCAGGAGCGCGGCCCCGCTCGGCGTTCTCGGGTCGCGGACCCCGAACCCGTCCTCGGCGTCGCTGCACCAGGGGCCGGGCTCCACGGTGGTCGTCGTCAACGAGGACCAGCCCAACCAGTACAGCAGCCTCAAGCACCTCGCGGAGCCGGTGCCGGTCTTCGCGATCCGCTGAGGCGCCGGCCGTACGGCGGCACGAGCGCCGCGGAGCGGGCGACGGCGCACGGCGACGGCGAAGGCCCGCCCCCGCGAGAAGCAGGGGGCGGGCCTTCGCCGTGCACCGGAAAGGTACGAGAGCGTACGGAAAGGTACGCGAACGGATGGACCGTACGCGAACGGATTCAGACCGTGCGGAACGCCAGCACCACGTTGTGGCCGCCGAAGCCGAACGAGTTGTTGATCGCGGCGATCGTGCCCTCGGCCGGCAGCGCGCGCGGCTTGTCGCGGACGATGTCCGCCTCCGCCGCCTCCGGGTCGAGGTCGTCGACGTTGATGGTCGGCGGGGCCGTGCGGTGGTGCAGCGCCAGGACCGTCGCGACGGTCTCGATGCCGCCCGCGCCGCCCAGCAGGTGGCCGGTCATGGACTTGGTGGCGGAGACCGCGACGTGGTCCAGGTCGTCGCCCAGCACCTTGCGCAGCGCCTTGATCTCGGCCACGTCGCCCTGCGGGGTGGACGTGGCGTGCGCGTTGAGGTGCCTGACCTCGGACGCTTCGAGGTCGGTGGAGTCCAGCAACTGCTGGAGGGCGGCGGCGATGCCCCGGCCGGTGGGCTCGGGCTGCGCGATGTGGTGGGCGTCGGAGGACAGGCCCTGGCCGACGGCCTCGCAGTACACCTTGGCGCCGCGCGCGGCGGCGTGCTCGGCGGACTCCAGGACGACGATGCCGGCGCCCTCGCCCAGGACGAAGCCGTCACGGGCGGTGTCGTAGGGGCGCGAGGCCTGCTCGGGCTCGTCGTTGTTCTTGGACATCGCCATCATGTTGGCGAAGGCGGCGATCGGAAGCGGGTGGATGGTGGCTTCCGTGCCGCCGGCGATGACGACGTCGGCGCGGCCGGAGCGGATCATCTCGATCGCGTAGCCGACGGCCTCGGCGCCCGAGGCGCACGCGCTGACCATGGAGTGCACGCCCGCCTGGGCGCCCATCTCCAGGCCGACGTTGGCCGAGGGGCCGTTCGGCATGAGCATGGGGACGGTGTGCGGGGAGACGCGGCGGACGCCCTTCTCCTTCAGCACGTCGTACTGGTCGAGCAGGGTGGTGATGCCGCCGATGCCGGAGGCGATCACGGTGCCCAGGCGCTCGGGCGAGATCTGCTCGTCCTCGCCGGCCTTGGCGGTGAAGCCCGCGTCGGCCCACGCCTCGCGGGCCGCGATCACGGCGAACTGCGCGGAACGGTCCAGCTTGCGGGCGAGCGGCCGGGGCAGCACCTCGGACGGGTCGACCGCGGCCTGGGCGGCGATGCGCACCGGCAGCTCGGCGAAGCGCTCGCCCTCCAGGGGGCGGACGCCGCTGCGTCCGGCCAGCAGACCTTCCCAGGTCGACGCGGCGTCGCCACCCAGCGGTGTAGTTGCGCCGATACCGGTGACGACCACGGTGCGATTGGTCGGGCTCACAGGAATTCTTTCTCCACGTGTAGAGGGGGAATCTTTACGGCGCCACCGCCGGGTGGCGAGTACGGCGCTACGGACGGGCGACCCCGGCGACGGGGCGGCCCGGTCCCGGTTGCCGGCCTGATCAGGCCTGGTGCTCCAGGATGTACTTCGCGGCGTCGCCGACCGTCTTGAGGTTCTTGACGTCCTCGTCGGGGATCTTCACGTCGAAGCGCTCCTCGGCGGCGACGACGACCTCGACCATGGACAGCGAGTCGACGTCCAGGTCGTCGGTGAAGGACTTGTCCAGCTGGACGTCCTCGACCGGGATACCGGCGATCTCGTTGACGATCTCTGCGAGACCGGCGACGATCTCTTCCTGCGTGGCGGCCATGACGGCGCTCCTTCGGTTAAGGGTGAATTTCAGCGGGTGCGGGCGGCAGGCGGGCGGAAACCCGCAGACGCCCTAGGGGAGGGTAACGACAGTCGCGGCGTAGACGAGACCCGCCCCGAAGCCGATGACCAGGGCGGTGTCCCCGCTCTTGGCCTGTCCGGTGGCCAGGAGCCGCTCCATCGCGAGCGGGATCGAGGCCGCCGAGGTGTTGCCGGTGGTCTCGACGTCACGGGCGACCGTGACGTGCTCCGGCAGTTTGAGGGTCTTCACCATCGAGTCGATGATCCGCATGTTGGCCTGGTGCGGAATGAAGACGTCCAGGTCTTCGGGGGCGATCCCGGCGGCGTCCAGCGCCTGCTGGGCGACCTTCGCCATCTCGAAGACGGCCCAGCGGAACACCGCCTGGCCCTCCTGCGTGATGGCGGGGAACTTGACCTCGCCGCTGCTGTCCAGCGGAAGCTGCGCGACGTCGCCGACCCGCCACTGGTCCCAGGCGACGGTCTGCTTGATGGTCTCGGACTTGTCGCCCTCGGAACCCCACACGGTCGGGCCGATGTGCGGCTCGTCGGAGGGGCCCACGACGACCGCGCCCGCGCCGTCGCCGAACAGGAAGGCCGTCGCGCGGTCCTCCAGGTCGGTGAGGTCGCTGAGCCGCTCCACGCCGATGACCAGCACGTACGCGGCCGACCCTTCGACGATCATGCCCTTGGCGAGGGTCAGGCCGTAGCCGAAGCCCGCGCACCCGGCGGAGATGTCGAAGGCGGCGGGCTTCCCCGCGCCGATCCGGTCGGCGATCTCGGTCGCGACGGCCGGGGTCTGCTTGAAGTGCGAGACCGTCGAGACGATGACGGCGCCGATCTGCTCCGGGGAGATCCCGGCGTCCGCGATGGCCTTGCCGGACGCCTCGACCGACATCATCGCCACCGTCTCGGTCGCGTCGGCCCAGTGCCGGGTGGCGATGCCGGAGCGCGAGCGGATCCACTCGTCGGAGGAGTCGATCTTTTCGAGGATCACCTCGTTGGGCACCACCCGGGTCGGGCGGTAGCCGCCGACCCCGAGGATGCGCGCGTACGGAGCGCCCTTGCTGGGCTTGATCTTCGACATGGCTCGCTCCTTACGCGCTCGCGTGCTCGGCGAGGAGCGCGCGGGCCGCGTCGAGGTCGTCGGGGGTCTTGAGCGCGAGGGTCTTGACGCCCGGCAGGGCGCGCTTGGCCAGCCCGACCAGCGTGCCGCCGGGGCAGACCTCGATCATCGCGGTCGCGCCCAGCGTCTGGAAGGTCTCCATGCACAGGTCCCAGCGGACCGGGTTGGAGACCTGGCTGACCAGGCGCGAGACGACCTCGGAGCCGGCGGCGACGGTCTTGCCGTCGGCGTTCGAGACGTACGTCAGGGAGGGGTCGGACACGGCGAGGTCCTGGGCGGCCTTGCCCAGTTCCGCGACGGCCGGAGCCATGTGCTCGGTGTGGAACGCGCCGGCCACCTTCAGCGGCACCACGCGGCGCACGCCCTCGGGCTTGTCGGCGTCCAGCGCGGCGAGCTGCTCGGCGGTGCCGGCGGCGACGATCTGGCCGGCGCCGTTCACGTTCGCCGGGGTCAGGCCGAGCTTCTCCAGGTGAGCGACGCTCACCTCGGGGTCGCCGCCCAGCAGGGCGGACATGCCCGTCTCGGTGACGGCGGCGGCCTCGGCCATGCCGAGTCCGCGCGTCCGTACGAAACGCAGCGCGGCCTCGTCGGCGAGCACGCCGGCGAACACGGCGGCGGTGATCTCACCGACGCTGTGCCCGGCGACGGCGCCGGCGCCGGAGATGTCGCCGAGCGCGGACGCCGAGAGGAGACCGGCGGCGACCAGCAGCGGCTGGGCGACGGCGGTGTCACGGATGGCGTCGGCGTCGGCCTTCGTGCCGTAGTGGACGAGGTCGAGACCGATGGCGTCGGACCAGGACGCGACGCGGTCGGCCGCGCCGGGGAGGTCGAGCCAGGGGGTCAGGAAGCCGGGCGTCTGAGCGCCTTGGCCGGGAGCGACGAGTACGAGCACCCTCACACTCTCTCTTGTGGGCGGCGTCTTCTGCCCGTGGGGACTGGGACGAAGAACCGACGGTCTCATTGTTTGTATCCGACAAAAGTCTAGGACGGCTGTTCGCCGTCGGCCAGACGCCCCAGGATGAGCGCGATACGGAGCGTGAAGGCCGATCGGACGTCGGACGGCGACCATCCGGTGACGTCCGTCACACGTCGCAGCCGGTAGCGCACGGTGTTGGGGTGCACGAACAGCATCCGCGCCGCCCCCTCCAGGCTGCTCGCCTGCTCCAGATAAACGCTCAGGGTCTCCAGGAGAGCCGAACCGGCCTCCTCCAGCGGTCTGTAGATCTCCTCCACCAACTGCTCCCGCGCGCCACGGTCGGAGGCGATCGCCCGCTCCGGCAGGAGATCGTCCGCCAGCACGGGCCTCGGGGCGTCCTGCCAGGCCGTGCACGCCTTCAGTCCGGCGGCGGCCGCCTGGGCGGAGCGGGTGGCGGCCAGCAGGTCGGGGACGACGGGTCCCGCGACGACGGGCCCGGCCGCGTACGGCCCGATCAGGGCCTTCGCGACCTGCAACGGGTTGTCGCTGCCCCCGGCGATGACGACCAGCCGTGAACCGAGCACCCCGGTCAGCACTTGCAGCTTGGCGTGCCGGGCGGCCCGCCGGATGGCCTCCACGGTCAGCTCGGAGTCCCCGTCGGGGGCGGTGCCGAGGACGACGCACACGTGCTCCGGGGCGTTCCACCCCAGCGCGGCGGCCCGCGAGACGGCCCCTTCGTCGGCCTCCCCGGACAGCACGGCGTTCACGACGAGCGATTCGAGCCGCGCGTCCCACGCCCCCCGCGCCTCGGCGGCCTGCGCGTACACCTGGGCGGTCGCGAAGGCGATCTCCCGGGCGTACACGAGCAGCGCCTCCCGCAGCACGGACTCGTCGCCCGGGGCGGCGACCTCCTCGATGGCCGACTCCATGACCTCGATGGTCGTCCGGACCATCTCGACGGTCTGGCGCAGCGTGATCGCCCGGGTCAGCTCGCGCGGAGCCGTCCCGAACACGTCGGTGGAGATGGCCTGCGGGGTCTCCGGGTGCCGGAACCACTCGGTGAACGCGGCGATGCCGGCCTGCGCGACCAGCCCGATCCACGACCGGTTCTCGGGCGGCATCGCCCGGTACCAGGGCAGCGTCTCGTCCATGCGCGCGATGGCGCTCGCGGCGAGGGAGCCGGCGGACTGCTCCAGCCGCTTGAGCGTCGCGGAGTGCGGGTGGGCGTCGTAGACGTCGTTCGCGGCGGCCGCTTCGGCTTCTGCTTCGGCGGCTGCGCCGGGCTGCTGCGCTTCGGGATCGGATCGGGGCACGGGGACAAGACTGCCTTATCCGGCGGCGGGCGTGATCGGCAGGCCGCGCGGAGACCGCCCCCGGAGGCCCGCGCGCGGCCCTAGGCTGGCTCCGTGATCTCCGTACGACGCTCAGCGGACCGGTACCGGGGCGGCGACCCGGCCGCCGGCATCGAGTCCCTGCACGCCTTCTCCTTCGGCCACTTCTACGATCCGGACAACCTCCGCTTCGGCCCGGTCCTCGCCTGCAACGAGGAACGCCTGGCCCCCGGCGCGGGCTTCGACGAACACCCGCACAGCCACACCGAGATCGTCACCTGGGTCGTCGAGGGCGAGCTGACCCACCTGGACTCCACGGGCCGCGCCACGCTGGTCCGCCCCGGCGACCTCCAGCACCTGAGCGCGGCCGACGGCGTGCGCCACGTCGAACGCAACGCGGGCCCGGACCCCCTGGTCTTCGTCCAGATGTGGCTGGCGCCGCTGGCACCGGGCGGCGAGCCCGCGTACACACTGGTCCGGGACCTCGCCGCCGCCCCCTACGAGCTGACGGCGGCGGGCGCGGCCCTGACGGCACGACGGCTCCCGGCGGGCGGCCGGACGGACCTGCCCGGCGAGGCGTACGTCCACGTCGTGCGCGGCGAAGTGGCCCTGGACGGACAGGAGCTGGGCCCCGGCGACTCGGCGCGCGTCGGCGGCGGACCCGGCCCCGGCCTGACGGCGACGACCCGCGCCGAGGTGCTGGTGTGGGAGTTCCGGGCGGCTCAGTAGCCGCTGCCCGACGGCTCCGCCGCGTTGCGCCACACCGTGAGGTCCAGGGTGACGTAGTCGGCGGGCTCGGAGGCGCCGGAGCGGCCCCGGTAGGTGACCAGGGCGATGTGCCCGGACTCGGTGTGCACGCAGAGCTGCGAGCCCTTGGAGACCTGCGACACGGTGACGCGCTCGGTGAACCGGGTCTCCGCCCGGCAGGTCTTCAGCGACCCCTCCTGGGAGTTGTTGAGGAGGGACACCTTCTCGCCGTGGCTGCCGAGGTAGCGGTCGTCGCTCCAGTAGTAGAAGTCGGCGTCGTCCTCGTAGGCGGCGTCGCCCGAGTGGACCGGCTGGGGCGGGGAGTCGGCGAAGCGGATGTAGTAGTCGTTGGTGAGGTGCACGCCCTTGTAGGTGACCGGCTTGGGGTCGGGGCGGGGCGTGCCGCTCGCCTGCGCGCCGGGCCGCTTGGCGTCGTTGCCGCTGTTGCCGGCGAGACCGGCGAGGAGCACCGCGCAGCCGCCGACCGGGAGCAGGACCGCCGCGATGACGATGAGGGCGACGGCCCCGCCGCTCATCTTCTTCTTCGGCGCGGGCGGCGTCCAGACCGGCTGCGGCTGCGCGGGGTACGGAGCGGAGTGCAGGCTGTGCTGGGGGCTGGTGGGGTACGAGGTGGGGTTGTACGGGGCGGGGTGGTACGGGACGGGGCCCGTCGGCGGCGGTGTCGGCAGGGCGCTGGGCGGCGGGGGAGTGGCCGACGGCGGGGCGGCGGTGACCGTCGGGGCGTGGTGCACGGACGGTCCCGGGGCGGCGTCCAGGGAGGTGCGCATCGCGGCCCAGGCCCGGGTGCGGCGGTGGATGTCCGCCTCCATCGGCTCGGGCAGCCAGCTCCCCTGCTGGGACAGCGGCACGGGGGAGGCGGCCCGGCACAGGTCGATGATCTCGCCGGGCTCCGGGCGGTCCGCCGGGTCCTTGGCGAGGCAGCGCGCGAGGAAGGCCAGCTCGCCCGGGAGCCCGCTCAGGTCGGGCTCCTCGTGCACGATCCGGTACAGCACGGCGTGCGAGTTGCCCTGCCCGTACGCCGAGGCGCCGAGGGCGGCGAACACCGCCACCAGCCCCAGCGCGAACACGTCCGACGCCGGACCGACCTCCCGGCCCGCCGCCTGCTCCGGTGACATGAACGCGGGCGTGCCGACGGTGACACCGGTCCCGGTGAGCGCGGTGGCGTCGGCGGCCCGCGCGATGCCGAAGTCGATGACCCGGGGCCCGTCGGCGGCCAGCAGCACGTTCGCGGGCTTCAGGTCCCGGTGCACGATCCCGGCGCCGTGAATGACCTTCAGCGCCTCCGCCATTCCGGCCACCAGCCGCAGCACGGCGGCCACCGGCAGCTTCCCGTGCTCGTCCACCGCGACGGCCAGCGAGGGCCCGGCGACGTACGCCGTCGCGAGCCAGGGCCGTACGCCCTCGGTGTCGAAGTCGATGACGGGCGCGGTGTAGAGCCCCTGCACCCGCTGCGCCGCCTGCACCTCGGCCCGGAACCGCTGCCGGAACCCGGGGTCGTCCCCGAGTTCGGGCCGGATCACCTTCACGGCGAGGGGATGCCCGCCGGGCGTGTACGAGAGGTACACCTGCCCCATGCCGCCCGCGCCGAGCCGGGCGGCGATGCGGTAACCCGCCACCGTGCGCGGGTCGTTGTCCTCCAGCGGGCCGAACTGCCCGCCCTCTGCCGTGTCCTGGTGCATGTGTGGTCCCCGTTGCTCGACGTCGTGCCGGACGTACTGCGTACCATGTCGCGCTGAGCGCACGACGAGGGCCCCGCACCTGACACCAGATGCGGGGCCCTTCGTCGTGCTCAGCGCAGGGTGTCCACGAACGTGCTCCAGGCGGCCGGACCGAAGAAGAGGACCGGGCCGTTGGGGTTCTTGCTGTCGCGGACGGGGACGGTGGTCGGGCAGTTGCTGACGACCTCGACGCAGTCGCCGCCGCTGCTGCCGCTGTGGGAGGACTTGCGCCAGGTGGCGGTGCCGGTGACGGTGCACTCGACGCATTCGCCGCCGCTGGACCCGCTGTACGACGACTTGCGCCACTGCGCCCCGGTCAGGTCACGAGCGATCCCCATAACGTTCCTCCATCACGCGAGCGATCAGTTCAGCCGAGTCCTCCCTGGAGAGGGCCGAGGCCTGCAAGCGAGCGTATCCGACCGAACGCTCCCTGATTACTTGCGGATTGGCTGTCATGTGCCCCTGGTCGTAACTCTCGCTGTAGTGGACTTCGGGGTCGTCGGAGAAGCGCAACAGAGTGAACGAACCCATCATCGCGCTGTGCTGCCCCTGGCCGAAGGGGAGTACCTGGAGGTTCACCCACTGCTGGTCGCGGAAGCGCAACAGGTGGGCGAGTTGGCTCCGCATGACCTCGTGGCCCCCGATCCGCCGGTACAAGGCGGCCTCGTCGAGCACCGCCCAGATGGCGGGCGGGTCCTGGCGCGAGAGTATGCGCTGACGTTCCATGCGAGCCTCCAGCCGGGCGTCGAGAGTCTCGGGTGACTCAACGCTCAGGACGGCCCGCGCGTACTCCTCCGTCTGGAGCAGCCCGTACACCAACTGCGCCTGGTACGTGGAGATGTACGCCGCCTTCGCCTCCATGTCCGCGTACGGCTGGAACCACGTCGGCAGTTGGCTCCGCAGCACCAGACCGATCAGCCGGGAGAACAGGCCGTCCGTGCCGAGCGCGGCGTCCACGCGTTCGGAGAAGTCACGGGTCGGGATCTTCTTCGTGGTCTCGATCTGGCCGATCAGCGAGCCCGTGCAGAAGATCGCCTCGCCGAGCTGGCACTGCCGCAGGCCCGCTTCCTCGCGCAGACGGCGCAGTTCGAAGCCGTAGTAGTCGAGGGGTGAGGCGCTGGGGTCGAGGGAGCGGATGTGAGCCACGGTAGGGGCCTCCCGACGTACTCCTGCAACGAGTGGCAGGGTTCGATCCAGTACGTAGCCGAGCGTAGTTGGCCGAACGCACTCTGGTGGCATGAATCACACAACTGCCCCTCAGGCGCCCGAGCTTGGGGACCCCCTCGGGGCGAGCTACCGCACCGGCTTCACCGTCGGTGAGCACTCCGCCAGGCACTTGCGGCGCATCCTGCGCGTGTACCTCGCCAACTGGCGGCTGCTGGACCTCGCCGACGCGGCGGAACTCGCCCTCACCGAACTCGTCGCGAACGTTGTCCGGCATGTGCCGGACCGGCGTTGCTCGATGGTGTTCCTGTGCGGCGCGGAAGGGGTGCGGGTGGAGGTCGCGGACGACTGCCCGGAGCTTCCGGTCGTACGGGCCGGGGCGCCGGACGGCGACGCGGAGGAGGAGGCCGGGCGGGGGCTGTGGCTGGTGGGGGCGGTGACGGACGCCTGGGGGGTGGAGCCCAGGGGCGGCGGCCGGGCGGGGAAGACGGTGTGGTTCGAGTGCCGGGCGGCTGTCAAGACGGATGCATGAAGGGCACGGGAAAACACGGATGAATTCAGCCGCTGCGGGCCGGCTGCGGACTCGTGGCCGTAATGAATTCATTCGTTGACACCCGAATGGGCGCGGTGGTTGGCTCCGTCCCGGATTCGAGAGACCGATCCACCGGAATTCCATTGATTCGGTGCTCTGTCGAATAGTCGTCGGACGGATGTCCGGCAGATGAACGAGAGGAACAGCATGCGTCGCAAGCTCGCTCTTCGTTTCGGCACCATGGCCGCCGCGGCCACCCTCGCGCTCGGGGTCGCCCCCGCCGCGAACGCGGCTTTCAACCTGTACCAGCACGACAACTACGGTGGCCACTACGCCGTCTTCAACGGCTCCGACGTGGAGCTGAACAACAAGTACTGGGCCGGCACCACGCAGGTCATGCAGAACGGCGCCAGCTCCATGCGGAACCAGACGAACTCCTACGTCGGCCTGTGGGACATCGGCGGTTCGTGTACGGGTTCCAGCTACACGGCGAAGCCCAATTCGTCGGACAGCGACTTCAGCAACAACAACTTCGACAACAAGGCGAGCTGTGTGAAGTTCCTGTAGCAGGAGAACCGGGGGGTCGGAGAACCGGCCCCCCGCTTTTTCGTTTCACGGGCCGGGGAGAAAAGTGAACGGCGACGACGTCGTACGGAAGAGGAAGAAACGGGCGGGGGCGTGGCTCTCGGCGGCGCTGGCCGTCCCCCTGGCGCTGACGGCGGGGTGCGCGACGCAGCAGCCCGAACCGCGCGGTGTACGCGTGCCGGAGGTTCCGGCGCCCTCCGCCGAGGTCCTCGCACTGCGGCTGCCGATGGACGCGTACCTCCTGTCGGTCGACGAGATCTACGACGGCGAGGCGGCGGCGGACCTGCTCACCCGGCAGTGCATGAAGGAGCTCGGCTTCGAGTGGCGGCTCATCGACCGCCCCGACTTCGGGGACTGGCGCAACCGCCGCCGGTACGGGGTCGTGGAGCCGGATGTGGCCCGGTCCTTCGGTTACCACCACGTGCCGGCGCTGCTGAGCCCCACCGAGGTCTACGAGAAGAAGCAGCGCCGCGAGCTCGGCCTCACGCCGGAGGAGAAGAAGGCGGCCACGGACGAGGAGTCGGGCTGCCAGCGCCGCGCCAACGACGCCCTGTGGCGCGGTATCCGCTACGACGACGCCCCGGCGATGCGATTCAGCTCCAAGGCGCTGGAGGAGTCCGCGAAGGACCCGCGGGTGGTGCGGGCCACGCGGGACTGGAGCGCGTGCATGCGGGCTGCGGGCCACGCCTACGCGACGCCCGCCGAGGCGGTCGGCGACCCGCGGTGGGACATGGCGAAGCCGCCGACGGAGGCCGAGAAGGCGGTCGCGGTCCAGGACGTGCGGTGCCAGGTGCGGACGGGGCTCGTCCGCACCTGGTTCCGGGTGGACGGCGAACTCCAGCGGAAGTGGATCGAGGAGAAGCCGAAGGACTTCGCGGCGCTCCTCGCGGCGAAGAACAGCTTCCTGGAGCGCGCGAGGAAGATCCGCGAGGCCCCCGCCGCCCAGGGGTAGGCGGAGTCCCTGCCGGTACTCCCGCGCGGGACTCAGGCGGTACGTGCCTCGGCGAGCACCGCGTCGATGTACGGGGGCCAGGCCTCCGCCGCCCAGGGGCCGAAGGCCCGGTCGGTCAGGGCGACGATCGCGAGCCCCGCGTCCGGGTCGACCATCAGGAACGTACCGGACTGGCCGAAGTGCCCGAACGTGCGGGGCGAGGCGGAAGCGCCGGTCCAGTGCGGGGACTTGGAGTCGCGGATCTCGAAGCCGAGGCCCCAGTCGTTGGGGTTCTGGTGGCCGAAGCCGGGGAGGACGCCCTTGGTGCCGGGGTAGTGCACGGTGAGGGTGGCCTCGGCGACCGTGCGGGGGTCGAGGAGCCGGGGGGCCTGGAGCTCGGCGGCGAAACGGGTGAGGTCTTCGACCGTGGAGACGCCGTCGCGGGCGGGGGAGCCGTCCATGGTGGTGGCGGTCATGCCGAGGGGCTCCAGGACGGCCTGGCGGAGGTACTCGCCGAAGGGGATGTCGGTGGCCTTGGCGATGTGGTCGCCGAGGGCGTCGAAACCCGCGTTGGAGTAGAGGCGGCGCGCGCCCGGCTCCGAGGTCACCCGGGGTTCGTCGTAGGCGAGGCCGCTGGTGTGGGCGAGCAGGTGCCGGACGGTCGAGCCGGGCGGGCCCGCGGGCTCGTCGAGCTCGACGGCCCCCTCCTCGTACGCCACGAGGGCGGCGTAGGCGCCGAGCGGCTTGGACACGGAGGCGAGGGGGAAGCGGTGGGCGGTCGCCCCGTGGGCCCCGAGGACGGCGCCGTCCGCCCGGACGACGGCGGTGGCGGCGGTGGGCACGGGCCAGGACTCGATCATCGACACGCTCTGCATGACGTCGAGCGTAACGGGCGCCCGGCCGCCGCCCTCCGCGGGCCGGTGGGCCGGTGGGCGGCCCGCGGGCGCCGCACGGTTCCGTGCGGGTGAGCGGGACGCGGCCGGGGGGCCCGTCACAGGGTCAGGCGCATCTCCGGTTGCGGGCGCCGGGTGAAGCCCAGGGAGGTGTAGAGGGGCTCGGCCTCCGGGGAGGCGGAGAGGCCCGCCTGGACCACGCCGCGCTCGCGGAACCAGGCGAGGAGCGCGCCCACGCACGCGCGGGCGTGGCCCCGGCGGCGGGCGTCCGGGTCGGTGGCGACCGAGAAGACGTGGCCCCGCGCGCCCAGGGGGTCCCCCGGGCCGCCGATGCGGTAGTCGACCGTACCGACGGCGAGGGAGACCAAAAGGCCGCCGCCGGCCGGGTGTTCGGTGACGAAGGCCGCGAAGTCCCCGTCCGGGGAGGCCAGTCTCCTACGCAGGCCCGGCAGCGCGGCGGCCTGCCAGTCCGCGGGGGCGGGGTGGCCCGGTGCGCGCAGCGAGTCGAGCATGACCTGGCGCAGGCGCAGCACTTCCGCCGCGTCGTCCGCCGTCGCGCGCCGTACGCGCACGGCGGGTGGGGTCGCATCGTCCATGCGGGGCACGGTAGCGGCGCACCGCGGGAATCTCCTGCGGATTGTGCTTGCTTGGAGTGCACTCCAAGGTTCTAGCGTGGAGGACATGACGGTGATCGACAGCAGTCCCGTACGCACCCACCGGGCCTCGTGCGCCCCGGCCCCCGGCCACCCCCTCCCCGAGGGGCGCGACCACTACACGATCAGCGAGGTCGCCCGGGTCACCGGCCTGAGCGCGCACACCCTGCGCTGGTACGAGCGGATCGGGCTGATGCCGCACGTGGACCGCTCGCACACCGGCCAGCGCCGGTTCCGCAACCGGGACCTGGACTGGCTGGCCCTCGTCGGCAAGCTCCGGCTGACCGGGATGCCGGTCGCGGACATGGTGCGGTACGCGGAACTGGTGCGCGAGGGGGAGCACACCTTCGAAGCGCGCCAGGAACTGCTGGAGGCCACCCGGCGTGACGTGCGCGCCCGCATCGCGGAGCTGCAGGACACGCTCGCCGTACTCGACTACAAGATCGACGTCTACGCGGAATCGCGCCGGACGTCGGAGAGGTACTGAGGACTCACGCATGACGAACACCCCCCGCGTCCCCACCACCCGCCTCGGCGGCCCCACCGGTCCCGAGATCGGCGTCCAGGGCCTCGGCTGCATGGGCATGAGCTTCGCGTACGGTCCCACCGACGCCGGCGAGGCCCGCGCCACCCTGGAGCGCGCCCTCGAACTGGGCGTGACGCTCTACGACACCGCGGACGCCTACGCGAACGGCGAGAACGAGGAGTTCCTCGCCCCCTTCGTCGCCGCGCACCGCGACGAGATCACCCTCGCCACCAAGTTCGCGCTGACCATCGACCCCGAGGACAGCACCCGGCGCGTCATCCGCAACGACCCCGCCTACATCCGCGCCTGCGCCGACGACAGCCTGCGCCGCCTGGGCGTCGACGTCATCGACCTCTACTACATGCACCGGCGCGACGTGAACGTCCCCATCGAGGAGACCGTCGGCGTGATGGCCGAACTGGTCGCGGCGGGCAAGGTCAAGCAGCTCGGCCTGAGCGAGGTCACCGGACCCGAGCTGCGCGCCGCGCACGCCGTGCACCCGATCGCGGCCGTGCAGTCGGAGTGGTCGCTGTTCAGCCGGGACATCGAGGCGGGCGTCGTCCCGGCGGTCGCGGAGACGGGGGCCACCCTGGTCGCGTACTCGCCGCTGGGCCGGGGCTTCCTCACCGGTTCCTTCACCAGCGCCGAGAAGGACCTCACCGAGGGCGACTTCCGCCGCCAGCAGCCCCGCTTCACCGGCGACAACGCCCAGCACAACACCACCCTGCTCGACCCGGTCCGCGAGGTGGCCCGCGCGCGGGGCGTCACGTTGGGGCAGGTGGCGCTGGCATGGGTGCAGCAGCGGGCGCGGGTGCACGGGGTGTCGGTGGTGCCGATCCCGGGGACCAGCAGGCGGACCCGGGTCGAGGAGAACGCGGCCGCCGCGCACCTGCTCCTCTCCGCGGACGAACTGGCGCTGCTGGAGCCGATCGCCGGGCAGGTGCGGGGCGGCCGGTACGCCGACATGGCGTTCACGTCGGCGGGCCGCGAGTAGCCGGACCCCGGGCGGGGCCTCCTCACGCGAGGCCCAGCGCGAAGACCGTGAAGCCCGCCGCGAGCAGCCCGGTGGCCGCCCGGCGGGCCTTCGTCGCGCCCAGGGCGGTCCGCCCGGGGTTCTCGAAGACCCGGGTGTACTTCCCGATCACCACCAGCAGCACCGCGAACAGCGGGAGCCACGCCAGCCGGGCGGCGATCCACCCGAGGGTGACGGGCGCCTCGGTGAGCCCGGGGATCGTCCCGATGTACGAGGCGGGGACGGCGGCGGCGAGCATCGCGGTCTGGTGCCAGCACAGGATCGTCATGGCGGAGAGGTTGATGACGACGACGGGCGCCCACAGCGCGGGCCGCTTGAGGAGCTTCGCGATCCGGTCCCGCAGCAGGATCGCGGCGCCGCTCTGGGCGGCGGCCAGCGCGAGGACGAGCAGGGACGGCGGGTGCGAGTTGGTGCGGTCCTGGCCGGGCACGCCGACCATGGACGCCGGGTAGTGGAAGGCGAGGAGCAGCGCGGCGAACAGGACGGTGCCGCCGATCAGCAGGACGTACGCGGCGCGCTTGCCGAGCCGCTTCTCGCCCCAGGCGACGCCGAGCTGGTACGCGAACAGCCATCCCGGCAGCAGGTTCAGCAGGCTCAGCCAGGAGGGCATCGCGTCGGCGTACGGTCCGTACCGCAGGAAGTCGACGGCCGCGACGGTCCCGATGAGCGGGGCGGCCGACCAGGCGCCCGTCCGCCGGGCCGCCCGCACGCACAGCGGCGTGAGCGCGGTGATCACCGCGTACACCGCGACGAACCACAGCGGCTGCACGACGAGCTTCGCGCCGGTCCGCAGGGTGGCTTCGGGCACCCCGAGTCCGTACAGCAGGGGCACCATGAGCGCCCACACGGCGGTCACCCCGAGCACGGGCCGCCCCAGCCGCACCAGCCGTCCCTTGAGCCACTCGGCACTCGTTCCCGCGTGCCGCTTGTACGAGAGGACCGCCGCGTAGCCGCCCACGAGGAAGAAGATCCCCAGCATCTGGAGCACCCAGCTCAGCGGCGAGAGCCCGGAGAAGGTGCTGAGCGGGCTGGCGTTGTGCAGCGACCCGACGTCGGCGTCGACGGTGAAGCCGCCGAGCAGCCAGTGCCCGGTGGGCACGGCGAGCAGGGCCAGCGCCCGCAACCCGTCGACGGCCCGGTCCCGGTGGGCGGGCGTCCGCGCGTCGATCTTTCCCGCGATGGCGGCGAGGTTCATGAGGTTTCCTTCAGACTTCCGAGTGAACGAGAGCCCCCGTCAGGGGGGGCGGGGAACTGCGCGGGCGACCACGGCGCACCGGCGCGGTCGCATCCGGGGGGGAGCCCCGTCAGGGGCGCGAGGAACTGCGCGACCAGCCACGACGCACCCGCACGGGAACCGTGGGCGGCCGCGCGTCCGGTACGGGCGCCCGGCGCGGCACCGGACGGCGCCGAAAGCGGGCGACGAGGGCCCGAGTCGTCGCGTTCACAGCGCCCGCCCCTCGGCGATCGCCGCGAACGCCCGCAACGAGTCCGTCCCCGGCGCGAAGTACCCCGTGTGCCCCCGCGCCCCCCGCGCCTCCACCCGCCGCGCCCCGAAGCGGGCGTCCGCCGGGTCCGCCCCGTGCCCCAGCCCCAGCACCTCGACGTTCGGGACGCGCCCGATCCAGTCCGTGGGGTCCTTCGCCGCCCACACCCGCGCCGAGGTGCGCAGCTCGGCGGCCGAGTCCACCCGCATCCCCGGCGACGCGAACGCCACGATGTCCGCGGCGGCCAGCCGGGACGCGGCCAGCCCGCACACCACCGACCCGTAGCTGTGGCAGAACACCGCCGGGGCCGGCGCCCCCACCGCGGCCAGCCCGTCCGCGAACCGTGCCAGCCGGTCCGCCCCCGCCTCCGCGAGACCCCCGGTCGCCGCGTCGACGCCGACGCCGACCGGGGTGGTGTACCCGGCCCAGGCGACGACCGCCGTCCCGGCGCCGGTCTCGTCCCGCAGACTCCGCGCCATTCCGGCGGGCGTCCCGTACGGGTCCCTCCTGCGGTCGTACGTCCCCGCGTCGATGTCCGACCCGGGCACGATCACCGCGACGTGCCGGGCCCGCTCCAAGTCCCCGTACACCTCGGCCACTTGGCCACGGCCGCGCGGGTCGAAGGCGAGGATCTGCCGGCCCGGCCCGAGCAGCCGCCCGAAGCGCCCGTCGGCGGCGACGGCCGCCCGGTTCGCGGCGTACCGCAGGGCGACGGGAGCGCCGTCCAGGTTGCCGACGACCAGCGGGTGCCGCCGTACGAGCTCCGCCCGCCGCTCGGCGCTCAACCCCCGGAAGAACGCGGCCACCTGACGCGGTGTACTGGCAGCCGGGTCGATCAGCCCCTCACCGCGCCACGCGGCGGAGCCCGGGGGCGGTCCGGTGACGGGGGCCTGCGCGTCGGCGGAGACCCAGCCCGCGGTGCCCGCGACCGTCGTCGCGACGAGCGCGACGGCGGCGAGAGTCCTCCTGAATCGGTGCGACCGCTGCATGTCCCCGCCCCTTTCCGCACCTCGCGGCCCTTCCGCGGCGTGCTGACCCGACAGCCGGAAAGGTAGGAAAGAGGTGGGGCGCGCGGCGTCACACCAGGGAGCCAACTCGGGTGTGATACCGCAGTACTGGAGGTTTTCCGCAGGCGGGAGGGGGGTGCTGGCCCCACCCCGGGGCGTACGGTTCTCTCCCCCGACCGGTGGAGGCGCTGGGTACTCGCGATCGACGCGCCCGTCCCGCGCCGGGTGTGAAACTGCGCGGTATGACCAGGATCACACCTCCGGCCCGTCCCGGCTCCCGCCTTCTCCTCGTCTGGGCGGTCGTCCACGGGGCGTTCGCCGCCGGCTGCGCCCTCGCCGGGGTCCCTCTCCTCAGCCTGGGGCCGCACGAGGCCCCGGCCGCCTGCGACTGGGGCGCGGTCGCCGTCGCCGCCCTGGCCGCCGCCGCTCTTGCGGCCCGTCGCCGGCGGGGCGAGCGGCTCGCGGTCCGCCGCGCCCTGCTGATCGCCGCCGCGCTGTCACTCGTGTCGGGTTTCGGCCTTCTGATGGACGTCCTGATGCTGCTGACCGGCAGCCTCCCCGCCCGCCCGGCCGCCGCCGCACACCACGCCCTCGGTCTCATCGGGGCAGTGCTCCTGGGCGCCGACTCCCTTGGGCGGCGGCCTCGTTCGGGGCGCCACGCGCCCGCGGCCGCCGCCTCCTCCCGCGTCCACCTCGTCGCCGTCGTGGGCGCCGCGGCCTTCCTTCCGTACGCCACGATGAAGACGGTCTGGGCTCTCGGCGGAACCTTCGCCGGAATGTCCGGGGCCGAGGTGCTGGAGGTGTCGCGGCGCAACGGGGCCTCGGACGCGTGGCTGGCCCTGGAGTCCCGGGGCCTCGACCCGACCGCCTTGTTCGCCCTGCTCGGGGTGGTCCTGCTGTTCGGCCTGATACGTCCGTGGGGCCAGGTCTTCCCCCGGTGGACGGCGTTCCTCGCGGGCCGGCGGGTGCCGAGGTGGCTGCCCCTGGCCCCCGCCCTCCTCGGCGCGGCCACCCTGGTCCCGTACGGCCTGATCGGCAGCGGCTACCTGACCCTCGCCACCCTGGGCGTCCTCGACCTCCCCCCGGGCGACTTCCGCACCGGCGCAGACGCGCTCCTGGTGAGCTGGGCGGGCATGGGCGCCTTCGCCCCGTACGGTCTGGCCCTTGCCGTGGCGGCCCGCTCGTACTGGCGCAGGACCCGGCCCCTCCCCGTCACCCCACCCGCCCGCTGACCGGCGTCAGCCCGCGTCCCCCGGCGCCACGAGCCCCGACTCGTACGCGAAGATGACCGCCTGGGCCCGGTCCCGCAGGTCCAGCTTGGCCAGCACCCGGCCGATGTGGGTCTTCACCGTCTGCTCCGCCAGGATGAGCCGGTCCGCGATCTCCGAGTTGGACAGCCCCCGTGCGATCAGCTCCAGCACTTCGGTCTCGCGCGGGGTGAGGCCGTTGAGCCGCAGCGCGGGACTGGGCCGGGGGGCGGGCCGCTGGGCGGCGAACTCCGCGATCAGCCGCCGGGTCACCGACGGCGCGAGCAGCGCCTCCCCGGCCGCCACCACCCGTACCGCCGCGATCAGATCGGCCGGCGGGGCGTCCTTCAGCAGGAACCCGGAGGCCCCCGCCCGCAGCGCCTCGTACACGTAGTCGTCCACGTCGAAGGTGGTCAGCATCAGCACCTTCGGCCGGTGCTCCAGGCCCGGCGGCGGGTTCAGGATCTCCCGGGCGGCGGCCAGCCCGTCCATCTCCGGCATCCGCACGTCCATCAGCACCACGTCCGGGTGCGTCTGCCGGCTCACCGCCACGCCCTGCTTCCCGTCGGGGGCCTCGCCCACCACGTCGATGTCGGCCTGCGCCGCGAGCAGCGCGGCGAAGCCGGCCCGCACCATGGCCTGGTCGTCAACGATGATCACGCGAATGGTCATGGGGCAGGGGCGTCCTTCTCGTCGGGGAACGGAGGTCCGTCGGGACCCGGTGGTCTGTCCGGGGGCGCGGACCCGTCGGGCGGCTCGGGCTGCCCCGCCGGGGCCCCGGCCGCCGGCAGCGGCAGCCTCGCCGCCACCCGGAAACCGCCGTCCGGCAACGGTCCCGTGTCCAGCGTGCCCCCGGTCAACCGTACGCGTTCGCGCATCCCGACCAGTCCGTGCCCGCCCGCCCCCTTCGCCTCGACCCGCGAAACCGGGTCGGCCACCGGCCCGTTGACGACCAGCACCAGCAGGTCCGCCCCCTCCACGCGCACCGACACCCGCGTCTGTGCCCCCGGCGCGTGCCGCACCACGTTCGCCAGGGCCTCCTGCACGATGCGGTACGCCGACAGGTCCACCGCCTGCGGCACGGCGGGCTTGCCCGGACCCGCCGCCAGCTCCGCCGCCATCGACAACTCGGCCGGGACGCCCGCCCGCACCGCCGCCTCCACGAGCTGCTGGATCCTGTCCAGCCCCGGCTGCGGCGCCCGCTCGCCCTCGGCGCCCTCACTGCGCAGCACCACCAGCAGCCGCCGCATCTCGGTCAGCGACTCCCGCGCACTGGCCGCGATCGACGCGAACTCCTCCCGCGCCGCGTCCGGCAGCCCGCTGATCCGGTACGGCGCGGAATCCGCCTGCACCGTGATCATCGACATGTGATGGGCGACCACGTCGTGCAACTCCCGGGCGATCCGGGTGCGTTCCTCCAGGAGCGTGCGGTGGGCGCGCTCCGCGACGCTGATGGTCTCCTGTGCCACCAGAGCCCGCTGGGCCTCGCCGCGCTCGCGCAGCGCCCCGCCGATGATCAGCGCCGCCCCGCCGAGCACGATCGTCAGCACCTGGGTGCCGTCGCTGAGCTGCGGTTTGTACTGGCCGAGCGCCAGGCCCGTGACCACGGTGACCAGCCAGACGCCCACCAGGGCCGCCCGCCGCTCCCGTAGCCCCAGTCCGAACAGCAGGAACAGCATCCCGATGATCGTGGGCGCGGGCCACGGCCAGATCCCCCGCCCCGGATGCAGCGGCTCCACCAGGAACAGGGCCCCCGCCACCCCGGAGGGGAACACGATCCACCAGGCCTGGAGCGGCCGGTGGGCGATCATCAGCAGCGGCAGCGCCTGCCCCGCGCCGACCGCCCCCGCGATGCCGCCGGACAGCCCGTAGCTGTTCGTCAGCACCTGGATCGTGACCGGCAGCAGCACCGCCGTCAGGGTCAGCGCCACCGCGTACGGCAGCAGCCGCTGCCAGCGCTTGGGGGCGTCCGCCAGCAGCGGAGTGGCCGGATGCGAGGGATGCGTGAGCGCGTGCAGCATCTCCCGCAGCCGACGCCCGGCGGCGGCGAACAGCCCGTCGTGCCCGGCGGGCTGCTGCCCCGGGGCGGGGCCCGGCGCCCTCGGCGCGAAGGCGGGTCTCGGCGGGACGGAGGACGGGGGCTCGGGAGACGCTGTCGGTTCTTTCATGGCTCCCTCAGCGTAGGCAGCGCACCCGTTCTCCCACGTCATACCGGGGGTCGGAACGCGCCCTCATACCCTGGTACGAGACGCCGGCCGTTTTCGCCCCGGGCTCCTGCGGCCGGCCGCCTCCCGCCTCCACCCCCGCTCCTACAACTGGGCCAGCAGCTCCGCCTTCTTCGCCGTGAACTCCTCGTCCGTCACCAGCCCCGCCTGGTGCAGCTCGCCCAGGTGCCGGATGCGCTCCGCGATGTCCGCCGGGTCCCGGCGCCCCGCGCCCACCGCGTCCACCGCGACCCGGTCCAGGGCCGCGACCGCCGGAACCGTGCTCCGTACCGCGGCCAGAACGGACGCCGCGAACGGCAGCGACTCGTGCACCGGCCCGTACCCCAGCCCGAACACCACCGCCGCCGGGTCCTGGTCCGCCGGGCCGGCCGCCGCCCCGCCCGCGCCACCGGTCCCGCCCGCACCGCCGTCCGCCGCCCCGTCGCGCCGCAGCAGGCGCAGATGGCCGCCCGAGAGGTCGGGGGAGCGCCACTCGACCCCGCTCAGCGCGGCGACCGGGAAACTCTGGTCGCCCACCTTCCACTTGGCGGAGGACGCACCCGTCCAGAACCACCGGAACGTCACCTGCGTCCCGTCGAACCCGGCCTTGGCGTCGTACGCCTTGAACTGCGAGGGGCCCCCGGGCGGCGCCACCAGGAACCTGTCCGCGGGCTCGCCCTCCGACAGGCCCAGGGCGGCGCCCGCCGCGCGCACCCGCCCGCGCAGTTCGTCCGCGTAGTACTCCGCGAGCACCTCGCGCTCCGCCGGGAGCACCAGCCGGTAGGGGTCGCAGCCCTCCTTGAGCTGCCCCGCGGCGGCGTCCATCAGCGGGTCGGCGCCGGATCTGGGCACCGCGTGCAGCACCACCGTGCCGCGCTTGCCCGGGGTCAGCGTCACCTCGGCCAACGCCTCGTGCGGGATGCGCCGCTCACCGAGCGCGGAGAGCAGCTTCGGCGTACGTATCCCCCGTTCGAAGCGGATGAGCACGGAGTCGCTGTCGAACTCCCAGGTGGCATGAATTCCGGCCAGCACATCACCCATGCGGCTCATCGTATGCGGCGTCCGCCCGCTCGTCGCCCCTCGGCGGGACGCCCGATTTCCGGCCCGCCCCGCGCGCCGGACACCTCAGACCCCCACGCCGGACGCGGCGGGCCCCCCGGAACCTGCCGCGACCCCGTCCCGGCAGGACGTGCCGCCGTCCGCGCAGTCCACCTCCGCGTACGCCCCGACGCCGATCCGCGCGAAGTTGCCGATGCTGTCCGTCCCCGGCACGAAGTAGCCGGTGTGCCCGACGGCGGTCCGCGCCGACAGCACCCGCGCGCCGAACTCCGGCGACACCGGGTCGCTGCCGTGCCCGAGCCCGCCGAGCTCCAGGTGGGGGACGTCCGCGATCCAGTCGTCCGCGTCCCGCATCGCCCACACCCGTGCCTTCGACCCCAGGTCGGCGGCGGTGTCGGCGCGCATCCCGGGGCTGCCGGAGACCGCTATGTCGGTGACCCGCTCCGGCAGGCCGCGGGCCGCGAGCCCGCACACCACCGATCCGTAGCTGTGGCAGAACAGCGCCACCGGGGCGCGCCCCGGCAGCACCCCGGCCAGCGCGACCAGCCGTCGCGCGCCCGCCTCCGCGGGGGCGCCGACCATGGCGTCCATGCCGAGACCCGCGGGCGCGGTGTAGTCGGCCCAGGCGATCACGGCGACCTTCTTGTCCGGGTCCGCCCTGCGCTCCTCGTCGTACAGCGAGGAGGCCATGCCGACCGGCGAGGAGTAGCGCAGGAAGGTCCGCTCGAAGTTGACCACGTTGGTGTCGACGCCGGGCACCACCACCGAGATCCGCTCGGCCCGCTCCAGGTTCCCGAAGACCTCCGCGACCCGCCCGCCGCCGTCCGGGTCGAAGGCCAGCACCTGCCGCTGCTGGCGCAGCAGCGCCGCGAACCGGTGCATGCGCCGGTCGGCGTCCGCCTTGCCCGCGCGCGAGAGCCGGTTGTCGTGCATGCGGGCCGCCTCGGTGTCCCGGGCCGTGGCCAGGGCGTACCGGTTCGCGGCGTACCGCAGCGGCACGGGCGCCCCGTTGAGGTTGCCGACGACCAGCGGGTGCTCGCGGGCCAGCGCGTTCCGCCGCTCGGGGGTCAGCCCGTGGAAGAAGCCCGCCACCACGCCGGGCGCGCCCGTCGGGTCGGGGAGCCTGCGGCCGTCGAAGCTGCCGTGGCTCCAGGCCGTGAAGGCCTCCTTGAGCGACACGTGGTCGTCGCGCTGGTCGTGGAGGGCGGTCCAGCCGGTGATCGCGAGCATCACGAACACCACGGCCAGCGCGAGCAGCGCCCGCCACGCGGTCAGGGTGGGGGAGGAGTCGAAGGAAGTCACTGCGGGACACCCTAGGAGAATCCGCGCCACCCGTGTCCATTCCGTGATGCGGATCACGTTTCGATAAAGGTACTCAGGTCAGGGTGTGCGTACGGATGTTCTGGGCACTCGTACGGGTTCGGACGGACCGGCTTCTCCGGCCGATCACCGGTGTTTCTCGGCCACTTCACGGCCGACGGCGCCCGCGATCCGCTCAGTGCCAGTCCCCGCCCAGGGCGGGTTCCAGATGGTCCAGGCAGCGGGCCGTCATCTCCCGGATCGCCTCCAGGCTGGCGTCCTCCCGCCGCCCCCACATCCGTCCGGTCAGCCGCATCACACCGCCGAACGCGGCCACCGCGATCCGGGGCCTGAGGTCCGTGTCCACGTCGAGCCCCTCCCGCTCGGCGATGACCCGGGCGATCGCGTCCTCCAGCTCGGTGGAGCGCCGCAGGTGGACCGCCAGCAGGGCCGGGGTCGACTCGATCATCTGGTACGTCCGCATGTGCAGCTCGATCGGGACCACCGCCTCGATCGCCTCGCCCACCGACTCCCACGCCCAGGTCACGGCGTTGCGCAGCGCGGTGAGCGGATTCTCGTCGGCGGGCCGTTCGCGCACCGCCGCCAGGAAGCGGGCCTCCACCATCGAGACCACCGTGAAGGCGACCTCCTCCTTGGAGGCGAAGTAGCGGAAGAAGGTGCGCTGGGAGACCTCCACGGCGTCCGCGATCTCGTCCACGGTGGTGCGTTCGTACCCCTGCGTGGTGAACAGCTCCAGGGCCACGCGCAGCAGGGAGTTGCGGGTGCGCCGCTTCTTGCGCTCGCGCAGTCCGGTCGGCCGCGCCGGTTCCAGCCGCTCCGTCATCGCCCCGTCATCGTCCCGCCGTCGTTCCTGCGCCGCGCCCCGGCCCGCGCTCGGGAGGGCCTGATCCGAAGATTTCGCCTGCTCAGCTTACCTGTGAGCTACCTGACAGTTACCGGCTTGTGAATTGGTTCGTCAACTGTCAGTGGCTGTCACTAGCCTGGAAACATGACTGCACAGATCACGCTCGACAAGGTGCCGCCGGGCCCCGATCCCGTACCCCGACAGGCCAAGGGGCTTCGCGGCCACCCGTGGCTGACGCTCTTCGCCGTGGCGATCGGCGTGATGATGGTCGCCCTGGACGGCACGATCGTCGCGATCGCCAACCCGGCCATCCAGCACGACCTCAAGGCGTCCCTCGCCGACGTCCAGTGGATCACCAACGGCTATCTGCTCGCCCTCGCGGTCGCCCTGATCACCGCGGGCAAGCTCGGCGACCGCTTCGGCCACCGCCAGACCTTCCTCATAGGCATCGCGGGCTTCGCCGCGTCCTCCGCCGCGATCGGCTTCTCCACGGAGATCGGCCTGGTCATCGGCTTCCGCGTGCTCCAGGGCCTGTTCGGCGCGCTGCTCATGCCCGCCGCGCTCGGCCTGCTGCGCGCCACCTTCCCCGCCGAGAAGCTGAACATGGCGATCGGCATCTGGGGCATGGTCATCGGCGCGTCCACCGCCGGCGGCCCGATCGTCGGCGGACTGCTCGTCGAGCACGTCTCCTGGCAGTCGGTGTTCTTCATCAACGTGCCCGTCGGCGTGCTGGCCCTCGCCTTCGGCCTGCTCGTGCTGCGCGACCACCGCGCCCAGAACGCGCCGCGCTCCTTCGACATCCCGGGCATCGTGCTGCTCTCGGGCGCCATGGGCTCCCTCGTCTACGGCCTGATCAAGGCCGGTGAGTCCTGGGGCTGGGGCGGCGCCAACACCTGGCTGTGCGTGGGCGGTTCCGTCGTCCTGTTCGCCGTCTTCGCCCTCTGGGAGACCAAGGCCAAGGAACCGCTGATTCCGCTGGCCATGTTCCGCTCCGTGCCGCTGTCGGCCGGTGTGGTGCTCATGGTGCTGATGGCGTTCGCCTTCATGGGCGGCCTCTTCTTCGTGACCTTCTACCTCCAGGGCGTGCACGGGCTGAGCCCCGTCGACAGCGGGCTGCACCTGCTGCCGCTGACCGGCATGATGATCGTCGCCTCGCCCCTGGCGGGCGCCCTCATCACCAAGTTCGGCCCGCGCGTCCCGCTGGTCGGCGGCATGGTGTGCACCGCGACCGCCATGTTCGGCATGTCCCAGCTCGACATCGGCACCGGCACGCTGACCATGTCGCTGTGGTTCGGGCTGCTGGGCCTCGGCCTCGCGCCGGTCATGGTCGGCGCGACCGAGGTCATCGTCGGCAACGCCCCGCTGGAGCTCTCCGGCGTCGCGGGCGGCCTCCAGCAGGCCGGCATGCAGGTCGGCGGCGCACTGGGCACGGCCGTGCTCGGCGCGGTGATGTCCTCGCGGGTCAACGCCGAGTTCGCGGGCAACTGGAAGGACGCCGGACTGCCGGGCACGCCCCCGCCGGGCCTGGAGCAGGCCGCCGAGTTCGGCATGGTGCCCGCCGAGGCGGCCAAGGCCCCGGGCATGACGCCGGAGGGGTTCAAGGCCGTCACCTCCGTCATCCACGACACGTTCGTGTCGGGCATGGGCTTCGCCTTCACCATCGCGGGCGGCGTCGCCGCCGTCGCGGCCCTGGTCGCCTTCCTCACCAAGCGCGGTGCGAACGCGGACGCGGCAGGCGGCGGCGTCCACATCTGAGCGGCGGCCCCCGCCCTGCCCTCCGGACGCGTCAATCCCGCGCCCGCACAGCCCCGCCGGAAGGGTTCCGGCGGGGCTGCCGCCTATCCGGGTGATCCGCCGTCCCGCCCCTTCCGTACCGCTGTTTCCGCAGGTCACAGTGCTGGCACACGGTCCGGGCAGACAGGCTCGGACCGTACGGGAAGCCATGACCGTACGCCATCCGGGGGGATCCTCATGAAGCTGTTCGCCACCGCACCACTCGCCGCCGCCACCACCCTGGCCGCCGCCGCGCTCGCGGCCACCGCCCTGTTCCCGGCGACGGCCCGGTCCGCCCCCGCCGGCGTCCAGCTCGGCAGTTGCGCCGCCGGGGAGCTCTGCCTCTGGCAGAAGCCCGACTTCCAGGGCAAGCGGTACGCCCACGAGCTGTCCGGCACCGACGTCGAGAGCTGCGTCGCGCTGCCCCCGGGCACCGGTGCGCAGGCCGTCGCCAACCGCACCGGCCGCCCCGTCACCACGTACCAGTCGGCGGAGTGCGCCGAGACCGGCGAGTTCGACACGTACCCCGGGAAGGGGAGCTGGGTGCCGCAATCGCCCTACCGGGTGAGGGCGTTCAAGATCTGGGAGAGCTGACGCCGCTCCGGGCGGGGATCTCGGGGACCTCTGGGGCCTCGGTGGCCTCGGGGCCCTCGGCGGCCGCGGGCCGCTCGGCGCCCAGCCGCCGCACCTCCGCCCGCAGCTCCTTGATCTCCAGCGAGAGCGCTTCGAGGAGCGCCGTCTGCCGGCGCTCCTCGGCGTCGTCCCGCTCGAAGCGGGAGATGAACCAGGCCGCGATGTTCGCCGTCACCACACCGAGCAGCGCGATCCCCGACAGCATCAGGCCCACCGCCAGCACCCGGCCGAGGCCGGTGGTGGGGGAGTGGTCCCCGTAGCCGACCGTGGTCATCGTGGTGAAGGACCACCACACGGCGTCACCCAGCGTCTTGATGTTCCCGCCCGGCGCGTCCCGCTCGACCTCCAGGACGGCCAGCGAGCCGAACATCAGGAGCCCCACCACCGACCCGCCCACGTACGCGGTCAGCGTCACCTGCGGGGCCATCCGCGCCCGCCGCCCCACCAGCAGCAGCGTCGAGACCAGCCGCAGCAGGGTGAGCGGCCGCGCCAGCGGCAGCAGCACCGCGAGCAGGTCCAGCGGATGGCTGCGCACGAAGAGCCACTTCGCGGGGGCGAGCGCCAGCCGCACCAGGTAGTCCAGCGCGAACGCGGCCCACACCGTCCATTCCGCCCAGGTGCACGCCCGCAGCACCCCGCGCGGGGCGTCCGGGGCGACGATCGGGACGGCGTACGCGAGGGCGAACGCGAGCGCCAGGCCCAGCAGCGGCGTCTGGGTGCGCCGCTCCCACCGGACCTGGGCGGTCTGTTGCTTCATGCCCGGCATCGTAGGACGCGCGAAGGCGGTGGGAACCCGAGGGCTCCCACCGCCTTCACCGCGTCCGGGGCGCTACGCGTCGCCGCCCGCGGCGCCCGGGTCGGCCGCCGTCACGTCGAGCAGCCGGTAGCGGTCCACCGCCTGCTTCAGCGCCGAGCGGTCGACCTTGCCCTGCTTGGCGAGCTCGGAGAGCGTCGCCAGGACGATCGACTGCGCGTCGATGTGGAAGTAGCGACGGGCCGCGCCCCGGGTGTCGGCGAAGCCGAAGCCGTCCGCGCCGAGCGAGGTGTACGGACCCGGCACCCAGCGCGAGATCTGGTCCGGAACCGAACGCATCCAGTCGGAGACCGCCACGAACGGTCCCTCGGCGTCTTCGAGCTTGCGCGTCACATAGGGCACGCGCACCTCTTCCTCGGGGTGCAGGAGGTTGTGCTCCTCGCACTCCACGGCCTCGCGCCGCAGCTCGTTCCAGCTCGTCGCGGACCAGACGTCGGCCTTGACGTCCCACTCGTCGGCGAGGATCTGCTGCGCCTCGACCGCCCACGGAACCGCCACGCCGGACGCCATGATCTGCGCCGGAAGGGAGCCCTTGGTGCCGGACTTGAAGCGGTAGATGCCCTTGAGGATGCCGTCGGCGTCCACGTTCTCGGGCTCGGCCGGGTGCTGGATCGGCTCGTTGTAGACGGTCAGGTAGTAGAAGACGTCCTCGTTCTCCTCGGGCGTCCCGCCGTACATCCGCCTCAGGCCGTCCTGCACGATGTGCGCGATCTCGTACCCGAAGGCCGGGTCGTACGACACGCAGCCCGGGTTGGTCGAGGCCAGGAGCTGCGAGTGGCCGTCCGCGTGCTGGAGGCCCTCACCGGTCAGGGTCGTACGACCGGCGGTCGCACCCAGTACGAAACCGCGCGCGAGCTGGTCGGCCATCTGCCAGAACTGGTCACCGGTGCGCTGGAAACCGAACATCGAGTAGAAGACGTACACCGGGATCAGCGGCTCGCCGTGCGTGGCGTACGCCGAGCCCGCGGCGATCAGCGAGGCCGTGCAGCCCGCCTCGGAGATGCCGTCGTGCAGCATCTGGCCGGTCGGCGACTCCTTGTACGCGAGCAGCAGCTCCCGGTCCACCGACTCGTACTGCTGGCCGAGCGGGTTGTAGATCTTCGCACTCGGGAAGAACGCGTCCATGCCGAAGGTGCGGTACTCGTCGGGCGCGATCAGCACGAACCGCTTGCCGATCTCCTTGTCCCGCATGAGGTCCTTGAGCACCCGGACGAACGCCATGGTCGTGGCGATCGACTGCGAGCCGGAACCCTTCTTCGCAGCCGCGTACGTCTTGTCCTCGGGCAGCGGGAGCGCCTTGGCCCGCACCACGCGCGAGGGCACGTAACCGCCGAGGCTCTTGCGGCGGTCGTGCATGTACTGGATCTCTTCGGAGTCGCGGCCCGGGTGGTAGTACGGCGGCGCGCCGCTCTCCAGGTCCTTGTCCGCGATCGGGATGTGCAGCCGGTCGCGGAAGCGCTTGAGGTCCTCGGCGGTCAGCTTCTTCATCTGGTGGGTCGCGTTGCGGCCCTCGAAGTTCGGGCCGAGCGTCCAGCCCTTGACCGTCTGCGCGAGGATCACCGTCGGCTGGCCCTTGTGCGCCTTGGCCGCCGCGTAGGCCGCGTAGACCTTCTTGTGGTCGTGGCCGCCGCGTCCCAGGTGCAGGATCTGCTCGTCCGACATGTCCTTGACCATGTCGCGCAGCCGCTGGTCGTCGCCGAAGAAGTGCTCGCGGATGTACGCGCCGGTCTCGGTGGCGTACGTCTGGAACTGGCCGTCCGGGGTCGTGTTGAGCTTGTTGACCAGGATGCCGGTGCGGTCCTGCGCCAGCAGCGGGTCCCAGGAACGGTCCCAGACCAGCTTGATGACGTTCCAGCCGGCGCCCCGGAACTGCGACTCCAGCTCCTGGATGACCTTGCCGTTGCCGCGCACCGGGCCGTCGAGGCGCTGGAGGTTGCAGTTGACGACGAAGGTCAGGTTGTCCAGGCCCTCGCGGGCGGCGATGGACAACTGGCCCAGCGACTCGGGCTCGTCCATCTCGCCGTCGCCCAGGTAGGCCCAGACGTGGGACTTCGAGGTGTCGGCGATGCCGCGCGCCTCCATGTACCGGTTCATCCGGGCCTGGTAGATCGCGCCCAGCGGGCCCAGGCCCATCGAGACGGTCGGGAACTCCCAGAAGTCCGGCATCAGCCGCGGATGGGGGTACGAGGACAGGCCGTTCGGGAACTTCGACTTCTCCTGGCGGAACGCGTCGAGCTGCGTCTCGGTCAGCCGGTCCAGGAGGTACGCGCGGGCGTAGATGCCGGGGGACGCGTGCCCCTGGAAGAAGATCTGGTCGCCGCCGTCGCCCTCGTCCTTGCCCCGGAAGAAGTGGTTGAAGCCCACGTCGTACAGCGAGGCGGAGGACGCGAAGGTGGCGATGTGGCCGCCGACCCCGATGCCCGGGCGCTGCGCCCGGGAGACCATCACGGCCGCGTTCCAGCGGGTCGCGTTGAGGACCTTGCGCTCGATCTCCTCGTCGCCGGGGAAGAACGGCTCGTCCTTGGTGGCGATCGTGTTCACGTAGTCCGTGCTGCGCATCTCGGGCACGGCCACGCGCTTCTCACGGGCGCGTTCGATCAGGCGGAGCATCAGGTAGCGGGCGCGCTCGCGGCCCCGCTCGTCGACGGCCGCGTCAAGCGAGTCGAGCCATTCCCGGGTCTCCTCGGGATCGAAATCCGGGACCTGGCTCGGCAGGCCACCAATGATGATCGGGTTGCGATCGGTTCCGGAAGCCACGCTGTTCCTTCACTGGTAGGGAAAAGACCTGGTGCGCACAACGCGCGAAGTCTGCGCTGACTGTGCGGGTGCACTGACTGTGCTGGGTGCACCGACTGTGCTGGGCGCACTGGCGGTGCTGGGTGCACTGACTGTGCTGTGTGTCCTGTCAACGGGGGCGTCGCGCCGCAACCATCGTGTACCCAGGGGACGTAAACGTCATCTCTACCGATTGGTAACCGGGGGTTCCGGAGGGCGTGGACCGACCGTCCGGCCGGGGCCCGTCCGCGGCGTCGGTCGATTCGCAACCTTACGCGCACCGCGATCACGCGTTCCCGGAGAGCGTTCACCCCCGTCGGAGGCGCCGAAGCCGCAGAATGTGCCAAAGCGTTCCTTATGGTGTGGGATGAATCACTGCACGGGCCCGCGGAGCCGTCAGGAGTTGCGGCGGGGCCGTCCCATCCGTCACCGTTTCGGCGGTCCGGACGGCCGGGTACTTGCGCGATCGGTCCCGCCCGTGTGGACTACGGCCAATGCCGCGCACGCGCGCGGCACCGAACGCATCGCTGAAAAAGCACTTCCCGAAAAAAGATCAGGAGGCAATCCGTGAGCGCGACCGCGGACCACGCGGAGGAGCGGACCAACCCTGCCGCGAGGCTGGGTTTCCAGCCCGAGCAGGTGGTCCAGGAGATCGGCTTCGACGACGATGTCGATCAGGAGCTCCGCGAAGCCATCGAGGAGATCATCGGCGGCGAACTCGTCGACGAGGACTACGACGACGTGGCTGACGCCGTCGTCCTGTGGTTCAGGGACGAGGACGGCGACCTGACGGACGCGTTGGTGGACGCCACGCAGCTCGTCGACGACGGTGGCACCGTCTGGCTGATGACTCCGAAGACCGGCCGTGACGGCTATGTCGAACCGAGCGACATCAACGAAGCCGCACAGACCGCCGGTCTTTCCCAGACCAAGAGCGTCAACGCGGGCAAGGACTGGACGGGCAGCCGTCTGGTCTCGCCGAAGGCGGCGAAGTCCGGCAAGCGGTAACGGCCGGAAACACCTCAGGCAGCACCGAAGGACCCCCGTCGACGCAGGTCGGCGGGGGTCCTTTGCGTACGCTGGCGGCAGCTTCACCGCATCGGCCCAACGAAAGGCAGCGCATCCCCATGGCGATCGAGACGGGCGTGCAGGCCCCCGACTTCACGCTCAAGGACAACCACGGCCGCACCGTGCGGCTGTCCGACTTCCGGGGCCGGAAGAACGTCGTGCTGCTCTTCTACCCCTTCGCCTTCACCGGCGTGTGCACCGGCGAGCTGTGCGCCCTGCGCGACGAGCTGCCGGCCTTCCAGAACGACGACGTGCAGCTCCTGGCGGTCTCCAACGACTCCATCCACACCCTGCGCGTCTTCGCCGACCAGGAGGGTCTGGAGTATCCGCTGCTGTCCGACTTCTGGCCGCACGGCAACGTCTCGCGCGCCTACGGCGTCTTCGACGAGGAGAAGGGCTGCGCGGTGCGCGGCACCTTCATCATCGACAAGGAGGGCACGGTCCGCTGGACCGTCGTCAACGGCCTCCCCGACGCTCGTGACCTGAACGAGTACGTCAAGGCCCTCGACACGCTCTGATCCGCGCGACAGCCTGGGGTCCCGGACGGATTTCCGGGTTCCGGCAATCTCCGGGACCACAGGAATTCGGGACTTAAGTCCTGCCGTGACGGGAACCGGTCACTAGGATCAGCACGTTGATCCGTATGCCAAGCACTACGGGGGCAGGGCCTCTCCTGAGCCCCTCGACACACTTTGGAGGACTCGTGGGAGTCAGCCTCAGCAAGGGCGGAAACGTCTCGCTGACCAAGGCCGCCCCGAACCTGACCGCGGTCATCGTCGGTCTGGGCTGGGACGCGCGCACCACCACCGGCGGTGACTTCGACCTCGACGCCAGCGCGCTGCTGACGAACGACGCCGGCAAGGTCACCAACGACTCGAACTTCGTCTTCTTCAACAACCTGAAGAGCCCCGACGGCTCCGTCGAGCACACCGGTGACAACCTCACCGGTGAGGGCGAGGGCGACGACGAGGTCATCAAGGTGAACCTGGCCGGTGTCCCGGCCGACGTCGCCAAGATCGTCTTCCCGGTCTCGATCTACGAGGCCGAGTCCCGCCAGCAGAGCTTCGGCCAGGTCCGCAACGCGTACATCCGCGTCGTGAACCAGGCCGACAACACCGAGCTGGCGCGCTACGACCTCAGCGAGGACGCCTCGACCGAGACGGCCATGGTCTTCGGCGAGCTCTACCGCAACGGCGCCGAGTGGAAGTTCCGCGCCATCGGCCAGGGTTACGCCTCGGGCCTGCGCGGCATCGCGCAGGACTTCGGCGTCAACGTCTGAGCCGAGCAGCAGCACTCCCGTCGTCCGGCGCCGTACTTCTCCAGTGCGGCGCCGGACGCGCAGGGCCGTAGTTCCGTTACCGCGGGGAGGAAGAAAAGATCATGGGCGTCACGCTCGCCAAGGGAGGCAATGTCTCCCTCTCCAAAGCCGCTCCGAACCTCACCAAGGTGCTGGTCGGGCTCGGCTGGGACGCACGTTCCACCACCGGGGCCGACTTCGACCTGGACGCCAGCGCACTGCTGTGCCGGGACGGCCGGGTGCTCGGCGACGAGTACTTCGTCTTCTACAACAACCTGACCAGCCCCGAGGGCTCCGTCGAGCACACCGGCGACAACCTCACCGGCGAGGGCGACGGCGACGACGAGTCGCTGATCATCGACCTCTCCCAGGTCCCGATGAGCGTCGACAAGATCGTCTTTCCGGTCTCGATCCACGACGCCGACAACCGCGGCCAGACCTTCGGCCAGGTCAGCAACGCCTTCATCCGCGTGGTGAACCAGGCGGACGGCCAGGAACTGGCCCGCTACGACCTCAGCGAGGACGCCTCCAGCGAGACCGCGATGATCTTCGGTGAGGTCTACCGGTACGGCGGAGAGTGGAAGTTCCGTGCCGTTGGGCAGGGGTACGCGTCCGGACTGCGGGGCATCGCTCTAGACTTCGGGGTCAACGTTTCGTAAAGCCCCGCTCCCAGCGGGGGAGAGCACTACTCAATGATGGGGTAGCCAGTGGTTCTGAAAACCTTCGGCTGGTCGTTCGCGGTGACCGCGCTCGGCCTGGTCGCGGCGGTTCTCTACGGGGGGTGGACCGGCTTCGGAATCGTGGCGATCCTGTCCATCCTGGAGATCTCGCTGTCCTTCGACAACGCGGTGGTCAACGCCGGGATCCTGAAGAAGATGAATGCCTTCTGGCAGAAGATCTTCCTCACCATCGGCATCCTGATCGCCGTGTTCGGCATGCGCCTGGTCTTCCCTGTCGTCATCGTGGCCATCAGCGCCAAGATCGGGCCCATCGAGGCCGTCGATCTGGCGATGACCGACAAGGACATGTACAAGCAGCTGGTGACCGACGCCCACCCGTCGATCGCCGCCTTCGGTGGCATGTTCCTGCTGATGATCTTCCTGGACTTCATCTTCGAGGACCGGGACATCAAGTGGCTCGCCTGGCTGGAGCGTCCGCTCGCGAAGCTCGGCAAGGTCGACATGCTGTCGGTCTGCATCGCGCTGATCGTCCTGCTGATCACGTCGATGACCTTCGCGGTCAACGCCCACCAGCACGGCGGCACGCACGTCAACAAGGCCGAGACCGTACTGATCTCGGGCATCGCCGGTCTGATCACCTACCTGATCGTCGGCGGTCTCTCCGGGCACTTCGAGAACAAGCTCGAAGAGGAGGAGGAGCGCGAGCACGAGGCCGAGGAAGAGGCGAAGCGCACCGGCAGGAAGAACACCGGCATGGCCCTGGCGGGCAAGGCCGCGTTCTTCATGTTCCTCTACCTGGAGGTCCTGGACGCGTCGTTCTCCTTCGACGGCGTCATCGGCGCCTTCGCCGTCACCAACGACATCGTCCTGATGGCGCTGGGCCTGGGCATCGGCGCGATGTACGTACGTTCGCTGACGGTCTACCTGGTCCGCCAGGGCACCCTGGACGACTACGTCTACCTGGAGCACGGCGCGCACTACGCGATCGGCGCCCTCGCCGTGATCCTGCTCGTCACGATCCAGTACGAGATCCACGAGGTCATCACCGGCTCCGTGGGCGTCATCCTGATCGCCTGGTCCTTCATCTCCTCGGTCCGCCGCAACAAGCGGATCGCGGCCGAGGAAGCGGCGGGCGGAGCGAATCTGAAGAAGGAAGTCTCCGGGGTCTGATTCAGGACCCCCGGTTCCGGCCCGCTCGCGGGTGTGACCCGGAGAAGATTGAGGAACGCTCCCAACGGGGCGGCCGCAGGGCGACACCGCCCCCGTGGCCGCCCCGTTGGGCGTGTCCGGCAGGGGCGGGGAGCGACAGAGGTGGGGGTGGGGGCCGATGGCCTTCTGGGACAGGATTCGTGACAGCCTCGGCGGCTGGCGGGGGAGTTCGGCGCGGTTCGACTCCGGCAGCGCCTCGACCAACTCCATCGAGCTGACCAAACGGCATCCCACGGTCTCGCTCGGCAAACAGGGCGCCGACACCGGCAGCCTGCGCGTCAACCTCTCCTGGCGGATGCGCACCTCCGACATCGGCGGCCGGCAGCGGCACGACGGGAACTTCCTGAGCCGCCCGCTGAAGTTCTTCCAGCCCGAGGCCGTCCAGGCGCACACCCAGGGCGTCGTCAACGTCGACCTGGACCTCGGCTGCCTCTACGAGCTCAAGGACGGCAGCAAGGGCGTCGTACAGCCCCTCGGCGGCTTCTTCGGCGACATGAACGAGCCGCCGTACGTCAAGCTCAGCGGCGACGACCGGTTCGGCGCGCCCTCCGGTGAGACGGTCTTCATCAACCTCGACCACCGCGAGGAGATCAAGCGGCTGCTGGTCTTCGTCTACATCTACGACCAGACCCCCGCCTTCGACCGCACCCACGCCGTCGTCACGCTCTACCCCAGCAACGGCCCCCGGATCGAGATCGCCCTCGACGAGCGCGCCCCGCAGGCACGTTCCTGCGCCGTTTTCACCATCGAGAACGGCAAGGAGGGGCTGACGGTCCGCCGCGAGGTGAAGTTCGTCTACGGATTCCAGGCCGAGCTGGACCGCCTGTACGGCTGGGGCCTCCAGTGGGGCCGCGGGTACAAGACCAAGGCCTGAGGCCTTCCGCGGCACCGCGCGGCGTCGGCGCCGCCCGGCCCGCGAACCGGATGTCGCGGCCGGGCGGCCCGCACGCGCCTCGGGAGCGGTCAGCCCCGGATGAACTGCGGCCCCATCGGCGGCAGCCGGAAGTTCGGGTCGGGGGCGTGGGCGGCGGCGGCCGCGGGCTGCGGGTAGCCGTAGGCGGGCTGGTTCGACGCGGGCTGCGGGTAGCCGTACGCGGGCCGGCTCTGCGGCGGGGGAGGGGCCGCGTGCGGGTAGCCGTAGGCGGGCTGCGCGGGCGGCTGCGGGTACGGCCGGCCGGGGGCCGCGGTCGGCGGCACGGCCTGGGTGGCGGGCTCCTGGGCGGGCACCGGGGGCGGGGGCGCGCTCGCGGGGGAGGCGGGGGCCGGAGGGCCGGACGCCGCCGCCGGGCCGGCCGCCGCGGCCGGGGGCGCGTCGGGGGCCTCGCTCTCGTCGACCGAGACGCCGAACTGGGTGGCCAGGCCCACCAGCCCGGTCGGGTAGCCCTGGCCCACCGCGCGGAACTTCCAGCCCTCCCCGCGCCGGTAGACCTCCCCGCAGATCACGGCGGTCTCCTCGCCGGTCTCCGGCTTCACGTCGAACATCGCGAGCGGCTCGGCGCCGGCCGCGGCCGCGTCGTACAGCAGGATCCGCAGGTCGCGCACGTGCGCGAAGGTGGCGCCCTCGAAGGCCTCCAGGTCCAGCGAGGCGGCGATCACCACCCGGTCGACCGTGCGGTCCAGGGAGGTGAGGTCCGCGACGATCGTGTCGGTCGAGCCCTCGGGCACCCGCTTCATCGGCAGCTTGCGCACGAAGCCCGAGGGGTGGCGTACGTAGTTGTAGAAGACGAAGTCCTCGTCGCTGCGCACACGCCCGTCGGCGCCCACCACCAGGGCCGAGGCGTCCACGTTGGGGATGCCGGGCCCGGGGGTCCACCGGAGCACGGCCCTCACGGCCGTGGCGTCGAGAGGTACGTTCGCGCCCTTCAGCATGGCGTGCGTCATGCCGGTCATCCTGCCTCGCCGCGGCCGGTGCGGACAACGTGGGGGGCCGTTCCCGTACGGTCGGGGGTTGGGCCGCGACCTGCGGGTTACCTGGAGTTCACACAAGGGGGGAACCACGGTCACCCGCCCCTACGTACTATTACCGGCCACATGTCCGACGATCCACACGCCAGCTCGGGGGTACTCACATGCGTCATTTCGGGCATATCCCTGCTGCGGTACGGGCTGAACTCTTCCACCGGGAGCCCGTCCGCTTCGACGCGGACTCCCCGGCGCCGCTGCTCGCCGCCGCCCTCGGCGCGACCCTCTACAGCCCGGCGACCCGCCCCCGGCTCGCGGACGACATCCTCAAGCAGGCCGGGCGCGGCGTGGTCTCCATGGTGCTGTGCCTGGAGGATTCGATCGCCGACGACGACGTCGAGGCCGCCGAGGCCAACCTCGTGAGCCAGCTCGCCGACCTCGCCGGGCGCGGCGCGCAGACCCCGCTGCTCTTCGTCCGGGTGCGCGAACCGGCCCAGGTGCCGGACCTGGTGCACCGGCTCGGCGACGCCGTACGGCTGCTGTCCGGATTCGTACTCCCGAAGTTCACCGAGGAACGCGGGGTTCCGTTCCTGGAGGCGCTCACCGACGCCGAGGCGGCGAGCGGGCGCAGACTCTTCGCGATGCCCGTCCTGGAGTCCCCGGAGCTCCTGCACCTGGAGACCCGCACCGAGACCCTCGCCGGTATCGCCCGCACCGTCGACAAGTACCGCGACCGGGTGCTCGCGCTGCGGCTCGGCGTCACCGACTTCTGCTCCGCGTACGGTCTGCGCCGCGCGCCCGACATGACGGCGTACGACGTCCAGATCGTGGCCTCCGTCATCGGCGACGTGGTGAACGCGCTCGGCCGCTCCGACGGCACCGGCTTCACCATCACCGGGCCGGTGTGGGAGTACTTCAAGGTCCAGGAGCGGATGTTCAAGCCGCAACTGCGGCGCAGCCCCTTCCTGGAGGGGCGGGCGGAGGAGCTGCGCACCGCGCTCATCGCCCACGACCTCGACGGGCTGCTGCGCGAGATCGGCCTGGACCGGGCCAACGGACTCCAGGGCAAGACCTGCATCCACCCCTCGCACGTCCTGCCGGTGCACGCGCTCTCGGTGGTCAGCCACGAGGAGTACGGCGACGCCCGGGACATCCTGCGCCCCGAGCGGGACGGCGGCGGAGTCATGCGCTCCGCCTACACGAACAAGATGAACGAGGTGAAGCCGCACCGCGCCTGGGCGGAGCGGACCCTGCTGCGGGCCGAGGTGTTCGGCGTGGCGGGGGCGGACGTGGGCTTCGTGGAACTGCTGGCGGCGGGGCTCGCCGGGCTCGCGGGGCGGCAGGAATGACGGTAAGGGGCACGGTGTGAGCAGCGGAAGAAGCGGAAGAGGGAACGACGACGTGGTGTGGTCGGGCAGGTGGGTCGCGGAGCGGCTGGGCGTGGAACTGGTCTCCCCGGAACGGGAGACCGGGCCGGACTCCGTGGGTGCGCGCGCCCCCGAGCCGCTGCACGGCCTCCTCGGGCTCGCCCTGCGGCGCAACCCCAAGCGAGCGCACCTGCTCGTCTCGAACGTGCTCGGCAAGCACGTACCGCAGCGGCCGTCCCTCGTGCACGGGGCCGGGGTGGCCCTGGGCCGCGAGGTGCGGGCCCTGCTGGGCGACGCGGAGGCCGCCCGGGCGGTCGTCCTCGGCTACGCGGAGACCGCCACCGGCCTCGGCCACTCGGTCGCCGACGGCCTGGCGCTCGCCCCCTGCCTGCACTCCACCCGCCGCCCGGTCGCCGGGGTCGCCACGGCGGGCGGTTTCGAGGAGTCCCACTCCCACGCCACCTCGCACCTGCTGCTGCCCGCCGATCCGGAACTGCTCGCCGGGGACGGGCCCCTGGTCCTCGTCGACGACGAGTTCTCCACCGGCAACACCGTCCTCAACACCATCCGCGACCTGCACGCCCGCCACCCGCGTACGCGGTACGTCGTCGTCGCCCTGGTCGACATGCGCACCCCGGCGGACCGGGCCCGCCTGGCGGACTTCGCGCGGGAGACCGGCGCCCGGGTCGACCTGGTCGCCCGCGCCTCGGGCACGGTCCGGCTGCCGGACGGCGTGCTGGAGAAGGGGCAGCGACTGGTCGCCGAGGAGGAGGCGCGCGGCGCCCGGGAGCGGAGCCGGCACCGGGGCGCTGGTTCCGCCGTTCCCGCCGCTCCCGCCGCCCGCGTGGACCTGGGCTGGCCCGCGGGCCTGCCCGACGGCGGACGGCACGGCTTCACGCCCGGACACCGCCGGACACTGGAGGCGGCCCTCCCGGGCATGGCGGCACGGGTCGCGGACGCGCTCGGGGACGCGCCCGGACGCGTGCTGGTCCTGGGCTTCGAGGAGCTGATGTACGCGCCGCTGCGGATCGCCACGGCGCTCCAGGAGACGGGCGTCGACGTCCGGTACTCCACCACCACCCGCTCCCCGGTGCTGGCCGTCGACGACCCCGGCTACGCGATCCGCACCCGGCTGGTCTTCCCCGCGCACGACGACCCCGCCGACGGCCCCGGCGAGCGCTACGCCTACAACGTCGCGGGCGCGGGCTTCGACACCGTGCTCGTGGTCGTCGACTCGACGGCCGACACCGCCGAACTCCACGGCCCCGACGGGCTGTTGGCGACGCTGGCCCCGCACGCGGGACGCGTCCTGCTGGCGGTCGTCCCGTCGTACGTCCCCCCGGGCGTCCCGTCCGCGCCCGGGGCCGACGCCGTGCCCGGCGCGGGTGTGTGCTCCGCGACCGTTCCCCGTCCCTCCGTCCAGGAGAACTCCGTGCTGCCCGAGCCACTGCGTGGTCCCGCCTTCTCCTCCTACGCGCCCGACGAGGTCGGCTGGCTGCTCCGGGACCTCTCCGACGTCTCCTTGGAGGCCCCCACCGAGGAGCGCGAGGAGGCCATCCAGGCGGGCGGCGCGCACTACGCGGAGTCGCTGCCGGTCGAGTACCAGCCGACCGAGGAGTACCAGGAGCTGTTCCGGGCCGCGCTGGAGGAGTCGGCGGGGCGGATCGCGCGGGCCGTCGGCGTCGTCACCGAGACCGTGCTCGCCGAGCGCTCCCCGCGTCCCGTACTGGTCTCGCTGGCCCGCGCGGGCACTCCCGTCGGCGTCCTCATGCGCCGCTGGGCGCAGCACCGGCACGGCCTGGACCTGCCGCACTACGCCGTGTCCATCGTCCGGGGCCGGGGCATCGACGCCAACGCCCTGCGCTGGCTGGCCGCCCACCACGACCCCGCCGACGTCGTCTTCGTCGACGGCTGGACCGGCAAGGGCGCCATCACCCGCGAACTCGCCGCCGCCGTCGAGGAGTTCCACACGGCCGCCGGCCTCGAAAGCGGCCCGGGCGGTTTCGACCCGGAGATCGCGGTCCTCGCCGACCCCGGTTCCTGCGTCCGCACCTACGGCACCCGCGAGGACTTCCTCATCCCCTCCGCCTGCCTCAACTCGACCGTGTCCGGCCTGATCTCGCGCACCGTCCTGCGCGCCGACCTGGTCGGCCCGAACGACTTCCACGGCGGCAAGTTCTACCGCGAGCTGGCCGGCTCCGACGTGTCCAACGACTTCCTGGACGCGGTCACCGCCCGCTTCGCCGACGTCACCGAGGACGCCGTCGCCGAGGCCAAGGTCCTCCAGGGCCAGGACCGCGCCCCCACCTGGGAGGGCTGGGCCGCCGTCACGCGGATCAGCGAGGAGTACGGCATCCACGACGTGAACCTGGTCAAGCCGGGCGTCGGCGAGACCACCCGGGTCCTGCTGCGCCGGGTCCCCTGGAAGATCCTCGCCCGGCGCGGCGCCGGGGCCGACCTCCGGCACATCCGCCTCCTCGCCGAGCAGCGCGGGGTGCCCGTGGAGGAGGTCGACGGCCTCCCGTACACCTGCGTGGGCCTGATCCATCCCCGCTACACCCGGGGCGCGACGGGCGCCGACGGCACGGCGGTGACCGCCAAGTGACCGGTTCCGCACCGGTGCTGGTCGCCAGCGACCTGGACCGCACGCTCATCTACTCCGCCGCCGCCCTCGGCCTGTCCATGCCGGACGCCCGCGCGCCGCGCCTGCTGTGCGTGGAGGTGTACCAGGGCAAGCCGCTGTCGTACGTCACCGAGGAGGCGGCCCGGCTGCTCCCGGAACTCGCCGCGGCCGCGCTCTTCGTGCCGACCACGACCCGCACCCGCGAGCAGTACCACCGCATCCGGCTGCCCGTCCCCACCCCGCGGTTCGCGATCTGCGCCAACGGCGGGCACCTGCTCGTGGACGGCGTCTCCGACCCGGACTGGCAGCGGCAGGTCGCCGGCCGCCTCGCCGACGAGTGCGCCCCGCTCGCCGAGGTCCGCGCCCACCTGGCCCGCACCGCCGACCCCGCCTGGCTGCTCAAGGACCGGGTCGCCGAGGACCTGTTCGCCTACCTCGTCGTGGAGCGCGCCCTGCTGCCCGACGGCTGGGTCAAGGACCTCGCCGCCTGGGCCGTCGAACGCGGCTGGACGGTCTCCCTCCAGGGCCGGAAGGTGTACGTCGTCCCCGCGCCCCTCACCAAGAGCGCGGCCGTCCGCGAGGTGGCCCGCCGTTCGGGGGCCCGGCTGACCCTGGCCGCCGGGGACTCCCTGCTCGACGCGGACCTGCTGCTCGCCGCCGACCGGGGCTGGCGTCCCGGCCACGGCGAACTGGCCGACGAGGGCTGGAGCGCGCCGCACGTCACGGCCCTGGAGGAGGCGGGCGTGGCGGCGGGCGAGGAGATCCTGCGCCGCTTCACCGCCGCGTCGGCTGCTTCTCCTCGTGCCCCGATCCCCGGCGGGCCTTCTCCTTCCGGCTCTTCCTGACCCGTACGACCACGAAGGCGATCACCGCGACCGCGGCCACGCCGAGCACCACCTTGGAGTACAGCGAGACGTAGCCCGCCACCTGCTCCCAGTTGTCGCCGAGCAGGTAACCGGCCATCACGAACAGGCCGTTCCAGATCGCGCTGCCGAGGGTGGTGAGCCCGAGGAAGACGGGCAGCGGCATGCGTTCCACGCCGGCCGGGAGGGAGATGAGACTGCGGAAGACGGGGACCATCCGTCCGAAGAACACCGCCTTCGTCCCGTGCTTGGCGAACCATGCCTCGGTCTTCTCGATGTCGGCGACCTTGAGCAGGGGGACCTTCGCCGCGAGGGCGACGGTGCGGTCACGCCCCAGCAGCGCTCCGATCCCGTACAGCGCGAGGGCCCCGACGACCGACCCGAGCGTCGTCCACACCAGGACCGCCCACAGGTCCATCTTCCCCGCGCCCGCGGCGAAGCCCGCCATCGGCAGGATCACCTCGCTGGGCAGCGGCGGGAAGAGGTTCTCCAGGGCGATGGCGAGGCCGGCACCGGGGGCTCCCATGGCGTCCATGAGCCCGGTGATCCAGGAGGGGGCGGCGGGTGCTGCGCTTGCGACCATGTCGTCCACGTTAAGTCGGCTGCCCTGAAGGCAGACTGAAATGCGACGCGGTACGCGACGAGGTGGAGGAGCGGTCCATGACCAAGGGCAACACCACGAAAATCACCGACGAGTTGTACGAGTACGTCCTGGCGAACAATCCGCCGCTGGACCCGGTGCAGCAGGAGCTGGTCGAGACGACCTGGGAGCACTTCCCGGCGTCGGCGGGCATGCAGTCGGCGGCCGAACAGGGCCCGCTGCTGGCCTTCCTGGTACGTCTCACGGGGGCGCGGCACGTGGTGGAGGTCGGCACCTTCACCGGCTTCTCGGCGCTGGCGATGGCGCGGGCGCTGCCCGCGGACGGGCGGCTGATCACCTGCGACATCTCGGAGGAGTGGACGGCGTACGGACGCCGGGCATGGCAGAAGGCCGGGGTCGCGGACCGGGTGGAGCTGCGGCTCGGCGACGCGCTGGAGACACTGCGGGCGATGCCGGCGGACGCGCACATCGACCTGGCGTACCTGGACGCCGACAAGCCGCAGTACGTCGCGTACTGGGAGGAGCTGGTGCCCAGGATGCGGGAGGGCGGGCTGATCGTGGTGGACAACGTGCTGTTCCACGGGGGCGTGGTGGACCCGCGGGCGGAGGGGAACGCGGCGGCGATCCGGGAGTTCAACGCGCACGTGAGGAAGGACGGGCGGGTGGAGAGCGTGCTGCTGGGCATCGCGGACGGGGTGACGCTGGCACGCAGGAGGTGAGCGCGGCGGGGGCTGCGAGGGGCCGGCGGCGGCCCCTTACCCTGTGGCCATGCCTCGCTACGAGTACCGCTGCCGTCCCTGTGACACCACCTTCGAGCTGAACCGTCCGATGGCGGAGTCCGCCGACCCCGCCGCCTGCCCCGAGGGGCACACGGACACCGTCAAGCTCCTGTCCGCCGTCGCCGTCGGCGGCACCAGCAGTGCGCCGGCCGGCGGCGGCGGTGGAGGTGGCGGTTGCTGCGGGGGCGGCTGCTGCGGCTGACGGCCCGCTCCCCGGGTGCGGCGGTGGACAGCGCGACCCCGTCGCACGCGCGGGCGCGGCGGGGGCTCAGCCCGCTGCCGCGCCGCGCTCCTCGCGGATGGCGGAGACGACGCGGGTGACCGTCGCGCGGACCGCCTCCGTCTCCGTGAGGAAGTGCCAGTAGTCGGGGTGGCGGCCCTCCAGGTCCGCGACCGCCCGGTCCAGGCGGGCGACCGCGTCGTCCAGCGGCCGGGCGTGCCGCGGGTCGGGCGTGTTGCGCCCGGCCATCGCCAGCCGCTGCGCGTCCCGGATCGCGAAGCGGGTGCGCTGGATCTCGGCCTGCGGGTCCTTGGCGACCGCGTTCAGCCGCTGCAACCGGTCCCCGGCCGCCGAGACCGCCTCGTCGGTGTCGTTCAGGAGCGCCCGCGCCGTGCTGATCAGCGACGTGGCGTCCGGCCAGCGCTGCTCCTCCCGGGCCTGCCCAGCCTCCTTGAGCCGCTGCTCCGCGAGCCGCACGCTCTGCGCCGCCTGCGCCGGAACCCCCTGGAGGTCCTGCCAGCACGCCGCCGTGAACCTGCGCCGCAGCTCGCTCAGTACGGGATCGACCTTGCCGGCCCGTGTCGTCAGGGCCTGGGCGCGGGTCCGCAGCGACACCAGCCGGCGGTCGATCTCCGCCGCACGCTGCGGCAGGGCGGCGGCCTCGGCCCGTACCGCCTCGGCGTCCCGCTGCACCTGCTCGGCCCGCGCCAGGGTCTCCGGCACGCCGTGCTGCCCGGCGCCCTGGTTGAGCCGGGTCAGCTCGGGGGCGAGGGCGGCGAGCCGGGCCGCGAGGTCGTCGGCGCGCAGGCCGGCGGCCCGTACCGCGTCCAGGGCGTTGCTCGCGCCGAGCAGGGCCTGCCGGGCGCGCTCCACGGCCGGGGCCAGCCGCGCCAACTGCGTCTCGGCCTTGTCGAGCAGCGGGGTGAGGCTCTGCGAGAAGCGGTCGAGCTCGCCCTTGACCCGTACGAGATCGTCCTTGGCCCTGCCGAGCTCGGCGCGGGCCCTGGCGGCGTCGCCCGCGTCGAGGTCGTCGCGCTCCAGGTCGTGGGCGTCGACGGCGGTGATGTACGTGTGGCTGGCCTCGTCGATGCGCTGCCCGAGCGCGGCGAACTGCTCGGCGGTGCGCCGGGCGCCCGGCGAACTGTCCACGGCGGTGATCGTCTCGATGGAGATCCGCAGGTCGCGCTGGGCGGTGTCCAGCTCGTAGAAGGCGGCCGCGGCGGCGTCCTTGGCGGCCAGCGCGTCCGCCCGCGCGCTCTCGCTGCGCCCGCCGAACCAGCGCCGGGTGCCGCCCCCGGCGAAGGAGGCGGCGGCGAGCGGCAGCAGGACGGCCGGCAGCAGCACCAGCGCCACCGCGTCACGCACCGCTGCGGCCCGCGCGGACCCCGTGGTCCCGGCAGCCCCGTGACCGGGGCGGGCCGCGGTTTGCGGACCGGTCCGGGCCCGACGGCGTACTCGCTGCGTCTGCGGCTGCGCGTCTGTCGCCGTCACATGCCTCTCCCGTACCGTGTCCGCCTGCCTGGTTCATTCTCCCACCAGGTAATGACGAACACACGGGCCGGTTAGTTCGCGCTTCGCACCGTGACTTCGCCGTTGTCGGTGCGCAGCTTCACCACGTGGCTGCTGGTCTCCGCCTTGGGCACGTCCACCCGCGCCTCGCCGTTGCCGGTCTCCACGTCGACCTTGTACGTCGCCTTCGGCAGCGTGAGCCGGATCGAGCCGTTGTCGCTGCCGCCGTCGACGAGGTCGGGGGTGGCGGCGAAGCCCATCTCCACCTTGCCGTTGTCCGTCCGGGCGGTCACGGACTTGGCGGCGAGGCGTTCGCCGACGATCTCCCCGTTGGAGGTCTTCAGGTTCAGTCTGCCGCTCATGTCCTTGACGGCGATCTCGCCGTTGTCGGTCGTGACCGCCATGTCGGTGGTGAAACCGGCGGCCTCGACACGGCCGTTGTCGCTCTCCACGTTCACGGTGACGCCGCGCGGGACCTTGATCGAGTGGCGGGCCTGGCAGTTGGTGGCGATGCCGGAGCACTTGACCTTCAGGTCGAGGGTGTCGCCCCGCAGCTCCCACACGGGCTCGGGGCCGCTCCCCAGCAGCGCCCACCCGTCGACCTGCCGCTCGACCTCGATCTGCTGGACGTCCGCCGGCACCAGGGTCAGCCCGGAGTCGTGCCCGGCGACCGTGAGGGTCCGCCCGCTGAACGCGAACGACTTCTTCTCCACGGGCGCGTCCATGACGTCCGCACCGCCGCACCCGGAGACGGAGAGCGCGACGAGAACGGCCCCGCCGAGGGCGAGAAAGGTGCGGGTCTTGGCTGCCATGATGCGGTCCCCCTGCTGCGTACGATCGGTGTGCCCCCAACCTAGGCACCGGCGCCCACCCCGCACGATCCGGCCGCCCACCGGATCGGGGGTGGGGCTAACCCCCCTGTCCCGCCCGTGACCAGCACCGCCACCGGATCCGGCTTGCGAAGCAGCCCCCGGGGCCATGTACGCTGTTGCCTCATGCCCGGGCGCGTAGCTCAGGGGTAGAGCGCCGCCCTTACAAGGCGGATGTCGGCGGTTCGAAACCGTCCGCGCCCACCAGGGATAAACAGCAGGTGAGAGCCTGTTTGAAGCCCCTCAATCAAGATCGATTGGGGGGCTTTCTCGTGTCCGGAGTCCGTTCGATCTTCAGGTGGATGGCACAGGCGTGTGCCACCCGCTGAACCGCCCGCACGGGTCCTCACCCGCCGCCGGGCCGTCGGTGACGCACGCAAGGCCGCCGGCCTCACACAAGAGGCGGTCGCCCTGCGCATCGGGATGGAGCGGCACAACGACAACCGGATCGAGCAGGGCCACGCGAGTGCCCGCCTCGACTCCCTGCTCCTCATCGCCGACGCGATCGGCGTTCCGCTCGCCGACCTCGTTCGGTAGGTCGGCGGTCCGCAGGAAGTCGGCGCTGCGAACCGCCGGGGCGCGGGGGTTCTACTCGCTGCCACCTCCGCAGCACCCGCAGGGCACAGTGACCGGGCCCTGGGGCGTCGCCATCACGACGAAGCCGTGGCCGGGACACCTACGAGTATGCCGCGGATGCCGCCCCTTGGGGGAGCGCGCCTGAGCGCGTGCCTTCACGGACTTGAATTCGGCGATGGCAGCCCACTGTTGTTCATTCATGGCAGCAGGGTAGAGGTCGGTTCGGTCAGTTCTGGGTGCTTTCGCACGAGACCTCCGAGCAGTTGCAGTCCGTGCAGTTGGTCTCGGAGTGCTGGCAGTCGGCGGCCACGACGAACGTTCGATCCTCCGCCGGAATCCAGAGGTCGCGGTCGACGCTGAACCCGGCCATCTCGATGGCGACGGTCGTCCGGCCGAGGATGCCCTGGGACCTGGTCGGGTTCGGCGGTTGCGGAACGTGGTGGACGAACCGGCCGCCGAGGCGCTCGCAGAGCCGGGCGTACGTCTGGGTGTGCAGGATCAGGGCGTGCCAGCCCTCGTCAACGACGCGGGACGGCGCCAGGCCGGCGCTGGCGGGGTCCCGGGTGGCGGCGGTGGCGACGAACTTCAAGGCGTCGAGGACGATCCGCTGCGCGAGCGCCGTCTCCATCCCCGGGTTCGCGCGGAGAACGGTGCGGGTGACCGCATCGAACTCGGCGGTGGTCAGCAGGGATCGGGCGTCCCTGGTGACGGGCGCGCAGGTGGTGGTACTCATGTGGTGCCTTCCGTTTCGGTGGGCGGTGCATGAGGCCCGCCCCGGCCGCCGTTCGTAGCAGGGCTCAGGCGGCGGGGGCGGGTGCATGAGGGGCTACTCCTCGGACTCGTCCGGGGGAGCCGCAGGGGTGAGGTCGTCGGCGGTGATCGGCTCGCCGTGCCACAGCAGCGTCACGCCGTGCTCCGGGCAGCGCGCCGTGGTCTCGTCCTCGTACGGGAAGGGGTGACCGTTTCCTTCACGGCTCGGGCACCGCGTCATGACGGCGTCCCCTGGTTGCCCACCAGGATCCGGAGCGCGCCGAAGGGCGCGTATGTCGCCTCGCCGCGCGCGTCGCAGTACCGGGCCTGCCAGGAGAGGGCGTGATCGCCCATGTCGAGCAGCAGTGCCACGGAGAGCGCTTCGGAGACCTGGCCTGGCTGGACGGGCCGCGACCAGAACAGCGCGCTGCTGGGTGTAGTGCGACTGGGGTGCGGCAGGATCAGATGCTCGTCGGGTGGGACGAACGTGCCGAGCCCGTCAGGGTCGCAGCGCTTGTACCACTTCGGACCCGTCGGCCGGGTGAGGGCCAGGTACCAGCCGGCGGCCGGAGCGGCCGCCACCGGGCCCTCAAGGAAGCGGGTGAGTCTCTCGGCGACGGAGGGCGGATCGGTGCTGCGTACGGCCGCGTGCACCAGGTCGCCCGGCATCCGGACGGCCTCGTACTCAATGCCCATGCCGGGCCAGACGTGCCGGCCGGTCGGCCAGTCCTGGGTCTGCGCGCGGGCGGCGTTCCCGTGGCCCAGCAGCCAGGCGGCGGCGGAGTCGGCAGCAGCAGCAGGCGTGTCGAGCAGCGTGGTCATGGCGTCCTCACCTGCCAGGTCCGGCGAGCCTCCCACGCCGCCATCAGCCGCGTGCCGACCGGGCACAGGACTCCGGCCTGGCACTCGGGGCAGCAGGCCAGGCCGTGCTTCATGAGCGCGGTGAAGGCGGAGTAGCTGGGCGACTGCTCCAGTACGACCTCGGACAACCGGACCATCACCTGCCCTCCTTCCCGGAGAGGGCGGAGACGCCGGCCTCGATCATCGAGGCGACGGCCAGCGACTCGCAGAGCCGGCCAGGGGTGGCCATCGCGACGGTCCAGTACATGCCGGGCGGGCCGGGCTGGTCAGTGTCAGGTACGGCCAGCCAGCCCCGGCCGCGGTAGTTCCCGGCACGGGCCGACCAGGCGGAAGCGCCGCCGGTGGGGACGAGCGGGTACGTCCACTTCTCGCCGTCCTGGATCACCGGCCCGCCGAGCATCTGCGGCAAGGTCCGGCCGATCGCGTCCCGGTTGTCCGTGCCGAGGGCCGCGCGTACGACCGAGAACGGGATGCGGACCGCGTCGAAGCGGACGCCGAGCGGCAGCATCGCCACCCCGCGCTCCGCCCACTCCCGGTGCGCGGCGTCCGGATCGGCGTGCGCGCGGGCCAACCAGTCAGCAACGGACGTTCGGTTGTCGGATCGGGTGTGCACGGTCGCCCCCGGCATCGTCGGTGAACTGCGTATACCGACGGTAGGAGCGACCTGGGGGAAGAGAGGGCACAGAATGTACCCCCTCCCATCAGGCAGCCAGCAGGCCCAACTTCACTGCCAGCTCGGAGGCACGACGGCGGCGCGCGGGAGCCTTCGACTCCGCCTCTTCGAGCACGATCCGCTTCGCATACCCGTTGTACTTGATCGTCTCCGGGGCAGCCTCGTGCGCCTGCGCCAGCGTCGCGAGGGCCACGTCCGGCTGTCCGTCGAGCTGGTACCCGCGGGCCTCCTCGATCCGGTGCCGGGCCCGGCGCGGCCGGGACGGAATCGTCGTGGCGTCCGAAGCCGCCGCCTGCCGCACAGACTCTCCGCCCGCGTGCAGTTCGACGGCGATCGTTACCGCGTGCGCGCCCATGATGGCCCGCGAGAACGACGTCACCGGATGGTAGTAGTCCCTCGGCAGCCGGGCGGCCGTCTCGCGGGCGACGTCCCAGTACCGCCAGGCAGTACCCGACTCCGCCCGGCGAGCGGCCGTGTACCCGGCTTCGAACCGAAGGGCGCCGGTGATGGCGACGACGTCGTCCGACGCATCGGGGAGCAGAGGCTCCAGAAACTCCAACGTCTTCCGTGTCACGGTGTCGGCAGCGTCGAAGTGCGCAGGCCCCGAGTCGCGATGTGCCTGCGCGGTGAGCCATGCTGCGACGCCAATGGTGTGCGGGTCCTCGGACTCCTGAGCGGCTACCATGCCGCGCTCGGCGATCCGCCACAGGAGGGCAGCGTCCGGCTGGTACGCGGCGAAGAACTGCGCCAGCGAGTACACCTCGCTGAGCACCGCCTGTGCAGTGCGGCGATCGGTGGCGCTGTCGGCCGCCCGTACGGTGAGTTGGGCGTCCCGGATCAGGTCGGGCAGCAGAGCACCCACCACGTCACGGTGATTCGGTGCCGAGTGCCGCGCCGCCCACGCGCGCGCGAGGCGGGCCTGAAGGTGATCGGCTGGCGGGGCTTCACCGAGCGGGACGGGGAACTGGTTCATCGCGGCCTGCACTGCCCCGAGTCGGGGGTGGCCAGGGCCAGTGAAGAGGTCGACGTGCACGGACTGGTCCCCAGTGAGGTCGGAGAGATCTCGGACGCGCAGCAACTCCGCAAGCTGCAGCACTACTTCGAGTCGGGGCACCTTCAGGCGGCCGGTCTCGACGGCCTTGACCCACGATCCGGATCGACCCATGAGGCCGCCGAGTTGGTCGCGGGTCATACCCTTGCGCGTGCGGAGGATTTGCAATCTCTGCCCGAAGGCCAATGGGTCGGCATACGGGTCCGGGGTAGCATCAGATGGCACGGCCTTGCCCCTCTCTGAACAGCTCGACACTGTCAGGGTATGGGGCAAGGCCCTTTCTGTGTCGTGGTCTTGAACATGACGAAAGCCCCCTCCCGCCCGAAGGCCGCAGGACAAGCACCCCTTGCAGCTACGTGCCGTAGTCCGCGGCCACCGGAGACCCTTTCCCGGTAGCGCGTGCCGTCGATCAGATGCGTACCTCCTGCGGAGCACCCCCGGCCGCCGGTGTCGTTCCGGTGGTCGCGCCGCACCAGGTGCCAGGAATCGGGGCGGGGCGTGCGGTACCGGTGCCGGACGAGGACGTTGCCCTCCCAGGAACCCGGCCGGTACTGCGTGTCCTGCGGACTCTCGGACCGTGGGAGAACGCCCCGCCATCCCGCGGGCGCGCGCCGTCCGGAGGGCGGAGAGGGGCGGGTCAGCAGGACTCCGTGAACTTCGCCGCGCTGATCGTGACCGGTTGTCCGTCCAGCGCGGTGCCCGCCCCGGGGGTCACCGAGCACACCGACCAGTTCGACTCCACGAGAACCATGCGGCCCCGGCCGGAACTGTCCTCGACGGTCAGTGACGTGTTGGCCGGCAGGGACTCACGGGCGACCTTCACGCTCTTCCCCACGAGGTTCGGCATGGTCCCGCCCGCCCTGTCCGGCTCGCGGACGTCGGCGTCGGGACAGGACTCCTCCAGCTTCACCGTGCCGAAGTCGACGGTCGTGGAGGTGGGGCGGGTGCCGGCCGCGGGCGTCTGGGAGCAGACCTTCCAACTGCGGTCCAGCACCTGCTGCCGGCCGCGGCCGAGCGCATCGTGGCTCTTCAGCGCGTAGAACCCGGCTGCCTGCGCCTGGTCCTGGGCGGACTGGAGGCCCTTGCCGACGAAGTCGGGGAGTCGCGCGTCCTTCTCGGCCGGGACCCGGGGCGCGCTGGGCCCGGGAGCCGCCGAGGACGCCGGGCCGGTGGAGTTCGGCTTCGAGGCGTCGCCCGTGCTGACGTCCTGGCAGGCCGTGAGCGCGAGGAGCGCGGCGGCGGTGAGGGCGAGAGCGGTGTGACGGTGGTGCATGGTCCCCCCGGGGATGTCGCTGTGCTGAGAGGGACATCATGCGTGTCGGGTGAGGGGGCGTGTGCGGGGTGTAGCCGTCCCGTGACATGGGGAAGTGACGCGCGGAACATCCCCGTTCCCGTGCGGACGGAAGCTCCGTCGGTGCGAGGCCCCTGCTCGGCCGGGGCGGCGCGGCCCGCCGCCGGTGCGATCGGCCGGGCGGTCGTCGCCTCGGCGAGCGTGCGCCGGGGCGACGCGCAGGCCCCCTCCGCCTCCTCGGCGAGCGTGCGCCGGGGCGGTGCATGGGTCCCCCCCCGGCCCCCTCAGCGGGCGTGCGTGTACGTCAGGGGTTCCTCCGGGCACTCCGCGGCCATCGTGGTCAGCGCCTTGTGCTCGGCCGCGTCCGCCGTCAGGCGCCAGCGGCTCTTCACGGCCGTCCACTCGGCGACGTAGCGGCAGTCCGCCCCGTCGTCCGACGGCTCCCAGTGGGCCGGGTCCCGGTCGCCCTTGAGGCGGTCCTCCGCGGAGGTGATCGCGGCGAGGGTGCGCGGGTCCTCGGTGTCGTTGGCGAAGCGCCGGCGCTCGTCGGGGGACCAGGCGGCGGCCCCCGAACGCCAGGCGTCGGCGAGCGGGACGAGGTGGTCGACGGCCAGGGAGGTGGCCGTGGTGTGGTCCTTCTTGTCGTAGTACGAGTGCCAGGCGCCGCCCGTCAGCACGCACCGGGGGTCGGCCGCCGGCGGGGTCGTGGCCTCCTCCAGGAGCACCTCGGAGCGGGTGTTGCAGCCGTCCTGGTCCTCGTCGGTCCAGTGCGTGAACTCCGCCGCCGTGTATCCGGCCGGGGTGTCGGCGGCCTTCGGCAGGGCGGCGACGGCCGCGTGGAGGGTGGTGGTCACGGTGACGGGCGGGGCGGCGGGGGAGGAGGTGAACAAGAGGGGCAGCAGGAACAGCAGGGCAGCGGTCTTCATGCGGGCGGGCCTCCGTCTCGTACGCGTACGGCCTGGTACGCGGTCGTCGTGTGCGGCGAGCGAACAAGTCGTAGCGGTACGAGGGGCCGGTGCGGGCCGGGGGCACGGGGAGATCACCCGATGGTGCGCAGCCCCGGCCGGTAAACCTCCGGGGCGGCAGCGGCGCAGCCGGGAGGCGTGCGGGTCGGGTGCCGGGGGCCGTTGTCAGTGGGCGTCGGTAGCGTGGAGGGCATGTGCCGCAGCATCAAGACGCTTCGTCCGCCCGCCCTGCCCGAAGAAGCCACCGGGGAGGAGATCACCGCCGCCGCCCTGCAGTACGTACGGAAGATCTCCGGCTTCCGCGCGCCCGCCGCGCACAACAAGGAGGTGTTCGATCAGGCCGTCGAAGAGGTCGCCGCCGCCACGGCCGCGCTGCTGGCCGGACTGGAAGTGCGCGGGCGGCGCACCACGTAGGCCGCCAGGGTCCCCGCGACGGCGAGCGCGAGCACCGAGACGCCCGTGCTGAGCCAGCTCGCGCCCAGCCACTGCCCGCCGAAGTAGCCCAGCGTCACGCTGTACAGCGCCCAGGTGGCGCCCGCCAGCGCCGACCACGGGACGAACTCCTGGGGCCTGCGGTGCGCCGCGCCCGCCCCCAGCGACACCACCGAGCGCCCGGCGGGCGCGAAGCGGGCCACGACGACCAGGACGCCGCCGCCCCGGCTGAGCGCGCTGCCGAGACGTTCCTGCGCGGCGGTCAGCCGGCGCGAACGGGAGATCGCCCGGTCCAGGCGTTCCCCGCCCCGCCAGGCCAGCCGGTACGCCGCGAAGTCGCCGAGCAGGGACGCGGCGGCCGCGCACGCGGCGAGCAGGAGCAGGTCCGGCACGTCCTGCGCGAAGCCGTCGGGGGCGCCGGCGGTGGCGTTGGACGCGCCCGCGGCGGCCGCGGTGGCGGCGGTGATCAGCAGGACGCCGCTCGGCATGATCGGGAGGAAGACGTCGAGGACGATCGAGACACCGATCACCGCGTATATCCACGGACCCGAGGCCAGCGACCCCAGACTCTCCAGCACTGCGAAACTCCCCGGCGAGGAACCACGCCGCGACGTCGCATGGGGAGCGGCAGGGGCGGCTTAACAGCGATCCACCTTACGCCTGGTGGGAGCGGGATCGGTGTCCGGTACGGGTGGTGTTGGGCACATCACGTGGGCCGGGCCGCGAGGCCCCGCCGGGGCTCGTTCGAGCACCGGGCCGTTCACCCGATCGCCGCGTTCCGTGCGACGGCCCGCGAGGGTGCGCGGAGGGTGGTGCGGGGCGGGAGCAACGGCAGGGGGCCACTCGAAGGAGACGCACCATGACAGGTCGCAGCCCGGCGCGGAAGCGTGCCGTACGGATCGTCGGCGGGGCCGCCGCCCTCCTGCTCGCGGGACCGGCCGCCGCCGCGTACGCCGAGGACGGCAGCGCGGGCCGGGGCGGTGACGGCAAGGGCCTCACCGTCGACGGACGCTTCGCCCCCGCCTCCGCCTCCGCACCGCCGGGAGCCGTGTCGTACGACGCGGAGCTGGTGCCCGCGGGGAGCCGGATACGGGTCGAGCAGAGGTCCGGCGCGAAGGGGACCACGGTCACCCTGAAGGTGCGGGGCCTGAAGCCGGGCCACGCGTTCGGCGTGCACGTCCACGAGAAGCCGTGCGGCGCCGACCCGCAGGCCGCCGGGGCGCACTACCAGCACGTCAAGGACCCGAAGCTGGTGAACCCCGACAACGAGGTGTGGCTCGACCTCACCACCGACCGCAACGGCGACGCCTGGACGAGCTCGCACCACACCTGGGGGCTGCCCGAGGGCGCGGCCAACTCGGTGGTCCTGCACCGCGAGCAGGGCGGCGCGGGCGAGCGCGTCGGCTGCTTCACCGTGCCGTTCGGCGACTTCCGGACGGGCGTGAAGTGACGGGCCGACGCCTTCGTTGACGCGCCGTCGTCTCCGGTGGCGCGCCAGGGGCGTTCGGACCGTCGAGCGGGATCGGTCCGAACGCCCCTCGCGTGCCTCAGGCGGTCGCCGTGACCTGCGGTTCCTCGCGTGCCGTCGCCGCGTCCTGGCCGCGTCGCGCGGCGAGCAGCCCGTCCGCCGCCAGCGCGCCGGGCCCGGTGAAGACCAGCAGCAGGAGCGTCCAGCAGAACAGGGCCGAGAGCTCGCCGCCGTTCTGCATCGGCCACAGCCCCTCCGGCTGGTGGACGACGAAGTAGGCGTACGCCATGGAGCCCGCGGCGACGAAGGCGGCGGTCCTGGTGAACAGGCCGAGCGCGACGAGCACCCCGCCGACGAGCTGGATCACGGCCGCGTACCAGCCCGGCCAGGCGCCCGTCTGGACGGTGGCCCCGGTGCCGCCCGCGCCGCCGAGGACGCCGAAGAGCGAGGCCGCGCCGTGGCAGGCGAAGAGCAGGCCGGTGACGAAGCGGAACGCGGCGAGAGCGTACGGGCGGTACTCCGTGAGACGAGCGGCCAGGGAGGTCCGGGGGACCGGTGCGGAAGGCGGGGTCATGGGCGGGGGACTCCTTCGGTGGCGGCCAGGGGGAGGCCGGGTGGGGACGCAGCCCGAAGAGACCTGCGATGCCCAGGAGGTTAGGTAAGCCTCACTGTGCTTGCAAGTTCAACATTCGACTTGTGGCCGAAATTCACTCTCAAGTGGCGCTTATGCGCTGCTGGTTGGCCCTTTTGTGTCATTCCTGTGTCAGAGATGTAGTCATCGCCGTCACAAGCCGCGCGCCGCCCTTGCTCCGGCCCTGCCTGCTGTGACCTCCGTCCTCCTTCCGGCCCGTCTGCACCTGCTGCGCCTGGTCCAGCCGCAGTTCCGCGGAGCGCCCGCGCAGCGTCAGCGTCATGAGCTGGTTGCCGAACCAGGGCCCGGCGGAGCGCCGCCACCGCAGCAGCGGCGCTCCCAGCCGGCCGTGCCGCGCGAGCCCGCGCCCGAGCCGCTGCCCCGGCCCGCTCCAGCCGAAGCGGAAACCGAGCTTGATCGAGGAGGGGATGCCGTTGTGCACCGGCGAACAGGTCAGCTGGAACACCTTTGCGGTGTCCGGCCGGGCGTCGTCCGGCCACGCGGTCGGCTCGGCGACGTACGCGTGGTGCACGTCCCCCGACAGCACGCACACCGTGGCGGGGGCGGCCGGACCGCTGCCCGCCTCGGCGATCAGCCGCGCCAGCCGCTCGAAGGACGCCGGGAAGGCCGCCCAGTGCTCCAGGTCCGAGCGCCTGCGCAGGTCCTCCGCGAGCCGCGCCCACCGCCGGCCCCTGAGCCCCGCCGCCAGCGCCGCGTTCCACCCCTCCGCGTCGTGGATCAGCGGCGGCAGCAGCCACGGCAGCGAGGTCCCGATCAGGAGGTGGTCGTACGGGCGCGTGTCGTCCAGCGCCTGGTCGGCGAGCCAGGACGCCTCCTCCTCGTCGAGCATCGCCCGCTCGCCCTCCTTCAGGACGCGGGCCGCGCGGGTGTCCACCATCAGCAGCCGTACGTTCCCGAAGTCGCGCCGGTAGCTCCAGCGCACCGAGGCCGGGTCCTGGTCGGCGCGGCCGGCGAACGCGCGCAGCGCGTCCGTGCCGTCCGGGCCCGCGCACACCTCGGCGTACAGCGGGTCGGCGGCGAGTTCGGCGGGGGAGAGGTTGCCCAGGTGCTGGTAGACCCAGTACGACATCAGCCCGCTGAGGATGCGCTCGCGCCACCACGGGGTGGCCCGCATGTCGGCGACCCAGGCGGCGCTGGTGTTCCAGTCGTCGATCACGTCGTGATCGTCGAAGATCATGCAGGTCGGCACGGTGGACAGCAGCCAGCGCACCTCCGGGTCGAGCCAGGACTCGTAGTAGAGGTGGGTGTACTCCTCGTAGTCCGCGACCTCCGCGCCCGGCGGCTCGCGCAGGTCGCGGCGGGCGGCCAGCCAGCGCCGGGTGGCCTTGGAGATCTCGTCCGCGTACACCTGGTCGCCCAGCAGCAGCAGGTAGTCCGGGCGCTCGGCGTACGCCCCCTCCGGGTGCTCGACGAGCCTGGCCGCGAGGGTGTCCAGGGCGTCGGGCCCCGCCGGGTCCTTCTCGCCCTCGGCGGGCGCGGCCCACCGGCAGGACCCGAAGGTGATCCGGGCGGAGTCCGCGCCGGGCTCGGGCGTGTTGATGGTGCTGGGCGGGAACCCGGAGGCCTCCGCGTCCGGCAGCGGCCACACCCGGCTGCCGCCGAGCAGGACCTCGTACGGTGTCGACGTGCCCGGGCGCAGGCCCGTCACCGGGATCAGCGCGTAGTGGTGTCCGGATATCTGGAAGGTCTCCGCGCTTCCCCCGCCGCCGCCCGCGCAGACCACCTCGGCCGTGCAGGGCCGGTCGGTCTCCACCCAGACGGTCGCGGCGTCCCCGCGTTCCCAGTCGACGTACCTCAGTACCGGTCCCAGGCGCAGCCGGGTCATGTCCGTCCTCCTCCGTCGTCCCCCGTGCGGGGCCACGGCCCCGTACGGTACGGAACGACGGAGGGGAACGGGGAAGTTCCGCGCGTCAATCTGGGGTTGACCGTGCGGTTGCCCCGGACGGCCGGCCCGGTGGACGGTCCGGACGGCTCCGGAGGCCGGCCGCGCCCCAGGGGCCTCAGCAGTTCCTGAGGACGCCCTCCAGGGCCGACTTCTCCGCCTGGTCGACGGTCAGCTTCCAGTGGTGCTTCACCTGCACCCACATCCGGGTGTACGTGCAGCGGTAGGAGGTCACCGGGGGCAGCCACTCGGCCGGGTCCTGGTCGCCCTTGGCCTGGTTCACGTTGTCGGTGACCGCGATGAGCTGCGGGCGGGTCAGGTCGTTGGCGAAGGACTGCCGGGCGGCGGTCGTCCAGTTCCTCGCCCCGGACCGCCAGGCCTCCGCGAGCGGGACCATGTGGTCGATGTCCACGTCGGACGCGGCCGTCCAGGTGGCCCCGTCGTACTCGGAGAACCAACTGCCCTTCACGGCCGCGCACTTGGTGTCCTGCTCGACGTTCCGCCCGTCGCGCTTGAGGACCACCTCGCGGGTGTTGCAGGCCCCGGTCTGGGTGCTCCAGTGCGGGAACTTCTCCCGGCTGTAGCCGTCGGAGCTGCCCTCGGCGGCCACGGTGAGCGCGGCGAGGTAGGTGCGCGCGGTGCCCGCGTCGACCGGCGGGGGCGGCGAGGCGAGGGCGGTGGGGGCGGTGGCGAGCAGGCCGGTCGCGGCGAGCGCGGCGGCACCGAGGCAGACGGCGGTGCGACGCGCGTAGAACTTCGCGGAGGGGGCTGTGGCACGGCGTGACATGGGAACTCCCGAGCTGTGGGGGGACGTTGTGCCACGCGTCCCGTCAACTCCCGCGCGGCCCGGCCATCATGGCGACGCCGGGTTTCCGGGAGGCGTGCGCCAGGTAACAGGCTGACGGCATGGGCACGTCATATCAAGGCGTTCAGAACTGTTCACGGAATCTGACGATTCACCACACCGCGCTCATGCAAGGGAGTTGGGGCCCTCTAGGCTGACCCGGTGACCGCCCCCGCGCCCGGTGCTCCCGCTGCGTTCGCGCAGGACGCCCCCACCCTGCTCCCCGTCAACGCCACCCTCGGCGCGGTCCTCGCCGTGCTGCTCGCCCTCGCGGTCACCGTCGTCGCCTGTGCCCGCCTCTCCGGCGACGGCACCCGTGCCCGGGGCCGGGCCACCGCGCTCGCCGGGGCGCGGGCCGCCGTGCAGCTCACCGTGGTCGCCCTCGCGATCGGCTGGGTGGCTCGCTCGGGCTGGCTGCTGTGCGCGTTCCTGCTGCTGATGTACGCGGTGGCCGCGCGCACCGCCGGGCGGCGGATCACCCCCAACGGGACCTGGTGGTGGGCGGCCGTCCCGATCGCCGCCGGGGTCGCCCCCGTGGTGCTCGCCCTGCTGCTCACCGGTCTCGTCCCGCCCACCGGCATCGCGCTGATCCCGGTCACCGGCATCCTCATCGGCGGCGCCCTCACCGCGACCGTGCTGGGCGGGCGGCGCGCCCTGGACGAGCTGACGACGCGGCGCGGGGAGATGGAGGCGGGCCTCGCGCTCGGCCTGCTGGAGCGGGAGGCGCGGCTGGAGGTGGCCAGGCCCGCCGCCTCCGACGCGCTGCTCCCCGGGCTCGACCAGACGCGGACGGTGGGTCTGGTCACCCTGCCGGGGGCCTTCGTGGGGATGCTGCTGGGCGGGGCCTCGCCCGTCATGGCGGGCGCGGTGCAGCTCTTCGTGCTGGTGGCACTGCTCGCGGTGCAGGCGGTGGCGGTCGCGGGCGTCCTGGAGCTGGTGGCCCGGGGGCGGCTGCACCGGGACTGAGGCGGCGGGGCCGGGGCGGCGGGACCCGGGCGCCGGGGCGCCGGGACTTTCCGGCCGGGGCGTCCCGTACCCTTGTACGAGCATGAAGGGGAGTAGCTCTTCGCCGGACCGTCGACATACTGCTGAGTTCGCTCAGCCGGCGCCCGGAGGCAGGCACCCGGCGGTCCTCCGTCGTCGTGTCGGCCGGCGAGACCTTCGGCCGCAGTGTTTGTTGTGTGTTGACGACGCTGCCGTGCCGAAGCGACCCCGGAATCAGGCAGGTCTCTCGGTACGGGCAGCCCGACCGATTGAGGAAGCCCCACCCGTGATCAGCTTCACCGTCATGGCCATCACCTTCGGGACCGTGTTCCTGGCGGAACTCCCCGACAAGACGGCCCTCGCCGGGCTCATGCTCGGCACCCGGTACAAGGCGAGTTACGTCTTCGCGGGCGTCGCCGCCGCCTTTCTCGTCCACGTCTGCATCGCCATCGCGGCGGGCAGCGTGCTCACCCTCCTGCCGCAGTGGATCGTGAACACGGTGGTGGGCGTGCTGTTCCTGGTGGGAGCCCTGGTGCTCCTGCTGAAGAAGAGCGACGACGACGAGGAGATCAAGCCGCCCGAGGACCAGTCCTTCTGGAAGGTCTCCGGGGCGGGCTTCATGCTCATCCTGGTCGCCGAGTTCGGCGACATCACACAGATCATGACGGCCACGCTCGCCGCCCGCTACGACGACCCGGTCTCCGTCGGCATCGGCGCGGTCCTCGCCCTGTGGGCCGTCGCGGGCCTGGGCATCGTGGGCGGCCAGGCGCTGATGAAGCGGGTGCCGCTGCGGCTGATCACCCGGATCGCGGCCTGCCTGATGCTGGCGCTCGCGGCCTTCAGCCTGTACGAGGCGGTCGCGGGCTGAGCTTCTGCGGCGTACGGCGAAGGGGGCGGCCCGCAGCGATGCGGACCGCCCCCTTCCTCGTACGGCGGCGGTGGCTCAGACGGTGACGTGCAGGGACGTGGAGCCGTCCGCGCCGGTCACCACGCGGACCTGGGTCAGATCGGCGACGACGGCCGTCGGGGCGTGCTCGGCCGCGCGCGGGCCGACGCCCAGCACGCGCATCCCGGCGGCCTTGCCCGCCTCGATGCCCGCGCCCGAGTCCTCGAAGACGATGCAGTCGGCCGGGTCGAAACCCAGCTCGGCCGCGCCCTTGAGGAAGCCCTCGGGGTCCGGCTTGCTCGCGCCGACCAGCTCGGCGGTGACGCGGGTCGCCGGCATCGGCAGCGCGGCGGCGCCCATCCGGGCCTGCGCCAGCTTCTCGTCGGCGGAGGTCACCAGGGCGTGCGGCAGGTCCGCGACGGCGGCCATGAAGGCGGGGGCGCCGCCGATCGGGACGACGCCCTCGGTGTCGGCGGTCTCCTTGGCCAGCATGACCTTGTTGTCCGCGTGGTTCTGCTCCATCGGGCGCTCCGGCAGGAGGACCGCCATGGTGGCGTAGCCCTGACGGCCGTGCACGACCTTGAGCGCCTCGGCCGGGTCCAGGCCGTGTTCCAGGGCCCACTCCCGCCAGCAGCGCTCGACCACGGCGTCGGAGTTGACGAGGGTGCCGTCCATGTCCAGGAGGAGGGCCTTGAAGGGCAGGACAGTGGTGTGCGGCATGAGGTGACTCCAGGGGCGCTCGGGCGGGGGCGCGGATGCGCACCGGTGGGTGCGGGAAAGCGGAACAAGTGGTTCCGTCCACCGGTCAGGGTTTCATGGACGGAACCACTTTGTTCTTCCACGGTACAAAACCGCGGGGGGTTCTGTCACCCCGGGGTGCCCGCGGAACCCCCCGGGCGGCCCCGTCGGGACGTGCGGGCCGCCGCTCAGCGCCCGAACGTCCAGTCCTCCAGTGCCTCCCTGGTCTTGGGGCCGTACACGCCCGACGGCTCGTCGTCGATGTTCATGTGGGCCTGGAAGCGGGCGACGGAGTCCGTCACGCTCTGCGTGTAGCGGCCGTCGCGCGGGCCGTCGTAGAGCCCGATCTGGTCCAGCCGGCCCTGGAGTTCCCGTACCTCGGGGCCGCTCGACCCCGGCGCGAGGGAGCCGGGCGGGAGCTGGTCCCCGGGCGGCTCGGGGGTCGCGGTGGGCCGCCGGGCGGGCGCGGTGGTCGGGGGCTTCGACGGCGGCGCGGTCGGCGGGGCGGTGGTGGCCTTCGGGGGCGGCGTGGCCGAGCGGGAGGCACGGGTGGGGGTGGGGAGGGCCCGGCGGACGGCGGTCGCGGTCGGGGAGGGGGCGGCCGTCCGGGACGCGGCGGGGGAGGGGGTCGGCTCGGCCACCGCGGTGGGGGCGGTGGTGATGCCGGGGAAGGCGCGGGTCTCCTCCGGGGCGGAGTCGAAGGCGCCCACGGCGAAGGCGGTGCCGGCCAGGACGGCGAGGGTCGCGGCGGCGGTGACCAGGACCAGGCCCCGGCGGCGGCTCCCGGCCGACGGCTCCGCGGCCGGCACCGGCCGCAGCGGCATGGTCTGCTCGGCGGGCGTGAGGGGCGGCTGCGTACGGGGTTCCTCGAAGGGAGGGGACGTGCGGGACGGCCCGGCGGAGCCCGGGGACGCCAGGGACGGCCGCGCGGAGGTGTCCTGGAGGGCGGGGGACGGCTGCGCGGAGGCCGGGGGCACGAGGGGCGGCTGTGCGGAGCCCGGGGGCGCCAGGGGCGGCTGCGCGCGAGTCTCCTCGAAGGACGGGGGCGTCCGGGGCTGCGCGGCGGCGGGCCGCGGGGGGCCCGCCGGGTCCGGGGCGTGCTGGCCGGACGGCTCCGCCAGGTTCACGTACGGCCGAATGCGCAGGGGGTCGAAGTCCTCCACGTCCGCCATCCGGGCCGAGCGCTCCGCGTGACGGGCGTCCGCCGCCCGGCGGGCGCAGTCGCACCGCGGAGCGCCCGGACCGGGTCTGTTCTCGTCCGGTGCTGCTCGTTCCGTACCGCATTCAGGACATGGCTGTCCGTTTTCCATGGGGTCCCCTCCCGTGAGCTGCCAGCGATTATGCAGACCTCCGTGCCCGGGCCCAACGGCCAGGTCGCTTCCCGGCAGGCCATATCCGTACAGAACAATCAGGATGGAGACATGGCCCAGGAGAATCAGCAGCCCGGCGCGACCCCCGGCCGACCCCGCGAGCCCCTGTCGAGCGGGGCCGCCCCGTCGGGCGGAGCCACCCCGTCCGACGGGACCGACGGGACCGACGGGACCGGCGTGCCCGCCGGGCCCGGTGCGGAGCTGTCCCGGCGGGCCGTGCTCGTCTCGATCGGCGCGCTGCTGCTCGGCATGCTGCTCGCCGCCCTCGACCAGACCATCGTGTCCACCGCGCTGCCGACGATCGTCAGCGAACTCGGCGGGATGGACCACCTGTCGTGGGTGGTGACCGCGTACATGCTGGCGGCGACGGCCGCGACGCCGCTCTGGGGCAAGCTGGGCGACCAGTACGGGCGCAAGAAGCTGTTCCAGACCGCCATCGTGATCTTCCTGGTCGGCTCCGCGCTCTGCGGGATCGCGCAGAACATGCCGGAGCTGATCGCCTTCCGCGCCCTCCAGGGCCTCGGCGGCGGCGGACTGATGGTGCTGGCCATGGCGATCGTCGGCGACATCGTGCCGCCGCGCGAACGCGGCAAGTACCAGGGCCTCTTCGGAGCCGTCTTCGGCACGACGAGCGTCCTCGGGCCGCTGCTGGGCGGCGTCTTCACCGAGCACCTGAGCTGGCGGTGGGTGTTCTACGTCAACCTCCCCGTCGGTGTCGTCGCGCTGCTCGTCATCTCCGCCGCGCTGCACATCCCGGTACGGACCGCCAAGCACCGCATCGACTACCTCGGCACCTTCCTCATCGCCTCCCTCGCCACCTGCCTGGTGCTCATCGCCTCCCTCGGCGGCACCACCTGGGAGTGGGGGTCGGCCCAGATCATCGGGCTCGCGGTGCTGGGCGCGGTGCTGCTCGTCGCCTTCGTGGCGGTCGAGCGCAGGGCGGCGGAACCCGTGCTTCCGCCGCGGCTGTTCACCGTGCGGACCTTCGTGCTCAGCTCGGTCATCAGCTTCGTGGTGGGCTTCGCGATGTTCGGCGCGATGACCTACCTGCCCACGTTCCTCCAGGTGGTGCGGGGCGTGTCGCCGACCATGTCCGGCGTGTACATGCTGCCGATGGTGCTCGGCATGCTGATCTCCACCACCGGCTCCGGGCAGATCGTCAGCCGCACCGGCCGGTGGAAGGTGTTCCCGGTGGCGGGCACGGCCGTCACCACCGTCGGCCTGGTGCTGCTGCACCAGCTCACGCCGGCCAGCAGCACCTGGCAGATGGGCCTGTGCTTCTTCGTCTTCGGCGCCGGGCTCGGTCTCGTCATGCAGGTGCTCGTCCTGATCGTCCAGAACGCGGTGCCGTACGAGGACCTGGGCGTCGCCACCTCGGGCGCCACCTTCTTCCGCTCGATCGGCGCGTCCTTCGGCGTGGCGATCTTCGGCACGGTCTTCACCGCCCGGCTGGACGACAAGCTGACCGCCGCCCTCGCCGGACAGCGGCTGCCGCCCGGCGTCGACGCCGCCCGGCTGGAGTCCGACCCGCGCGCCATCTCCCAGCTCCCCGCCGCCCTGCGGCCCGAGGCGCTGGACGCCTACTCCTCCGCCATCACCGACGTCTTCCTGTACGCCGCCCCCGTCGGGCTCCTCGCCTTCGTGCTGGCCTGGTTCCTCAAGGAGGACCCGCTGCGCGGCTCCGTCACCGCGCCCGAGGCCTCGCAGACGCTGGCCGCCAACCCCGTCGAGCGCACCTCGCGGGACGAGGTGGCGCGGGCGCTGTCCGTGCTGGGCACCCGGGACGGCCGCCGGGCCGCGTACGAACGCATCACCGCGCGTGCCGGGTACGACCACCTGCCGGTGGCGAGCTGGCTGCTGCTGCGGATGCGCAGGAACGGCCTGGTCCACCCGGCGATGCTGGCCGAACGCGGCACCGTGCCCCCCGAGGTCGTACGGGAGGGGGCGCGGCAGGTCGAGGAGCGCGGCCTCGCCCGGCGCGAGGGCATGGCGCTCGTCCTGACCGAGAAGGGCGCGCAGGCGGCCGACCGGCTGTCGGTGGCCCGCGAGGAGTCCCTCGCGGAACTGCTCGGCGACTGGTGGGAGCCCGGCCGCCGCGACGAACTCAGCGAGATCGTCCAGCAGTTGAGCGGCGAGCTGTGCGGCTCGGACGCGGAGCAGCCGACCGGGCTCGCGCAACTGCGCAAGACTTCCTGACGGTACGTCAGGCCGCGTCAGGCCGCGTCAGTCCGCGTCTGTCAGGTCCTTCACGAACCAGTGCTCCGCGTACGGCTTGGAGTTGAGCGGCCCGACCTCCCGGTAGCCGTGCTTGGCGTACAGGCCGCGCGCCTCCACCAGGTCGCCCCGGGTGTCGAGCTGGAGGCGGCGGACGCCGTAGGCGCGCGCCGTCCGCTCGACCGCCGCGAGCAGCAGCCCGCCCGCGCCCGTGCCGCGCGCCTCGGGACGTACGAACACCCGCGTCAGCTCGCCCACTTCGGGCTCCAGCAGGACCATCCCCGCGCACGCCGACGGCTTCCCCCCGTACCGCCCGACGACGAACGTGCCCGTCGGCGGGACCAGCAGCCGCGTGCCGTCGTCGGTCAGACCCTCGTCGATCTCCGCCTGCGTCACCGGCCGGTTCCAGTAGCGGCCGGCGACCTCGTCGTAGTAGTCGCGGCGCAGCGTGGTGGCGTCCGGGGTGCGGGGGTGCTCGGTGGTGATGATCCAGGTCATCGCATCTCTGTACTCGACCCGGCGACCGTTTGGCCAGCGGATTACGGGCTACCCGGTGGGCGAGAGGCCCGACACAGCGCGCCCCGAGAGCAACAAGCATCGGAAAGGCAGAGCATGTCCACAGTCCTGATCATTGTGCTGATCGTGGTGGTCGTGATCGCCGTCGCGGCGGCAGTCGTCTTCCTCGGTCCCGGGCGGGGCCGTGTCGGTGGCGGCAAGTCCCTGAAGAGCCGCTTCGGCCCCGAGTACGACCGCGTACTGGCCCGCCACCAGGGCGACACCAAGGCCGCCGAGCGGGAGCTCGGCGAGCGCGTCAAGCGCTACGGCGACTTCCGGCCGCGCGAGCTGAGCCGGGAACGGCACGAGAGCTACGTGGCCCTGTGGGCCGGCGTCCAGGAGCAGTTCGTCGACTCCCCGCCGAAGGCGGTCGCCGAGGCCCACGGCCTGGTCTCCAAGGTCGCCCTGGAACGCGGCTACCCGCAGGGCGAGCAGGAGCAGATGGACGCCCTGTCCGTGCACCACGCCAAGCACCTCGACGGCTTCCGCCGGGTGGGCCGGGCGGCGCGCGGCGAGGGCGGCACGGAGGAGATGCGGGAGGCGCTGGTCGAGGCGCGCGAGCTGTTCGACGCGCTGGTCACCGACAGCGGCGGCCCCGTCACGGCGCACGGCGACCGCGGACGGCGGCACGGGCACCACGAGGACGAGCACGGTACGCACAAGCCGGGCCTGCTGGGCCGGTCCACCAAGGCCAAGGGGAGTGGAGTCTGACATGACGTACGAAGCCGGAAACGACAGGCCCGTCGACGCGCCGCAGGGCCGGGGCAAGGACCCCTCCGCGCACGGCCGTTCGACCCCCTCCGCGCGCGGCGCCGAGGCGGAGCCGGACGCGCTGCACGACCCCGTGCAGGCGGAGCGGCAGCAGCGCACCGCGCGCGACTTCGGCGTGACCGGTGCGGGCGCGTCCCCGGACGTCGGCCCGCTGCACACGCCGCCGGGCGACGGCCGCGAGCAGCACCTGACGTCGTCGTCGGCACAGGACCCCGCGCACTCGGCGGACGCCGGGCACCGGCCGGACGGCGGTCGCCTCGCGGACGGCCGGGACACCGGCCACCGCACGGGGCAGCCGGGCGCGGGCGCCCAGCTCCTGCCGCACGGCGAGCGCGACAAGCTGGGGCTGCGTCTCCAGCAGGCGGTCAACCAGTTCGTGGACGAGCCGAGGCGCGCCGTCGAGGAGGCCGACCACGTCCTGGAGGAGACCGTCCGCCACCTCACGGAGACCCTCGCCGAACACCGCCGCTCGCTGCGCGGCGGCTGGGACTCCCGGGAGCACGGCGCGGAGACCGAGGACCTGCGGGTCGCGCTGCGCAAGTACCGCGAGGTGACGGAGCGGCTGCTCCAGATCTGACACGGAGGCGGGGCGGAGCTGACACCGCTCCGCCCCGGAGGACCCTTCAGCCGTCGGCCTTCGGGCCGGTCTGCTGGACCACCTCGAACGACCACACCGTGGAACCGGAGGCGGCGGGCCTGGGACGCCCGCCGCCTTCCGCGCTGCCCTGGTGCGCCTGCTTCATCGGCCCCTCCATCCACGCCGTGAAGGACTCCTCGTCCCGCCAGCCCAACGAACGCGATTAGGCGTTCTGGAGTGGCGACGTGAAGGCATCAACGCAGGTCAAGCACGGTAGCGGAACCCCCTCGGTCCCTACAGGGGGTATGACAGACACACCCCGGAATCCCCTTGCGGAGACCGCGTTCGCGACCGAGACCCTACGGGGCGTGCGGTGCGTGCGCCTTTCCGTGCTCACCGACGAGACGACCAGCCCCGAGCGGCAGCGCGAAGCCGACGACATAGCGGCGGCATCCCTTGGCATCGAGTTCGGCGAGGGCGACCAGCTTCGCGAAGCCGTCGACCTTGATGTCTCGGCTTCCAAGATCGGCCCGTTCGAGCGGGAACAGCTTGGTGCGTGGCTCGCGCGTCCAGACGATTTTGACGCGCTGGTGTGGTGGCGGTTTGACCGGGCTATCCGGTCCATGAGCGACATGCACGAGCTTGCGAAGTGGGCCAAGCAGCATCGCAAAATGTTGGTCTTCGCCGAGGGCATCGGCGGAGGGCGGTTGGTGTTCGACTTCCGCAACCCGATGGACCCCATGAGCGAACTCATGATGATGATGCTCGCTTTTGCCGCTCAGGTGGAAGCGCAAAGCATCGCCGACCGTGTGACTGGTGCCCAAGCGGCCATCCGAAAGATGCCCCTGCGGTGGCCCGGAGGTGGAAAGCCGCCTTACGGGTACATGCCCGCCCCTATGCCCGAGGAACACGGCGGGATCGGCTGGACGCTTGTCCCGGACCCGGATGCCGTAAGAATCATTGAACGCATCATGCGCGCGCTGGTAGAGGGTGTGGCGCTCCGAGTAATTGCCGCACAACTCAACGATGAGCAAGTGCCCAGTCCGCTTGACCACTGGGCAGTCAAGAGTGGTCGTACCAGGGATGGCAGCGTACTGGATTCACGCGGCCGGCCCCGTGCACGAGGCAAATGGACTGGTGCAAATATCGGAAAGATTCTTCGTAACCCTGTCCTGTTGGGCTGGAAGATGCACAAGGGTCAGCCTGTTCGTGACAGTTCGGGTAACCCAATTCTGATCTCTGAAAGCCCGGTTCTTGAGCGTACGGAATTCGATGCCATCGCAACCATCATGGACAACAGGAACCATGGAGTCACGTTCACTGCCCGAACAGACAGTGCGGCCCTTCTTCTGGGAGTCATTCATTGCAACGGGTGTGAGGGGCGCATGTACTTGCGTGCTGGGGAACGAACGAAGCAGCGCCAAGCGCCCCTCTATGCGTGCTCGGCACAGAGCAGGGGGGAGACCTGTAATTCACCGACCAACGTCCGGGCGGATTGGGTAGACGACTACGTCACCGCCGAGTTCCTGCGGCTCGTCGGCTCGATCCAGACGATGCACGTTGTCGAGATACCGGGCTACGACCCTGCCCCCGAGCTGCGCGCCACCCTCGCAGAGTTCGAGGAACACCAGCGGCAACAGGGACGGCAGAAGTCGCAGCATGCGGCACGGGCGTGGCAGGAACGGGCGGACGCACTCGACAACCGCATAGCCGAGCTGGAGGCGAGGGAGAAGACCGAGCCGCAGCGCATCGTGACCCCGACCGGCCGAACCTTCGCCGACGAGTGGGCAGCCGCAGACACAGCGGGCCGGCGCGCGATGCTGAACGAGGCAGGGGTACGGCTCGACGTCCGGCGTGGTGTCCGTGGCGGGTGGCGCAAGCTCGATGTACGGCGCGTGGACTTCACCATGTCGGGTGAGCTGGACCCCGCAGCGGAAGCCGTCGACGGTGTAGCAACGGCGCTGGAGTCCGAAGCACGCGGCGACTTCCCGACCCCCGGGGCGAGCGTGCGTGTGGCCGAGCCGGTCCGGGAACTGATTGCCGCGTAGCGCTCACGGCCGTTCTGAGAGCCCCGTGTGGTCCGTGTGGGCTGCCGGGGCTCTCCGGTGCCCCCCGAGCCGCCTATAGGCTTGTCTGACCCCGTGCCGACATGGGTGCACGGGTGAGGCACGGTGCCTTACAGGTTCGTCCTGGAATGCAGTACGACCGTGCCGCCCGGCCCCGGTAGTCCCCGTGACCGCCGGGGCTTCCCCATGCCCGCCCTCGGGCGGTCCTGAACAGCGAGGGAGGGTGACGGGGTGACGGTTAGAACCTATTTTTTAGATCACGTATAAAAAATAGAAAGAAACCCAACACGGCACCTTGAACGTCATCCCGTCACCGCTCCGGTTCGTAGGCAAACACCCTCCCACGGAGCGCGGGAAACCTTCGGTCCCTACTACTGGGGCACCAGAGAGACCGAACCACTCGCCAGCCGCACCATGCGGGAAGGCGCGGGAAACCTTCGGTCCCTACTACTGGGGCAAGAGAGACCGGTTACCGCGCACCCACCCCAACGGGGACACACGGCGGTCTGAGTGCCTGTCTCTCGCTTGCAGCCCTGTACGCGTCCACTACGGGCCGTTCAGGGTGCGGGGACTGCCCGACTGTCCGACCCATCCTGTGAGCCTGTCTCGCGGGCAGGGGGAGACGGTACGGCAGTCCCCACCGTGTCCGGTCCGGTGTTGCCGGCGAGGACGAGCACCATCACGACAACGGGCGACCGGATGAGCAACATGCCGGTACCCATGGGCCCCATGCCGTAGGGCATGAAGATGCCCGCCGCGAACTACTTGGGGGCCGACATGACGCGTTGTTCCGACTGCACCGAGCTTGCAACGCACCGGGGACGCTGCCACACGCACCACCAGGCGTACGGACAGCGTTCCGCGGTTCGCTCTCGTCGCCGGCAGCGCAAGCGATCGGCACAGCGGCATGCGGGTGCTGCGGCACTGCGGAAACGGCTACAGGCACGGGGGCACGCGTGGTGTGACTGGTGCTTGGAAGACTTCCCGGCGGATGCCGTCGACGTCGACCACGTTCGTCCGCTGTCCCTCGGTGGCGAGGACGTGGCATCCAACGTTCAGGTGCTCTGCCGACCGTGCCACCAGCTCAAGACCGCTACGGACTTTGGGGGCAGCCCTTCCGGTGCTTCCTAGCCGTTGGAAGTGGGCTCACCATCCCTCCGGCTCCCATGGGTCCTGTCGCCACGGGTCGGGGGCGGGGTCGAGCGTACGGGCCCATTTCATCAACTCTGCCCATGCCGCATCCGCTTCCCGTGACCATGCTTCCGGGGCGTTCTCCACAATGTCGAGTGCCATAGCTACCCGCTGTTCGGCGGTGGCTAGTTGTTCATGGACGCCCTCGGGTAGTAGGTCTCCGCGCTCGTCGGCCGTGGCGTGTACTTGCTCGAAGCAGTGCGCTAGGTGGTCCCGGATCGCTCGGACGTTCTCGTTTGATGGGCGCGGTGGTACGCAGCGTTCAAGGAAGTATCCGGCCGCGAGACTGTGCCAGTAGTGGGCCTCGTGGTAGAGCTTGCGTCGCTTTGAGTCCGACAACCCCGAGTAGTACACGGGGCGTTCGCCGTTGCGCTTGGCATCTACCCGGGCTTGTTTCACCCACTGCTTGACCAGGTCGTCAACGTCTGAGTCTGAGTAGCGCTTAGCCATGGTGGCCCCCTCCGTTGTGTGTTCCCAGGCTTCCCCACCCACGAGTTCGTGACAGTTCCGCAGGACCACAAGACGTGTTGTGCGCGTCACAACCTGACCCCTGGAGAAAGCGTTGACGTACAGCGAGACCGAAGAGGTTCACGAGCACGGCCCGGACGAGCTTGCCAGGCTTGCAGACACGGTGACGGTGGTGCTGCGCCAGCGGAAGGGTACGGGGACGTCCTCGCCCGTGTGGACGACGAGCACGGCTACTGATCTTGGGGGCGTGGTGTTGAAGGAGCGCGGTATCCAGTTCCGATGACCCATGGTCCCGCTAGAACCGCATCGGCTTGGCTTTGACCGGCCTTTCTGGTGCGTAGGGGTGCACGGTGCACGCGGCGGCGAGTAGGGCGGGCTAGTCACCCGTCACGAAACCGGCTGCAACGGGGTTCGACTCCCCACACCCCGCGATGTAACGCATGTCGACGGTGGCAGCGTTACAGACCTAGCCGCCTTACTCGTTGCTAGGTACAACAGGTGGCCTTGTGTACCCCTTGCGCCACTTCATGAAATGCCGCAAGGGGTAGTGGGTCGTGGAAGTCGATGTCTCACGCTCTGCGCTGTAACGCATGTCGACGGTGGCAGCGTTACGGTTCCTGCCTGCTCTGCTCACTGTCCCGCCCACCATGCGGCCCCGATGCTGCCCGCTGCGGTGACGAGCGAGACCAGCCACACGGGCATGCGCTGAACGGTCAAGTGGAGCCCGCCGCAGCGGAGTTCGAACGCTGGTGGTGCGGCGACGGTGTCTGATCTGCGACTCATGAGGGTGTCCTCTTTCTGGGCTCCGGGGGGCCGCTGGTTATGAGTACAAGGCTAGAGCGTCATGCCAAGGAGACGTGTTTCAAACGCTGTTGGACAAAGTGCGGATGAGTTCGCCGTTTTGTCCTGGGCGAGACGTTTGGCATTGACCTAGTTCCATTTGAGTTTCTGCCCCTTGCTGCTCATGTCGCGCGCCGTTGCGTGACTTCGTAAGAGGTAATGACACTCCGCCACACGACGGCCGAAGTCCCGATAGGCGAGGTCTTCCCCCTACAACGTCCTGTTCCAGCCCCAAAAGTGGTGCGTCGGCACCTGCCGGTGTCGCGCTGATCACGCATCGAAGCTATCGCCCCCCACCCCCCATCGGAGGTACCCCCTGCCGCGTAAACCCCGCCCCCCGTGCTCTGTTCCGGGGTGCCCCGAGCTGACCACGGGCGGACGCTGCCCCGCTCATGAGAAGGAAGCGAACGCGCAGCGGGTGACGCCGGGGACGAGCGCGTACGGCCGGCGTTGGCCGCTGATCCGTAAGCGGTACCTGTACGCGCATCCGTGGTGCGTGCTCTGCTCTCGCACTGCGACGGTGGCCGACCACTTCCCCGAGTCGCGACGGCAGTTGCTCGCGCGGCGCGTGGTCAATCCGGATGCGTTCGAGCATCTGCGTCCGCTGTGCACGGCGTGCCACAACCGCGAGACCGCGAAGCATCAGCCCGGCGGATGGGCTGCCGAGAGGGTCCAGCCCCGTCGGCAGTGACCCCGTGACCAGGCGGGGACCCCCCTCTCCCGCCCTAGAAGCACGGCAGGGAGGCAAAAAACTTGCATGGCTGAATGGACCGTTTCAGTGGAGGTGTCGTTGAATGGCTGTACCCGGGGCGAAGCCCAAACCCCATATTCAGGCAGTCCGCGAGGGCACGTACCGCCCCGACCGGAATAGCGAGGGCGCACGCTTTGCCGCTCTCTCCCCGGTGGAGCCGGATTGGGGCGAGCGGCTGCCAGGCTCGTCCAGTGAGGACGTCCGGGGAAAGGCTGCCGAAGTATGGGCACGGACGATTCCCGCCCTGGTGGTGTCCGCCGGCTTGTCGGACGCGCAGCGGGAAACGGCCATTGAGTATTGCGTGACAGTCGCTCGCCTATGGCAGGCAGAGCGGGAACTATCTCGGACCGGTCTGGTGGTCGAGACGGAACGCGGGAACGTCAAGAGTCCGTGGGTGACGATTGCCCACCAGTACCGGAGTCACTTCCGGTCGCTGGTTGGTGAGTTGGGGCTTAGCCCTGCATCGGCGACCCGGATTACCCCGCCCGATTTTGGTGGGGACGACGATGGAGACATTTTCGACTGACGTTCTTCCCGTTCCGCTGGACGCGCTGCGGCAGCTCGGTTTGTCCGAGGACGAGATAGCGGAAGCGCTGGAGTCGCGCCCCCTGGTGGTGGCTGCTCAAGCGGCGAACGCACCGGGCGCGTACTTCGACGTGGCAGCCGCTCGCCGAGCCATCGGGGCGATTGAGAGTTTCCAGCACACAAAGGGGCGGTGGGGTAACTCCCGCCTCAAGTTGGACCCTTGGCAAGTCGTGTGGGTAATTGCCCCCATCTTTGGATGGCTTGCCCATGATGCCGAGCTAGGCCGTGCGGTGCGGGTGATCCGGTCGGCGTGGATTGAGGTTCCGCGGAAGAACGGTAAGTCAACGCTCTCGTCCGGTATCGGTCTGGTTTTGTTGCTCGCAGACCGAGAGATCGGCGCGGAAGTCTATGCAGCCGCAGGAAGCCTGCCGCAGGCCGAACGGGTCTTTGATGACGCTAAGCGTATGGCGCTCACTTCTAGGGCCGTACGGGGCCGCGTGGAGGTTCTGCGGGGCCTTATCCGGGTGCCGCGCACCGGCGGGGTCTTTCGTGCGCTGTCCAAAATTGCTGAAACCGCGCACGGCTTGAACGTGAGCGGGGCAATCGTCGACGAGGTTCATGTTCACAAGCGGCGTGACCTTATCGACGCTATCGAGACGGGTACAGGTGCCCGGGATCAGCCGCTCATCATTTACATCACCACTGCGGACGAGGGTGTTGAAGCGTCGATTTACGACGAGAAACACACGTACACCGAGCGGTGCGCTACGGGTGTAGTCAATGATCCTGGGCACTACGGGGTTATCTGGGCTGCCGAAGAAGGGGACGACCCTTTCGCCGAGTCCACGTGGCGTAAGGCGAATCCTGGTCTCGGTGTGTCGCCCTCGCTCGCTTATATGCGTCGTGAGGCCAACAAGGCTCGCAGTACACCTAGCTACTTCCCGACGTTCTGCCGGTTGTCGCTCAATCGCCGAATGCGTGCCGCTTCGCGGTGGCTGCCGCTCTCGCTGTGGGATGCGAACGCGGGGGCCGTCAACGACCAGTCGTTCCGCTTCCGGCGCGCGTGGGGCGGGGTCGACCTTTCCGCGGTCTCTGACCTGTCCGCTTGGGTCCTCGCCGTTGAATCCCGCGTTCCCGGTGTCGAGCTGGAGCTAATCGCTCGTTTTTGGCTGCCCGAGGAACGTGTTGACGAGCTGGAGCAACAGCTACAAGTCCCGCTGCGGGAATGGGTAGATGCAGGTCTGTTGACCCTCACCGAGGGCGACGCAATCGACTACGACGCGATTGAACGACAGATTATCGCCGACTGTCGCCGGCTGGACGTCCAGCGGATCAGCTATGACCGCATGTTTGCGGGGCAGCTCGTCCAACGGGTTGCGTCCAAGACACGTGGTGTCGATTTGGTGCCGGTGGCGCAGACCTACTTGGGAATGTCCCCCGGGTGCAAGGAACTTGAACGGCTCTTGCGTGAGGGACAGATACGGCACGGCGGTAATCCCGTGTTGCGCTGGAATGCAAGCGTGGTGGAGGTGTACCGGGACGGCAACGACAACATGCGCCCGGTCAAACCCGACCGGGGAAAGTCATCGTCCCGCATTGACGGAATAGCCGCTGCGGTCATGGCCCTTGATGGGTACGTGCGAAGGCCGATTAGACGTCCTCGCGCTGCGAGTGCTTAGGAAGGGGGTACGTGAACGAGTCACCGCTAGAGCTGACTATTCGGCTTCGCCGGAAGTTGGAAACCCGAAAGATCAAGTCTCGATTGTGGGGCAAGTATTACGATGGCGAACACCCGCTTAGCTTTATGTCTCCCGAGTTTCGAGAGCAGACCGGCGGGCTCTTTGACGGGTTCTCGGATAATTGGTGCTCCACCATTCCGAATGCCATGGTGGAGCGCATGTCGCCGCTCGGCTTTCGACTGGAGGATGGCAGCCTTGACAAGGCAGCTAGCCGGGCTTGGAAAAGCTCGGAATGCGATGTAGAGATCGGCCTTTCCATGCTGGAAAGCCTGGTTTCTGCACGGTGCTATGCGCTGGTCTGGAAACCGGACGGCGAGAACACCGAGATTACGTTTGAGCCTGAGAGCCAAGCGGTTGTCGAGTATGTTCCGGGACGCAGACGTGTCCGCTCTGCGGGTCTCAAAGTCTGGCGGGACAGCAACCTAGAGTTTGCGACGCTCTTCCTTCCTGACTATGTGTACCGGTGGCAGCGCGATGTACGGGGCGGAGCATGGAAGGAGCGCACGGCAGGGCTCCGTAAGTCAGAGCTAGCCCACTTTTCTAACCCTGTGGGCGTCGTTCCGCTGGTCGAGATACCCAATCGGACCCGCCTGGTTAAGTCTCCGGTTTCGGAGATCAAAAGTGTTATCCCCCTCCAGAACGCGATCAACACGCTATGGGCGCATGTCCTTACGGCTGCCGATAGCCTGGCGCTTCCGGCTCGTGCGGTGCTCGGTATGGACCGACCCGTACGGGAAATCGTGGACCCCGAATCCGGCGAAGTGGTGGGCGAGGAAGACGAGCCGCTTGATAGCTTCCGGAGTAATCGCCTGCTGTGGCTTGAGAAGGACACGGCGCGAATAGCAGAGTATTCCGGGGCTGATTTGGGGGGATTCCTGGATGTGATCGGCGTTATGGTCGAGCACATTGCCGCTCAGACCCGCACCCCGGGCCATTATCTGGTTGGACGGCTTTCCAATATCGCAGCGGACACGCTCGATGCCGATGAATCCGGACTAGTGGCCAAGGTTCGCGAACGCCACCGGTATACGGGTGCTTCTCTTCGCGAGATCATGCGGATTGAAGCGCTTGCCGCTGGTGAACCGAAGCGTGCCGAAGCACTCCGCTTGGGTGAGGTCATCTGGCGTGATCCGCAGTTCCGTTCGGATGCACAGTACGCGGATGCTCTCACCAAGTTGAAAGCGATCAACGTTCCGGACGAAGCCCTTTGGGAGCGGATTCCGGGTGTGACACCGGAAGAGATTGCCCGATGGAAGTCCATGCGTGACGACCAGGCGAGCGCGATTCTCGGGGGCGACCCTGCCGGGCTGTTCGGCCCCAAGAACGATGACCAGGACGAGCCGGACGAGCTGCCGGAAGCGGCATGAGTAGTAGTGCCGAGCTAGCGTCCGAGCGTCACGCACTGGTCCGGTCCGTGAATCGCTCGGTGATCACTGCGATACAAACGATGTGGAGAGATATTCCCCCGGATCGCATTCTCTCTGCGCTACAGGGGGAAGCTGGGCGGGCGATTCTGTCCGCCGTGACTGTCGGGCAAATGACCGTGGCCCAGGGGGCCGAAACATTCGTTGCAGGCTGTCTTATGGCACAGGGTGCGCCGGCTGCCCCACTCGGGCGACTCGCACCCCAAGCGCTTGTCGGGCTTGCTTCCGATGCACGCCCCCTTGCCAGTCTGCTACAGCTTCCAGCAGTAACTACGGCTCGTGCATTGGCTGTTGGGGAGTCACTGGAAGTGGCGGCGCTGCGGGGGCTTACGCAAATGGCCACTATGACGAGCACTCAAATCGCCGATACCGCGCGTGCGGCAACGTCGGTCGCCATGGCAGCCCATCCGCGCGGGGTGTCTTACGTCCGCGTGGTCAAACTACCCGCGTGCGACCGGTGCATCATCTTGGCCGGTCGGCAGTACAGCTACAGCACCGGTTTTAAACGGCACCCTCGCTGTGATTGCGGCATGGAACCCATGTCGGATGCTGAATGGCGGGCAAGTGACAGCCCCAAAAGGCTCGTTGCGCAGATGAGCCCTGAGGAGAAGCGGAAGCGGTTCGGTGAAGCGGGGGCGAAAGCCCTTGACGCTGGAGCCGACTTGGGGCAGGTCGTCAATGCGCGCCGTGGAATGGCTACCGCTGCGACTGGTCGGGGCCCGATAAACATCACGACCGAGGGCACCACCAAACGTGGTATCGGGGCTAAGGCTATGCAAGCCGAGTTCGCCAAAATCCCGGGCCGCAAGTACATGCGCGCCACGGAAGCCCGGTTGATGCCAGAGACCATTTTCAGACTTGCGGGCGACTCCCGCGAGCATCAAATAGCCATGCTGAAGAAACACGGATACATCGTGTGAGAGGGGACCTCATGTCTGAGACCGCACCGAGCCCGGATGAGCCGACCGGCGACCAGGGCACCCCGCCCGAGGGCGAGCACCAGGACGAGCGCGAGGGTGACCAGGGCAAGCCCCCGGCGGACGAGTCGACGCCGGACGGTAAGGGCGACGAGCTTTCCGCGGAACGAGCTGCCCGAGAGGCTGCCGAGAAGGAAGCCGCTCGGCTTCGCCGGTCGAATGCTGCCGTCAAGGGTGTCGACCTGGACGCGCTGCGGGACGAGATTCGCTCCGAGTTCACGGGGCAGCTCGTCCGCGCGGAGATCCGTGCGGCTGCCGCTGGTCGACTCCGGGACCCGTCGGACGCCCTCGCCCTGGTGGACACTGCCGGGCTTGTGGGAGCCGGCGGAGACGTCGACCCCGCAGCGATCACGGGCGCGCTGGACGCGCTGTTGAAGGCAAAGCCGTACTTGGCTGCCGAGTCGACCAGTGCGGCTCCGTGGGGCGACGTGGGGGCGGGGCAGCGCGGTAAGAGTGACGAGCCCGAGCCTGCCACCCCGCTTGACCGCATGAAGCGTGCTTACAGCGCTTAGCCCTTTAGCAGGAACGTTCCTGCATCCCGATTTTGGGGACGCACCACAAAGGTGCAGTCCCCTTTTTCATGCCCAAAATCAGGAGGAGATCGACACATGGCACTGTCCCTTCCCGAGGCTGCCAAGCTCTCGACCACGGAACTCCAGCGGGGCGTTGTTGAAACGTTCGTGCAGGAATCCAGCATTCTTGACCGTATCCCGCTGCTGCCCATCGAGGGAAACGCTTACGCCTACAACGAGGAGTCCACCCTTCCGGGAGTGGCATTCCGTGGCGTGAACGAGGCGTACACCGAGAGCACGGGCACGGTTAACCAGAAGAGCGAGACTCTTACGATTCTCGGTGGTGATGCCGACGTTGACCGGTTCATTGTCCAGACGCGCGGCAACCTGAATGACCAGCGCGCAGTTCAGACGCGCATGAAGATCAAGGCGGCTTCTTACAAGTTCGCGGACACCTTCTTTAACGGCGACGTGGCAACGGATGCCAAGTCCTTTGACGGTCTCCGGAAGCGGCTTACGGGGGCACAGGTGATCAGCACGGGCACGAACGGAGCCCCGATTGTGGGCGACGGAGTGAACGACGCGCACGCGTTCTTTGACAAGCTGGACGAGCTTGTTGCCACGGTTCCGGGGCTCACGGCTGCCAACGGTGCGATCTACGCGAACCGCAAGGTGATCAGCAAAATTAAGAGTGCGGCTCGTCGGCTCGGTGGATACGAGATGGTGAACGAGTCGCTTACGGGCAAGTGGGTCCCCACGTACAACGGGATTCCGCTGCTTGACCCGGGCCAGAATGCAGCCGGCGCGGACATCATCCCGCAGACCGAGACCGCCGGAACAGCAACGGACGCGTCCAGTGTCTACGCCGTGCGCTTTGGCCAGTCCGAGGACGACCGGGCGGTTACCGGGCTCACCAATGGTGGGGTGATGGTGGACGACCTTGGGCAGCTCGAAAGCAAGCCCGCTTACCGCACTCGCATTGAGTTCTATTGCGGTCTCGCTGTGTTCGGCGGTAAGGCTGCCGCACGCCTTAATGGCGTCCTCGCCAAGTAGCCGAAAGGGGTACGGAATTGCCGCCGCGTAAGCGTGCCGCAGCGTCCGCCCCGAAGGTGCCGCACACGGATGCGTGCGAATTCCCGGCACGGGTTGAGAGCTTTCCGGTTCTCGACTCGTCCGGGGTCACGCGCACCGTACGGCGGTGTCTTGAGTGCGGCGCACAGGAAATCGAATAGAGGGGGCAGGCATGGTGCTGCCCCCACTGGCCACCGTGGACGAGCTTGCCGCGTGGATGCAGTCGACGCCGGACGAGCTGCCGAACTCGGCTCCGCTGGTGCTCGATGCGGCGTCCGCCATCGTGCGGGCGGAAGCACGGCAGAACTTCACCAGGGGCACCAGCTCGGCACTGCTGTACCCGCATGAACGGTGGGCGGTGCTGCCGCAACGTCCCGTGGTCTCGGTGCAGACCGTCCACCAGGGCGGGCAGCTCGTTGACGCCGAGCGGTGGCAGCTTGTCCGGGACCGGCTACGGCTTCCAACCGACCAGCCGGCGACCGTCACCTACACGCACGGGTATGCAGCCGTTCCCGGTGACGTGCTCGCCGTGGTGCTCACCCTCGCCGGTCGCGTGCTTTCGAACCCCGGTGACCTACGGCAAGAGTCCGTGGGGTCGGTGTCCGTGACCTACGCGGCCGAGACCATCGGCGCATCCCTCGCCCCCGCGGACCGGGACCTACTCGGCCGGTACCGCAAGCGCGTTGCGGTGGTGGGGCTCCGGTGACGCTGCACTACACACAGACGGTCGTGATTCTCCGGGCCCCGTACGTGGTCGACCGGTACGGCAACACGACGGCCGAGCGGGATTGGACGAGCGCGACCAGGACCACCGTCCGCCGAGTGAGCGTCCAGCCCGACGCGTCGACCGAGGACACCGGGGACCGGCCCGTCGTCGTCTCCGGGTGGCGACTGGTCACCCGCCGGGGCGTCGACGTCGACCTAGGCCCCGGGGACCGCGTGATTGCCCTCGGGCGGGTCCTGGACGTCGACGGGGACGTATCCCGCTGGACGCTCGGGCACCGGCACCACCACACCGAAGCACACCTAAAGGAGGTGACCGGGTGAAGCGGTTCCGCCCGAACATGCAAGGCATCAACTCCCTTATGAAAACGCCCGAGGTGGGGGCGGAAGTGCGGCGGGTGGCCGAGCGCATCGCGTCCGCTGCGGAGTCGGCCACGGGGGGCGAGTTCCGGACCGACTCCGCTCTAGGGTCGCGCCGGTGGCGTGCTGCGGTGATCGGGAATTACAAGAAGCACGGCGACCGCGAGGGCACCCGGGATGCGCTGTTGCGGGGCATGGACGGTGCCGATTGAGCCGACTGCCCCTGGTCGTCATGCCGGACGCCGTAGCAGTGGTGACCACCTATCTCCGGGAAGCCCTTCCGGCAGTCGGCGAGCGGGTACCGGTGGTGTCCCGTGTGCCCTCGCCACGGCCGGCCCGGTTCGTACGGGTCCGGAGGGTCGGGGGCACACGGCAAACGGTCGTCTCAGACCGGCCACGGCTCGACGTCCACGCGTGGGCTGTCACCGAGGGCGACGCGTCCGACTTGGCCGAGCTGGTGCGCGCGGTGCTTGCCCGGATGCCGGGAGTTCGCGGCGGAGTCACTGTCTACCGCGTGACCGAAGTGGGTGGCCCGATGTGGCTGCCCGACGAGAAGACCGGTGCTGCGCGGTACGCGTTCGCGGTCGAAATCCACATGCGCGGGCGGGTGCTCGACACCCCGAAGCCCGGCAACTGAAATCGCTTTTCCTTTACTCCGAGGGGACACCCATGTCTCTGAACGCCAATGCGGTGCGCGTCGCCATTACCGGCGCTGCGTACGTCGCAAATCCAAAGTCAAAGCTGCCCGTTGACGCCACCACCCCATGGGATGCCGCATTCGTAGATATCGGCTGGATCTCCGATGACGGCATTACCGAATCGAACTCGGCTGACACCAGCGAGGTGAAGGGGTGGCAGGGCGGGCAGACCGTCCGCAAGGTCATCAGCTCGTCCGAGATGACATTCTCGTTCACGGCCATTGAGACCAGCAAAACCGTGCTGGAGCTGTACCACAAGGGCTCAAAGGTCGTGACGACGTCCGGCAAGAGCGTGCTTGCCATCAAGGCCCCGGGCCCGGACAAGCGCGTTTTTGGATTCGACGTCATTGACGGCAACAGCCATATCCGCATCGCGATTCCGGACTGCGAGGTCACCGAAACCGGCGATATCACGTACAAGGGCGACGAGGCCATTGCGTACGAGCTGACCATTACGGCCTACCCGGGGCCGGACGGTGTGGTTGCCATCAAGTACAGCGATGACCCCGCATGGTCGACCACCCCCGCCGCCTAACCCCCCCTTTTTTTTGCCCTTTTGCAGAACCGTTTCTGCTAGATCGTTTGGAATATGCATGGACAACGTCTTTGACCTCAACGTCTGGGTGAAGGAAGCCCGGCGCGAGCCCTTCCAATTCGAGCTTGCGGACTACGTCTTCACCCTGCCTGCCGCTGCGTCGCTGGATAAGAAGATCCTCCGTTCGGTGAATCTCTCCGCGCCGAGCACGGGCGACATTGAGACCCTGCTCAAGGAAGGTCTCGCCGAACAGTGGCAGGCATTCGACGCGCTGCCGCTTCCGCTCGGTGCACTCGGTGAGCTTTTCCGGCGGTGGCAGGCGCACGAGGGTGCCCCGGTGGGGGAATCGTCGGGCTCTTCCAACTCCTGAGCGAGTTCGGAGAGCCCATAGAGGCAGACTTTCAGCGCTACTACCAGACAGACATCCGGGACGTCTTCAGACCCGGTACGGGGCTCACATGGCGGCGGGTGCGGGCTTTGCTCGTCTCGCTGCCTGCCGACTCGGCACTAGCTCGCTCGATGGGCGGGGACGACGCGATATGGACGCTGGAGACGCAGCTACTCGCGGGAATTCACGATCGGCTCGCGGAGGGGAATTGGCAGCGCGGGAACGCAGGGGCCAAGTCCCCGAGTCGCCGCCCCTCTCCGATTCCCCGCCCCGGTGTGGGTGCTGGCCGCATTGGCGGAACCGAGCGCGACCAGCAGGAAGTTGCCGGATACCTCGCAGGACTTCAGCCGACAACGGGGGTTGAAAATGGCTGTTGAGGTCGGCATGGGGTACGTGTCCGTGGTTCCCGAAGTCGCGGGGTTCGCGGGCGAGTTGGAAAGGCAGATAACGGGTCCTGCGGCTTCCGCGGGGGCCGAGGGTGGGCAGGCAGCCGGCGAGGGCTTCACCGGGAAAATGGGTGGGGTCCTAAAGGGCGGGCTTGCCGCAGTGGGCATTGCCGGAATGGCTGTCCTGGTCAAGGGGTTCGGGGACGCCCTCGCGCAGAGTGGCATTGACGGCAAGATCCAAGCCACCCTAGGCAGTACGCCGGCGGAAGCCGCCCGGTACGGAAAGACTGCCGGTCAGCTTTACGCCCATGGCATCACGGGCTCGGTGGAGGAAGCGGCAGCCGCGATATCCGGTGTGATGCGCTCGGGCATTCTTCCGCCGGACGCCACCAACGCGCAGATTGAATCCATCACGGGAAAGGTCGCCAACCTTTCCGACACCTTCGAGCTGGACCTAGGCCAGACCAGTAATGCAGTCGGGCAGATTCTCAAGAATGGTCTAGCGAAGGATGGCACGGAAGCGCTCGATATCCTCACCGCTGGAATGCAGCGGATGGGTCCGCGCGCCGACGACATGGCGGACACCTTCAATGAGTACAGCACCAAATTCCGGGACCTCGGGCTATCTGCTAAAGACGCAATGGGGCTCATGTCCCAAGGTCTGCAAGCGGGTGCCCGGGATACCGATACGGTCGCCGATGCTCTGAAGGAATTTCAAATCCTCGCGACGGACGGCAGCAAGAGCAGCGCCGAAGCCTATAAGGCAATCGGGCTGAATGCCGAGGAGATGACCCGCAAGGTAGCTGGTGGCGGGGCGGGTGCCCGACAGGGCTTGCAGCAAGTCCTAGACGGCATCAAGGCCATTAAGGACCCCGCCGAAAGGAACGCTGCGGCAGTCGGACTTTTCGGAACTAAGGCCGAGGATCTTGGACAAGCGCTTTTCGCGTTGAATCCCGCTACTGCGGTTAAAGCTCTCGGTGATACTGCCGGGGCTGCCGAACGGATGGGTGACGCGCTCCATAACAACGCGGGCGCGAAAGTCGAACAGTTCAAACGCGGGCTGGAAGTCGGCCTAACGAATTTCATGGGCGGGACTGTCATTCCCGCTCTGACGTCATTCGGTTCGTTCTTGGGTACGACGTTCGGCCCGGCTCTCAGTGCCGGTAAGGAACTCGTATCGGGGTTTTTCGGGGTTTTCTCCGGGGGCTCCGGTGGTGCGTCGATATCCGGGCTCGGGCAATCGCTCGTCGGGCTGGTGTCGACTGTCCGTGACGCACTCTCGCCGAGCCTTTCCGGGCTGGTGTCGATATTCACGACGACTGTTCTACCTGCTTTGCAAGGCGTGTGGAACGTCGTTTCCACGCAACTCGCACCGGCCCTTATGTCGCTGTGGTCGGCTATCTCTAGCTCGCTGTCGCCCATCCTTAGCGGGCTCGCGAGAATCTTCACGGAATACGTGCTGCCCGCAGCGATGAAAGTCTACGCGGCCTTTGTCGAGAATGTGCAGCCGATCATTTCGGCTTTCGCCGAGTTCATTCAATCCCGGGTTGTTCCTGCCGTCCAGCTCATAGGCGGGAAGCTCGCCGAGCTGGTCCAGAAAGCACAACCTGTCATTTCGGTTGTGGCGTCCATCGTGTCTTGGGTCGGGCAGCTCGCAGCCAAGATCCTAGGTGCTGTCATCCCGGTTATCGTCAATTTGGCCGGCCCCATCTTTTCGGGGCTGATATCCGTCCTCGGTACCGTGATTGGCTGGATCGGCGACGCTATCGGGTGGGTCGTGAAAATCGGCTCATCTTTCGGTGATGCCGGAAAATGGATCAAGGATTTCAGCAAGCAAGCAGTAAACAAGATCGGTGAGTTCGTCCAATGGCTTACCGGGCTGCCCCAGCGCATCGGAAAAGCGCTAGGCGATTTCGGCAGTCTCCTGGTCGACAAGGGCAAAGACCTCGTGCGCGGACTCTGGGAGGGAGTGAAAGCGCTCGGGAAATGGCTCGCCGGAAAACTGCTCGGGTGGGCGAAGGATATTATCCCGGGACCGATTGCTAAGGCACTTGGAATCAACTCTCCATCGCGGCTTATGCGTGATGAGATTGGTCGGTGGATTCCGCCGGGCATCATTGAGGGAATCGACCGTGAGCAAGACGCGCTAGACGCACGCCTAAAGGCTATGGTCACGGTTCCGAAGATTCCCGCTTTCTCGGCACCCAAGCCTCTTATATCGCGAGCTAACGACGCCCGGCAGGACGCTTTCGAAAGGTATCTGCGCGAGATTCGTGCGGCCGGTGTTCCCGAAGTCGTCGTCAAGATCGGCAGCGAAGAAATAGCCCGTGCCGTGGTACAGGGAAACCGCGTATTGGGAAGGAGGTAGCCGCATGTGGATTGGTCGTCCTGGTGCACTCCGGGAAATTACCGACGGGGCGAAGTCATTCGACCGGTCACCCGATCTCGGGGTGTCTGAGTTCCGGGCACTGGACGGGGGTGTCACTACGTGGGTGCCACCCTTTCGCCCTCGCCGGCTCAAACTCCAGTGGGATGCCATGCAGCGTGCGGACGTGGCGCATCTGGACCGGCTTGCGGACCGTACTGACGGGGTCGGCCCGATAGTGGTCCTAGACCCGCTTTCAGGCAACATGCTCGCCCCCGGGCAAGCGGCCGGAAAGGTGGCCGACGGTATTGCACAATGGTCGTTTGACCAGCGATACGGCGAAGTTTCTCGCGCGTTTGAAGACCAGGTTATTTTCATTGCTAAGCCCCCTGCCGGGGGGACGGTCGAGTTGACTTGGGTATGGCACGCGAAGATGCCCCGCTTCCCCGTTCACGCGGGAGTCCCCATCACATGGTGGCCTTACGGAATATCAACACCGATATTTGCGGAAGGTTTCTATCTGAACTGGTTCGACAGTGCGGGAAAGGTGGTTGCTACGTCGCGCGGGACCCCTCCGGCACCGCTGGAAGCCGTAGCCCCCGTGGGTGCGGTGTCGGTGCAGCCGTCCGTAAAGATCAAAGAGACGACTTGGCTACTGGGCGGGGCGGTGCTTGCGTTGGGGTATCGGGCGGCACTGCTCAACTCTGGCGACCGGCCACCGGGTGACGGGTGCGGGCCGTACAGCATCACGGGCTATTCGCACTCGGCCACGTCTGGTGACGGGCAGTTCCGGGATATCGGGCTGGAGCTGGTGGCGGTGACGCCGTGAAGGAAGCAACTACCGCCCAAGTCAGTGCACTTGAGACAAGCGAACGGCAACCCGCACACGCCACTCGGCTCGGTGGGCAAGACGTGAGCAGACAAGTCGAGTCGTGGTCGCTGGATCAGTCGTACGGCACTGATCTGCCGGACGCCATGCGCGCGTTTTCCGGGGTGTCCAGTGCGCAGCTCGGTATGTCCCTGGTGGGTACCGGCGGGCAGTTGGCCCCCGCACTGTACGGGCCATGGGCTCCACGTTCGTCCGGTGATCTGGCCCGGCCCGGACAGTCGGTCGTGCATGGGTGGGGGGTCGGGTCTGTGCTCCCTGCATTCCGCGGGTCGCTCCGCTCTCGGTCCGCCGAGTCCGGCGGGGACCTGGTCCAGCTCTCCGCGCTCGACGGTGCGGAGCGTCTGCGGATGCCGGCCCGGGTGCCACGGCCTGAGGGAGCGCTACGTGCGTCCGGGTGGGGTTCGTCGTGGGCGGCGTCGCCGGAATGGGTGGTGGACCATCTGCTACGGAACGCGGGCATTCACACGTGCCCACCTCCCCGCCCGGACAGTTCGCTGTACGTCCCCCTTCACGGGGGCATTGCCGCCGGTATCGGCTATCTCGAATCGACATCCGGGGGCTGGGGTGAGTGGTACAAGGCCGGTGCGCCGTTCGAGTGTGCTGCCGAGGGTGGGTGGGGAACTCCCTATCAAGCAACCTACGTGCCGGAAAGCCTGCCTCTCTTCGGGCGTACAGCCGGCCTGTGGTTTGAATTCTGGGCGGTGAATAAACCACCGCATGGGGATTCGGTCGTTGAGATTCATTCGTCGTGGTCGCTGGTGGAAGGTCGTTTTAACTATCTGACACTCACGGCGAATTTCACAAAAGGCACTCTGACCGCATCATGCGGGGCAGACCCGGACCCGACGAAGAATCCGTCCTTGGTGTGGACCTGGACTGAAATGACACCGGTTGACCGGCCCATGCATGTCGGGTGGTGGGTACGCAGCACGGGGCGACTCACTATTACACCCACTTTCACAGTGGGCAACGGAACCCCATTCATTTTCAATGATGGGTTTATGGACGCTCCAACGATGCAGCATTCGACGGTTACCCGGGTCCGATTCGGGCTCAACAATGCCCACGCTGAATGTTTTCAAATGTCCACACCGGCCACCCGGCCCACGACAACCGCCGAGATAACCCAACGGGGAACCTGGCAGCGTACAGCGTCACTGACACGTCCCGCTTTCCCTCTCCGCACGCTCCCTGCCGTCAAGGGCAGCGCATGGGACGTCATCACGGAAATAGCTCGGGCCACACTGTCCACGGCCGAGTTCCTGCCCAACGGCCAATTCCGGTGGCGGAACTACTCCCGATGGGCAACCGCTCCGACTGCCGCAGACATCACGGTGACGTCCGCCCGGGAACTCGGGTCACTCACCCTGACCGAGGAAATCGACGCATGCCGAAACGCGGTAACCGTGACCGTAGCGGACTGGACCAGCGTTAGGGCTTCCGGCACGGAGAATCTGACAGACAGTGCGTCAGGCACGGCCATTGCGGCGGGGGCGACCCTGGTGCGGACGATTCCGATTCAGGAGACCGCAGCGGACCCGCGCACCCCGCAGTGTCTCCAGAGCGGAGCACCGGTGACCACGCCTGACCGGGTGGTCATCCGAGCTGGTGCAGCCGCTACGACCGAGCTGGACCCGCGCAGCGTCGAAACCCACATGACCCGTGAGGGCGGGCTACTCACGCTCTCACTCCGCAACCGCGGAACGGCAACGGTGTATTACCACGGTGCCATTCTGTCGACTATCAAACCGGACCGAGAGCCCGCACCGTACCGGGCATCCGCCATTCACGCGGAAAGCCAACGGTCCTACGGGGTGCAGGAATACGAACACGACGTTCGCGGGTGGGTGCAGACCCTCACGGCCGCACAGGCACTCGCGAACGCGTTGCGGGACTCCGGGGCGTATCCCATCCCGCTGTTGCAGTCGGTAGAGATCCTGCCCGATCCACGTATTGAGCTGGGCGACGTGGTGAGGGTCCGGGACACCACCGGGGCGCAACTGGACACGTTGGCATGGGTGATCGGAATTAAAACGTCGGGCAGCTCGGGCCGCATCACGCAGACACTCACATTGCGCGGGACCAGGGCGAACGGGGTCCCGTCGGATTCCGGGCTGTCTCCAGACCCGCCCGTTGACCCTGTAGCGGCCCCGCCCGCATAGAGAGGGGGATTCATGGGGGATGAGACTCCGGACCCGCTAGGGGTCCACATAGGGATTCGCGAGATTTACCGCGAGGTCATTGGTACCCGCGAGGACGTGCGCGCGCTTGCACAGCAAGGGGAGAACGTGGACGAGACATTGGAGGATCACGAGACCCGTATTCGGGGTCTTGAGTCGGAGCGCGGGAAGTTCGTTCTTCCCGTTGCGCTGATTACCGCTGTAGCGACCGTAGTTGCTGCCGGGCTCACGGTGGTGAAGCTCGCCGGACAGTAGCACCAGAACAACCACCAGCCCCGTGCCGGGCTTACCGGGCGGGGCTTTTTCATGCCCAAAACCAGGGGGATTCATGGGAACCGTAGACGCAATGATCAGCGCTGCGACGGCATCACTCGGCTACAAGGAAGGGCGAAACAATGACACCACCTTTGGCCGGTGGTACGGGCTGAACTTCAATCCGTGGTGCGACATGGCGGTGTCCAAGTGGGCTGCGGACAGCGGGAATGCGTCCGTGGTCGGACACTTCGCCTATTGCCCGAGCCACGTGAACCATTTCAAGGCCCGCGGACAGTGGCACGGTCGCACGGCTGCCGCGAAGCGCGGGGACGTCGTCTTCTTTTCGTGGGACGGGGGACCCGTCGCCGATCACGTCGGGCTCGTCACCGAGGACAGCGCACCGGGGCAGACCGTCCGCACGATTGAGGGCAACACCAGCGCGGGCAGCTCGGGCAGTCAGAGCAACGGTGACGGGGTCTACCGCAGGACCCGGAACCGCGCGGTGGTGCTCGGGTTCGGCCGACCCGCGTACGACCCGCCGCGTGACCTCGCCCCGTTCCCGGGTGACAAGTTCTTCCGGTCCTCGCCCCGCTCTCCGCTGATCACTGCCATGGGCCGGCGACTCGTCGCCGAGGGTTGTTCCGCGTACAAGACCGGCCCGGGGCCGCAGTGGTCGGACGCCGACCGCGAGAGCTTCCGGAAGTGGCAGCGAAAGCTAGGTGACTCCGGTTCCAACGCCGACGGATGGCCGGGCCCGCGTCAGTGGGACGCACTGCGCGTGCCCCGTTCCTGAACACGTCCCGTGACGGTCGACCCGTTCCGCGGGGGCCAGCTCGGGATTGCAAATCCAATCCGTTCACACACAGCAACAAGGGGAACCCCATGCAGTTCGTCAAGACTCACCCTGCCCGCATCTACGCCGTCCTGGTCGCCGGTCTCGCCCTGGTCGTCCACTACATCCCCGAGCTGCCGTCCGCGCTGATCCTCGGACTCGCTGCCGCTGTGCTCGGTACCGGTGAGGCTGTCCAGCGCGCCGAGGACCGCAAGACCGTGGCGGCCGGCGTCGACGAGAGCGGCACCAACGCGTGACCTACCGCCACGTCGCGCTCATGGGCCGTGCGGGTGCCGGGAAGGACACGGCTGCCCGCCGGCTCGTTGAGCGCTTCCAATTCACACCCGTTGCGTTCGCGGACCCGCTGCGAGAAACCGCCATGCGCCTGGACCCGATTGTCGGTGCCGAGAACACCGCACTCGGTGCGCTGCCGATTCGGCTGTCTGATCTGGTGCGCCGGTACGGGTGGGACCGGGCCAAGCGCTCGTATCCGGAAGTTCGGCGGACGTTGCAGCGGCTCGGGGAAGCCGTCCGCGCGGACGATGCCGATTACTGGCTTCGCATCGCGCTGGACAAGGTGGCGACCGCCGACCGGTGGGGGCTGCCCGTGGTCATCACGGATTGCCGGCATCCGAACGAGCTGGACGCGCTGCGGTGCGCGGGGGCTCTCATGGTCCGCATTGAGCGTCCCGGCATTGAGGACGAGCCGTCGAGCCCGGACGAGCGGCAGCACATCAGCGAGACCGCACTAGCCGACTACCCGGCGGACGCCGTACTCAACAACGCCGGCTCTCTCGCCGAGCTGCACCAGCTCACGGACCGTCTCGCCGTACGCCGCTGAACTCACCCACCCATTCCACCGAGGGGACACCTATGCCCGGAACCGTACGAACAATCAAGCGCGGGGGCTCGCGCTTCTATATCGACCCGGATAACGCCGAAAAGCTGCCCGGTGTTACTTCCGTGGTCGGCATGCTGCCCAAGCCGTTTCTTGTCTACTGGGCAGCACGCCTTACCGCTGAAACGGCGGTGCAGAATCTCGACGCTGTGCGGTCAATCGCAGAGCGGGACGCAGAAGGGGCCGTCGACTATCTGCGGCACGCGCATTCCCGGTACACAAAGCTGCGCGCCAATGTCGGCTCGGACGCGCACGACCTTTTTGAACGCATGATCCGGGGAGAGGTTCCCGGTCGTGTGCACCCGGACCTAGAGCCGTACCGGAAGGGCTTCGCGGAGTTCCTTGACGCTGTCCGCCCCGAGCTGGTGAGTGCCGAGGATATTGCGTGGTCCGACGAGCACCAGTACGCCGGCTCGTTTGACGCGATTCTCCGGGTGCGACTCGGTGAGGACGGAACGCCCGACCACGAATCCGGCGAGTGGCACACGCTCATTGTCGACTGGAAGACCAGCAAGAGCGCGTATCCGGATGTGGCGTTGCAGATGAGTGCCTACGCCCATGCGGACCGGCTCATTTCCCCGGATGGGACCAGCGAGCCCATGCCCAACCTTGACGGGGCTGCCGTTCTCCACATCACCCCGGAAGGCTGGACATTCAAGCCCGTTCGCGTCGACCGCGAAATCTTCGACGTGTTCTTGACGCTGCGTCGGGTCTTTGAGTGGGACCGGGGTCTGAGTAAGACCGTGTTCGGTCGGGCTATCGCAAAGAGCGTGGGGCGGCTTGTGACGGGGACACAGCGCCGAGCCTAACAACGAGCACCAGGACAAGCAGGGCGGGTCACATATGACTCGCCCTTTTTCATGCCCAAAACCAGGGGGACACATGGCAATTCGTATCTTTGAGACCGACCCGGACGCTATGCCGAAGGGCACGTTTTCCGATGACACCGTAGGCCGCTTCCACTCCGGAATTCAGGGAAACAACGGTCCGGAAGCGCTGGACAGGTGGAAGGTGTCGACCGGGGACCCGGAAGTTGCCGCCGCTATCGCACAGCTCATGGGCGGGCAGCCGGAAGAGACCGACAGCAAGTCGGAGAATTTCATTGAGATATTCACTGGCACGGATCGCGTCAAGGTCGTTCTTGCCGGCGCTGGTGCCATTGATTCGGACATGAAGCTGTGGAATGGCAATGTCCTCATTCACCACTGCGACGGTGTGGAGTTCCTTTCTCCGGATGAGGACCGGGGCAAGCCGTGCGGGTGCCCGACGCTCATGGAAGACCGTAAGGCGGCATTCAAGTCCAAGCGGGGCCCGGGTCCGTCCATCGCAGTAACGTTCCGGCTGGCCGATGATTACGAACTCGGTCTTTTCCGTTTCCAGACCGGTTCTTGGAAGCTGGTGGAGGTCCTGCACGAGATTGAAAACGCTCTCGACAAGGTGGGCGGGGAAGCCCTCGCCGAGCTGTCGCTAGAGCTGGTGGAGTACACCACGAAGAAGGGGCGGGACGTGAGCTATCGCAAGCCCGCAATTCGCGTTCTCAAGTCCTGGTCTGACGCTATCGCCGAGTGACCGACGAACGTCAAGGGGCTCCGGGGCAGCACGCTCCGGGGCCCCGACCAGGGGGAACGCATGCCAATTCTTGAGTTGTTCGCCGGCTATGGAGGGCTCGGGGCGGCAGTCGAAGCACTCACCGGGGACCGGGTTGTATACGTGGCGGAGAATGCTCCGCACGCGGCAACCGTCCTCGCTGCCCGATATCCCAATGCCCCGAACTTGGGCGATGTGACGGCTGTTGATTGGGCGTCACTCATTGGCAAGGTGACCCGACTGACAGCGGGGTTCCCGTGTCAGGACATCAGCGTTGCAGGAGAGGGGGCGGGCATTCATGGCGCGCGTTCGGGGCTCTGGAAAGAAGTGGCCAAAGCCGCTCGCGTCATTCGACCGCGAGAAATCTACTTGGAGAACGTATCGGCCATCCGAACACGGGGATTGGCCGTTGTACTCGGGGACCTGGTCGCGCTCGGGTATGACGTCCGGTGGGTCTGCCTACGAGCTTCCGCTGTGGGCGCCCCGCACAGACGAGACCGGTGGTTCCTTTACGGCGCGCTTCCTGCCGACACTGGACACCGGGGTAAGCCCGAACGGTCACGGCCGGCGGGGCGGGAAAGCGGGGAACGGGAAGCAGTCTGGGGCTTCGCTGGACGTGGTGGCCAAGACGTTGCCCACACCCACCGTGCGGGAGTGGAAGTCGGGGGCGTCGAACATGCACGGGACGAATGCACGCCCCCTGTCGGAAGTGGTGCGGCTCTTTCCCACTCCGAAAGCGACGGACACCCCCGAGTCGGTGAACCGCCGGAACACGCACGGGTACTTGTTCCTTCCGGGTGTGGCTGCTCGGCTGCCGAATCCGCTGCTGCCGACTCCGACCACATCGGACGGGACGGGCGGACCGGGGACGAGCCCGAAGCGGGCGGGTGGAATGAATCTGCGAACAGCGGTGACTTTCCTCCCTCTCCTGCCGAGTGGTGGGGCGAGTATCTGCCCGCAATCCGCCGTTGGGAGCGACTGACCCGACCCGCGCCCATTCCGACCGAGACCGGCCCTCGGGGCGGACGCCGACTTAGCCCCAAGTTCGCCGAATGGATGATGGGTTTGCCGGACGGATGGGTTACGGACGTTGACGGGCTCACCCGAACTCAACAGCTACAGGCACTCGGTAATGGCGTGGTTGTACAGCAAGCATTTGCAGCATTTCACCATCTGATCAACGGGGGGACGAATGGGTAAGCGGGGCGTGGTCACGGACTATGCGGGCGAGGAACTGTACCGGGGCGACCTAGTGGCCTATGCGGCACGGCAGGGGAACCGTGTACGGCTTGCGGACGCCATTGTTGACCGGGTCACGACGCGGCTTGTCGACGGTCGTCTACGGCCCATGCTGCGTATCCAGCCGACCGGCACGGAATCCGGATTCGCGAAGCGCAAGAGTCTGCGTAAGGAGTGGATCAGTTCGGAACATGTGCGGCTGGTCATTCCCGACGTGACGGGCGAGCGCGACCAGTAGGTCACACACGGAAGGGCCGGACGAATCCCACAGTGGAGCCGTCCGGCCCTTCCGCCGTTTCAAGGGGGCGGAATGGAACAACGCATAACCGCGCACAGTGCACCGGCACTTGGGGACGTGCGGCAGCTCGGGGCCGGTGACGTCCTGGTCCTGGTCGACGGATACGAGCAACGGCCGGATTGGGTGCGGTACGCGCACGCCATGTCCATAGCGATACGGCGCGGAGCCGACATACAGCGAGCACGGGGGATCAATGGCGAATCCGAATAAGCAGCGTGGGACACAGTGGGAATCACGGGTGCGGGACTTCCTTAACTCGTCCCTCGGGCTGGTGGACGAGAGCGGGCGGTTCCTTGACCCGTGGGAGCCCCGGAACGTCCGCCGTGCGGCACAGGAAGGATGGGCGGACGTAGGCGACGTGCACGCGGCCCCGTTCGTCCTGGAGTGTAAAGACGTGCGCACGCCGGCTGTCCCGACATGGCTGCGGCAAGCCCGCATCGAGGCACGTCACGCCGGCTTCCCGTTCGGTGTCGTCGTCCACAAGACGCGCGGGCTCGGGGTCGGGGCGGGACGTGTGCATTTTGACGTACGTACGTGGACTCGGACACGTACAGCCCTCGGTCTGTCCTCGCGCGCCATGTTCGAGCGGTACAACTTCGCGGCTTCGCTGCGGGGTCTCAACACTGGCCGGTGGTACCTGACAACCACCGTCGACCAGTTCGCGCGGCTACTCGCGGACATGCACGGGACGGGGGTGCCGCGTGCTGTTCGCTGATCTACTCGCACGCTTCGGCTCCGTCGACGAGCACCAGGACGGCGGGTATTCGGCTCGATGCCCCGCCCACCAGGACTCGCGTCCGTCGCTGCGGATATGGCGGGGCGAGGACAACAAGGTTCGGCTTACGTGTCGCGCCGGCTGCCGTACCGAGGACGTCATCAAGGCCGTGCGGCTCGGCTGGTCCGACTTGTTCGACGTCGCCGGCCCGGGAAACACCGTTACCGCGGAACGGCCCGAGCTGGTCCCCGTCGGGCAGGTGGCTGCACTTGCGGCGTATGTCGACCGTACGTCGCTTGCCCTCGCTGACTACTCCGACGAGTGGGCAGCACGGGCACGGCAGTACCTCGCCGAGCGGTTCGGACTCACCTTTGAGGCGGCTGCCGAACTCGGGGTTGGCGTCGACCAGGGCGACCAGGGCGAGGGCTTCACCCACCTTTCCCGGGGCTACCGTGCACACCCTCGCCTGACTGTCCCGCTGTACGGATTCGACGCTGTGGCCCGAGGGCTACAGGGGCGGGACCTTTCCGGGGACTGCCCGGCACGGTGGCTGTCCCTCGCCAACCCGCGCGGGTATCGCTGGACCCCGTACGGGGTTTTCGTGGGTGCCGGTGGGTACGGCACAGTCCTGGTCACCGAGGGGCCTGGGGACGCTCTCACGGCCGTTGCGTGCGGCTATGACGCTGTAGCGATTCGCGGTGCGTCCCTCGCCAACTCGCCCGAGCTGGTGGCCGAACTCGCGGCCGGTCTCGCGGGACGGCTCGTCATCCTTGCTGGTGACAACGACACAGCGGGCAACGGTTTCTCCACGACGCTCGCGGCTGGTCTCGCCGAGCACGGTGTCACCACGCTGCGGCTCCACATCCCGCACGACGGGGACGACCTCACCGACTGGCGCGAACGGGACCCCGAGGGCTTCGCGGACGAGCTGCACCGCGCGGTACGCACTGCCCGCCCCGTGCGGGACTCCGCGGACGTCATGGCCGAAGCTCGTTCCGCCGAACTCGCCGAACGCACGGGGGCCGAGTCGGTCACGCGGGACCAGGGGGCCGAAGCTGCCGAAATCCTGGCCCGGCTCGTTGGGCAGCTCGGAGAGTCGGACGCCATGAACGCGCACGCTCTCACCGCATGGGTTGGGGGCCGCATCCGGTACGCGGCGGGGCTCGGCTACTTCACGTGGGACGGCTCGGTGTGGGTGCGCTCGGACACCCGGGTACGGCAGGAGATCCACCGCATGGGGGCCGCTCTCGTCCTCGCCGGCCAGACCCAAGCGGCACGCGGGTTCACCATGTCGTCCCGCATCGACGCGCTCATGAAGGAACTCAAGTCGGTTCCCTCGGTACTGGTCGACGCTGCGGATTTCGACAACCGCCCGGACCTGCTTGCGTTCCGGAACGGCACGGTGGATCTCCAGACCGGCCGCATCCGCTCGCACGACATGCGCGACCTACTGACGTACGCACTCGATATCGACTACAACCCCGATGCGGTGTGCCCCCGTTGGGAATCCTTTCTCACCGAAGTGTTCCCCAACATGTCCGCCATGCCCGCATACATGCAACGCATGATCGGATATGGCATTACCGGCCACGCCACCGAGCAATCATTTTGCGTGATGTGGGGCAAGGGAGCCAACGGGAAATCCGTTCTGGTGGACACCCTCACGTCGGTATTCCGGTCTATCTCGCGTACAACGGCGTTCAGCACGTTTGAGGAGCGCCGAAGTGGCGGCATCCCGAACGACATTGCGGCATTGCGCGGTGCCCGGCTCGTCATGGCGTCCGAGGGCGAGTCCGGAAAAGCTATGTCCGAAGCGATCCTAAAGCGGGTCACCGGAACAGACATGATTAACGCTCGATATCTTCACCGAGAGTTCTTTGAGTTTAAGCCGTCATTCCTGTTGATGCTTGCCACCAATCACAAACCTAAGTTCAAGTCGCAGGATGAGGGGCTTTGGCGACGCGTCAAGTTGCTCCCCTTTCAACGCTACTTCGCACCCCGCGAACGGGACCATCACCTAGACAAGAAGCTACTTTCCGAAGCCGAGGGTATTGCCGCATGGGCCGTGCGCGGGGCTGTCCAGTGGTATCGGAGCGGTCTACAGGACCCGCCGGAAATCACCGGGGCAAGTGCCGAATACCGGCAGACCAGCGACCAGCTAGCGGGATTCTTTCCCGGTGTTCTGGACCGTGCCAACGAGTCACACGTGATGCCCGGAACCGACGCGTTCAATTCGTACCTGGAATGGGCCGAGGACGAAAACTTGCCGCAGCGGGAACGCTGGACCCGCCGCACCTTTTACGACGCCATGGAAGAACGCGGGATAGGAAGGAAGAAGACTAAGACGGGCATTGCCCTGGTCGGTCTCCGATACGCCGACGAAAGTTCGGACGCCACCGGCCCCGGAATCTTCGCCAACTGAACAGACCACATACACGGGTCGTCCACCCCACCGGGTGGGCGGCCCGTTTTGCTGTAGGGGGAGCATTGAGAGAGTTCCGACACGACATAGCCGGCGACCGGGTCACCGTGCACGTACCCGAGACCGCCGAGGACCTGGACCAGTTCCGCGAATGGCTGGACCGAGCGAGCAAGCGGGGGCCGGTCGCCCTGGACACCGAGACGACCGGGCTCGACGTCTACCGGCCCGGGTACCGGCTCCGCACGGTCCAGCTCGGGGACGCACACGACGCATGGGTGTTGCTGTACGAGCGCGGGGGCGAGCACGCGCGGCACGCACGGGAAGCCGTCCAGCGCTGCGGGCAAGTCCTGATCCACAACGCGGGGTTTGACTGGCTCGTCCTGGACCAGCACGCCGGCATCCCGTTGGAATCCCTTGCCCCGCGGAGCACCGACACACGAATACTCGCGGCCCTGATTGACCCCCGGCAACAGTCCGAGGGGGGCATAGGAACGGGCCTGAAGCCCCTTTCCGCCCGGTGGGTAGACCCGACTGCCCCGGACACCCAAGCGGGGCTGCAAAGCGTCTTCAGAGCCCACGGACTGACGAAAGAAACCGGGTGGGCGGGCATACCCCTTACCGAGCCAACTTTTCTCCTGTACGCGGGACTTGACGTCATCCTCACGGCCCGGCTCGAACCGGTCCTACGGCGTGAACTCGCACGGCTCGGTGTGCGTCCCGAGCTGGTGCAGTACGAGCACGAGATAGCCCGCATGTGCGCCGTGATGCAACGGCGGGGACTACTCGTCGACCAGGAATATGCGGAACCGCTCGCCGAGCGTCTGGCCGTTGAAGCCGACAAGTTCCGTGCTGTAGCCGCGCGTTACGGCGTGGCCAAAGTCGGCAGCTCGGCACAAGTGGCCGAAGCGCTCGCCGGCATGGGCGAAACCCTTACCGAACGCACCGACTCCGGGAACATCAAGACAGACAAAGCCGTCCTGTTGCCGCTCGCCGACCTTGACCGGGACTGGCAGCGCATCGGGGCCCGTGAACCCAACCCGCTCGCGGATGCCGTGCTACGGGCGAAGCGTGCCGCGAAATGGGGCGGGGACTACGCCGAGCGGTTCGTTAGCGGTCTCAGTGCGGCGGGACGTATTCACGCGAGCATCAACCCGCTACAGGCCCGTACGGGGCGCATGAGCGTTTCGGGTCCGCCGTTGCAACAACTCCCCTCGGGTGACCACGTGATCAGGCGGGCAATCGTCGCCGAGCCCGGACACGTCATGATCTCCACCGACTTTCAGGCGATTGAAATGCGGGTCCTCGCTGCCCTCGCGGACGTCCGGCGGATGAAAGAGGGGTTCATCAGCGGGGGCGACACGTTCGACGTCCACACGTACACCGCTCGTCTCATTAAGGGCGACGCTGCGACCCCGAAAGACCGGAAGGTGTTCAAGGGGGCAGGGTTCGGAAAGGTCTACGGCGGTGGTCGGGTGACGATCGCGCGCCAAACGGGGGCACCGGAACACGAGATTGAAAGGGCTCTAGTCGCCTACGACCGTGCGTTCCCAGAGATCAAACGGGCAGCGAGCAAGTGGCAACGGCAGGCGTATGCGAACGGCATGGTGTTCGTCTCCGCCACCGGTCGCCGGCTGCCGCTGGACCGTGACCGGACGTACGCCGTAGTCAACTACGCCTGTCAGAGCGTCGCGAGAGATGTCCTCGGGCAAGCCATGTTGAACGCCGAGTCCGCCGGTCTCCTTGATCATTGCCGCTTGCCGATCCATGACGAGCTGTTGGCGTCCGCCCCGGCCGACGAAGCTGCCGACGTCGCCCGCGAGTTCGAGAAGTGCATGACGTTCCCCCTGTACGGGGTGCCCATCACTGCGGATGCGGAGATCGGGGGCCGGTCATGGGGGTCCCTGTACGGGGCCGACTACTGAGACGGGGTCGACTACTGAGACGGGAAAAGGTTGTACGGGAAAAGGTTCCGATTCGCACGTGATGCGGTAGCAGTCATTCCGAATCGGCTACTTCCCGTAGTTAATCCGTGTTCAGAGATCACGCAGCATCACTTTTGATAACGGGCGGGTGTCGGTCCCGAGACCTAGCCCACACGTGCCCACGTATGCCCCATTCATGGCCATTGTTGCCGTGGTGTCCGATCTCTAAATTCAGTGCCACGCAGCGACAAGGCAGCACCACAAGCCCCGTCCTGCTAATCCGAGACGGGGCATTCTTGCGTGCCTCTTGAAACAGTGGAGCAAACGGATATGACACATCTGACCGCAGAACTCATTTCCGCAGCGAAAGAGAACGATCTTTCGGCAGTCGCCGAGTTGGTGCGGGAACTGGAACCGTTCGTTATGAGCCGCGCCATTTATCACGCACGAGTTCAAGGGCGGGTCGACGACGACCTAGCGCAAGACCTCGCACAGGTGGGGCGCATCGCCGCATGGGAGTCAATAGGTGAATTTTCCGGAGACGAACCCACACAGTTCATGTCGCATATAGACCGGCAGACTTCTCGGGCCATGGCGGATGCACGTCGAGAAGCGTCGCGCCCCGGAGTAAGCGTTTACACCGCGAAGCGATTTGAACAAGCGCTGATCCTGGCAGGCGGAGACCCGTACGAAGCAGAGAAGATCGCAATGTCTGACGAGCGAGGAACCGACAAACTGAAACCCGAACTTGCGTACGCTGCCCGTCTTTCCTGGCTTGGAATGGACTCGCTGGACCGGCCATTTGACCACGCGAGACACGGTGAAAACTTCACCCTCGGAGACGTGATAGCTCGGGAAGTTGCAATGCCATTGGAATTGGTGGAGTCGGCGGATATTGCCAAGCACCGCCGGCGCATCATCAGCGAGCAAGTCCATAAGGTGTTGGGGCAGTTGAGCACCCGGCAGCGTCACGTACTGAAAGCGGATCACGGAATTTCACCGGTCGGCGATTACTCGAACGAGTCTGACGAGGTGCTAGCCGATGACATGGGTGCGACCCCCTACCAGGTGAAGCAAGCGCGAGTTAAGGGGAAGACCCGGTTCCGCGCGCTCTACCAGGCAGGTGCAGGCGCATGATCACGTGGTACACCCGCGAGGGCGGGATCATCGAGCTAACCCGGCGCGGCCCCCTCCTGGACGTGCACGTACGGGACAGCACGGGGCGCACCATAGCCACCGTGACCCGCCGCGCCGGCGAGGGGCTGATTCCGGCACGGCAAGACACAGGGCAATCAAGCAAAAGACGGAAGTACGGTCCGAACGGTCACGTCTCCCGTATTTGCGACTCCCACCAGGAACCGAATTGCATTTCGCTCTTTGCCCCTGCTAGATCATAGAGTTTCTTTAGGTCCCCGTGCACAGTGGTCACGCTCGCATTGACCTCGCGCGCAATGTTCTTCAGCGGGACATTATCCCACCGTCGCTGTGCGATGATGCGCATTCGGTCGGTCATTTCACCGCCGCTTCCGGTGGGGGCTTCCCCGAGCCAGGGAATGCCACGATTCCACTGCTGCTCATATACACGCAGAATGAAAGCGCGTAGGCCAGGGTTAGTAATGCGGATAGCTGGTTTATGGTCGTCGTCCCTTGTGACGTCCATAATGTAAACGATCTCGTCGTCAACGCTTATGATGCGCTCGAACTGCCCCGTGGTAGTGCGAACCTCTGCGCCGTGCGCGGTGATCGCAGCGACATATTCACGCTCCGCAATGCGGCTCCGTGCGCTGTCCTGATAGAGAACGCGCATTCTTTTCGTTTTGAGGGTTTCAATGTCGCGTGGTAGTGCTCGGTCTAGAACCTCGCGTTTCCGCTCGTTTGGCTGTGAAGTCGATAGGCGGTACGTCGCCTCGCGCACGGCTTGGCTGATTGAGATTGTGACGGCTTGGTGTTCGTCAATAAATTCGACTCCCTCTAGTCCGCCGGATGTCTCCCTTCCCGACTCTTCGAGTAGGGCCGAGAATGAGTGGACCCGCTCTAGGGCTGCCCTGATCGTCGTGAATTCGCGTTCTCGGAAGACTCGTCCAGCCCGTGCGGGGTCCGCTTCAGACCAGGCGGACAGGATGGGGTCCCACTGCGCCAACTCCAGCGACACCAGCTCGTCTAGACCCGGTTCGCCCTCGGGGGCAGTCTCGCCGGCTTTGAGCCTGGCCCAAAGTGCGTGTGCGGTTGCCGTAAGCGCTACGGCTGTCCGGTTTTTGGTGTCTATCTCCGTCTCGTCCACTATGCCCCCTGAATATTTTCGGGTGTCGATTCGCAACCCCTCGGACGCTTGTTCGGGGTTGGTTGTGCAGGGCAGCCTACGGAGTGTCACCAGGGCGTCAACACTCTTAAAGGTGCGCGCCGTTGTTGATCATGGGTAGGTGGGGTGTGATGTGGGGTTTTCGCGAATCCGCACATCCGGAATCACGCATCCGGTTTTAGTTACAAGACGCAACTTGCCTGATACGTAAGGGAGTTCAACATGCCGCTTATGCAAATCGCTCGCCGTACCGCCGTAGGGGTAGCTGCCGCTCTGGTCGTCGTCCTTGGTGGAGTCGGTACCGCCCACGCTGCAACGTCGGAGCCCGCCCCGGCTCCGTCGGCCGAGCTGGTACAGCCCGCACCGCACGTGCTCAATGACAGCGACTGGGGCTAAGCACTAGGCAGAACGGGGGTGGACGGTTGTGGGGGAGCTGCCGTCCACCCCTCCCAAGTGGGGGACAAGGCGAGAAAGTGGTTCCGAACGTGCTGCACCGCATCGAGATTTACACCCGCACCGGGGCGGGTTCCTGGGGCTGGAGGCCCGCCGGCCCGGCCTACCCGGACACCCCCGACGTCATCAACACTGAAGGCCAGTTAATCCGGGCCCTGCACACGTACACCGCCATGTCGGCCCGACTCCTGGCCCCGAGTGTTCCGCGGTTCCGCATGGTCGTACGCACGCTCGTCACGCGCGAACTGATCGGCATGTACGAGTGGGAGCGCTCCACCGAAACCGGCCGGCTGGTCCCCGCGAGCACGCCGTTCGTGCACTGGTCCGAGCTGGAGTCTGTCGCCGCGTGACGAGCTGCACCAGGACGACGAGAGACCCCGACACCCGGGATGAGAACGGGTGGCGGGGTCTCGTGCGTGGAAGCGCGAAGCGCAGCCACTCAGATGACGTCGAACTTGCCTGTCTTGACGCTGGCTACGAAGGTAGAGAACGCATCAGTAGAGAGACCAAGGATCGGTCCATCCGGGCTCTTAGACGGTGTCCTATGTGGTGAGTCGGAGGAGCCGCTTGTAGCAGCAGAGAGCTGCGGCGAGGCCGAGAAAGGCCAGGTAGTTGGCGGGTTGGCGT
>NZ_JBVIUQ010000003.1:211216-856912 GCF_055596485.1 Streptomyces sp. NPDC039736 | reverse complement strand
CTCCGCACCCCATGCACCGCCACCAGATGCCGGGCCACCTCACGCCCCAGACCACCCGTACCACCCGTCACCAACACCGTCCCAGACCCCCACGGAGACGGGTGCGAGCCAGCCGAGGGCTCCAGCGAGGGCGCGTCCGCTCCCAGTGCGGCCAGCCGGGGCACGTACACGACTCCGTCGCAGACCCGCACATGCGGTTCGCCTGCCGCCAGCACCGCCGGAGCCGGCCACTCGCCTTCCGCCTCCACCAGCAGGAACCGGCCCGGATTCTCCGACTCCGCAGCCCGCACCAGACCGGTGACAGCGGCACCGGCGAGGTCGCCCCGCACCACAACGGCCAGGCGGGCGTGCTCGGGCCGCTCCTTCGTCAGCCACTCCTGCACCTCGGCCAGCACGCGACCACACGCCGCGTGCACCGCCTCGGGTGAATCCCCGCCCTCGACCGGGAACACCGTCAACGACGAGTCATCGAGCCCGGCCGCACCAAGTGACTCAACAGCCCCAGCAGACCCGACCGCCCCCGACACGTCCGCCGGCACCCACTGCACACGCAACAACCCGTCGCTGTCCGGTGCTCCCGCCGGCAGCACCGGTTCCACCGGAGTGCCGAGCACCAACTCGGCCACCGACAGCACCGGTTCACCTGCGGCATCCACCAGCAGCAGGGACACACAGTCCTCCGCCGCACGACCGATCCGCGCCCGCACCACCGACGCACCCGCCGCATGCAGCGTCACACCACGCCAGGAAACAGGAACCCACTCCCGCTCCCCCACGACCTCCCGCACCACCTCCGCCAGCAACGCCGGATGCAGACCAAACCGATCCGCCTCCCGCGCCACCTCACCCGACAGCACGCACTCCACCTCGTCCCCGGTGACGCCCACCGGTGGCCGGTCGGCGGCGGGGACGAGTACACCGGTCGCGTGCTCGGTCCAGACCGTGTTGTCCAGCCTGTCGCCCGGCGGCCCGTCCACCCGGGGCCCGTCCATCCGGGAGAAGAAGGCGACCGTTCGGGCTCCGGACGCGTCGGGCTCCCCCACTCGCACCTGCGCCACGACGCTGCCGTCCACGGGCACCGTCAGGGGCAGGGTGTGCACCAGGCTCTGGACCTGGTCGCAGCCGACGTGATCACCGACGCGGAGGGCCAGTTCCAGCAGGGTCGCGCTGGGTGTCGTCCGCCCGGCCAGCCAGGGCTGGGCCTGCGCCGAGAGACGGCTGGTGAAGACCACGCCCTCCGACTGGGCGAGCGGCAGCGCCGCCCCGAGCAGGGGATGTGCCTCGGCGATCAGACCAGCCGCCGTCACATCTCCCGTGTCAGGAATGAGCGCGGGCCAGTGGCGTTCGTGCTGGAAGGCGTACGTGGGCAGGTCCACGACCCGCGCGTCCGTCCCGTCGTACCAGCGCGCCCAGTCCACCCCCACACCCGCGCAGTACAGCTTCGCCAGCCCGTCGACCAGCGCGCCCTCCTCACCCCGGCCCTTGCGCAACGCCGGAACAGTCACGACCTCCCCGGCATCCACCGCGTCCACCGTCAACCGCGCCAGCGCGCACAACGTCCCGTCCGGACCCAACTCCAGGAAAGCATCCACACCATGCGCGACCAGCGCACCGACACCGTCGGCGAACCGCACGGTCTCCCGGACATGCCGCACCCAGTACTCCGGATCGCACACCAGCGCGCCGTCCACAGCCATCGGGATCTCCGGAGCCGAGAACGACAGCCCCGACACCACCGCACGGAACTCCTCCAGCATCGGATCCATCAACGGCGAATGGAACGCGTGCGAAACACGCAGCCCGGTGGTCCGCCGGCCCGCCCCCTCGATGTGGACGCGTACCGCCTCCACACCGGCCTCCGCGCCCGAGACGACCACGGCCGACGGGCCGTTGACCGCCGCCAACGACACGAAATCGTCCAGGAGCGGCAGGACTTCGCTCTCCGAGGCCTCAACGGCGAGCATCGCGCCGCCCTCCGGGAGCGCCTCCATCAGGCGACCGCGGGCGGCCACCAGCGCGCAGGCGTCGGCCAGCGACAGCACCCCCGCCACGTGCGCGGCGGCGATCTCACCCACCGAGTGCCCGGTCACGAAGTCCGGCCGCACACCCAGCGACTCGACGAGCCGGAACAGCGCCACTTCCACGGCGAAGAGGGCCGCCTGCGCGAACTGCGTCCGGTTCAGCGCGTCGGCGTCCTCGCCCCAGACCACCTCCCGCACCGGCACGTCCCACTCCGCGCACACCGCGTCGAAAGCCGCCGCGAACACCGGGAAACGCGCATACAACTCGCGCCCCATGCCGAGACGTTGCGAACCCTGTCCGGAGAAGAGCAGCGCGAGCGAACGCTCTTCGGCCTCTCCCCGCGCGCTCTCGACGCCGTCCACCAGTACCGTGCGGTGCGCGAAGTCCGCCCGTGAAGCCGCCAGCGAGAAACCCACGTCGAGCGCGGACCCCGTCACCGCCGAGAGCCGCTCCACCTGCGCGTCCAGCGCGGCAGCGGACTTCCCCGAGACCGGCCACGGCGTGGCTGCCGGCGCGGTCGAGGGCGCGGCGGACGGCTCGGCGGGCGGCTGCTGTGCCGGGCCTTCCTCCAGCACGACGTGGGCGTTCGTCCCGCTGATGCCGAACGAGGACACGCCTGCCCGTCGCGGCCGTTCACCGGCCGGCCACTCCGTGGCCTCGGTGAGCAGCCGCACGCCGTCCGTCGTCCAGTCGACGTGACGCGAGGGCGCGTCGACGTGGAGGGTGCGCGGCAGCACACCCGCCCGCATCGCCATCACCATCTTGATCACACCGGCCACACCCGCGGCGGCCTGCGTGTGCCCGATGTTCGACTTCACCGACCCCAGCCACAACGGCACGCCCGCCGGCCCGCGCTCCCGCCCGTACGTGGCCAGCAACGCCTGCGCCTCGATCGGATCACCCAACGGCGTACCCGTACCGTGCCCCTCCACCACGTCCACATCCGCCGCCGACAACCCGGCAGCCGCCAACGCCTGCCGGATCACCCGCTGCTGGGAAGGACCGTTCGGCGCGGTGAAGCCGTTGCTGGCTCCGTCCTGGTTGACGGCGGAGCCCCGTACGACACCGAGGACGCGGCGCCCGTTGCGTACCGCGTCCGAGAGGCGTTCCAGGGCCAGTACGCCCACGCCCTCCGACCAGCCGGTGCCGTCGGCGGCGTCCGCGAACGCCTTGCAACGGCCGTCGCCCGCGAGCCCGCCCTGTCGGCTGAACTCCATGAGGGAGCCGGGTGTGGACATGATGTTCACGCCGCCGGCCAGGGCGAGGGAGCATTCGCCGGCCCGCAGGGACTGGACCGCCCAGTGCAGGGCGACCAGGGAGGAGGAGCACGCCGTGTCCACGGTCACGGCGGGCCCTTCCAGGCCCAGTTGGTAGGCGAGCCGCCCTGAGACGGCGCTGGCGGCGATGCCGGTGCCGATGTCGCCGGTGGCGTCGTCCAGGGAGCGGACGAGCAGATAGGCGTAGTCCTGGCCGTTGGTGCCCATGAAGACGCCGGTACGGCTGCCGCGCAGCCGGGACGGGTCGATCCCGGCCCGCTCGAACGCCTCCCAGGAGGTCTCCAGCAGCAACCGCTGCTGGGGGTCCATGGAAGTGGCTTCGCGGGGTGAGATGCCGAAGAAGTCGGCGTCGAAGCCGGCCACGTCGTCGAGGAACCCGCCGCCCCGGCTCACGGAGTGGCCGCGCGCGTCGACTCCGGCGCCGCGCAGGGCGTCGAGGTCCCAGCCCCGGTCGGCCGGGAAGTCCGACATCGCGTCGGTGCCGGAGGCGACCAGGTCCCACAGGTCCTCGGGCGAGTGGACTCCGCCCGGGTAGCGGCAGCTCATCGCCACGACGGCGATGGGCTCGGTGGCGGCGGCGACCAGGTTCTGGTTCTGGCGCCGCAGCCGCTCGGTCTCCTTCATCGAGGACCGGAGCGCTTCGACGACCTTGTCGTGGGGCGTGGGCGTGGCCATGTTCTGCTCCGTCTGCTCCGTCAGTCCTGCGGTTCGGCGTGCTGGGCCGGTCCGGCCGTGGGGCCGGACGCGGGGTGGGACGTGGGGTGGGTCGTGGGGGTGGAATCCGGGTGGGGTGCGGTCGTGCCGAGGGCCGCCTGGACCAGTGCGTCCACGTCCATCGCGTCGATGGAGTCGGCGTAGGCGGCTTCCTCGCCCGCACCGCCGCCGGGGTGGTCTTCGTCCCGGGCGGTCTCGGCGGCGAGCTCGAGCAGCGGTTCCAGTACGCCGATGCGGCGCAGCTGGGCGACGGAGACCGACGCCAGCAGGGCCTGGAGGCGTGCCTGGTCGACGTCCTGGGGCCCGGCCGCGTCCTCGTCGGCCGCCGGGTCCAGCCGCCGGGCGATGTGCTCGGCGAGTTCGGCGGGGGTGGGGTGGTCGAAGACGAGGGTGGCGGACAGTTCGAGGCCGGTGGCGGCGGTGAGCTGGTTGCGGAGTTCCACGGCGCCCAGGGAGTCGAACCCGAGGTCGCGGAACGCCTTCTCCGCGCCGACCGCCGCGGTTCCGCCCAGCCCGAGGACCTCGGCGGCCAGCGTGCGTACGAGCTGGAGCACGGCGGGCCCGCGCCTGGCCCCGGAGAGCGCGGCCAGTTCGGCGCGCTGCCGCGGGACCTCCGCCGCGGCCGGCGCGTCCGGTGCCTGCGGCACGGTGAAGCCCGCGAGCAGCCTGCTCGGCCGTACGGCCGTGAAGGCGCGGACGAACCGGGCGGGATCGACGTCGGAGATGACGGTGAGCGGCTCGGGCTCCATCACCGCGCGGCGCAGTGCCGTGACCGCCAGGTCCGGGTCCAGGGGCCGGATGCCGGCCCGCTGGGCGGCCCCGGCCGCCCGGTCGCCGACCGCCATGCCCGCACCGCCCCAGGCGCCCCAGGCGAGGGAGGTGGCGGCGAGGCCGCGGGAACGGCGCTGTTCGGCGAGGGCGTCGAGCACGGCGTTGGCCGCCGCGTAGTTGCCCTGGCCGGGGTTGCCGACGGACGCCGACGCCGAGGCGAAGAGGGCGAACACCGCCAGGTCCAGGTCCCGGGTGAGTTCGTCGAGGAGCAGCGCAGAAGTGGCCTTGGCGCGGAAGACGCCCGCGAACCGGTCCGGGGTGAGGCGGTCGATGACCGCGTCGTCGAGCACGCCCGCGGCATGGATCACGGCGGTCAGCGGCGCCCGGTCGGGGATGGCCGCGAGGACGCCGGTCAGCGCCTCGCGGTCGGCGGCGTCGCAGGCGACGAGGGTGACCTCGGCGCCCGCTTCGGTCAGTTCGGCGTGCAGGGCGGTGGCGCCGGGCGCGTTCGGGCCGCTGCGGCTGAGCAGGACCAGGTGGCGGGCTCCGGCGTCGGTGAGGCGGCGGGCGACGTGCGCGCCGAGGGCGCCGGTGCCGCCGGTGATCAGGACGGTGCCCTCGGGGTCCCAGGCGCGGGTGGGGGCCGGGGCGGCCGAGCGCCCGGCCGGGCCCGCGGCCGTCGTGTCCCGGGTGGGTGCCGGGGTCGCGGACGTACGGGTGGCGGGCAGCGGGCTCAGCCTGCGGCCGTGGAGCGTGCCGGACCTGATCGCGACCTGGTCCTCCCCGTCCGGTGCGGCGAGGAACGCGGCCAGCCGGTCCAGGGCGGCGGCGTCGGCGGTGTCACCGGCAACAGCGGCCGGCAGGTCGATCAGGCCGCCCCAGCGCTGCGGGTACTCCAGGGCGGCGACCCGGCCCAGGCCCCAGACGGCGGCCTGGGCGAGCCCCGGTACGGGCTCTCCGGGGACCACGGCGACCGCGCCCCGGGTGACGCACCACAGGGGTGCGGTCAGCCCGGCGTCGCCGAGGGCCTGAAGCAGGGTGGCGGTCAGCGCCACGCCCGGCGGGACCCCGCCGGTCCCGTCGAGGGCAAGGCCGGTCCCCTCGAAGCCGAGGAGCGAGACGACGCCCGCGAACTCGCGCCCCCTGGCGGCCGGTTCGCTGAGGCGCTTGGCCATCCCTTCCCGGTCGGCGTCGGTTTCCGGGTCGATCTCGAAACGGACGGTGTCCGGGCCGAGGCCGTCCAGGAGCGCTTCGGTCCAGGGGTCGGCGGCGCGCGGGGCGGGCAGGACGGCGAGCCAGGTCCCGGCGAGCGGGGGCGTGGCCGTACGGCTGCCGCTGCCTGCGGGCGCAGCGGCCCGGTTCGCGGTGCCCGCGGGGGCCGTGGTGCGGTTCACGGTGGTCGGGAGCGGCTGCCAGGTGATGTGCTGGCGCCAGCCGTCGACGACGGTCTCCTCGGTGCGGCGGCGACGCCAGTCGTCGAGAGCGGGCAGCACCTTGGACAGCGCGTCGCTGTCGACGTCGAGGGTTCCGGCGAGCGAGTCGAAGGTCTCGGAGCGTACGGCGGACCAGAAGGCGTCGTCCGTTCCGACGGCTCCGACGGAGGTGGCGGCCGCCTCCGCGGCCGGGGCCGGGCTCCGGTGGGCCCAGTACCGCTCGCGCTGGAACGCGTACGTCGGCAGCGGCACCCGGCGGGCTCCGGAGCCCGCGAAGACGGACGGCCAGTGCGGAGCGCAGCCCTCGACGTGCAGCCGGGCGACGGCGGACAGCAGGGTGTCCTGCTCGCCGCGCCCCTTGCGCAGGACCGGTACGGCGGTCACCGCGGCGGCTCGTCCCGGGTCTTCGGCGTCCTGGGCCAGGGCCGACAGGGTGGCGTCCGGGCCGAGTTCGAGGAAGCGGGTGACGCCGCGGTCGGCGAGGGCACGCAGCCCGTCGCCGAACCTGACGGTCTCGCGCACGTGCCGCACCCAGTAGTCGGGGGTGCACACCAGCTCGGCGTCGGCCGGCGCCCCGGTCACGTTGGACACCAGAGGCAGGCTCGGGGCGGTGTAGGCGATGCCCCGGGCCACCCGTGCGAAGTCGTCGAGCATGGCGTCCATGTGCACGGAGTGAAATGCATGGCTGACCCGCAAACGCCTAGTTTTGCGGCCGGCGTCGGCGAAGGACCGTGCGATCCGGTCCACGGCGCCCTCGTCACCTGCGACGACGACGGCCCGGGAGCCGTTCACCGCGGCCACCGACACCGCTTCGCCCCCGGCCCCCGCGGAAACCCCGGCGATGCGGTCGCGCACCTCGTCCTCGGTCGCCTGGAGGGCCGCCATCGCCCCGCCGCCGGGAAGTGCGGCCATCAGCCGGGCGCGTGCCGCCACCAGGGCGCAGGCGTCGTCCAGGGAGAACACTCCCGCCACGTGGGCGGCGGCGATCTCGCCGATGGAGTGCCCGGCGACGAAGTCGGGGCGCAGGCCCCAGGATTCGACGAGCCGGTAGAGGGCCACCTCGATCGCGAACAGGGCGGGCTGGGTGTAGTCGGTGCGGTCGAGCAGGGCGGCCTCGGGGGTGCCTTCGTCCGCGAACAGGATGTCGCGCAGCGGCCGGTCGAGTTCCAGGTCGAAGCGGGCGGTCACCTCGTCCAGGGCGCGGGCGAACACGGGCTGCGCGGCGTGCAGTTCGCGTCCGGCGCCGGGACGCTGGGCCCCCTGGCCGGAGAACAGGAACGCGGTCTTCCGGCTGCGGGCGGTGGCCTCGCCGCGCAGTACGCGCGGCCCGGTACGGCCCTCGGCGAGCGCCTGGAGCCCGGCCAGGAGTTCGTCCCGGCCGCCGGCCAGGACGGTGGCCCGGTGGTCGAAGGAGGACCGGGTGGTCGCCAGCGAGTATCCGAGGTCGGCGACCGCGAGCGCGGGCCGCTCCGCGACGTGGGCGTGCAGGCGGGCGGCCTGGGCCCGCAGGGCGTCGGGGGTGGTGGCGGACACCGGCACGGGGATACGCGCGGGCGCCGTGTCGGCGGCCCCGGGCGCCGGAGCCGTGCCGGCGGCGGGTGCGGAACTGTCCGCAGGTGCCGTGCCGGTGGTGGCGGACACCGGCACGCGGGTGTCCGCGGGTGCCGCCCCGGCGGCGGCGGGCGCGGATGCCGTGCCGGTGGTGGCCGGTTCCGGCAGTCGCCGGGTCGCGGCGAGGGGTTCGTCCTGCATGGGGTCCGTTGCCTGTTCCAGGATGACGTGGGCGTTGGTGCCGCTGGCGCCGAAGGAGGAGACGCCCGCGCGGCGCGGGCGGCCGGTGTGCGGCCACACGGTCGCCTCCGTGAGGAGGTCGACCGCGCCGGCCGTCCAGTCGACGTGCGAGGAGGGCGTGTCCAGGTGGAGGGTCTTCGGCAGGACGCCGTGCCGCATCGCCATGATCATCTTGATCACTCCGGCGACGCCCGCGGCTGCCTGCGTGTGCCCGATGTTGGACTTGACCGCGCCCAGGAGCAGGGGCTGTGCCGCGTCCCGGTCGCGTCCGTACGTGGCCAGCAGGGCCTGTGCCTCGATCGGGTCGCCCAGCTTGGTGCCGGTGCCGTGCGCCTCGACGGCGTCCACCTCGGCGGCGGTCAGCCGGGCGTTGGCCAGCGCGCGCCGGATGACGCGGCGCTGGGACGGGCCGTTGGGGGCGGTGAGGCCGTTGCTGGCGCCGTCCTGGTTGACGGCGGAGCCGCGGAGCACGGCGAGGACCTCGTGGCCGTTCCGGCGGGCGTCGGAGAGGCGTTCCACGACGAGCACGCCGACGCCCTCCGACCAGCCGGTGCCGTTCGCGGAGTCCGCGAAGGCCCGGCAGCGGCCGTCCGGTGACAGGGCGCCCATCTCGCCGAACTCGACGAACCCGACGGGGCTGGACATGACCGTCACGCCGCCCGCCAGCGCCATGGAGCACTCCCCCGCCCGCAGGGCCTGCGCGGCCAGGTGCAGGGCGACCAGCGAGGAGGAGCAGGCGGTGTCCACGGTCACCGAGGGCCCTTCCAGGCCGAGGGTGTAGGACAGCCGGCCGGACAGCAGGCTGGCGGACTGGGCGGTCTCGACGTGGCCGACCTGCCCGATGGCGGGCCGGTAGTCGCCGCTGCCGCCGCCGAAGAAGACGCCGGTGTCGCCGCCGCGCAGGGTGTGCGGGTCCACGCCGGTACGCTCCAGTGCCTCCCAGGCCGTCTCCAGGACGATGCGCTGCTGCGGGTCGACGATGACCGCCTCGCGCGGCGAGATGCCGAAGAAGGCGGCGTCGAAGTCGGCGACGTCGTAGAGGAAACCGCCGTTCTGGGTGACGCTGCGGCCGCGGCCCTCGTCGTCGCCGTGGGCGAGCCGTTCCAGGTCCCAGCCCCGGTCGGCGGGGAAGTCGCCGATGGCGTCGACCTCGGCGCGCAGCAGCTCCCACAGGTCCTCGGGAGACTGCACGCCGCCGGGGTAGCGGCAGCTCATGCCGACGACGACGATCGGGTCGTCGCCGGTGCCGGCGGTGTCTGCGGCCGTCCCGGCGGGGGCGCCCGCAGGGGCGGCGTCCTCCGCCTCCTCCAGCAGCTCGGCTCGCAGTCGCGCGGCGAGCGCCGCCGGGGTCGGGTGGTCGAAGGCGAGGGTGGCGGGCAGGGTCAGACCGGTGGCCCGGCCCAGCTGGTTGCGCAGGTCCACGGCGGTGAGCGAGTCGAAGCCGAGGTCCTTGAACGCCTGGTCCACGGGGATGGCCTCGGCGTCCTGGTAGCCGAGCACGGCGGCCACCTCCCGGCGCACGAGGGCCAGCAGCACTTCGTCGCGCTCGGCCCCCTCCGGCCTGGCCAGGAGTTCGGTGCGCAGCACGGCGGCGGCGCCGGTACCCGGCGCCGGGTCGGCGGCGGTCGCGGACGTCCCTCCTTCGTCGGACGCCAACGCGGCGCGTACCTCGGGGAGTTCGGTGAACAGACTGCTCGGGCGGGCCTGCCCGAACGCGGGCGCGAAGCGTTCCCACTCGACGTCCGCGACGGTCACGGACGCCGTTCCGTCCCCGATGGCCCGCCGCATGGCGGCCAGGGCCCGTTCGGGGTCCATCGTGGGCAGTCCGCTGAGCCGCAGGTGCCGGTCGAGGGAGCCGCCGGTCAGGCCGGCCCAGGCTCCCCAGGCCACGGCGAGTGCGGTGCGGCCCTCGGCGCGGCGGCGCTCGGCGAAGGCGTCGAGCCAGGCACTCGCCGCGGCTCCCTGCTCCTGGCCGCGCACGCCCCACACGCCCGCGATCGAGGAGAACAGGACGAAGGCGTCCAACTCCCTTTCGCCGAGCGCGTCTTCGAGGGCGTCCTCCAGGGACTCCACCGCGGTGCGCACCTGCTCGGGGCCGTCCGCCCCGGTCCCGTACCCGGTGTGGACCACCGCGGTGAGCGGCTGGCCTGACGGGATCGCGGACAGGGCCGCGGCGAGCGCGGTCCGGTCGTCGGGGACGAGGGCGGTGCAGGTGAGCACGGTGCCGGACTCGGCCAGTTCGGCGGCGAGTTCGGCCGCGAGGACGTCGGCCGGGCCGGATGCGCAGGCGCCGACGAGCAGCACGCGGGCCGCACCCGCGCGGGCCAGCCAGCGGGCGGTGTGCCCGCCGAACCCGTCGGCCTCCCCGATGACCAGCACGGTGCCGGACGGCGTCCAGACCTCCGCCGCCGGGTCGGGGACCGTCCGTACGAGACGGCGGGCGTAGACGCCGGACGGACGCAGGGCCAGTTGGTCCTCACCACCGGAACCGGCGGCGAGCAGGGCACGCAGCCGGGCGGCCGCGCGTGCGTCCACGACCTCCGCGACGTCAATCAACCCGCCCCAGCGGCCCGGGTGTTCGAGGGCGAGGACCCGGCCGAGGCCCCACCCGGCGGCCTGCACCGGGTCGGCGGGCGCGTCGGCGCGGCCCACGGCCACCGCTCCCCGGGTGACCCACCACAGGGGTGCCCCGACTCCGGCCTCGGCGAGGGCGGCAAACAGGTCGCCGGGCAGGGGCGAGGACGGGGACAGCAGGGACAGCACACCGTCGAACCGCCGGTCGAGCCCCGCCAGCAGCGCCGCGAGGCGCTCGCCGTCGGCCGGGTCGACCGCGACGCGTACCGCGTCGGGGCCGAGGGCGTCCACGATCCCGTCCGTCCACGCGTCGTCCGGGCAGTTCTCCGGTACGAGTGCCAGCCAGGTGCCGTCGAGGGCGTCGGCCGGGGCCGTGCCGAGCGGCTTCCAGGCCGTCCGGTAGCGCCAGCCGTCCACCACCGTGCCCTCGTCCAGGCCCCGGCGCCAGGCGGACAGCGCCGGCACGAGCGCCGTCAGCGCCGCCTCGTCCTCGGCCAGGCCCAGGGTGGCGGAGAGTTCGGGCAGGTCGCCGCGTTCCACCGCCGCCCAGAAGTCGGCGTCGTACTCGTTCTGGTTCCGCCCGGCACGTTCCGGCACGGGGCGAGGGGCCGGCTCGGGCCAGTACAGCTCCCGCTGGAAGGGGTAGGTGGGCAGGTCGGTGCGCCGGGCGCCGGTTCCCTCGTACAGCCGGGTCCAGTCGACCCGGACGCCGCTGACGTGCAGCCGCGCGAGGCCGGTGACGAACGCGGCCTCCTCGGGGCGGTCCCCGCGCAGGGTCGGCGTGCACACGTGGCCGCCGTCCGCGAGGCTCTGCTCGGCGAGGGCGCTCAGGACGCCGTCCGGGCCCAGTTCGAGGAAGGCGTTCGCGCCCGCCCCGCCGAGGGCGCGGACGCCGTCGGCGAACCGTACGGTCTCGCGGACGTGCCGCACCCAGTACTCCGGGTCGCACAGTTGCTCCGCGGTCGCGGGCCCGCCCGTCACGTTCGAGACGAGCGGCAGGAGCGGCGGGGTGAAGGACAGCCGGGAGACGACCTGCCGGAAGGCGTCGAGCATCGGTTCCATCAGCGGGGAGTGGAAGGCGTGCGAGACCCGCAGCCGGGTCGTCCTGCGGCCCCTCGCCGCGAACTCGGCGCGTACGGCCTCCACCGCGTCGGCCGTCCCGGAGACGACCGCGGATGCCGGTCCGTTCACGGCCGCCAGGGAGACGGACTCCCCCAGCAGCGGCTGGACCTCCTCCTCCGTCGCCTGGAGCGCCGCCATGGCGCCGCCCTCGGGCAGGGCTTCCATCAGCCTGCCGCGCGCGGCCACCAGGGTGCACGCGTCGGCGAGGGTGAGGACGCCCGCGACGTGCGCGGCCGTCACCTCGCCGATCGAGTGTCCGGCGACGAAGTCGGGCCGCACGCCCAGCGATTCGGCCAGCCGGTACAGGGCGACCTCGACCGCGAACAGCCCGGCCTGGGCGTACTGCGTACGGTCGGTGAGGGCCGCGTCGGCACCCCAGAGGACCTCGCGCAGCGGGCGGTCCAGTTCCCGGTCGAGGCCGGCGCACGCGGCGTCGAACGCCTCGGCGAACACCGGGAAGCGCGCGTGCAGCTCGCGGCCCATGCCGGGCCGCTGCGAGCCCTGGCCGGAGAAGAGCACCGCGAGGGAACGTTCGGCGGCCGTTCCCCTGGCGACCTCCGCACCGGCCACCAGCACGGCCCGGTGGGCGAGGTGGGGGCGTCCGGCGGCGAGCGAGAAGCCGACGTCCGTCACCGGCTCCGCTCCCGGCCCGGCGAGTCGTGCGAGTTGTGCGAGCTGCGCGTCGAGTGCGGCCGGGGACTTGCCGGAGACCACCCACGGTGCGACCGAAGGGACGAGCGGGGCCGGGTCCGGTTCGGGAACGGGCGGCGCCTGCTCGACGATCACGTGCGCGTTGGTGCCGCTGACGCCGAACGCGGAGACGCCCGAACGGCGGGGGCGGCCGGTGGCGGGCCAGTCCTGCTCCTCGCGGACCAGGGCGACGGCTTCGTCGGCCCACTCCACGTGGGTGGACGGGGTGTCCACGTGCAGGGTGCGCGGCAGCACCCCGTGGCGCATGGCCATGACCATCTTGATGACGCCCGCCATGCCCGCGGCGGCCTGGGTGTGGCCGAGGTTGGACTTGACGGCGCCCAGGAGCAGCGGCCGTTCGCGGTCCTTGCCGTACGCGGCGATCAGCGCGCCGGCCTCGATCGGGTCGCCGAGCGGGGTGCCGGTGCCGTGTGCCTCGACGGCGTCGACCTCGGCGGGGGCGAGGCCCGCGTCGGCGAGGGCCTGGCGGATGACGCGCTGCTGGGCGCGCCCGCTGGGCGCGGTCAGTCCGTTGCTGGCACCGTCCTGGTTGACGGCGGCGCCGCGCAGCACGGCGAGGACGGTGTGCCCGTGGCGGCGGGCGTCGGAGAGGCGTTCCAGTACGAGGACGCCCGCCCCCTCCGACCAGGAGGTGCCGTCGGCGCTGTCCGCGAAGGCCTTGCAGCGGCCGTCGGGGGCGAGGCCGCCCTGCGCGGAGAACTCGACGAACGAGTCGGGGCTCGACATCACCGACACCCCGCCGGCCAGGACCAGGGAGCATTCGCCGCCGCGCAGCGCGCGGACGCCGAGGTGGAGGGCGACCAGCGAGGAGGAGCAGGCGGTGTCGACGGTGACGGCCGGGCCCTCCAGGCCCAGGGTGTAGGAGAGGCGGCCGGACATCACGCTGGCCGTGTTGCCGGTGGCGACGTGGCCCTGGACGTCGGCGGTGCCGCGGCGCAGGACGGTGGTGTAGTCCTGGCCATTGGTGCCGATGAAGACGCCGGTGGCGCTGGTGCGCAGCGAGTCGGGGGCGATGCCCGCCCGCTCCAGCGCTTCCCAGGAGGTCTCCAGGAGCAGGCGCTGCTGCGGGTCCATGGCGAGGGCCTCGCGCGGCGAGATGCCGAAGAAACGTGCGTCGAACCGGCCGACGCCGTCGAGGAAGCCGCCTTCCAGGGTGGCGGAGCCGCCCCGGCCGAGGGCGTCGAGGTCCCAGCCGCGGTCGGCGGGGAAGGCGGAGATGGCGTCCTCGCCGTTCGCGAGGAGCCGCCACAGGTCCTCGGGCGAGGTGACACCGCCCGGGAATCGGCAGCCCATGCCGACGATGACGATCGGGTCCTGGTCGGTGGCGTGCGCTGCGCCGGGCGCGGCCGGGGTCCGGTCCTGCGGCTCCGCGTCGCCCAGCAGCTCGGTGAGCAGGTGCGCGGCGAGGTCCTGCGGGGTGGGGTGGTCGTAGACGAGGGTGGCGGGCAACCGCAGGCCGGTGGTCGCGGCGAGGGTGTTGCGCAGTTCGACGATGGTCAGCGAGTCGAAGCCGAGGTCGCTGAACGCCTGGTCGGCGTCGACGTCCGCGGCGTCGGCGTGGCCGAGCACGGCGGCCACCTGGGCGCGCAGGAAGTCCAGCACGAACTTGGCGCGTCCGGCCGCGGGGAGGACGCTGAGCCGCTGCCGCAGGCCGTTCCCGTCCCCGGCCGCCGACTGCGCCGCGGAGGCGGGCCGGGTCCCGGTGAGGTCGGAGATCAGCGGCTGCGGGCGCGTCGCGGTGAACACCTGGGCGAACCGGGCCCAGTCGATGTCCGCCACGGTCAGGGCCGCCGGGCCCGGGTGGTCCAGGGACCGGGCCAGGGCGTCGAGGGCGAGCTGCGGCACCATCGGCGCGTAACCGCCCCGGCGGACCCTGGCCTCGATGCCGGTGCCGTCACCTGCCATGCCGGTGCCGGCCCACGGGCCCCAGGCGAGGGAGGTCGCGGGCAGGCCCTGGCCGCGCCGGTGCTCGGCGAGGGCGTCCAGGAAGGCGTTGGCGGCGGCGTAGTTCGCCTGCCCGGCCGCGCCGAGGCTCGCCGCGGTGGACGAGAACAGCACGAAGGCGTCCAGGTCCGTGCCGCGGGTCAGGTCGTGCAGGTGCCGCGCAGCGGTGGCCTTCGGGCCGAGCACGGCGGCGAACGCCTCCGGGGCGAGCGTGTCCAGGACGCCGTCCTCGACCACGCCCGCCGCGTGGAAGACCGCCGTCAGCGGCAGGTGCTCCGGTACGTCGGCCAGGACGCGGGCCAGCGCGTCGCGGTCGGCGACGTCGCAGGCGGCCACGGTGACCTCGGTACCGGACTGCCGCAGCTCCGCGGCCAGTTCCGCGGCGTCCGGCGCGTCGGCGCCCCGGCGGCTGACGAGCAGCAGATGGGCGGCGCCCCGGGCGGCGAGCCGGCGGGCGACGTGCGCGCCGATTCCGCCGGTACCGCCGGTGACGAGGACGGTCCCGGTCGGCTCGTACGGGCGTGCGTCCGCGGGGTCGGCGGCGGCGAGGCGGGTCAGCCGCCGGGCGTAGACGCCTGCGGCGCGCACGGCCAGTTGGTCCTCGTGGCCGGTGGCGGTGGCGTCGCCCTGGGCGAGCAGTCCCGCCAGCCGTCGGACGGCGTGCTCGTCCAGGACCTCCGGCAGGTCGACGAGGCCGCCCCAGCGCGCGGGGTGCTCCAGGGCCGCGCTGCGGCCCAGTCCCCATACGGCGGTCTGCTCGGGCCGGTGCAGGAGGTCGGAGCGTCCGATGCTGACGGCGCCCCGGGTCAGGCACCACAGCGGGGCCTCGATCCCGGCGTCGCCGAGAGCCTGGACGGCGGTGGCCGTCGGCAGCAGGCCGTCCTCCTGGAACGCCAGCAGGGACAGCACTCCCGTGAACCCGCCCTCCGGCGCGTCCAGTTCCCGCAGTCGCGCGGCGAGTGCGCCACGCGTCCCGTCCTGCGGCACGGTGAGCGTGCGCCGGTCGCCGCCGAGGAGGCGCAGCGGTTCCGCGTTGTCCTGTCCGTCGGCCGGCACCAGGCAGAGCCAGGTTCCGGTGAGCGCGGCGGGCGCGCCCGGGGCTGCGGGCAGCGGCTTCCAGGTGCTGCCGTAACGCCAGCCGTCGACGGTGGAGGCGGCGCGACGCTTGCGCCGCCAGGACGTCAGGGCGGGCACGACGGCCGTCAGGGTGGCGTCGTCCAGGCCGAGGTCGGCGCCGAGCGCGGGCAGGTCCGCCCGCTCGACGGCGGCCCAGAACTCGGAGTCCACCGGGTCCTCGGCGGTGCCGGGCCCGGCGGTCCGGCCGGTCTCCGGCCAGTACCGCTGCCGCTGGAAGGCGTATGTCGGCAGGTCCTCGAAGGCGCCGCGTCCGCTGCCGGGCAGGAACGCGTCCCAGTCGACCCGCGCACCGCTCGTGTGCAGGCGGGCCAGGGCGACGGTCAGTGCCCCGGCCTCCGCGCGCTCCCGGCGCAGGGCGGGCACGACGGTGACCCGCTCGTCGGCGACGGCGTCCTGGGCCGGGCCGCTCAGTACGGCGTCCGGACCGATCTCCAGCAGCGCGGTCGCGTCCAGGGCGGCGAGGCGGCGGGCGGCGTCGGCGAACCGCACGGTGGCGCGCACCTGTTCCACCCAGTACGCCGGGGTGCACAGCCGCTCGGCGCCGGCGGTGTCGCCGGTCACGGTCGACACCAGGGCGATCGTCGGCGCGTGGTAGGTGATGCCCTGCGCGACCTGGGCGAACGCGTCGAGCATCGGGTCCATGTGCGGCGAGTGGAAGGCGTGGCTCACCCGCAGCCGCTTGGTCCGGCGGCCCTGCGCGGCGAAGCGCCCGGCGAGCTCCAGGACGGGTTCCTCGTCGCCGGACAGGACCAGCGAGCGCGGGCCGTTGACGGCGGCGAGCGCCACCCGGCCCTCGCGGCCGGCCAGCAGCGGCAGCGTCTCCTCCTCGGTGGCCTCCACGGAGACCATCGCGCCTCCGGCGGGCAGCGCCGACATCAGGCGGCCGCGCGCGGCGACCAGCGTGCAGGCGTCCTCCAGGGAGAACACCCCGGCCACGTGGGCGGCGGCGATCTCGCCGACGGAGTGCCCGGCCAGGTGGCCCGGCCTGACGCCCCACGACTCCAGGAGCCGGTGGAGGGCGACTGCCAGGGCGAACAGGGCGGGCTGGGTGTAGGCCGTGTCATCGAGCAGTGCGGCCTCCGCGCTGCCGGGCGCGGCGAACATCACCTCGCGCAGGGGCCGTTCCAGGGCGAGGGCGAAGCGGGCCAGTACGGCGTCCAGCGCCTCGGCGAACACCGGGTGCCGGTCGTACAGTTCGCGGCCCGCGCCGGGACGCTGCGCGCCCTGCCCCGCGAAGAGGAACGCGGTGCGGGAGCGCGCGGCGGCGCGGGCGGTGAGCAGGGCGGCGTCCGGCAGTCCGTCGCGCAGGGCGGCCAGGGCCCGTACGCACTCCTCGTGGGAGTCGGTGACGACGGCGGCGCGGTGCTCCAGGGCGGCGCGACCGGTGGCCAGCGCCCGTGCCAGGGCGGGCAGTCCGGCCGGGCGGTCGGCAATCGTGTCGAGCAGGCGTCCGGCCTGGGCGCGCAGTGCGGCCTCGGTGCGGCCGGACAGCACGAGCGGGACGACGCCGGGCGGCTGCGCGGTCGCGGGCACCCCGGAATCCTCGGACCCGGCGAGCTCGGCGGGTCCGGCGTCCGGGGCCTGTTCCAGGACCGTGTGGACGTTGGTGCCGCTCAGGCCGAAGGAGGAGACGGCGGCGCGGCGCGGGCGGCCGGTGTGCGGCCAGTCCCGCTCGCCGGTCAGCAGCTCGATCGCGCCGGCCGTCCAGTCCACGTGGCTGGACGGCCGGTCGATGTGCAGGCTGGCGGGCAGGATGCCGTGCCGCATCGCCATGACCATCTTGATGACGCTCGCGACGCCGGAGGCCATCTGGGTGTGGCCGATGTTGGACTTCACCGAGCCGAGCAGCAGCGGCCGGTCGGCGTCGCGGTCCTGGCCGTAGGTGGCGAGCAGGGCCTGGGCCTCGATGGGGTCGCCCAGGCGGGTGCCGGTGCCGTGGCCCTCCACGGCGTCGATCTCGGCGGCGGCGACTCCCGAGTTGGCGAGCGCCTGACGGATGACGCGCTGCTGGGAGGGCCCGTTGGGGGCGGTGAGCCCGTTGGACGCGCCGTCCTGGTTCACGGCGGAGCCGCGGATGACCGCCAGCACCCGGTGGCCGTTGGCCAGGGCGTCCGACAGCCGTTCGACCAGGACCAGGCCAACGCCCTCGGCGAGGCTCATGCCGTCGGCGGCCTCCGCGTACGGCTTGCAGCGGCCGTCCACGGCCATGGCCCGCTGCCGGCTGAAGCCGACGAACGCGTTGGGCGTGGCCATGATGCTGACGCCGCCCGCCAGCGCGAGGGTGGACTCGCCGCCGCGCAGCGACTGGCAGGCCAGGTGCAGTGCCACCAGCGAGGAGGAGCAGGCGGTGTCGAGGGTGACGGCGGGGCCCTCGAAGCCGAAGGTGTAGGAGATCCGCCCGGACAGCACGGACGGCACGGTGCCGGTGACCAGGTGGCCCTCGGCGCCGTCCTGGGCGGAGCCGCCCGAGGTGTAGTCCTGGTAACTGGCGCCGATGAAGGTGCCGGTGCGGCTGCCGCGCAGGGCGGCCGGGTCGATCCCGGCGCGCTCCAGGGCCTCCCAGGAGGTCTCCAGCAGCAGGCGCTGCTGCGGGTCCATGGACAGTGCCTCGCGCGGCGAGATGCCGAAGAAGGCCGCGTCGAACTCGGTGGCGGAGTCCAGGAATCCGCCGCGCGTCGAGTACGTCTTGCCGGGCCGGTCCGGGTCGGGGTCGTAGAGTCCTTCGGCGTCCCAGCCCCGGTCGAGGGGGAAGTCACCGGTGGCGTCGCCGGCGGCGGTGACGAGCCGCCACAGGTCCTCCGGGGAGGCGACGCCGCCCGGGTAGCGGCAGCTCATGCCGATCACCGCGATGGGTTCGTCGTCGCCGGAGGCGGTCGCGGCCACGACGGCGGGAGCCGCCGGTCCGGTCTGCGCGCCGACGACCTGCGTGCGCAGGAACTCCACCAGGGACAGCGGGTTGGGGTAGTCGAAGACCATGGTGCTGGGCAGGGTGAGGCCGGTGACGGCGGACAGCCGGTTGCGCAGGTCCACGGCAGTCAGCGAGTCGAAGCCGACGTCGCGGAACGCTCGCTGCTCGGACAGCACGTCCGGCGAGGCGTGCCCGAGCGCGATGGCCGCTTCGGCGCGTACGAGGTCCAGCAGCGCCCGGTCCTGCTCGGCGGCCGGCATCGGCCGCAGCCGGGTGATGAACTCGCTGTCGCCCGAGGGCCGTTCGACGGCCCGCCGTTCGAGGTCCGCCACCTCGCCGATGTCCTCGAACAAGGCGGTGGGCCGCCCGGAGGTGAACACCGGGTAGTAGCGGTCCCAGTCGATGTCGGCGACGGTGACGACGTGCGCGTCCTCGGCGAGGGCCTGGCGCAGCCCGGTGAGGGCCAGTTGCGGGTCCATGAAGTTCAGGCCGCTGCGCCGGATCTGGCCGGGGTCGACGCGGCCGAGCTTCAGGTCGTCGGACCAGATGCCCCAGGAGAGGGAGGTGGCGTGGGCGCCGCGGGCCCGGCGGTGCTCGGCGAGCGCGTTGAGGTAGGCGTTCGCGGCGACGTACGCGGCGTGCCGGCCGCTGCCCCACATGCCGGCGGTGGAGGAGTACAGCACGAACGCGTCGAGCTGGTCGTCGTCGAGGAGTTCGTCCAGGTGCCGGGCGCCGCTGACCTTGGCGTCGACGACCTTGGCGAACGCCTCGGGGCCGGTCTCGGCGAGGGAGGCCAGTTCGATGACGGCGGCGGTGTGCACGACGTTGCGCACCGTGCGCCCCTCGGCGGTCAGGCCCGACAGGAGGGCGGCGACGGCCGTACGGTCGGTGAGGTCACAGCTGCGGAACTCCGCCGTGCAGCCCAGCTCGGCGAGCTCCACGACGAGTTCCGTGGTGCCGGGGGCGTCGGCGCCGCGCCTGCTGGTGAGCACGAGGTGCTCGGCGCCCTGCTGGGCGAGCCAGCGGGCCAGGTGCGGGGCGAGGGTGCCGGTGCCGCCGGTGATCAGGGTGGTGCCGCGCGGACGCCAGGTCCCCGCGCCGAGGTCGCCGCCCGTGGTGGCCCGGGTGATGCGGCGGGCCAGGACGCCGGAGGCGCGCAGCGCGAGCTGGTCCTCGCCGGTCGTGCCGGAGAGCACGGCGGCCAGCCGTTCCCGGCCGCGCGTGTCCAGGGCGCTCGGGGGCAGGTCGACGACGCCGCCCCAGCGGTCGGGGTGCTCCAGGGCGGCCGTCCAGCCCAGGCCGTGGACCTGGGCCTGGACGGGGCGGGTGAGCCGGTCCGCGCGGCCGGTGGAGGCCGCGCCCCGGGTGACGCACCACAGGGGCGCGTCGATGTGCGCGTCGCCGAGGGCCTGGACGAGGGAGAGCGTCAGGGCGAGCCCGTGGGTGAGCGCGGGCACGGCCCGGCCCGGGGCCTCGTCGGCGGCGAGGAGCGAGACGATGCCGGAGAGGGGCGTGCCGTCCCCGGCCGGGGCGGTCGGGCGTGTGCCGTCCCCCGCCGGGGCCGTGGCGTGCACGCCCTCGGCGGCCGGGGCGGCGAGTTCCGCGGTGAGCCGCTCGGTGAGCACCGTCCGGTCGGCGCACGCGTCGTCCAGGACCAGGTGCCGTACGTCGGCCCCGGCGGCGGTCAGCGCCGCGGTGACGTCGGCGTCGGCCGGCGCGTCCGCGGAGGCGACGACGAGCCAGGTCCCGATGAGCCGGGCTGCGGGCAGTCCGCCGAGCGGCTTCCACGCGGCACGGTAGCGCCAGGCGTCCACCGCCGCGCGGTCGCGGCTGCGGCGCCGCCAGCCGGCGAGCGCGGGCAGCAGCGGGGTGAGCGCGGACTGTTCCATCCGCAGCCCGGCCGCCAGCGACTCGACGTCCGACTCCTCCACGGCGGTCCAGAACGCGGCGTCCGCCGGGTCCGCCCCGCCGGTCGTGCGCGGCCTGCCGGGCAGCGCCCACAGGTGCTCGCGCTGGAAGGCGTACGTGGGCAGGGTGACGCGGCGGGCGCCGATGCCCTCGAAGTCACGGGTCCAGTCCACCCGTGCGCCTCGGACGAACGCCTCGGCGAGGGAGGTCAGGAAGCGCCGCGTGCCGCCCTTGTCGCGGCGCAGGGTGCCCAGGGCGGCGGCCCGGTGCCCGGTGTCCTCGGCCACCGCCTGGACGGCCATGGTCAGCACGGTGTGCGGACTGGCCTCGACGAAGAACTGGTGGCCCTGGTCGAGCAGGGCGGCCACGGCGGGGCCGAAGCGCACGGTCTCGCGCAGGTTGCGGTACCAGTACGCGGCGTCCAGCGCGGCGGTGTCCAGCCAGTCGCCGGTCACGGTCGAGAAGAAGGGGATGTCGGCGGTGCGCGGGCGCACGGGGGCCAGGGCGGCGAGCAGTTCGTCCTGCACCTGCTCGACCTGGGCCGAGTGGGAGGCGTAGTCAACCGCGATGCGGCGGGCCCGTACGCCCTCCGCGGCGAGTTCCTCGATGAGGGCGTCCAGGTCCCCGGGGTCGCCGGCGACGACCACGGTCCGCGGCCCGTTGACCGCGGCGACGGAGACGTTCGCGCCGCGCGCCGCGAGACGTTCCCCGACCTCGTCGGCGGACAGCGGTACCGAGACCATGCCGCCGGAGCCCGCGAGCCCGCGGGCGATGGCCTGGCTGCGCAGGGCCACCACGCGGGCGGCGTCCTCCAGGGTGAGCGCCCCGGCGACGGCGGCCGCGGCGATCTCGCCCTGCGAGTGGCCGAGCACGGCGTCGGGGATGACGCCGTACGAGGCCCACAGGTGGGCGAGGGAGACCATGACGGCGAAGGTCGCGGGCTGCACGACGTCGACCCGGTCCAGGGAGGGCGCGCCGTCGACGCGGCGCAGGACGTCGACCAGCGACCAGTCGGTGTGGGCCGACAGGGCGGCGGCGCACTCGTGCAGGCGCTCGGCGAAGACCGGTGACTCGTCGAGGAGTTCGGCGGCCATGCCCGTCCACTGGGAGCCCTGGCCGGGGAAGACGAAGACGGTCCTGCCGTCGAGGTCGGCGGTCCCGTGGACGACGGCGGCGGACGAGTCCCCGGCGGCCAGGGCGTCGAGCGCGGTGCGCAGGTGCCCGGCCCGGTCGCCGAGGACCACGGCCCGGTGCTCGAACAGCGCGCGCGTGCCGGTGAGCGAGTGGCCGATGTCCGCCGGCCGTACGTCCTCGCCCGCGCCCCCGCGGTCGAGGTGCTCGGCCAGTTGCGCGGCCTGCGCCCGCAGGGCGCCGGGTGTCCTGGCGGACAGCACCCAGGGGACCACCCGGCCGTCCGGGTCGGACGCCTCCGCGGTGGCCGGGTCCGCGGGCCGCGCCGAGCCGGGAGTCGCCGGACCGTCGGGCGCGGCGTCGCCTTCCGGGGCTTCCTCCAGGACGACGTGCGCGTTGGTGCCGCTGATGCCGAAGGAGGACACCGCGCAGCGGCGGACCCGTTCACCGGCCGTCCAGGCGGTCGGGGAGCTCAGCAGGGCGACCGTGCCGTCGCTCCAGTCGATGTGCGAGGACGGCTGGTCGGCGTGCAGGGTCCGCGGGAGCAGGCCGCCCCGCAGCGCCATGACCATCTTGATGACGCCCGCGACGCCCGCCGCGGACTGGGTGTGGCCGATGTTGGACTTCACCGAGCCGAGCAGCAGCGGCCGGTCGGCGTCGCGGTCCTGGCCGTAGACGGCCTGCAGGGCCTGGGCCTCGATGGGGTCGCCGAGTGCGGTGCCGGTGCCGTGGGCCTCGACGGCGGTGATGTCGGCGGGGGCCAGGCCCGCGTTGCTGAGGGCCTGGCGGATGACACGCTGCTGGGAGGGCCCGTTGGGGGCGGTCAGGCCGTTGGAGGCGCCGTCCTGGTTGATGGCGGAACCGCGGATCACGGCCAGCACGTCGTGTCCGTTGGCCTGGGCGTCGGAGAGGCGTTCCAGGACGACGACGCCGACGCCTTCGGCGAGGGTCATGCCGTCGGCGGCCTCCGAGAACGGCTTGCAGCGGCCGTCGACGGCCAGGGCGCGCTGTCGGCTGAAGGCGATGAAGGGGGCCGGGTTGGTCATCACGGTGGCGCCGCCGGCCAGCGCGAGGGAGCTCTCTCCGTTGCGCAGGGACTGACAGGCCAGGTGCAGGGCCACCAGCGAGGACGAGCAGGCGGTGTCCACGGTGACGGCCGGGCCTTCGAGGCCGAAGAGGTAGGCGAGGCGGCCGGACAGGACGCTGGGACTGGTGCCGGTGACGGCGTGCCCGGCGGACGCGTCGTCCATGCCGGTGCCGTACTCCTGGTAGGTGGAGCCGATGAAGGTGCCGGTGGCGCTGCCGTGCACGGCGGCCGGGTCGATGCCCGCCGACTCGAACGCCTCCCAGGTGCTCTCCAGCAGCAGCCGCTGCTGCGGGTCCATGGAGAGGGCCTCGCGCGGGGAGATGCCGAAGAATCCGGCGTCGAACTCCCCCGCCTCGTGCAGGAATCCGCCGCGTACGGAGTACGTCTTGCCGCCCGCGTCGGGGTCGGCGTCGTACAGGTCCTCGGGCCAGCCGCGGTTGACGGGGAACTCCGAGACGGCGTCCACGCCGTCGGCGATCAGCTGCCAGAACTGTTGCGGGGAGCGGACCCCGCCGGGGAAGCGGCAGCTCATGCCGACGATGGCGACGGGTTCGTCGTGGCGGCCGGCGAGCACGGCCCTCGGTGCCGCGTGGGTGTCGGCCGAGCCGAGTATCTCGCCGCGCAGGAAGGCGGCGAGCGCGACGGGCGTGGGGTGGTCGAAGGCCATGGTGCTGGGCAGCGCCAGGCCGGTGACGGTCGCGAGCCGTTTGCGCAGTTCGACGGCGGTCAGCGAGTCGAAGCCCGCGTCGCGGAAGGCGCGGGTGGGGGCGACGGATTCGGCCGAGGCGTGGCCGAGGACGGTGGCGGCCTCGCGGCGCACCAGGTCCACGAGCGTCCGCTCCCGCTCGGTCTCCGGCAGCGCGCGGACCTTGCGGACGAACGCGGAGGCGGCCGCTTCGCCCTGCGGGGCGGCGGCGGTGAGCGCGCGGACCTCGGGGAGTTCGGCGAAGAGGCGGCTGGGGCGGGCGGCGGTGAACACCGGTACGTAGGTGGCCCAGTCGACATCGGCGACGGTGACCGTGGTGTCCTGCTGGAGGATCGCGCGGCCCAGTTCGGCCAGAGCGGTGGCGGGCGTCAGGAAGCGCAGGCCCTGGCGGGCGAGGCTGTCGGAGACGGCCTCGTGGGTGGCCATGCCGGCGCCCGACCAGGGGCCCCAGGCCAGGGAGGTGGCGTGCAAGCCGCGGGCGCGGCGGTGCTCGGCGAGCGCGTCGAGGTAGGCGTTGGCGGCTGCGTACGCGCTCTGCCCGGCGCTGCCCCAGACTCCGGCGACGGAGGAGAACAGGACGAAGAAGTCCAGGTCCCGGTCTTCGAGGAGGGCGTCGAGGTGGGCCGCGCCGAACATCTTCGCGGCGGCGCAGGCGCGCACGTCGGCGAGCGGAGTCGCGGCGAGCGGTGCGGCCTGGCCGAGTCCGGCCGCGTGGACCACACCGGTCAGCGGGTGCTCGGCCGGTACGGAGGCCAGCAGGGCGGCCAGTGCGTCCCGGTCGGCCACGTCACAGGCGGCGAACGTGACCTCGGCGCCCGACCGGCGGATTTCGTCGGCGAGTTCCTCGGCGCCGGGTGCGTCGGGGCCGCGCCGTCCCGTGAGGATCAGATGGCCGGCTCCGTGCCGGGCGAGCCAGCGGGCCACCTCGGCGCCCAGCGCGCCGGTGCCTCCGGTGACGAGGACGGTGCCGGAGGCGGTGAACGTGCCGTCCTTGGGAAGGCCGGCGGCGTGTCCCCGGACCAGGCGGCGCGCGTACGTGGCGCTGCCGCGCAGCGCGAGCTGGTCCTCGGCGGCTTCGCCCGGGGCGGTGGCCAGCGCGCTGACCAGGCGCTGCACGGCGGGCGCGGACAGCGTCTCGGGCAGGTCGACCAGCCCGTGGAAGGCGTGCGGCCGTTCCAGGGCGGCCACCCGGACCAGTCCCCAGGCGGCGGCCTGGACGGGCCGGACGACGGGGTCGGCGGAGCCGGTGGAGACGGCGCCGCGGGTGACGGTCCACAGCGGCGCGGTGCTGTCGGTGTCGTGCAGGGCCTGGGCGAGGACCGCGGCGAGCGCCAGTCCTCGTGGCAGGTCGTCCCCCCGGGGTTCGCCGTCGTCGGCGAGCGGCAGCAGCGACAGCAGCCCGTGGTGCTTCCCGGCGGCGGTCAGCAGGGCGGCGAGTGCGGCGCGGTCCAGGCAGGTGTCGTCCAGGGTGAGGCGGGTGAAGCGGGCGCCGTGACCGCGCAGCGCGTCGAGGAGCGCGGTGTCCTCGACGGTGTCGGTGGTCAGGACGAGCCAGGTACCGTCCAGGACGGGCGCGGCGGCCGCGCGGACCTGCTGCCATTGGACACGGTGGCGGGCGGAGTCCAGCAGGGTCTGCTCGGCGCGGTGGTGGCGGTACGTCGACAGGGCGGGCAGCAGTGCGGCGAGACCGGCGTGCTGCTCGTCGCGCAGCCCGAGGATGCCTGCCACGCCGTCGGCGTCGCCGCGCTCGACGGCGCCCCACAGCGCGGTGTCGGCGGGGCCGTCGGCCGCGGGGGCCGCTGCGGCTTCGGCGCGTTCGGGCCAGTAGCGCTCGTGCTGGAAGGCGTACGTGGGCAGTTCGACCCGGCGGGCGCCGGTCGGGGCGTGGTACGCGGCCCAGTCCACGGCGATCCCCCGCACGTGGAGCCGGCCGAGCGCGGCGGCGGTGCTGCGCTCCTCGTCACGGCCGGCGCGCAGCAGCGGGACGCATTCGACGGCTTCGTCGCCGAGGACGTCCTGGGTGAGGGCGGACAGGACGCCGTCCGCGCCGAGTTCGAGGAAGGTGGTGGCGCCGGCCGCGCGGGCGGCGCGCACGCCGTCGGCGAAGCGGACGGCGTGGCGGACGTGCTCCACCCAGTAGCCGGGGGTGCACAGCTCTCCGGCCGCGGCCACCTCGCCGGTCACGTTGGACACCACGTCCAGGACGGGCGCGGTGTACGTCAGCCGGTCGGCGACGGCACTGAACGCGCCGAGCATGGGTTCCATGCGCGCCGAGTGGAAGGCGTGGCTGACCGGCAACCGCTTGGTCTTGCGCCCCTCGGCGGCGAACTGCGCTGCCAGCGAGAGGACTTCGTCCTCCTCTCCGGCGACGACGACGGAGTCCGGTCCGTTGACGGCGGCGACGGAGACGCCGTCGGCAAGCCGGGCGAAGACCTCGTCCTCGGTGGCCTGGAGCGCGATCATGGCGCCGCCCTCGGGCAGGGCCTGCATCAGCCGGGCCCGTGCGGACACCAGGGTGCACGCGTCGGCGAGGGTGAACACCCCGGCGCAGTGCGCGGCAGCGATCTCGCCGACGGAGTGCCCGAGCAGCGTGCCGGGGCGCACTCCGAGGGAGGCGATCAGCCGGAAGAGCGCCACCTCCACGGCGAACAGGGCGGGCTGCGCGTAGCCGGTACGGTCCAGCAGCGCCGCCTCCTCGCTGCCCTCGGCGGCGAACAGCACCTCGCGCAGCGGCACGTCGAACCCGTGGTCCAGGTGCCCCAGCACCTCGTCCAGCGCCGACGCGAACACCGGGAACCTGCCGTACAGTTCACGCCCCGCACCCGCCCGGTGGGAGCCCTGCCCGGCGAAGAGCAGCACGAGGCCGCCGCTGCCGCTCTCCCCCTCGCACAGTGCCGGGTCGGCCTCGCCCCGGCCCAGCGCGCGCAGGGCGCGCAGCAGGTCGGTGCGGCTGCCGACGGCGACGGCGCGCTGCTCGAAGGCGGGCCGGGTGGCGGCGAGGGAGAGCGCGATGTCGTCGGCGGCGAGAGCGGGGTGCGCCTCGGCGTACGCGCGCAGGCGTACGGCCTGGTCGCGCAGGGCGGCGGGGGTCCGGCCCGCGAGCGGCCAGGCGGTGACCGGGGACTCCTCGCGCGGGGCCGGGGCGGGCAGGGCGGGGGCCTGCTCGATGATGACGTGGGCGTTGGTGCCGCTGATGCCGAAGGAGGAGATGGCGGCCCGGCGCGGCCGGCCGGTCTCGGGCCACGGCGTTTCCTCGGCGAGCAGTTCGACGGCTCCGGTCTGCCACTCGACGTGCCGGGACGGCTCGGCCGCGTACAGGCTGCGCGGGACGCTCCCGTGGCGCAGCGCCATGACCATCTTGATGACGCCCGCGACGCCGGCGGCGGCCTGGGTGTGGCCGATGTTGGACTTCACCGAGCCGAGCAGCAGCGGCCGGTCGGCGTCGCGGTCCTGGCCGTAGGTGGCGAGCAGGGCCTGGGCCTCGATGGGGTCGCCCAGGGTGGTGCCGGTGCCGTGTCCTTCGACGACGTCGACGTCCCCGGTGCCCAGTCCGGCGCCGGCCAGGGCCTGGCGGATGACGCGCTGTTGGGAGGGGCCGTTGGGGGCGGTCAGGCCGTTGGAGGCGCCGTCCTGGTTGATGGCGGAACCGCGGACCACGGCCAGCACGGTGTGTCCGTTGCGGCGGGCGTCCGAGAGCCGCTCCAGGACGAGCACGCCGACGCCCTCCGCCCAGCCGACGCCGTCGGCCGCGTCGGAGTACGCCTTGCAGCGTCCGTCCGGGGAAAGGCCGCGCTGGCGGGAGAACTCGATGAGAGAGGTCGGGGTGGACATGACGGTGACGCCGCCCGCGAGGGCGAGCGAGCACTCACCGGCGCGCAGCGCCTGCATGGCCCAGTGCATGGAGACCAGCGACGACGAGCAGGCGGTGTCCACGGTGACGGCCGGGCCTTCGAGGCCGAGGGCGTAGGACACCCGGCCGGTGGCGATGGACGGCGAGGTGCCGCTGCCCTGGTGGCCCTCGAAGCGGCTGTCGGTGAGGGTGGCCGAGTAGTCGTTGTACATGACGCCGGCGAACACGCCCGTCTGCGAGCCGCGCAGCGAGAGCGGGTCGATGCCGGCGCGCTCGATCGCCTCCCAGGACACCTCCAGGAGCAACCGCTGCTGGGCGTCGGTGGCCAGTGCCTCGCGCGGGCTCATCCCGAAGAAGTGCGGGTCGAACTCGGCGGCCTCGTGCAGGAATCCGCCGGAGCGGGTGTACGCGGTGCCTGGGTGGTCCGGGTCGGGGTGGTAGAGCGCGTCGAGGTCCCAGCCGCGGTCGGTGGGCAGGCCGGAGACGGCGTCGGTGCCTTCGCGCACCAGCCGCCACAGGTCGTCGGGCGAGGTGACGCCGCCCGGGTAGCGGCAGCTCATGCCGACGATGACGATCGGGTCGTCGGAGGCGGAGGCGGAGGCGGAGGCGGAGGCGGTGCGCGGGGCGGCGGCCACGGCGGCGGCGCCCCGGTCCCCCATGAGTTCGTCGAGGAGGTGCCCGGCGAGGGCGGTGACCGTCGGGTAGTCGAAGATCACGGTGGCGGAGGTGCGCAGTCCGGTGGTGGTGCGCAGCCGGTTGCGGAGTTCGACGGCGGTCAGCGAGTCGAAGCCGAGGTCCTGGAACTGTCGTACCGGGTCGACGTCCTCGGGTCCGCCGTGCCGCAGCACGGCGGCGACCTGAGTGCGAACGAGGTCGACGACGGCCGCGGTGCGGTCCGTCCCGTCGAGGAGGGCGAGCCGCTGGACGAGTCCCGCGGCGGCTTCGGAGCCGGCGACGACGGATCGCCGGGCGGGGGTGCGGACGAGTCCGCGCAGCAGCGGCGGTACGTCGCCCAGTGCGCGCAGCACCGGCAGGTCGAGGCGGGCGGGCAGCAGGACGGGCGCGTCCACGGCGAGGGCGGCGTCGAAGAGGGCGAGCCCGTCCTGCTCGGTGAGGGCGGGCGTGCCCCGACGGGCCAGGCGCTCCAGGTCGGCGTCGGTCATACCGCCGGTCATTCCGGCGGTGGGGGCCCAGGGGCCCCAGCCGAGCGAGCGGGCGGGCAGTCCCGCCGCGCGCCGCAGCTGCGCGACGGCGTCGACGAAGGCGTTGGCGGCGGCGTAGTTGCCCTGCCCGGGCGCGCCCGCCGAGCCGGAGAGGGAGGAGAACACCACGAAGGCGGCCAGCTCGGGGCAGTGCTGCCGGGTGGCTTGGTGCAGGTGCCAGACGGCGTCGGCCTTGGGCCGCAGGACGGCGCTGATCCGCTCGGGGGTCAGGGAGGTGACCACACCGTCGTCGAGTGCTCCGGCGGCGTGCACCAGGGCGGTCAGCGGGTGTGCGGCGGGCACGGCGGCGAGCAGCCGGTCGACGGCGGCCCGGTCGGCCAGGTCGCAGGCCTCGACGGCGACCTGGGCGCCGAGCACGGTCAGCTCGTCGGTGAACGCGGCCGCGCCCTCGGTGGCGGCACCGCGCCGGCCCGCCAGCAGCAGGTGGCGCACGCCGCGTTCGGTGACGAGGTGGCGGGCCAGCGCCCGGCCGAGGCCGCCGAGGCCGCCGGTGATCAGGACGGTGCCCTCGGGGTCGAGGGACGTCTCGGCGCGTTCCCGGCGGGCCCGGGCGAGCCGGGCGACGAGCACCGAGCCGCCGCGGACGGCCAGTTGCGGCTCCGCGCCGGCCAGCGCCTGCGGGGGTACGGCGGCGGGCGCGCCGGGATCGAGGTCGAGCAGGCCGAACCGGCCGGGGTGCTCGGCCTGGGCGGAGCGCACGAGCCCCCAGACAGCCGCCGCTGCGGGGGCGGCGACGCCCTCGTCCTCGTGCGCGGCGACCGCGCCGCGGGTCACCAGGACGAGCCGGGAGTCGGCGGTGGCGTCGTCGTCGAGCCACTCCTGGAGCTGCTGGAGGACGCGCGCGGTCAGGGCGTGCGCGGCGGCGGCCGGGTCGTCGGCGGCAGCCGCGAGGACGGGTGCCAGTACGACGGCGGGCAGGGTGGCGCCCGCGGTCCGCACGAGGGGGTCGCCGAGGCCGAACGGGTCCTCGCCGAGGACGGCGAAGGACGCCGGGGCGGCCGCCGCGGTGGTGCCGCGCGGCCGGGTCCAGCGCAGCTCGAACAGGGCCTCGCGGACGAGCGCGTCGGCGGGGTCCGCCACCGTGTCGGGCAGGGCGCGCAGGACGAGCGAGCCGACGGTGACGACGGGCCGCCCCTCGGTGTCGGTGACGCTCAGCGCGACCGCGTCGTCACCTGCCGGGGAGAGCCTGACCCGGACGGCGGTGGCGCCGGTGGCGTGCAGGGTGACGTCCTGCCAGGCGAAGGGCAGCCCGCCGCGCCCGTGTTCGCCCAGGTCGAGGAAGGCGCAGGGGTGCAGGGCGGCGTCGAGCAGGGCGGGGTGGATGCCGAACGCGTCGGCGGCGGTGGTGCCCTCGGGCAGCGCCACCTCGGCGTACACGTCGTCGCCGGAGCACCAGGCGGCCCGTACGCCGCGGAACAGCGGCCCGTAGCCGAAGCCGGCCTCCGCCATCCGGGGGTAGAGGCCGTCGAGGTCCAGCGGGGAGGCGTCGGCCGGCGGCCACGCCTCGGCCGTGGGCTCGTCCCCGACCGCCGGGTGGTGGTCGGTGGCGGCGAGGACTCCCTGGGCGTGCTGGGTCCAGGGCTGTTCCTCGTCGGCGGGCCCGTCCTGGCCGGTGTCGGGCCGGGAGTGGACGGTCAGGGTGCGGCGTCCGCTCTGGTCGGGGCTGCCGACCCACACCTGTACCTGCACTCCGCCGTGTTCGGACAGGACCAGGGGCGCGGCGAGGGTGAGTTCCTCGACGCGGTCGCAGCCGACCTCGTCGCCGGCTCGGACGGCCAGCTCCAGGAAGCCGGTGCCGGGCAGCAGAACGGTGCCCCGCACGGCGTGCTCGGCCAGCCAGGGGTGCGAGCGGACCGAGAGCCGCCCGGTGAGCAGCAGCCCGTCGGAGTTGGCGAGGGAGACGGCGGCGGCCAGCAGCGGGTGGTGGGCGGCGCCCAGTCCGGCGCCGCGCACGTCTCCCGCGTGGCGGCCGAGTGCGGTACGGGGCCAGAAGGCGCGGTGCTCGAAGGCGTACGTCGGCAGATCGACGGGGCGGGCCCCGGTGCCGGCGAACCAGCCCTCCCAGTCGACGCCGACGCCGTGCACGTGGAGCGCGGCGAGCGCCTCGGTGAGTGCGGCGGCCTCGGGACGGCCGGGGCGCAGCAGCGGGTTCGCCACCGTGTCGTCGGCGGCGGACCGGGCGAGGGCGGACAGTACGGCGTCGGGGCCGAGTTCGAGGAAGACGTCCACACCGTGGCCGGTCAGCCAGGTGAGGGCGTCGGCGAAGCGCACGGTGCGCCGGGCGTGGTCGGCCCAGTAGTCGGGCGAGGCGAACTGCGCGGCGGTGGCGGGGACGCCGGTGAGGGTGGAGATCACCGGGACGGCCGGGGCCTGCGCGTCGAGTCCGGCGACGACGGTGCGGAACTCCTTCAGCATCGGTTCCATCAACGGCGAGTGGAAGGCGTGCGAGACACGCAGCGGCTTCGTCTTCCGGCCGAGTCCGGCGAAGTGCGCGGCGACCGCCGCGGTCTCGTCGGCGTCTCCGGCGACGACGACGGAGTCCGGTCCGTTGACGGCGGCGACGGAGATCCCGTCGGTGAGCCGGGCGAGGACCTCCTCCTCGGTGGCCTGGAGTGCGGCCATGGCACCGCCTGCGGGCAGTGCCTGCATCAGACGGGCCCTGGCCGACACCAGGGTGCACGCGTCGGCGAGGGTGAACACCCCGGCGCAGTGCGCGGCGGCGATCTCGCCGACGGAGTGCCCGGTGAGGAAGTCCGGCGTGACGCCGAGGGATTCGACGAGCCGGAAGAGGGCGACTTCGAGGGCGAACAGGGCGGGCTGGGCGTAACCGGTGCGGTCGAGCAGCGCCGCCTCCGCACTGCTCTCGGCAGCGAACAGCACCTCCCGCAAGGGCACCTCGAACTCACGGTCCAGGAGCCCCAGCACCTCGTCGAAGGCAGCCGCGAACACCGGGAACCGGGCGTACAGCTCACGCCCGGCCCCCGTCCGCTGAGAACCCTGCCCGGCGAAGAGGAAACCGAGCTTGGTGCGGGCCCGGACCGTGCCCCGCACGGCGATTCCGTCGTCGCCTTCCGCCAGGGAGGAGAGCGCGGCCAGCGCTCCGGCCCGGTCGGCGGCCGTGATCACGGCCCGGTGCTCCAGCCCGGCCCGGGTGGTGGCCAGAGAGTACGCGAGGTCGGTGTCGGACGGCGACGGCCCGGCGGTCAGGAACTCCCGCAGCCTGGCCGCCTGACCACGCAGGGCCTGCGGAGTGCGACCGGACACCAGCCACGGCAGCGCTCCCGGTTCGGCCGTCCCGGGCGTCTGCGGCTCGGGAACGGCAGCGTCCTCGGGAGCCTGCTCGATGATGACGTGGGCGTTCGTGCCGCTGAGACCGAAGGAGGAGACGCCGGCTCTGCGCGGCTCCTCGCGCCGGGGCCACGGGGTGGGCTCGGTGAGCAGTTTGACGGTGCCTGCCGACCAGTCGACGTGCGTGGACGGTTCGTCCACGTGCAGGGTCCTGGGCAGCAGCTCGTGGCGCAGGGCGAGCACCGTCTTGATGACGCCCGCGACGCCGGCGGCGGCCTGGGTGTGGCTGATGTTGGACTTCACCGAGCCGAGCAGCAGCGGCCGGTCGGCGTCGCGGTCCTGGCCATAGGCGGCGAGCAGCGCCTGGGCCTCGATGGGGTCGCCGAGGGTGGTTCCGGTGCCGTGGGCCTCGACCACGTCGATCTGGTCGGCGGAGAGCCGGGCACCGCGCAGCGCCTGCTCGATGACCCGCTGCTGAGAAGGCCCGTTGGGGGCGGTCAGGCCGTTGCTCGCGCCGTCCTGGTTGACGGCTGAGCCGCGAACCACGGCCAGCACCCGGTGCCCTTTGCGGCGGGCGTCCGAGAGCCGTTCCAGAACGAGCACGCCGACGCCCTCGGCCCAGCCGGTGCCGTTCGCCGAGTCGGCGAAGGAACGGCAGCGGCCGTCCGCCGCGAGGCCGCCCTGCCGGGCGAACTCCACGAAGGTGGTGGGGCTGGACATGACGGTGACACCCGCGGCGAGCGCCATTTCGGATTCGCCGGAACGCAGGGACTGTGCGGCCAGGTGGAGCGCGACGAGGGAGGAGGAGCAGGCGGTGTCCACGGTGACGGCGGGGCCGACCGTGCCGAAGACGTAGGCCAGGCGGCCCGAGATGACGCTGGTCGCGTTGCCGGTCAGGACGAAACCCTGCACGTCGTCGTCGGCCCCGGTGCGGTACTCCTGCGGCATCGCCCCGACGAACATGCCGGTACGGGTGGCCCGTACGGCGAGCGGATCGATGCCGGCGCCCTCGAGAGCCTCCCAGGACGCCTCCAGCAGCACCCGCTGCTGCGGGTCCATGGACAGCGCCTCACGGGGCGAGATGCCGAAGAAGGCAGGGTCGAAATCGGCGGCGCCCCGCAGGAACCCGCCGCGGACCTCGGTGGGACCGTCCGCCGTGTCGAGTTCCCAGCCGCGGTCGGCGGGCATGCCCGTGATGCCGTCCCGTTCCTCCACGAGCATGGCCCACAGGTCCTCCGGGGAGGCGACGCCGCCCGGGTAGCGGCAGCTCATGCCGACAATGGCGATCGGCTCTGCGGCGGCCGTCTCCAGTTCGTTCACCCGCTGCCGCGAGCGCTGGAGGTCGGCGCTGGCCCGCTTGAGGTAGTCCCGGAGTTTCTGCTCGTTGCCCATATCAACTCAACCCATCTGGAAGACCGGCGGACAGCAGGGGATCAGGCGCTGCAAAGCGCACATACCTGCAGACCAGCGGCAAGTCTCGGGGCTGCGCCGCCAGGAAAACCCCTAGTCCTGAACGGAGAGCCGAAGCGCGGGGCGGCGGCGGGGGCCGGAGCCCCGGTCGCGCACCGGTCCCCGGCGGTACCACGGCGTTTGCGCGCCTCACGGCACCGCTGTCGCTCTAGGGGTTTACGGAACGGTCCGGAGACAGGATCGGTGGCATGTCCGAAACCGTGGAGGGCTGCTCCAGGCCCGAACGTTCCACCGACGCCGTTGAGCCGCACGAGCCCCGTGAACGCGACAACCCGCACGAGTCGAACGAGCACACCGAGCTGAACGCGCTCGACGCGCTCGACGCGCTCGACGACCAGCTCATCGCTCTGATCCTGCAGCGATCACGGCAGGCCCGCAACGCTCAGCGGATCGGCCGGGCTTCGGGCCGGCCGATGACGCCGCTGGCCCGTGAGAACGAGATGCTGAGGCGCTACGCCCGCCACCTCGGCCGCGAAGGCACCGCGATAGCCATGGCGGTGCTCACGCTCTCGCGACGTCCCTGAACTCCCGCTCCCGACGACCGCCTCCGCTTCGATCGCACTGAGCCGACGAGCACGGGGTGGAGTCCCCGGCTGCCCGTCGGCCCGGTGCGAGGTCCTGGCGCCGCCCGCTACCAGCTCGCCCCCGAGAGTTCCGCGCGCTGCTCGCTCACCAGACGGGCTTGCTTCAGATCCGACTCCACCATCATCCGCATGAGTTCCGGGAATTCCACCCGCGGTTCCCAGCCCAGGTGCTTACGGGCGTGGGAGTAGTCGGCGCACAGGGTCTCCACCTCGGCGGGACGCACGAGGCCGGGGTCCACGTACACGTAGTCCTCCCAATTCAGACCCACGCATTCGAAGGCGATCCTGGCCGCGTCGCGCACCGAGTACATCTGCCCCGTACCGACCACGTAATCGTCCGGCTGATCCTGCTGGAGCATGAGGTGCATGGCGCGGACGTAGTCCCCCGCGAATCCCCAGTCGCGCACCGCATCGAGATTTCCGAGGCTCAGCTTCTCCTGGAGGCCGAGCTTTATCTGCGCCACGGCGAGCGAGATCTTCCTGGTCACGAACTCCGCGCCACGTCGAGGCGACTCGTGGTTGAACAGAATTCCGGACGCGGCGTACATGCCATAGGACTCCCGGTAATTGCGAGTCATGTAATGACCGTACGTCTTCACCACGCCGTACGGGCTACGCGGGTGGAAGGAGGTCGTCTCACTCTGCGGCGACTGCGTCACCATGCCGAACATCTCGGACGACGATGCCTGGTAGAAGCGGATCTGTCCGTCGACGACGCCGTTCGCCGACGGCTTGGTCAGCCCGCTGACGATCCGGATCGCCTCCAGCATCCGCAGAACTCCGGTCCCGTTGACTTCGGTGACCAGTTCCGGCTGCTGCCAGGACATCGGAACGAACGAAATCGCCCCCAAGTTGTAGACCTCGTCCGGCTGCACGGCATTGACCGCCGTGACCAGGGAGCCCTGGTCCATCAGATCGCCGTGCACGAATTCGAGGTCCGGGACCAGTCGGCTGACTCGGTCCTTTCGCGGGTTCGCCTGCCCCCTGGTCAGTCCCCAGACCCGATACCCCAAGGAAAGCAGGTGCTCCGCCAGATACGACCCGTCCTGCCCGGTGACACCAGTAATCAGTGCGCGCTTGGCCATCCCATACCCCTTCGATTTCACGGAGGGGCCAGCGAAGCAGGAAAAGAGCTAAGGAATTTGCGAGACTTCCCCCCGCTCCGGACCGCATGGGCGCCCCCGACAGCCCCCTCCACCTGCGCCGTACGGGGCCGCTGTCCCCGCCCGCCGACGCCGGGCACGGGGTCCGGCCGCCCGGCGGGAACGCATGCCATCGGCACAGGGCCGCGGTACGACCCGTCCTCGATGAGTTGTCCGCCGACGGGGATGTCTACGTGCCCACCCCGGTTCGGGCGACCGAAGCCGAGACTCCGCCATCACGGCCAGACGGCGGCCACTGGCGGACTCCGTGGGTTCCAGGGCCGCTCGCTTGGTCGTGATGAGAGCCGGCGAGGCCCGTCAAGGGCGTCCGGTCCCCTGTAGATCGTGATCTTCGTCGTTGATGGGCGGCCTGCTGTTCGTAGTGGCAGGCCCGGGCTTGATGGCATCGTCGCCAGGCGGACCACCCGAGGTGATGTGCGGCTGGGCAAACGGTGATGGCCAGTGCGGCGAACAGGTGTTTGGGCCCGTCGCAAGTCAACGGAATCAGCTCGCCCGGGGCCGGGCGGTGGCCGTGGTCGCGTGCGGTGGCTGTGGCTGTGGCTGTGGCCAGGAAGGCATGGGCGAGCATCGTGAGGGTGACCCAGTGGTGCCAGGACGTCCAGCGTCTGACCTGGTGTTCGTCCAGCCCGGCCAGATGGACTGATGGCCAGGGAAGGTGGACGACCGCCAGGTTTCTGCCCTTGATGTTGGACCGATGGGGCTGGGGGCAGGGTAGGCATTCCACGGCAATACCGGGAACGAACAAAGCAGTTGCCGCTGGGCGGAAGTTCGTTCCGCCCAGCTGCTGAAGAGGGCCCCTTCCACGCGGCCCACCGCCTCAGTGACCGCCTTGTGGCTTCGTGCAACCGCCTTCCAGGTACACCCCATGGGCCTCGAACGTGGCCGGGCTGCCCAGCCGTCCGGTGACACAAGGACCGGTCCCGGGGACGAAGGAGGAGAAGCCGAGGGTGCCACCGATGCGGTGGACACTCCCGGAATCGACTTCATAACCGAGCCGGACGAGGGCGGCGGCGAGGCCGGCCTCGTTCGCGGGGGGCTTGGCGCCCGGGCCGGTGAGTGCCTGCCTGATGCGCTGCGCGTGGGCCTCACCTCGGCAGCGCGCCTCCGACGACAGACGTGCCTGCCGCTTGAAGGCGTGGTTCTCGGCGTACTTGGCGGCCTCGGAGTCGCTGGGCCGCGGCTCGGATTTGGCGGGCCCGTCGGGCGGAGGGGTGCGGCGGGCCTCGTCGCAACGGGCCGCCACGTCCGGGAACGCCTTGTCATGAGCAGCCTTGGCGGCGGTGTCCACAGGAGCGGGAGCGGGCGCTGTCGGAGAGGCGACGGCGGCCGTAGCTGTCGTACCCATTCCGCCGGCGCCGACGTGGGTGGCGCCGCACGCGGTGAGGGCGAGCAGCGCGAACACCGATGCGACGGCGGCGGCCAACGGCCGGTACGACGTGCGCGTCGCGGCGGTCCTGCATATCACGGGTGGTCTCCCCTCTCACCTGCGGTCTCGGCACCCGCGATTATGCCCGCAGGCCCCACGGACTGGAGCCGAATCCGGACGAACCCGCCCGGTACACCTGGGAGTACGTCGCCGAACCTTCGGACGGTGCGGTCGTCGTCAGGGACGCCGAGCGGCAGGACAGACAAGAGGGCCATGCTCCAATTCGGCCCGTGCGCACTGGACGTCTGCACTCCGTCGGCGGGTAGCTGACCGGCCTCGACGAACCGTGGATACGCCGTTGCAAGGACGGTCGTGCAGGCCATTTGCTACTTGTTGCCAGTCGGCGGACAAACCCCTCGAAGTGCGTGATCAAGCAGGCCAAGAAGGTCGTTGGAGACGAATACGCCTACCTCTGTACCGCGGCAGGATGCAGTTGATGGCTGACGGTTACATCCGCTGGTACCGGGAATCAGCGGCCACCTGGGTCTTCACGGAGCAGACAGAACTCTTCGCGGAGTACGGGATCCATCTCGTGCACCCGGCGAGGGGCGAGGTGCTCGCGGTCGACGTGGAGGGCAAGCACGTTCCGCTCGGACGCGAGGAGCTGAGTCTCCTGCGGGAGCGCCCCCTGTTCACGCGTCAGGGTGGCGGAGTTACGGCCAGGTGCTCGTGGAGCTCCCTGTGCCGGAATTGCCAGGCCGGTCCGGCCGTGCGCAGTAGGCCGGCCTGCTGGCACCGCCGGAGAAAGCTGGCCAGTTTCCAGAGGAGTTGCCCCCGCACGTGCAGACGGAAGATGGTGTAGCGCGTCCAGGCCCGGCCTCCTAAGCCGAGTGCGAGGCCGGACGCCGGCCCGGTCGCCAGGGCCGCCTCAGGATCGGCGACGAGCCTGTAGACCAGCCCGGTCGTCGTGCCGAACAGCGCTCCAGCAACAAGCCCGCCCACCAGGTCGCCGCGCAGCGGGGAGCCCGGATCGGTTCTGGGGACATGGCTGTTCATGGACAGGCACATGATCAGGGCGAACACCAGCCCGTACGCCAGGCCGACCGCGCCGCCGTAACCCGCCCCGGCCAAGACACCTGAGCGCATCTCGCCCCGGGCCGCGAAGTAGGCCCCGCCCACGGCTCCTAAGGGAGGCAGCTCCAAGACCGTCGCGGTCAGCTCTTCCGCAACACTCCGCAGCCTGAAAACGGTGCTCAGTCTGGGCATGCGCAGCGGGCGTGGGACCGGCCACAGCACTGCCTCCGCGCACGACAGGGCCATCACGAGGAGTAGGGCGCCGGTGAGGTGCATCCACAACCTGGAGGGCTGCTCGGGCAGCGCCCAACCGAAGGCGACCCACGCGCCGCAGTTCAGCAGGACTGTCAGAAGCGCCTCCTGTAAACGGACGTCTCGTGCTTTGGCGAGCGGCCACAGGTCGTGCAGGACGAGGTCGCTGGAGGACAGGACCCGGCCCTGCTCGGTGCGGCCGGCCTCGTTGGCGTGCAGGTAGCGGGCGAGCACTGTCAGCACCCGGCGGGTCTTAGCCGGATCGAGGGCCGGCACAGCGGCCGCCCCCGGCCCAGGAGGCGCCGTCACTGCGGCGTCGATGTAATGCGCACCGGCGGTCGTCCACCCGGCTTCGACGCGGAGGCATACAAGCAGCGCAATTCTGTCGAGCGGTGCATCAACCGTCTCAAGCAGTGGCGCGGCCTGGCCGTGCGAATGGACAAGCTCGCCATCGCCTACGAGGGCGCACTTCACCTCGCAGCAATCTTGATCTGGACGCGCTGTGGGAGGACTGAGGACGGCCGTTCGCCAAGGTAGCCCTGATTCAGGGCTTGGACAGAGCGTCGACTGCCCTCATCCGGCAGTCCGAGCACCTCCCAGACCTCTTCGAGACAAACAGATGCCGATAGACCGTTACCTGACGCCGAGGGATGCCACAGAGCGTCGCCTCATTCGCCAGGGCGTGCTCCAGGACTGAGCCGCCTGTTTCCAGGCATGCCGCGAAGCTTGTCGGAGCAAGTCCGAACGCGAATTTGAGGGACCGGAGGCGGTGACCAAGCTGCGGCATGACCACCACCCTCGCACGTGGCCCGATCAACGTGGAGCCAAAGAGAGAGGCCCTAGAAATGGCTTGGCCGCGTGGACAGAGAAACGGGACGGGACTCAGTCATTTCCTCTGGCTCTCCCGCAGGATCGTTGGCCCAATGTCCTCCTTCTGTCACTCTGTGCGGACAAATACCGCAGACCCAGGGGGAGCAGATGGTCTGGATAATTTTGTCCGCGATCGCCGGTTTGATGGTGGCCGTCTGTGTGGCGTTCACGTTCACCGCTGCGCACCGTATCCGCCGCCTGCCGACGGCGGCTCCGGTCGAGGAGTTACTGGTGACGCTCTATGAGCGGGCGGCCCTGAGCAGCCGGGAACGGGTGATACTGACGGCGCTCTCCCGCGTGTTCCTCGGCTCGTCCCCGGACGGTGTCCGGACGCCGCCGGCCGCTGGTTACGCCCCCCGTGACGCAGTGGAGGACGCAGCGATGGCCGCGTGGCGCAAACACGGCACCCACGACCCGGCCCGCGCGATCAGGGTCGCGGCGAAATCCACAGCAGTCAGGCAGGCTACCGCCCGGCTTGCAGCGCTGAAGATGGTGACGGAGGAACATCTGCACCGGGCCCTGACCAATGCCCTGGAGGCGCTGCAGTCCTCGCTGTTGATCATGCCGATCCTGCTGCTCGCGTCGCTGATCGGGTGGGCGGAGGGAACCTCAGGAGCACCAGTCGCAGTGGCGGTCAGCGCTGGCCTGCTGCTCATCGGCCTCGCGGTGTACGGGACTGTGCGCACGGTGCCGCGGTCGGTAACGGGTCATGACGGTGTCGTGCTCGGCTACCTCGACCGGCGCGGCGGTCGTTTCCGGTTGGTCGTCGACCCTGAGCCCCCCGAGCACACCGCCGCGCTGCTGAGCGTGGCCAGCACCGGCACGGCCAGTCTCAGCATGCCTCAAGACCTGCGCCACAAAATCCTCTACCCACCCACCACCGAACTCAACGGCAGCGGAGGCGTAGGGCTGGGAATCTAGCAGTGCTTGGTTAGGTGGTGTCGTAAGGCTGCCAGGTGGGTTGTCGGCAGGTGGGGCAGGTCCCGGTCCAGGTGGCGATGAGGTGCTGAAGAAGATCCAGGGCCTGATAGGGGGTCAGGCCCTGGCAGGGGCTTTTGGGCAGGCCCACCTGTTCGGTCAGGAACAGGTGGGCGGCGGTGACGAGGGTGACGTGGCGGTGCCAGCCGATGAACGAGCGGCCCTCGAAATGGTCCAGGCCCAAGGCCGTCTTGAGTTCGCGGTAGTCGTGCTCGATGCGCCAGCGGGCTTTCGCCAGACGGACGAGGTCCTTGGCGGGAAGGTCGACGGGCAGGACCGGTTCTGAACCTCAGGGCGCGCAGCTCGCGGTGACGGACCGGGCACTCGCGGAACGTGGCGGCGACGGTCTCGGCGGGGCTGCGGGTGCCGAGGAGTGCGGCCGTCTCCATGAGTCAGGCCCGGTTGCGGCCCTTGCGGCGGCGCAGGGCGACCGTGGTCGCGCCGCCCGTGAGGAGCAGAGCCGCGGCGGTGCCGACGAGCAGTGGGGTGTGGTCGTTTCCGCCGGTCTCGGCGAGGCCGGAGGCGGAGGAGGAAGTGGGCGCGGGAGCGGCCGGGGCGGCGGGCTGCGGCGTAGAGGCGGTTGGAGCGGTGGTCTTCGGGTCCGGCATCGGCATGAAGCACCGCTGAGGAACAGCCGCGCGCCGGGCCCAGCGACGTCAGAGGATTTCCGTGAGGCCGCATGCTCCGTGGCGGCTTCCTGTTCTCTCGCCTATTCCGAGCTGTCGAGGACTGTCTGCTCCCCGCCGCCGTACGGGAGTTCCCCGACCGGTCCGCCGCCGTGGCCTGGTACGCGGCCGAGAGGGACGACCTGATCCTGGCGGTTGCCGCGGCGCACGCCGCCGCACTGCACGAGCGGACCTGGCGAATCGCCCTGACGCTGTGGCCGCTGGTCGTGTGGCGCGTGCGCGACGGCTGGGCTCCGTTCCTTGAGACCGCGCTCGAAGCCGCCCGGGCCGATGCCGACCAGCACGGCGCGTCACGGATAGCCAATGTGCTCGGCTGGGTCCTGACCCAGGAAGGACACGTCCCGGAGGCACTCACCCATTTACGGGCCGCCCGCACATTCGCCTCCCGGACAGGTGACGCGGTGGCTGAGGCGAACGCCCTGATCGTGCTGGCCATGGCACAAGCGGCGCTAGGCAGCCAGGAGGAGGCCGCACACTGATGCGAGCGGACACTGCACCCGGCGCGTCAGGCCGGCGGCCGAACCCTCGAGAAACTGACCCTGCAGCACCTCGCCCGCCACTGGGCCGGCGTCGGCAAATGGCGCCGGGCTCTGGACACCGCGACCCAGGCCCTGGCTCTCCACCGCCCGGGCATGAACCGTTCGCCCTCCGCTTGTAGCGCCCCGCTTCGGCGCCTCGTCCGGAACGCACCTACGACGCGTACCGGGTGACGTCCTCGATCCGGATGTCACCGCGTCACTAGTGGTGGGGTGCACGGTCAGGATGCCAGCGCGCCGGCCACCCGGGCCAGGCGGCTGGCCGACAGCGCGAAGCGGTTGGCAGGGCTGCGGAAGGAGTACGCGCCGTTGTTGACGGAGAAGGCGTGTCCGGTTGTCGTCCAGGACGCGGGGCTGGGGACCCCTTGATCCTCCGGGAGAGCAGCGGCGAAAAGCCCGGAATCCAATACGCCGGTGCGGGCGCACAGCGCGCCCGCCAGGGGGCCAAAGGCAGCATCTAGTACCGCGTTGTCCCCGAGCACCGGCAGCAGGCGGACTGCGGATCAGTGATGCTGCCGCCAGGTAGCACGTTGTCCGCAGCCGCAATGAGCTCCGGCCAGGACAGGTCCGACCCCATGAAGTGCCCGCCGTCACGGGCAAGCAGCTCCGCCTGGTCCCAGTCGGGGCGGTGGAGAAGGTAATCGTCGGCGGCCGGAACTTCAGCGCGGGTGGCGTGGGCGGTTGCGGCCTGGGCGCGCATGGTCTCAAGCCAGGTGTACTCCTGCGCCAGGACGGCGCGACGTTCCTGCGCCTCCTCCACCTGGGCGCGGGCCTTCGGAGAGCAGACCGAGTTCGAGCGCCCGGAGCACGGCCGACGTCCGGTCGGAGACCGAGAGCTTCTTGAACGAGCGCAGCAGGTGGGTCTTCACCGTCGCTTCGCCGATGAACAGCCGACGGCCGATGTCCGCGTTTGTCAGTCCGTCGCCGACCAGGCGCAGTACGGTGCGTTCGCGGTCCGAGAGGAGCGGAGGTTCCGTGGACCTGGCGCGGAAGAGCTTCGGGGCGAGGGACGGGGTCAGGACCGTCTCGCCACGGGCCGCCGCGCGGACCGCCCGCACCAGGTCGTCCCGGGCGGTGCCCTTGAGGAGGTAGCCTGATGCTCCCGCCTCCACCGCACGAAGGACGTCCGCGTCGTCCTCGTACGTCGTCACGATGACGACCCTGCTGCGAGGCGACTCCCGCAGGATCAGCCGGGTCGTGGCGACTCCGTCCGGGCCGTCGCCCATCCGCAGATCGAGCAGCACGACATCCGGCAGGAGCCGGGCGGCCAGTAGTGCCGCTTCCTCGCCGGAAGCGGCCTGTCCGACGACGCGAACACCGTCCGCCGTTTCGAGGATGGCGCACAGACCCTCCCGTACGACGGGATGGTCGTCGGCGAGCAGGACGTGGATCGGCGAATCCTCAGGCATGAGTGGCCTCCGGTATCCGTACGGCCGCCGGGGTCAGCGGAAGTGTCACGGTGAGAGTGGTGCCCCGGTCGGCGCGACTGTCGAGGGTCGCCGTGCCACCGGCTTGTTGGGCACGCGCCCGCACCCCGGGCAGGCCATAACCGCCCGGCGCGGGAGCGGCCGCCGGGCGCCGGGGGGCGACGGGGGCGTTGTCGGCAGCAAAGCCCTTGCCGTCGTCGTGGACGGTGAGGCGGACGGAGTCCTCGGTGTACGACAGGTGCACATCCACCCGGCGGGCCAGCGGCCCCGCGTGCTTGCGTATGTTCGCCAGTGCCTCCTGAGTGGTGCGCAGCAGCACCACGCTGGTGGTGGTGGCGAGCTCACGCTCCGGCCCTTCGGTCACGCACCGCACGTCCAGGCCCGTTTCCGCTGCGAGGAGCTGGCCCTGCCGGCGAATTGCCTGGAGAAGGGAACTCTCGCGCAGCGGCGGCGGAGTGAGGCCGGTGATAAAACCGCGGGCCTCGGCCAGGCTCTCGCGAGCCACGCGTTCGGCCAATTCCAGGTGGCGGCGGTTCAGTTCGGGGTTGTCCGGCGCTGTCGCGTCGACGGCCTGGAGGAGACTGATGATGCTCGCGAGGCCCTGGGCGAGGGTGTCGTGGATCTCACGTGCGAGACGCTCGCGTTCGGCGGACACTCCTGCCTCGTGGGACAGGCGCGAGGCGTTCTCCCGGCTGCGGCGCAGCTCCTCGATCAGCTCGGCGCGCTCTGTGCTCTGTTGTACGACTCGGGTGATCCAGAGGGTGAGCAGGACCGACAGGGCGAGGCCGAGGAGGCAGATCGGCAGCATGGCGATGACGTCCGGTTCGAACGCGCCGCCGTCCAGCCACACCACGGCGCACGGCCACAGGTGGGCGAGCGTGGTGAGACCAAAGGACCGGGTCAGCGGCAGACCCATCATGAGCATGGGGGTCACCGCGAACAGCGCGAACGAAGCGGACAGGTCGAAGTATCCGGCCACGGCGAACAGCAGGAGGGGCACGAGGGCGGAGGCGAAGTGGCGTGTGCCCTTCTCCCGCCGGCCGGTCCGCGCTGCCCGGCACCGGCCGAAAAGGACGTACCAGGGGATGATCGCCGTCAACGCCCCGAGAGAGACGGCTCGGTGCACGGTCGTTCCGTCGGAGACGAAGAGGAGAAGCGCCGTGACGACAAGGTACGAGACGGCGAAGAAACCGTCCCAGAGGCCGGGCCAACGGGACACGGCGGAGCCAGAGCGAGGAGGGACGGGGCCACCCGGGCCGGAGCCATCCGGATTGGAGCCGCACGGGTTGGGGTGACCCGGGTCGGGTACGGCAGCCGAGGTCTCCGGTGGCGGGTTCCGTTGAGCGTGAATATGCACGGATCACTCCTACCATCTGTCCACCGACCGGTGGACAGCCCGCTCCACCGGTCGGTGGAACCCACGCGTCCGCGACGTCTCTACGGTGGAAAGGAAGATCGTCGGAGCAGCGGGGGAACAGCACGTGGTGAGCCAGAACGCCCAGACGGGGCAGGCCAGTCAGCCGGGTCGGGCCGAGCACAGCGCGCAGGTCGCGCAGAGCACACAGGCTGATCGGAAGGGGCAGGCCGGTCAAGCCGGGTGGCGACTGCGGCCTCCCCGGCACCGCGTCGAGAAGCGGGCGTTCGGCTGGTGGACCCTCCAGGCATCCTTGTTCGCCTTCCCGCTGCCACTGGTCTTCGGGCTGCTTCACCTCCTCATCCCGCCGACCCGTTTTGTCTTCGGCCCGCTCTTCCTCGCCGCGTTGCCCCCGGGCCTGGCCTACCTGGCCGTTATGCCGGCGTGGCGCTACCGGGTGCACCGCTGGGAGATCACCGACGAGGCCGTCTACGCGGCGTCCGGCTGGCTCTGGCAGAGGTGGCGGGTGGTTCCGGTGTCCCGGATCCAGACCGTGGACACCGTTCGGGGGCCGCTCCAGCAGTTGTTCGGGCTGTCCGGGATCACCGTGAGCAGCGCCTCCGCCGCCGGCGCTGTGAAGATCAAGGGGCTGGACCGCCGGGTCGCCGCCGACCTGGTCGAGCAGCTGGCCCGCGGCGCGCAGGCCGTACCGGAGGATGCGGCATGAGCGAGGTCCGTACGGTACACACGGCGGGGCCGGGCTCCGGGGAGAGCGCCGGGGAAGCCCAGTGGCGGCGGCTCGACTCCCGGCTGCTGCTGGTCAACCTGAGCGTGCTGGCCGCGCCGGCAGCCTCGTTCGGGGCCGCCCTGCTGGTAGCCGGAGGCCGACCGGGCCCTCACATCCTCATCGCCCTCGGCTCGTTCCTGGTGACCTGCCTGGTGGTCGCAGGCATCGGTCTGCTGCGGCTGCTCACCACTCGCTACCGGATCACCGGGGCCGACCGGCTGGAGTTCCGTACCGGACTACTGCTCCGCAGCCGTCGTTCGATCCCTCTCGACCGCGTTCGCGGTATCGACCTGACCGCGAAACCGCTGCACCGCGTCTTCGGCCTCACCACGCTGGTGATCGGCACCGGTGGTCAGGGCGGCGGAACGGCGGGTGGTGGCACGTCGGGCGGAGGTCTGTCCCTGGACGGATTGAGCAGGACGGACGCGGAAGCGGTACGGGCACGCCTTGTGGCACGCCGGGCTGGCGAGGCCGTCCCCGGCCCTAACGCCAACGCCAACGCCGATGTGGACCGCGGGGCCGGGACCGGGGCAGCGGTCACAGCCGGCATCCGTGCCGGAGGGAGCGGTGAGCCGATCGCCGTGCTCGACCGGTCCTGGCTGCGGTACGCGCCGCTTACCGTCTGGGGCGTGGGCGGCGTGTTCGCGGCCGTCGGCACCGTCTATCGAACGCTGCACGAGATGAAGGTCGACCCTCTCGAACTCGGCCTCGTCAAGGACTTCGTCGCATACGTCGAAGACCGCTTCGGGGCCGTTCCGCTCTGGCTCGGGATCCTGCTGGTGGTCCTGCTCGTCGTGACGGTGGGTGTCATCGGATCACTCGCCACCTTCGTCGAGGGCTGGAGCGGGTACCGGCTGGACCGCGAGGATGGCGGGTTGCTCCGGATCCGGCGCGGACTGCTGATTAGCCGCTCCGTCACCCTGGAGGAAAGCCGGCTGCGCGGGCTCCAGCTTTCTGAGCCCCTGCTGCTCCGGCCGGCCGGCGGCGCCCACCTCCACGCGGTGGCGAGCGGTCTCGGCGACGCGGACGAGAACCGCAGCCGCAGCCGTCTCACCCCGGCTGTGCCGCTCGCCGAGGCGCACCGGATCGCGGTCGAAGTCCTGTCCGGACAGACTGCGGTAACGGGAGCGGTACGGGGCTCGGGTCCGCCGCTGGTTGCCGTACTCGTGCCGCATCCACGGGCCGCGCTGCGCCGCCGGGTCGGTCGCGCCTTCGGAGTCGCGGCAACTGCCGTCGTTTTGCTGGCAGTTCCGGGCGCCTGGCTCACGCCGGTCCTCGTCCACGCGGGCTGGATCACCGGTCTTGTCCTCCTGCCGGTTGCGACGGCCTGTGCGTACGGGGCTTTCCGCAGCCTCGGACACGCCGTGGACGGCCCATACCTGATCAGCCGTTCCGGCATCTTTGTCCGTCGTACGGTGGCGCTCCGGCGGGACGGGATCATCGGCTGGACGGTCTCCCGATCGCCGTCCCAGCGCCGGGCGGGGCTTCTCACGCTGGCGGCGACGACCGCTGCGGGCTCGGGGGCGTACCGCATCCGTGACGTGAGCGTGCAGGAAGGCCTTGCCGTCGCGGAGGAGGCGGTGCCGCACCTGCTGGCCCCATTCCTCGAACGGGATGCCTGAGGCCGGAGTCCCGCTGCTCGATCTTGACGCCTGGTCCAGGCGGAGTAGACAGTGTCTACGTCTGCTTGATAGACACTGTCCATGCCAACGGAACAGCGTTCGGAACCTTCGGCGGGACAGCTGCGGCCCTCCCTGCGTGAGCGATTGATCGAGGTCGGTGCCGAACTTGTGTCGACCGGCGGAACCGCCTCCCTGGGACTGCGCGAGATCGCCCGCAGGGCCGGGGTGTCGCACGGAGCGCCGCGCCGGTACTTCCCCACCCACCGCGCGCTGCTGTCGGCGATCGCCCACCGGGGCTTCGAGGAGCTCGGTGCCCGGTTCGAGGCGGCGGTGGTTGCGGGGGAGTCGCCGCGTGTTCGGCTGGTCGCGCTGGGGAGGGCGTACGTCGGCTATGCGCTGGAGAACCGTGGCATGTTCGAGCTGATGTTCCGGCACGACCTGCTCGACAGTTCGGCGGAGGCAGCAGGGAGCGCAGAGACCGCGGGGAGGGCAGAGGCAGCAGCGGCAATGGAGGTAGCAGAGGTAACCGAGGCCACCCTGGCGGACCGGCCGCGGCTTCGTGAGTCCGCACTGCCTCTCATGGCGACCGTCGTCGACCTCGTCGCCGAAGGCCTTTCGGAGCGCCAGGGCGGTGTGCGGCCCGCCGTGGTAGCTGCCGCCCTCTGGGCCAACCTGCACGGAATCGCTCAACTGTGGACCTGGGGAAGCCTCCAGCTCACGCTGTCCGAACCGCCCTCGGAGCAGTTGGACCAGCTCGTCACGAGCGCTGTCGACGCCCACCTGGGCACCCGGCGCCCCGCATGACCGATGTGATCGGCAGCCGTACTGCTGAACCCCGCCGGATCCCCGGGCCCACGCCCCGCTCGGCGTCCCTGCTCGCCCTCCTGGTCAGCGTGGTCGGCGCCATCATCGTCGCGCTCGACGGGACCGTTCTGCTGGTCGCGCAGCCCGCCCTGCAACATGGCCTCGGTGCGAGCACCGCGCAGGTTCAGTGGACAAGTACCGCCTATCTGCTGGCAGTTGCCGCACTGCTTGTGGTCGCAGGACGGCTCGGTGACCGGTACGGGCACACAAACCTCATCCTGGTCGGCGTTCTGGGCTTCGCCGCCGTGTCCGCCGGTATCGCGCTCGCGCCGGACGTCCACTGGGTGATCGGGCTGCGGGTCGCGCAGGGGATGTTCGGAGCACTGCTGCAGCCCGCAACCCTTGCCCTGCTCCGGCTGGCGTACCCGGCGGACCGGCTCGGCGGGGCAGTCGCCCTGCGTACCAGTGCGATCGGGGTGTCGGCGGCGACGGGGCCGCTGCTCGGCGGGGTGCTGGTCGCGCACTTCGGCTGGCAGGCCGTCTTCTGGATCAACGTCCCGGTCGCGCTCCTGCTCGCGGCCTTCACCCTTGCCCTGCGGGTGCCGGTCCCGTCTTCGCGCGCCGCAGGACCGCAACGCCTCGACCTCACCGGCGCGGTCCTGCTCGCGGGCGCGCTCGCGGTGCTGGTGCACACGCTGTCCGGGGTGCCGGCGTATGGCTGGGGTGCGGCCCGAACCTTGTTCGGGCTCGCCGTCGCGGCGGTGGCCTCGGCCGGGTTCGGGGTGCACGAACACAGGGCCGCGTACCCGATCGTGCCGGCGGCGGTGGCACGATCGGTGCCGGTGACCGCGTCGATGGTGATGCTATTGGTCAGCGGTGGAGCCATGTTCGGGGCGCTGTTCGCGACGACGTTCCACCTCCAGGACGTTCTGGGCCTGGACGCGCTCGCCAGCGGAATGCGGGTGATGCCGATGACCGCGCTCATGGTGCTCGGCGCACCCGTGGCGAGCAGGGCGCTGCGCCGGTACGGGGCGTGCCGTACCGCGGTCGTGGGTGTCGCCCTGGTATCCGCGGCCCTCGCGGCACTGGCCCTGACGCTGACCGGCGCGGGACCTGCCGGACCGGCCGGGGCATGGGTGGCCTTCGGTCTGCTGGGGGCGGGGTTCGCCACCGTGATGGTCACCACCACCGAAACCGTGGTCGGTGACGCTCCGCCCGGGTACGCCGGTGTCGTCGGCGGCCTCAAACAAACCGCCATGAACATCGGCCCGGTCTTCGGTATCGCTGTCGCCGCCAGCATGATGCCGTCAAGGTCCGCCGCCTTCCGGGACGCGTTCGTACTGACCCCCACCCTGTCGGTGCTGGCCGGACTGGCCGCCCTCGGGTTGGTGCCGGCACTCCTGCTGCCCGGCGGGCAGACGCACGGTCGCAAGTTCGCGAGTGCGGATCGAACGTGAGTTCCAACTGCCGCATCTCCGTGAAAGGGTGGCCGGCATGACGACGCAGCCCGTTCGTACGACGCCCGAGTTGGACCAAGCCCAACGGGCGGGCGTGGGTAATGTCTGGGCAGCTTGCGGGCAAGGCCGGGCTGCACCACAGCACGTGCCCTTCGCCGTCCGTGACCGCCATTGATTTCACGGCGTTCTGCTTGTTCTTGCCGGGAATGGATTTCTCCCGGCCCCTGCTCTTGGCCGCGGGGCGTCGGACACGGATTTCCGTGCCGTCGGTGATCCCGGTCTTTCTGCTGGTGCCGAGGTGGTTGACGGCCTCTGCGAGGGTGCGCGGGCGGGGGCCGGGGACGACGGTGCAGCCCCGCTCGGCGAGCAAGGGCCGCACCTCGTTGACGGTGCGGGTGACAGTGGAGTGGTCCCCATCGAACCAGCAGGCCAGCACGTCGTGGGCGGCACCATGACGCAGGTGGACCAGGGTGGCCGGCAGCCGGTCGACGAACACCAACTGGTGCTTCGCACCGGCCCCCACGGCTCGCTCCGCCGCCGTGAGACACGCCTGGCCTGATGGCGGGCATGTCACAACGGACCGACACCAACGACGAGTTCACCGATCACGTCGGCCGTCGGACTGGTAATCCGACGGTTGCTGGCGATCGTTGCCCGAGCCACGTTCCCCACCACCCCCCATGGTGCGACACGAGCAGCCTCGATATCTCACCACTTACCATGCACGGGCTCGTTAGCCCTGGTGGAAGACCCTGACGTTCCAGTCCGCCTTCCAGTTGCCGTCGCCGAACCGGAGGTCGGCCGTGCACTTATAGGTGTCACCGTCGCATGCCAGGCCCGTCACCGGAACAGGGGCGGCCACGCGGTTTACGGCCGAGCGGTTCTGGTGGAAGACACGGACCGACCACTCCGCCTTCCAGTTTCCGTCACCGAACTTGAGAGCGGCCAGGCACTTTCCGGTGTCACCGTCGCAGGTGGCGCCCGTGACCGGAACCGGGGCGGCGGCACGGTGGTCGGCCGAGCGGTTCTGGTGGTAGACGCGGGCGTCCCAGTCCGCCTTCCAGTTGCCGTCGCCGAACCGGAGGTCGGCGGTGCACTTGTAAGTGTCACCGTCGCAGTTGAGACCGGTCACCGGGACCGGGGCGGCGGAGACGGATCCGCTGAAGCCCAGTGCCAGGGCCGAAGCAGCGGCCAAAACGCCCAAGGTCGTACGCAGCACGAGAGTTCCTTTCAGGTGGCAGCCGGACAAGTGCCGGCCGGTCAGGGAAGAGATGCGGCAGCCACAGGGTCCGCCACTCCTGCGGCCCTCAGGCATCACCAGCACGAGTGACGCATTGCCGCCAAACGGGTCAAGGGACGATCCCTCTTCGGTGTCTGCCTTGGGAAGCGGAGCAGGCGGGGGCCGGGCTGCCGAAGGGGGCTGCCACGGGCGGGCTGTCGCAGGAGCGACGGGACGTCCTGGATGAGATCGATCCTGGGTGGGCGCCGGTGTGGGACGCGGGCTGGCAGCGGTACCTGCGGTTGGTGCAGAACCACCTGGAGCACGGTGGCAGCATGCCGATGGAGGCCGGTGAGGTCGTCGTCCAGGGCGAGGACCTCGGGCGATGGGTGCAGGGATGCCGGTTCGGGTGGGATGCGCTGCAACCGGCGCAGCAGGGGCTCCTGGAGAACGCCCTCGGGCTCGAACCGGCTGACGAGTCGGAGCGGCCGGTGAAGCGCACGCAGGATGACAAGTGGAGGCTCACCCTCGCGGCGGCGAAGGCGTTCCCTGCCCGTGAGGGGCACCTTCAGGTGCCGAGGAAGCATGTGGAGTCCGTGGAGTCGCACGGCGCGGGAGACGTTCAGAGCGGCTCTGGCGGCCTTGGAGTAGTGGACGTGAAGTTGGGGATGGTCCTGGACAACATCCGTAAGCGTGCCGACAAGCTCCCCGCCGAACGCCGGGCCGAGCTGGACGCGCTGGGGATGCGGTGGACGACGGCGAAGAAGGCGGCGGCGCGATGAGCACGGATGCATACACCAGCAGGCCGGTGGAGCGGGCGGCGGAAGAGGTACGGGAGGGCTTGGCGGTTGCGGCGTTGGCAGTCGCGGTCTGTTCCTACGCGCAGTTCGCCGTGCACGCACGCTTCGACGCCGGGATGACAGGAGAGGTCCTGCCCGTGCTGTGGTCGGTGGTCCCCGAGGAGCAACGGTCGGCGTACCCGGCCCGGCTGGAGGAGTTCGTGGACACCCACCGCGAGCGGCTGGTGCGGCTGTTCGCGGAGTACGGGCCGCAGTCCGCAACGGCCAGGCACGGAAGGTGCGAACTGCTCGCCCACCCGGTGTCGCTGATCGTCCTGGAGCAGCTGGTGGCTGTCCGCTCCCGGTACGCGCTGGCGGCACGGTGGCACGGGGAGCTGCCGGACCGGTGGCTGAACGACATCAGCACCACCTGGGGCGTCGGCGAACTGCTGTGAACCAGGGCGCAGGAGCCGTTGTCGTGACCCGGGATTGGATAATTCGTTGTTTGATGGCCGGCCCATCGCCTTTCCTGCTTCGGGAGCGCTGTGCCCGCCACGACCAGCATCACGTTCCGTCTGGCCGCACTCACGGGGATGATCGCCGCCGGTGCAGCCCTTCCGGCCGCCTCAGCCGCAGCGAGCGAGAACATCGTGGGGATCGGCAACGCCGCCTTCGACAACACGATGATCAACATGAACAAGCAGGTCACGGCCGTGTCCCGCACGACGCAGGGCAGCGGAGTGCTGAGTAACCTCAACCAACTGCCCCTGGGCCTTCCCCGCAACGGCGGAGCCGGCGGCGAGGGCATGGCCGATCCCGGTGGTGCCACCGGGGGAGTCGTTCGCTTCGTCGAGGCAGTGGGCAAGTGCTCAGGTTTGTGCTCGCTTTAGCTCGTCTTTCGACCCCCGTGGCGGAGCTGGGCGCGGTGGTGGCGAGGGATGTCAGCTGTCTGCGGGCCGCGGCTTCTTCGTCCAGCTCGGGGTGCACCCGTTGCGGGTCAGGCGCCGGGGCATGAGCGTGATGAATGCCCAGTTCAGATGGGCTTCGGCAGGTTGGGGCAGTCGCTCATGGTCCCTGGCGTTGCGGCGGGCGTTCATGGTCCAGCCGAGGGAGCGTTCGGCTTTCCAGCGCCGGGGCAGGACGACGAGGCCATGCGTGACCTTGGGTCGCAGCACGGGCTGCAGGGTCACCAGAGGTGACCTGCGGCCCAGGCGGGTGGCAGGTCGCGGGCGTAGGCGGAGTCCGCCCAGACCTGGGTGATCTGTGGGTGGGTGAGCCGCAGGCGCCAGAGCTGGTCTCGGGCGACGACCTCGTCGCGGACGCCGCCCGCCGTCACCGTACTCATCACGGGCCGGCCCAGGGTGTCGACGACGAGGTGTCTCTTGCGACCCTTGATCTTTTTGCCCGCATCGTAGCCTCGGCTGTCCCGGCCGACGGGGGAAGCCGCCTTGACGGACTGCGAGTCGACGATCAGCGTCACAGGGCCTTCCACCGGCTCAGGCTGAGGCCCTCCCTGGCGGCCAGGCCGACGGAGGTGAGGACGTAGGGCTCGCGCCCGGTGCCCTCATGGGGAACAGGCGTGGTGGCTGCCCGGCCCCGCTGCATACCGCGCGGCTTCATGGCATCAGGTGGGCCATGGAGCGTGCCCGCTCCCACATACCGGGGATCTGCTCGCTCGGGCGCTGCTGTTCGCCGTGCAGGGCGTTGAGCACCACCAGGCATCCGGTCAGGGCCGGCACCGCCCACTGCGCCAGGTGCAGCTGCCGCCGCGCCTTGTCCAGGTCGATCGGGTGCTTGGCTGCTTTCTCGGTGTCAGCAGGGTCGGAGGAGGAGGCCAGCTCGACTTTCTTGCCCAGAACCCGGGCATAGGCCGTGGCGGCCAGAGCCGCGGCGGTGACCACGGTCTTGGCCGTGGTGGAGGCGGCCACGCCCTGCTGGGTGGCGACGCGGTGCGCGTTCACGGCGAGCAGTCCACCACCGCCGAACAGGTGCGCGCCGATCGCGGCGGCGTTGACCGGCGTCCACTTCGCCCATCCCGACGACGAGATCCGGTCTCGGGTCGTCTGCGTGCCGCCTTCGTCCTCGGCCGCACCGTTGAGACCGATCGCCCCCATCAGTGAGCCGCCGAACCAGGCCGCCAGACCAAGATCGTGCAGGCTGCGAATGGTGGTGTTGCGTTCAGACATAACGGAGCTCCTTCAGGAAGGGAAAAGAGGGGTTCGGCCGACATGGACTGCACCCCCAACCCTCGCCAGCCTCCGCAGATCCCGCCATCGCAGGAGATCAGTCGGGTGAGGGTCCGGACGCTTCCGGCGGGCGGCTGCACCGCGTACGGGCTTCCCTCGACGATGACGTCCGCTGCGCGGTCGTCGGACAGGTCCGCCTCGGTGCCGACCGGCCGGACGACCTCGATGCGGGTGGCGTCGGCGGCGGCCGAGACGGTCACCGCGGGTGCCGTGGCCGGGGGCGGGACGTCGTCCTGGTCGTCGTCGGCGGGCCTCAGCAGGAGCTGCCAGGAGGCGTACTCGCCTTTGATCGTCTGGTCGGGGCTCCCGGAAGGGGCGACTGTGTCTGGTCTCCCGGCATAGCGTCCGGCCCGGAAGGGACGTGGGGGGGGCCGGGGTGTGCAGTGTTGCTGGTGCGCTGGCGAGTCCGATGGTTGTGGTGGAAGTCCCGGTGGGCCCGAGCAGAACGATCCCGTCGTAGAGGGCGGCGACGGTTGCTGCGGCGACTGCGGCGCCGCTCAGACGGCTGCTGCGTGGCCGGGGATCAGTGGTCATTCCTGTGCTCTCCTTCGGCCAGTACTGCTGTCACCTGCTACAGGTGCGGAATGCTTCGTCGGTGTGACAGTTGCCGCGAACTTTTTAGAGAGGTGGTCGACGGAGCAGCGGTCGGTGGCCCACGCGTCGGTGGCCCGCGCCGCGACCGGGACAAGCCGACTCCCCTCCCCCACCGGGCACTTGGGCAGGAGAAATTCGACCGCGTCGTGAAGTGAGAGTGCCGGGTCCGGCCGGCGGGCGACGGGCGCGTCAGGCCCTGTGGTGCGCGCGAGTGGTGGGAACAGCCCGTGGTGGGAACCGTTCGAGCCGTCGGGCCATGGGGGTAATCTGCCGTAACGGGCGGCGAGTTGGCGCGGGCGCGCCGGATACGTACCATCCGCCTGCGACAGGGTGCCTGGAACCGGCAGGACGGAGCGGTGCGGTGAACGACGCGATACCCGATGCGGGATCCGGACCAGGACCGGAGGCGGGGCCAGGGGCTCCCGCGGCACCTGGCATCGACTGGGAGGCCGAGGGCCGCTGGCACGACACGCGGCCCGCGTCGTTCGTGGCGGTGACCGTCGTCGGGTGCGCCGTGGCCGCCGGGGTGTGCTGGGCGGCGGGGAACACGGGCTGGGTCCGGGTGATGGCGCTCGGCCTGGTGCTCTCGGTGCTCGGCGCCTGGCTCAACGACCGGATGATGGTGAGCCTCCAGAGGAGGACCGGTGTTTCCGTGCGGCACGCGGCGGTGCTGCTGCGGCACCTGCGGCAGGAACGGATTCCCCACGATCCCCGGGACCGTCGCGTCATGGCCGAACTGGTCCGGATGCAGATCGGCCGGCAACGGCCGGTGACGGGACGGGCCGCGGTGACGGGCCTGGCGGTCTTCGTGCTGCTGGCCGCCTTCATGCTGGTCGCCGGCCACGTCGTCCTGGCCGTCGGAACAGGGGTCCTCGCGGTTGCCTTGATCAGGCAGTACCGCGGTGCCGCCCGGGTCCGCGCCCGGCTCGCACGGATGGAGAGGGTGCTGGCGGAGCCGGACGCCTGAGTCCCGCTGCCGCGCGTCGGCGGATTCCGGCCGTGGTCAGGATCGCAGCGGCGGTCGCGCCGGCGGCGAGGGCGAGGACCGGGCCGCCCACTGCGAGGGCGTGCTGGAGGGAGGTGGCCGCCGCGTATCCGGCGCCGGCTTCCGCCCCGGCCCACAGGGGTGCGGCGAGCAGGCTGGAGGGGGCGATGCGGCGGTAGGGCACCCCCGTGGCGCCCGCCAGGTGCGGGGCCAGGGTGCGTACGACGGGTACGAAACGGGTGAGGAGGACGGCCCGGCCACCGCGTCGCGCCATGAGGGCATCGGCGCGCCGCCATGCGGCGGCGGGGATGCGGTGCCCGGCACGGCCGGTGCGCAGGCGGCTGCCCAGCAGGTGCCCGGTGCGGTGGCCCAGAGCGTCGCCGGCCACGACCGCGCACGAGGCGGTGGCGATGACCAGGAGGAGGTTCAGCTCGCCGGTGCGGGCCAGTGCCCCGGCGGTCAGCAGCAGGGCCAGGGTGGGAACGAACGCGCCGATCAGCAGCACGGACTCGACGAGCACTGCGGCGGCCAGGACCGCGTAGGCGGCCGGGGCGGGCATCTGGCCGAGCAGGGTGGTCGGCGTGGTCATCGGCGCGCGCCGGCCGGTACGGTCCGGGGCATCGCCGGGGCCGCGGAGGCGGCCGGGCCGGCCGGTCGGCGCAGTTGCCATACCTTCGCCGGGGGCAGGTTGCCCCAGACGCTCCGGCAGCCCGTGGCGTACCGGTGCTGGTAGGCCGCCAGAAGCCGCGGGGCAGCCCGTACCGGCTGAGGGAGCGCGGTCAGCTCCAGCCGAACCGGCGGTCCACCACCGCGGTGAACTCCTCGAAGGACAGTACGGCGTCGCCGTTCTGGTCGGCGGCGTCGAACAGGGCGGAGGACGCGTCGGTGTCCTGCACGCCCCAGGACGGGATCACGCCCGCTGCGGCCAGCGACGGGCCCTTCGCCCGCAGGGCGACGATCACCTCCTCCCGGGACAGCAGCCCGTCGCCGTCCAGATCGAGGGCCTCGAAGAGCCTGCGGGCCTTGTCACTCATCACATGTCCCCGTCGGTGTGTGGGCGGCGGATGCGCCGTCCCGCTCATGCGGAAGGACGCGTGCCCAGCGCCCCGGGTTGCCCGCCCCACCCTGCGGCTGGCGGGCGGGGGCCGGGGCTGCCGTCCGGCCGGGCGGCCGGCCTCCCGCGGGGCCCCGGGGCCGGTCCGCGCCCTGAGCCGCCGGCCGGACCGCCGGGCGGCCCAGACGACTGCCAGGAGGGCCGGCGCGAGCAGCGGGTGGCCCATGGCGATCCGCGCGAAGGCGAGCCGGCCCGTGGAGTCCTCCTCGTACAGCCACTGCTGGACGACGAACCTGGCCGCGAACACACCGGTGAGCGCGAGGGTGGCGATGTCGTAGGAGCGGACCGACGGCTTGTCCTTCAGCCAGGCGGTCCCGGTGCTGTTCAGCGCGCCCCAGATGATTCCCACCAGGGGCCGGCGGACCAGGACGGAGAGGAGGAAGACCGCTCCGAGCACGAGGCTCGACCAGATGCCCAGCAGGAAGTAGCCCTTCGCCGAGCCGGTCTTCCAGGCGACGAAGGAGGCGACCGCGACACCGAACAGGCCGGACAGGGCGGGCTGTACGGGTTCCTTGCGGACCAGGCGCACGACGGAGAGCGCGACGCCGGCGCCGACGGCGGTGAAGATCGCGGGGGTCAGGCCCAGGGAGGCGTTGGCGAGCACGAAGGCCACGATCGGCAGCATCGTGCAGACCATGCCCGTGGCACCGCCCATCTGCCCCAGGGCGGTGGGCCGGGCCTTCGGGGACGCGGGGCCGGTGGGGCGTACCTGTTCAGTCATGGCGGACCAACTCACCGGGGTAAGGGGGGTGTTGCCGGCAGGTGCTGTCTGCTGCCGCGTACCGGCGCTACCGCGGCTGCCGCCTCCCGGCGCGTCCTGCCGCATTCCGGTCCGTACCGGCGCGAGTGCCCAGGTGGCGGGAGAGGAAGCGGTCGGCCGCGTGGTACATGTCGATGTTGTTCTCCGGGTTGACGAAGCCGTGGCCCTCGTCGTCCTTGACCATGTACTCGACGTCGACGCCCCGGGCGCGGAGCGCCTCGACGATCTGGTCGGACTCGGCCCGGGTGACGCGGACGTCGTTGCCGCCCTGGATCACCATCAGCGGGGTACGGATCGCGTCGACCCGGCTGATCGGCGAGCGGGCGAGCAGTTCCGCCTCCTGCGCGGGGTCGTCGGGGTTCCCGGCGTAGCGGTACCAGTTGTTGTACAGCGACGGCTTCACGAACTCCGGTACGTTCCGCAGGAAGGTGACGAGGTTGGAGATGCCGCAGAAGTCGATCGCGGCGGCGAACACGTCGGGGGTGAAGGTGACGCCGACCAGCGTGGCGTAACCGCCGTACGAGCCGCCGAAGATGCCCACGCGGCCGGGGTCGGCGTACCCCTCGGCGACGGCCCAGTCGACGGCGTCGATCAGGTCGTCGTGCATCCTGCCCGCCAGTTCCCCGACGCCGGCCTGGAGGAAGGACTTGCCGAATCCGGTGGAGCCGCGGAAGTTCACCTGGAGGACGGCGCAGCCGCGGTTGGCGAGCAGTTGGGCCGTGGGGTCGAACCGCAGGCTGTCGCGGTGCCAGGGGCCGCCGTGCACCAGCAGGACCAGGGGCAGCCCGCGCGGCTCGGCCCCGCGGGGCAGCGTCAGGTACGAGGGGAGGCCCAGCCCGTCCCGCGCGGTGATCGTGACCGGGGCCATGGGGGCGAGGGTCGCGGGATCCAGTCCCGGCAGGGGGCGGAACAGGAAGCGGCTTTCGCCGGTGGAGTGGTCGTAGAAGTAGGTGGCGCCCGGGTCGAGGGGGTGGCTGAAGCTGACGACCCAGCGCCGGCCGCTCGTGTCACCGGACACGGAGGCCAGTTCGCCTTCGGAGAGCTTCTCCAGGTTCTCCAGGACTGCGGCGAAGTGGGGGTCCAGCGCGCGGACGACCTGGCGCTCGCCGAGGTAGCGCACGCCGAGGAGTTCTCCGGTGCCGCGGTCGAGGATCAGCGGTTCCGGCATGGTGGGGAAGACGCTGGAGCGGGTGTCGAGGTCGAGTCCCGGGTGGCTGTCGACCGGGGTCTGCGTACCGCTGGCCAGGTCGAGCCGGGCGATGCCGAGGTGGTCGGTGTCCCCGTAGGAGGCGATCCACACGCCGGTGCCGTCCGGGGTGGGCTGGAACGGGTTGATCCCCACGGGGTGTTCGGCTCCGTCGAAGGTGGCCACCAGGCGCAGGGCTCCCGTCTCCGGGTCCCACTGGGCGAAGTCGATCTCTCCGCCGGGTGTCCAGATCTGGGCGTACAGCTTCCCGTCCGGGGTCGGCAGGAGTCCGGCGAACCGGCCCGGGTTCTGCGCGACGACCGTCAGCTCGCCGGTGGCGATGTCGACTTCGCAGAGGTCGAACTCGGCGGGACTGCGGTGGTTCAGGTGCACGGTCATCCTGCCCGGACGGGCGGGCGACGTCTCCCAGGCCACGGCGGTGGCCCCGGGGTAGGGGGTGAGGTCGAACGCCTCGGCGTCAGGATCGTCCAGGTCGACGCGGTGGACGTGCCAGTTCTCGTCGCCGTCGCCGTCCTGGGCGTACAGCAGCCACCGGGGGTCGTCGGTCCAGCGGAAGGTGTGCACGCTGCGGTTGTCGTCCGCGGTGACGCAGCGCGCCGGCTCGCCCGCGTCGAGGCTCTCCACCCATACGTTGAGCCGCTCGCGCCAGGGGGCGAGGTAGGCGATGCGGGTGCCGTCGGGCGAGATCGAGGCCGCGACGCGGGCGGGCGGGGTGAAGAAGTCCTCGACGGCGAGGAGGGGGGCGTGGGGCGGGGAGTGGTGCGGGAGGTGGTTCGGGTCCTGGTGCGGGACGGCTTTCGGGGCCGCGTCCGGGACATCGTTCTGCACGTCGTTCGGGACGTCGTTCTGGGCATGGTTCGGCGCGTCATTCTGGGCATGGTTCGGCGCGTCGTTCGGAACGGTCGGCATGAGGACACTCCTTGTCGGATACGTGGTCCGTGGGTCGAGGTGCGCTCCCCGAGGAGGGCTGCGTCGGCCCCGCCCTTGCGCGCGCTCTGCGGGGGCGGCGGCGCCGGGCGGCGGGGCTCGTGACGCCCGAGGGGGGCGGCACTCGCGGTGTCGGGCGACGGGGCCCGCAGCCGCCGGGCGGGCCCGCGGTGCCCGGCGGCAGGACCCGCAACGCCGGGCGGGCCCGCGGTGTCACGCCACGGGGTTCCCCACCACTCCCCCGGTGGCGGTGCGGATGGCCTGGGCGAACCGTCCGGCGAGCTCCGGCACGTCGGAGAACTCCGTGAGGTCGGCACCGGACAGGACGGCCGCCCCGATGTGCTCGTCCAGCACCCGGATGACCGCCGCGGCTGCCGCGGCGTGCACCCGTACGTCGAGGTCGTCGTCGGGGCGGTCCAGGCGGCCCCCGATGATCGACCGCAGCTGCCGTTCCGTCTGGTCGCAGGCCATCAGCCAGGCCGTACGGAGCGCCGGTTCGGTGTCGGCGAGCCGGATCATCTGCATGGCGAGCATCTCGTCGGCGTGGCTGACGGGCGGCGCCTCCTGCCGGAGCCGGTTCAGTTCGGCGGTGAGGTGGTCCTCGAGGGAACTCTCCCGGGGCCAGCTGCGCAGCACGCTCAGCAGGGTGACGACGCCCTGCATGACGATCGGCTCGGCGCAGCTCTCCTTGCTGCGGAAGTGGCGCCAGATGGTCCGCGTGGACAGGCCCACCGCCTCGGCGATCTGGTCACCGCCGGTGGCGGCCACGCCCTGCTCCCAGAACAGGCGCGCGGCTTCCCGCGAGATCTCCAGCCGCAGCCGCTCACGCCGCTGGTCACTCATTCCGCCCGCGCTCCGCTTCGTCTCCGCCACGATGCCCCGCCACCTCTCCGCTTCTGTCTCTCAACGACAGTATGTCACTTAGTGACACTCGACAAGAGGGGCGGCGCCTCGCACGACGACGTTCGCCCGCCGACGCCGAAGGACCTGATCGAGCCAACAATCGAGCGGCCCCGCCGTCCGCTCCCCGCAGCGGCGACCGGACTCCCCCGCCTGCCGGCCACCGGCGCTCTTACCGCCGGTTACGGTGCTCAGCTCCGGCACGCGCGCCCGCGGGAGCACCTCCACCCGAACACGGGCCGGCGTCCGGGCCGTTGGCACCGGTCGGCCCCCGTACGCGCCATTCCGCCGCGAAGGTCCGCCCCGTGCGGGCCTTCGGTGCCAGCATGGTGACCATGACGACTACAGGGCGTACCCCTGCCGGTCCCCGGGAGCCTTCCGCGGGTCGTGGCCGCGGCCGGACCATCGCGGGTGTGCCCGTCCCGCTGACCATGGGCGCGGAGGAGGAGTACCTCCTGGTCGACCCGGTGTCCCGGGCGGTGAGCGCGGCCGGCCCGGAGGTGGTGGCCGAAGCGGCGGGTGAGCTCGGCGACCGCGTCGGCCCGGAGCTGACGCGTTATCAGGTCGAAGTGCGCACCGACGCCCACAGCAGCCTGGCGGAGTTCGCCGAGCAGGTCCGCTCCACACGTGCGACCGTCGCGCGGGCGGCGGCGCGGCACGGCCTGCGGATCATCTCCAGCGGCACCCCGGTCCTCGGCCAGGCCACCCCGCCGCCGTTGACCGGGAGCCCCCGTTACGCCAGAAGTGCCGCGATGTTCCGTTCGCTGGACGATGAACAGAGCGCCTGCGCCTGCCACATCCACATCGGCGTTCCCGACCTCGCCACCGCGGTGCGGGTCAGCAACCACCTGCGCCCCTGGATTCCGGTCCTGATCGCCCTCACCGGCAACTCGCCCTTCTGGGCGGGCCGCGACACCGGCTACGCCAGCTGGCGCACCACCACCTGGGGCCGGTGGCCGGTGGCGGGGCCGCCGCCGTACTTCGAGTCCCTCGCCCACTTCGAGGACCTCGTCGCAGGCTTCATCGCCACCGGCACCGTCATGGACCGCGGCGGCCTGTACTGGGACATCCGGCCCTCCCACCACGTACCCACACTGGAGTTCCGCTTCGCCGACGCGACCACCACCCCGGGCGAGACCGTACTGCTCGCGGGCATCCTCAGAGCGATGACCGCGGACGCGCTGCACGCCATCGCCGCCGACGAGCCGGCGTTCCGGCCGGAGCCGGAGATGCTGCGGGCCGCCTGCTGGCGTGCGGCCCGCCACGGCCTGGCCGGGCAGGGCATCGACCTGACCACCGGCGGGCTGTCCCCCGCCGTCGGCCAGCTGGACCGGCTCCTGTCCCGGCTGCGGCCCGCTCTGCTGAGTCACGGCGACAGCAAGCTCGTCCACACCCTCTGGTCGCTCCAGCGCGCCCACGGCAACGGCGCGGAGCGGCAACGCGCCGCCCACCGGACCCGCGGCAGCCTCGCCGACGTCGTCGACCATCTGATCGACAGCGCCTGACCGCTGACGCCCGGTCAACTCAGCGGACGACCTGCGTTTCCCGTTCCCGCCGAGGGGTGGGGCATGGTACTCCGCGGCCCCTCGCCCGAAGGAACCTCCCTGCGGGAGAACGGCGCCCGCCCGGATGTTTGTATATAGCAATGATCATGTTTGTATATAGCAATGATCGTTGACACACAGCAGACCCACGAGCGACGGACGTACCTGGACCACGTCCTGGAGCACTGGCACGAGGACCAGGACGCGGAGGCGCTCGTCCAGGGCGCCCAGCGGCTGACCAGGGCGCAGGCGCGCCGACGGCTGTTCCGCCTGGGGCACGCGCTGCGCGGGCAGGGGCTCGTGCCGGGCGACGGCGTGGGGCTCTTCCTCGCCAACCGGGTGGACTCCGTCCTGGTACAGCTCGCGGTCCACCTCATCGGCTGCCGCGTGGTCTTCCTGCCGCCCGAGCCGGGACCCGGCGAACTCGCCGCGCTGGTCGAGCAGTCCAAGGCACGCGCGGTGGTCACCGACCCGCTCTTCGCGCGGCGGGCCGCAGCCGCGGCCGGCCGCAGCGCCCACGCACCCGTACTGCTCAGCCTCGGGCCCTGCGAGGAGCAGTGCGCCGACCTGCTGGCCCTGGCAGCCGAGTGCCCCCCGGTACGTCCCGAGGGCGTGCCCGCGGCGGGTGCGGACGAGTCCGTCACCGTCCTCTACACCGGTGGCACGCTGGGCCGCCCCAAGCTCGCCTCGCACAGCCACCGCCTCTACGACGCGCTGGTGGACCTGACGCGCAGCACTTCCGAGGACTCGGGGCCGGGCGCCTTCCTGACCGCGCGGCCCGCTCCGGTTCCGGCCCCGGCCCGTGCCCCGGGTTCCGTCCCCGCCCCCGGCCCGGTCACGGCCCCGGACCGGCACCGGGTGCTCGCCGCCACGCTCCTCACGCACGGGAGCGGGCATCTCACCGCGGTCCAGGCGCTGGTGACGGGGTCCGTCCTCGTCGTGCTGCCCGAGTTCGAGCCCGGGTCCGCGCTGGAGGTGCTGCGCGAGGAGCGGATCACCGCCGTGATGTTCGTACCGCCCATGCTGTACGCCCTCCTCGACCACCCGCGGTGCACGCCGGGAGCCCTGCCCGCGCTCCGGCGCGTCGTCGTCGGAGGCGCGGCCTCCTCGCCCGCCCGGCTGCAACAGGCGGTCGCCGTCCTCGGTCCCGTGCTCAGCCAGGGTTACGGACAGTCCGAGGCGCTGGGCATCACCGCGTTCGGCGCGGAGGAGCTCGCCTCCGAGGCGGCCCGGCGGCCCGAACTCTGGCGCAGCTGCGGCCGGGCGATATCGGACACCGAGATCGAGATCCGCGGGGAGGACAGCACGGAGCCCCTGCCCGCCAAGCGGGTCGGCGAGGTCTGCGTACGGGGAAAGTCGGTGATGCTCGGTTACTACGAGGACCCGGAGCGCACCGCCGAGGCGCTGCACGACGGCTGGCTGCGCACCGGGGACATGGGTTACCTCGACGACGAGGGCCATCTCTACCTCGTCGACCGGGCCAAGGACATCATCGTCACCGGCAGCACCAGCGACAACGTCTACTCCCGGGTGCTGGAGGACTTCCTGCTCACCCTGCCCGGCGTGCGCAACGCGGCGGCACTGGGCGTACCCGACGAGGAGTACGGGGAGGCGGTGCAGGTCTTCCTGGCCACGGCGGACGGCGCCGACGTCGACCCCAGGGCGGTCGGTGAGGCGGTGAGGGCCGAACTGGGAGAGCTGTACACACCCCGCAGGACGGTCCTGCTGGACCGCCTGCCCACGACCAAGGTCGGCAAGGTGGACAAGAAGGCGTTGCGCGCCGCGTGGACCGAGGCCGGGCCGGACAAGTAGGCCGCGCGGCGCGCCTCGGGTCCGCGCGACGAGGTGTGCCGGGAGGTGCGGTGGCGCTCCCGGCGGGCCGTGCCGCCGCTCGGCACGGCCCGCCTGCGGGGAGCCGTCTGCGGACAGGGGCCTGCGGGCAGGGACCCCGCGGGGAGTGACCGGGAAGTGACCGGCGTGCGACCGGGCCGGGCGAGGGTGAGTCCGTACGGCGGCGTCACTCGGGGCGACGGCTCGTCCGGAGCCACGCGGTGCCCCGGCCGGGGCGATCGGATGGTCCCGGCCGAGGTAATCGGATGGTCCCGGGGGACACCGTCATCGGTCCGGGTGTGTCGCCGCCGGGCCGGACCGCCCCCACCCAAGGAGTTCCATGCCTCGTCGCGCCCTTGTCCTCTCGCTCCCCGTCTCCGTCGCCGCGCTCGGCCTCGCCGTGTCAGCGGTGCTCGTCCCACCCGTGGCGGCTGCCGCTCCGCCCTCGGAAGTGCCTGCGGCCTCCGGCACCGGCTCGGCTGCTTCCGCCGTGGACCCGACTCCGCCGAACATCATCTGCGACTCCGGGTGGGACCTGAAGCCGGGCACCTACTTCTCCACCAGCTGCCGGCCGGACGGCTGGGTGCCCTACCAGGAGTACCGCGCGGTGGTGCACTGCACCAACGGGGTGGCGTACGGCCCCTGGGTGGTCCCCTTCGACGCCCCCCGCAGGACGGTCTCCACCGCGCGGTGCTCGGGAGGCACCCGGACCGGCTGGGACACGCAGTGGCGCCGCCCCTGACCGGGCACTCGTGCGGTGATCCGTCACTGCGTCAGGTCGACGACGACCTTGACGTCGTCGGGCCGGGACTCCAGTGCCTGGGCGGCCCGGTCCAGAGGGACCCGCCGGGTGATGAGCCGGTCGAGCCAGTCGCCGTCGGCCTGTGCCAGGGCCTCGGCGGCCTGCCGGAAGTGGCGCAGGTTGGCGTTGACGGAGCCGACGACCGCGTCGTTCTGCAGGACGATGTCCCGGTTGAGGGTGCCGGCGTCCACGGTGATGCCGCGCCCGGCGGGTGAGACGCCGGTCAGGCATACCACTCCGTAGGAGGCGGTGCCGGACAGCGCCGCGAAGACCAGGTCGCTGGCTCCGGTGGCTTCGATGACGACGTCGGGGCAGAGCTTGGCCATTACGTGCCGGGCGTCGTCCGTGTGGTAGGTGGCGCCGACATCGCGGGCGAGGGAGGGCTTGGGGCCGTCCTTCACCTGGTCGAGGAGGTGTACGTCGAGTCCTCGCTGGGTTCCCAGCAGGGCGGCCAGCAACCCGATGGGGCCCGCTCCTGTGACCAGGACGCGCTGCGGCTCGAACCAGGAGCGGCCCCCGACACGTTCCACCTGCTCCCACGCCTTGGCCACCACCGAGGTCGGTTCCATGAGCACACCCGCCCGTTCCAGGCGGGGTTCCAGACGCACCGCGTAATCGGGTTCCACGCACCAGAACTGGGCGCCGAATCCGTCGAGTTCCTTGATCCCGCGTTCGGTGTAGCGTCCGTTGCGGCACATGTCGAACTCTTCCCTGGCGCACGCTCCGCAGGGCACGGGGTCGGGCCTGCGCACCACACCGGCCACCAGGTCGCCGACGGAGAACGAGCTGCCCGGTGGGGCCTGCTCGACCCGGCCCAGGGACTCGTGCCCCAGGACCATCCAGTCCCGGCCGGCCGGCGCCCATCCGTACTGGCCGCCGGCGAGCTCGTGGTCCGTCCCGCACACGCCCATCATCAGTCCGCGTACGAGGAGGTCGGTCCCGGTCGGGGAGGGCACGGGCAGATCGCGCACCCGCAGGGAGTTCCGCAGGCCGGGTTCTACCGTCAGCGCGCGCATCAGTGGCAGCCTCTCTCAGCTCGTGCCCCGGCCGGCATCGACTCTCGCGTACCACCCCACCGGACGTGCAAACGGGGTCCAGGCGTACGGGTACCGCTGCCCCGGGCGCTCCATCTCGCTGTCGCACACACGCTCGACCGAGGGGCCCCGCCCGGCCCGTGACGTACACCCGGCGGGCTCCGCGCACACCACCACTGTCACCCGTTTGATCGCGGGCGCCTACGAAATTCCTGATCAGGCGGCAGAGTGAGTCCCATGTGGCTTCGTCGAACAGCCGCGTGCGCCCTCACCGTGCCGCTGGCTCTCCTGTTGTTCCGCGACACCCCGGTACGGCTCTTCGCTGCGCAGCCGGTGCCGTTGTCCGGAGTTCAGCGGCCCGCGATCGTCAGCCGCGCGGAATGGCATGCCGACGAGGCCCTGGTGAAGGAAGTCGCGACGACGACGGGGGCTGTGCAGACCGTCTTCATCCATCACACCGGGCACGCCAACGGATACTCCTGCGCCGACACCCCCGCGATGCTCCGGGCGATGGAGGAGTCACACATCCGCGACCAGGGCTGGGACGACATCGGCTACAACTTCGTCGTCGACCGCTGCGGCACCATCTACGAGGGCAGAGCAGGCAGCATCGGCCGCTCCGTGCTCGGCGCCCACACCACCGGTTTCAACGCCCACAGCGTCGGGATCGCGGCCCTCGGCACGTTCCACCCCGGCGTGCCGGGGTCCGATGCGCTGATCAAGGGGATCGCCAAGGTGGGCGCGTGGAAACTCGACAGGGCCGTCGACCCCCGGGGCCTGGTACGGATGGTTTCGACCAACGACGACAGCCTGTACCCACGCGGTCAGGCCGTCTCCCTCCCCACCGTGGCGGGCCACCGCGACACCTATCAGACGCACTGCCCCGGCGACGCGCTCTACGCACAACTCCCTCTCATCCGGACGGAGATGGCCAGGCTTCGGAATTCGCACCGGCAGCAGCGGTCCGCGGACGGCGGCACGGGTGCACCCGACCACCGCGGGCACCGTCTCCGCGACCGGCACCCCTACCGCGCCGGGTGAGCGGAGGTGCCGCCCCGGGCGGGGCGTCGTGCCGGACCGGTCCAGCAGTCCAGACGTACGGCCGGAGCACCCCTGCCGCCTGCACGAGGCGGCGCCCTCGGCGGTTCCGGGAGGCGGAGGTCACCTCATCCGTTCCAGCGCGGAGGCAACGGGGGCCACGCCGTCCTCGCGTGCCAGCTGGTCGGCGATGTGCCGGGCGCGGGCACGGTATGCGGGGTTGGTGGTGGCCCGGCGCAGTGCGTCGCCCAGGGTCGCGGCGGTCAGGTGGCGCAGCGGAACGGACGCGGGGGCGGTGCCGAGGCCGACCAGGCGGGAGGCCCAGAAGAACGCGTCGAACTGGACGGGCACGGGCACGCAGGGCACTCCCGCGCGCAGGGCGGAGCCGGTGGTGCCGGCGCCGGCGTGGTGGACGACAACGGCGGTGCGGGGGAACAGGGCGGAGTGCGGGACGTCCCCCACAGTGATCATGTCCTCCGCGACGACGTCCTCCCCGGCGAAGCCCTCCTGGGCGACGTCCTTCTTGGTGGCGTCCTCCTGGGCGACATCTTCCTTGGTGGTGTCGAGCCCTGCCCAACCGCGCTGGATGACTCCCCGCAGCCCGGCGGCACGGAGCGCGGCGACGATGTGGGCGCTGGTCCTGCGCGGGTCGGGCGTGGTGGCACTGCCCAGGCCCACGTAGGCGGGCGGCGGGCCGGCCTGGAGGAAGTCCTCCAGTTCCGGGGGAAGTTGACGGCTGGTGTCGTGGGTCCACCAGTAGCCGCAGATGTTCAGGCCGGGGCGCCAGTCGCGGGGGCGGGGCACCACCCGTTCGCTGAAGCCGTGCCACACCGGCCACCGCTGCCGCTCCCGTGCCCGCCGGGCGGCTGCCAGGCGGGTGGACGGCAGGCCGAATTCGGGGGCGAGAGTACGTGCGGCCCGTGCGAAGACGGTGTCGATGGCCGCGGCGACGGCGTTGCCGCTCCACCGGTTGCCCACCGGCCCCAGGGAGCGGTGGCCGGCGAGCATGGGCGGCGGGAACTCCCGTGTCCCGTGCAGGGGTTGCAGGAACAGCCCCATGCTGGGGCGGGAGAGCCCTTCCGCGATGGCGTATCCCAGCGGCGCCACCGCCCCACCGGCCAGGACGACGTCCGCGTCGCGTGCCGCGTCCACGAGCAGCGGCGTCATCTCCGTGGCCACGTCCCTGGCCAGAGCCGCCGCCTTCAGCAGCTTCCCGGCGCCGGACCGGCTCTCGTGCAGCCCACGGCCCTCCAGTGACTGCATCACCGCTCGGGGATCACCGGGCAGGGCGGCGAAGCGCACCCCGGACCCCGCCACGAGCGGCGCGAACGGACCGTGGGTCGCCAGCGTCACCTCGTACCCGGCACGGACCAGCCCGGCCCCCAGCCCGGTGAACGGAGCGACGTCCCCGCGCGAACCAGCCGTCATGATCACCACTCTCACACCCGCCAGCATGCCCCGGGGCAGCCCGGTTCAATGACCGGCGGCACGACATTCGGAGGGGTGCTGGTCGGGCCGCCGTTCCGGGGGAGGCCGGTGAGCGGCTCGGTGCACACCGATCTGCCGTCGCCGGCAGCCGTGATCGACCGCCGCACGGCCACGCACTGCCACGCACGGCCCCGGGGCGGCCACGGACCTGCTCAACGCTCCCCACGTGACCGCGTATCGGATCGCCCCCTTCTCATGCGCAGGATCAAGGCGACCGCGTCCTGCGAGCAGGTGCCGGGCGTCAGCACTTCCTGCAGGAGGAGGCCGCGAATCGCGGCAATGGTGACGTCGGCCGTCTCCCGTGCTTCCTTCGTGCCGAGCCCTTCGCGTTCCGCGAGCGAGGACAGCACCGCGGTCAGGTCGTCGAGCGACTCCACGAACTCACGGAATGCCTCGGGCCCGTACGCGGCAAGACCGACGACATAGAAGAAGCCGCGGGCACGCGACAGTTGCTCCGGCCGGGTGTAGGTACGCCAGATCGACAGCACCACATCGTCGAAAGTGCCCTGTCGGGCGGCCTCCAGAAGTGCCTCGTTGTCGCGCGATCGCTGCGCCTTGAGCAGGGCGGCCAGGACGCCCGAGAGCGAGCCGAAGTGGTACCGCAACAGGGCATGGCTGCTCTCGATCCGGGCGGCGACCTCACGGAGCGACATCTCCGGCGGGGGCAGGGCCTCGCCGAAGGCGTCGAGAAGCCGTGCCAGGAGTCGCTCGCGCGCGTTGCCCCTGCGTTCCGAGGTTGACAGGATCACTCCCACAGTTTATCCATTGGAAAAGAAGGAAGGGTGGTTCCGTATCGCTGCGCACATGGTCGCAGTCGGCTCGCAGCGCCGGAGGATCGACCGCGGCGCCTGCTCGGGCAGTCGGCACGGCGGTCGTCGGCGGGCGGGGTGTCGTCCCCGCGGCCTCGACGTCCCCACCGAGCCGGCGACGTCGACCTCCCTCCCCTCCACGAAGCGTCCGTGCCCCCCTTGGCGTCTCCAGCACGATGTTTCCGCCCCCGCCCAAGCCGTCCGCGTCACCGCGTCAACCACGCCGTCCTCGTCACCCATGCCGTCCGCGTCACCCAGGCCGGCCACACCGCAAAGGACCACAGATGAGCACCATGTGGCAGGGCTGCCTCGCCCACACCGACTACTTCGAGATGCGCTCCGGCGGCGGGCACGACTACGGCGTCTGGGTCACCACACCACCGCATTACGACCCGGCCACGGCGAAGGCACCCGTCGTGTACGTGCTCGACGGCAACTGGGCCGTGGGCATGACCGCCCCTCTCATCGTCACGCAACTGGACCCGATGCAGTCGATCCAGCCCTACATCCAGGTCAGCGTGGGGTACGCGGGCGAAGAAGCGGAGCACTGGGACCGGTTGCGCAACCGCGACCTCGTGCCCCCCGGCGAACCCGTCGCGAAGGAGTACGTCGATGCGGTGGAGCTGGGGGTCGAGAGGGGCACGACGACTCGCGAGCAAGCCGATTCCCAGCTCGCCGAACTGCGCGACAGCCGCGGGGACGTGTTCCTGGACTTCCTCACCGACGAACTCCACCCGCGGATCGAACGCGACTACGGCACCGCCCCGTCCGGTCACGGCCTCTTCGGCTATTCCTACGGCGGACTCTTCAGTCTCTACGCCTGGCTCACCCGCAGCACCTTCTTCGACAGCATCGGCGCGGGCAGCCCGGGCATCGTCCATACGGACAGCCAGGTGTTCGCGCGTCTGGAGGCAAGGGGAGACGACCTGCCCGCCACCAAGCTGCATGTGACGTTCAATGAACGGGAGATCCTCGGGGACATGGCGGTCTACCAGAATCTCGCGACGAACACGGCCACGTTCCTGCACCGCCTCACCTCGCGCAACGCATCCGTCACCAGTGCACTCATGCACGAAACGCACGTGACCGGACTCCAGGCATCATTCCTCAGCTACCTCAGGACCTGCCGGGCCCAGTAGATCTGGACGCCTCGCCGTTCGGCGGCCCACGCCGGAACCGGCAGCGCGTCCCTCACCACCGCTCACTGGGTATCCGTCGTGTCCGACGGATACCACCGCGCCCTGTCCGGACGGTCAGCAGCGTTCCCGAATCGATGCGCGAGGCAATCGCACGCCGACACGCGGGAGTTGGACGGGACCCGCACCGTCACGCAAGACTGGGACCACAGGGCCTCCATGGTGCACGAGTGGCGTCGCAACCCCGAGCTGCCAAGGGGCCCCGTCTTCATACATCCACCCGGTCAAGATCACCCGACCAGGGGCCCTGTTCGATCAGGACCGTCCTCATGATCGACAGGAATACGGCTTCTCACAGCACGCGCAAAGCCTGGTCGGTGTCACGTTCACGCCTGGCGAGCGCATGCAGTACGGCCTGATCGCCGTGCCGGTCACGGGCGGCTGCGACAAGGACATCGACTGCGATGGCGAGCGTGGCTTCGGGCGTCTGGCAGTGAGCGCCCACGCTGAGAACCAGGTCATCAAGGTGCACTGCCAATTCGACGCATCGGGTTTGGAGGTAGCCATCGAGCAGCATTTCCTCTCCAGGCCGGTGGAGGATGGCCACTCGCCGATCGGCTGGCTCTTGGTCCAGCCGTTGTGCCAGCCTTTGCCATGCAGCGCGCGCCTGCTCAGCCACGGCGGCGGGGCCGACGGCTGCCGTCTCCTCGCTCCGCGCGCGTACACCGACGTTGAGTGCGGAACCCGGCAAGGACGTGCCGACGAGCCGCGCGTAGTAGCGCACTGGCGATACGGGCTCCGTGCCCACTGTCTTGCCGTCGAGAAACCATTCGACCTGCAGGACGCTGCGCGCAAGGTGACCGGCCAGTCCACCAACCGTCATCCCCGGCAGCACTGACTCCTTGTCCCAGCGGCGCGCCACCTCTTCCGTGGCCAGCAGGTGCACGGCCCGCTCGGCGCCCAGCAGGTATGCCTTGCGTATCTCCTTGGTCATGCGAGGCATCCTGCCCGCATCAAGATCGTCACAGCCGAGGCGTCCATATGATGGATTGTCTGACCAAGATATGGACGAGCGATCGGTGGGGCCAAAGTCCCGTCGTTGTCTGCGAGGTACCGGATCGCGTCGACCATGCGCGCCCGACCACGGATCACCCGACGGGGCAGCCGCAAACGAACCCACCCCTTCCTCCACGCCCGGCAGCCCTGCGCAGGACACCTCCTCACCCGGCCCGTCCTGCGGGGCGGGCTCCTGCCCCGTACGCACTCAGGCCACCCGGACCACCGCGGTGTGCACGGCGCCGCGCGTGCCCGGGGAGACCCGGAGCGTGAGTGCGGCTCCCGTCGACACCACCTGCACCGCCGGGTCCAGGGAGACGACGGCGGAGACCGGCCGGTCCCATGTGAGGTCGACGGCGGCGCCGTCGCGCAGCGGGCCCGAGACGCACACCGTGGCCGTCCGCGGCTCCTCGCGGACCGTCACCGAGGCCGGTGTGCCGACGGTGAGGTCTCCCACGCTGCCCGGATTCCAGAAGTTGACCCCGGTGAAGCCGCGCGAGGGCACACGCACGCCCTGCCGGTCGCCGGTGTTGGCGAGGACGGTGAGCCAGTCGGGGTCCGCCGAGCGAGCTGCTGTCCGCGCCGCAGAGGCACCGGGCATGAGCAGGTAGGAGTACGTGTCCCAGGTGGGGTCCGGACCGTGGTCGAACCAGAGGGAGAGATAGCGGCGGGTGACGGGGTCGGAGGAAGCGCCCCGGTTGATGTCCGACCACGCGCCCGTGCGCGCCTGGCGCAGGGCCTTCAGCGAGACGGGGGCGCCGCCCGGGAAGACGTATCCCGCGTGTCCGGCCAGGTGCGCCCACCGTGCGCCGCCGAGAGAGGCGCTCCAGCCGAGCGTGCCGGGTTGCGTCCGGCCGTCGACGGTGAACGCGTGCACCCCGCCGGACCCCAGGTTGCGGTTCTCCACGACGGACTCGACACCCTGCCCGTCACGCGCGTGGATGCCCGCCCCCAGACAGACGACCGTGTCGTCGAGCAGGAACCAGGACTTCTTGGCGAGCAGGGTGGAGGACAGCCCTTTGAGGTACTGCCCGACGGAGGCGTACGTGCCGTCCGTCGACCCGCCGACCCAGCGGACGTCCGGCCTGGCCGCCCCCCAGGCGCCTCCCTCCGCATCCGCGAGCGGCTTGCGGGAGGCGGTGGTGCCGGGCAGGCGATGGTGGTCCACGGTCGCCCAGAAGTCGTCGCTGTACTGGCCGTTGGCGAAGTCGTCCCCCCACCAGTAGAGCATTCCCGAACCGCTGTGCCAGCCACGCAGGTTCTCGCCGTTGCCGTTCTCGTAGTACGAGATCCGGCGGGAGGCCATGGAGAGGCAGGCCGCCCATCCGTCGCCCCGGTGCACGGCGCGGTCCATGCCCGGGAAGAGCCGGTGGCCGACCGGTTCCGCAGTCGCCGCGGCGTCGCTCCCGGCGACTTCGGCAAGACGCGCGAGCGCGGCTACGGGCAGCCCGGGCCGCGTGAGCGCGGGACTGTAGTACTGGCGGGCGAGCCAGCCCTTGACCATGCCGTACCAGCGATCCCGCTCCGCGGTGGAGGCGCTCTGCGCGAGCAGCGCGATGCCCGCGAGGATCGACTGGCCCCGCAGTTGGTCGTCCTGGCGGACACCGCTGTCGGCCGCCTTCGCCCCACGGCTCACGGCCCGCCCCGAAACGGCGTCCATGGCCAGCCCGTTGAAGAGGAACGGCGCGTACGCCTTCTCCACCGAGTCGAACACGATCTGCCGGTTGCCGTCCCGCACCTCCCATGCCGACCCTTCGAGCAGTGCGAACAGCAGGGAGAGCCCGCCGAGCATCACCGACCCGTACGAGCCCGCGTACGGGATGTGGCTGTGCTGGATGAAACTGCCGTCGGCGTACAGCCCGTCCCCACTGGTGACGTACGGGAAGACGGGGGAGAGCGCGTCGCGTGCGAGTGCGAGCTTCGCGGCCGAGGCGCCGACGGCTCCCCGCAGGGCCAGCACCCGGCACAGGTCCACGCGGTTGGCACCGGTGGAGGTGCCGGTGTACTGGGCGACCGCGCTGTCGGGCACGAAGTGGTCGACGGCGGCACAGTGCTGTGCGACGCGGTCGGCACCGAGGTGCTCATGGAGCAGGACGTCGATGTCGAGCAGCGCCTGCGGAGCGCCGATCTGCCAGCTGTACCAGTTGCCGTACCGCGACTGCCCCGCGTGATAGGCCTGCGCGTGCAGATGGTCGAGACCGGCCAGGATGTCGTCGCGCAGGACGCCGTCACCGGTGAGCCCGGTGCCGGGCTGGGCGTGTGCCTCGGCCAGCGTGCGCAGCCTGACGTAACTGAGGTGGAGGTTTCCGGAGTAGGTGTACGACTCCGGGTCCGTGTCCGGGGCGGGGTCGGCGTAGGGCAGGTCGGGCCACAGGGACCCGTCCCGGCGGGCCATCGCGGCGCGCAGGGCACGGGCGGTGTCGCCGAGTGCGGCCAGCCGGGAGACGAAGGGCTCGGCGGCCGGATCGAAACCCGAACCCAGTATCAGGGCGCGCCACTTGGGCAGCAGGACGCCGATCGCGTCGTCTGTGCCGGCCGCGGCGGCCGTATGCGTGGCGGGCGCGGAAGCGGCGACCGCGGCACCGACGGCTGCGGCGCGCAGCAGACCGCGGCGGGAGAGGGGGGAAGCGGGGACGGCAGGAAGCATGGGCGAGGACACCTCGGGGGAAGGAGCTGTCGTGAAACCTGGAACCGCGCGTGGTGCAGCGATTTGTTTCATGCCGTCGATCGGCGCGTCAATGTGCTGTTCTGGTTTATTTCTTTTGATCGTTTGATCGAAAGAGCCCGCAAGCCACCACCCGGGGGTGTCCGGGCTCTGACCAGGGCCGTGGCGAAGGCCCCGAGTGCGGCGTCCACGGACGTGTCCACGAGCACGAGGGGCGGCATGGCGAGGGACACACGGCGGGCAGCAGAGTGGGCGGGTGCGGCGCAGCGTGAGGACGGCGGGGCCGCCGGGTGGCCGCCGGAGGACGGCCGGCAGTGGCTGGCGTACTCGCGCTGGGGCCCGGCCCGGTCGGTGGCGTCTTCTGCGTCCGGGACCACGGCACCGAGCGAGGCGACGTCCGGCTGCTGGGGGCCCTCTCGTACTTCGCGTCGCTGCTGTCGACCGCCCTGCTGGTCGTGACCGGGCGGGCGGGGGCGAGTCGGCCCGTCGACGCCGCCGGTGCGTTGATCGCCAGGGGCGCCGTGCTCGCGTCCGCGGACATGCTGAGCTCCGTGTGCCGCCGGGGGTGAGCCGGACCCGGCCGCCCTGAGGGCGCTCCGGACCCGGATGCCCGTTGTCGGCACCGTGGGCACGTACCTGAAGCTCCGGGCGCACCCGCTCGATATTCCCTCGTCCCGGTACTCCGTGGGAAGCGCGCCGGGACGGGTGGTCGGTGAGGAGGCGGGTGGGGGCCGGATCGGCGAGGTCGCCTCCGTCGGTGAGCACACCGCGACGGACCCACCAGAAATGCCGAACGCGGCGCGGAACGGACCGAGTTGCCGGACGCAGCAACAGGGAATCCGGGTTGCCCGAAGATCGTCATGATGGTTGGGTCAGGGAGTCGGACGCCACGGGGCCGGGTTCCGCCCGGTCCGGGCGCCAGGAAACTCAATCGGGGAGAAATACACGTGCGGATACGTACAGGGGTGGCCTCGGCCGCCCTGGCAGGCCTGCTGACCGTCGCCATGACCGTTCCGGCGCAGGCCGCCGAGCGCGACATCCCGCAGGATGCGAACAGCTACAGCCTGGGCCAGGAGGAAGCGCGTGCCGCCGCCGGAGTGGGCGCGTTCGTCACCGGCGGCGACTACGTTCACTTCTCCCACACCGTGCAGAAGACCATCAACGCACACGGCTGGTGGAAGAAGCTGAGCGGGCCGGCCACCAAGGCCAAGGTCACGGTGTGGCTCCAGGTCAAGTCCGGTACCGGATGGCGGACGCTGAACGTCAAGTCCAAGAACGTCTACTCCGGCGGCGGCAGCGCCAAGCGCTCCCAGGCCGAGTGGAAGTGCACGAACCTCATCCAGAAGCACTCCTTCCGCAGCATCGTCGATGTCGACCTCATCGGCTACCCGGACGACGCGAACAGGAAGATCACCGACACCAAGTCGCTGTACTGTGGCGTCTGATTCGGGACTGTGAACGAGTGAACACGAGCTGACAGCGGCGCCGGAGAGGAGAAATCTCCGGCGCCGCCCGCTTTCCAGGAGCGCCTGTGATCCCACCCACCGTGATCGTCGGCCTGCACGGACGTCTCGTACGGCATCCGTGGTTCGACCGGGTACTGGAAGGAATCTCGGACGAGACCGATCCTGATTCCTTCCTCGAGGAGGACGTCCTCGGCCTCGTGATCGACCGGGCCGGGGCCTACGGCTGGCAGACGCTGAGCCGATGGCTGCACGAGGACGGACGGACCACCGCCCGGCACGAGCCCACTGCCTGGGCGCACGAGGAGGTCGGCGGCGACTGGACCGAGGACGGAGCGGTGCGCCAACTGGCCTGGCTCCAGGCGGGCTTCCTCGACGCTGCGCAGACCCCGGGTTCCTCAGTGCGGCTGCCTGTCCGGCCGATGACGCTGGTACTGACCGAGGTGCTGGAGCGAGTGGGCGAGGTGTCGTTCACCGGGCTGCACGCACTGCTGCCGTTGCAGGCGGCGCAGTACGACACGGCCTTCTTCCAGAGCGAGTTGGCCCCGTGGTTCGGTCTGGCGGATCCGGATTCCGCGTACGACGTGGCAGTGACCGTGTTTCGGGTGCCCGGCGGGGACGGCGGCCGGGGAGCGACGGTTGAGCAGGAGGCGGCCGCGGTCTGCGCCGGACTCGGGGACCTGGCGCAGGGGGCGGTGACCTGCACGACGCCGGGGACGAAGGCGGCCTCCGCGACCGAGGGGCCCGGGGCCGGGCTTGCCCTGGACCTCGACGAGGTGCTGCACACGACGGGCATGCGCGAGGTGATGCGTCTGGACTGTCGTACGCGGGAGTGGACGCCCGACCTCGCCGTGTGGTTGCTGGAAGCCGTCGCCGAGGGGCTGCGTGCGGCGGGCGGGGCGGTGCCGACGGTGGTCTCCGTTTCCCTGGTGTCCCCGTCACCCTGAGGCCGCGGCCCGACGGACGGGTGCAGGTCCGCATCCGATACGTGCGACGTCATCGGTTACGGGCGGCGTTGTGTGCACGGGCCCGGAGCTCGTGGGCCCGGCGGGGCAGGCGTACCGCATAGGCCGAGGGGGCGGGCGCATCGCGCGGAACCAAGTGATCCGGATCCGCACCCCTGGTCGTTGTCAGCCCGTTCTGCCGGAGGAGAAGACGGTGATCTCGGAGAACGCGCGAGCCCCCTGTCCCGACGCGGGATGCTCCCCCTCGGAACCGGCGTGGTCCTGGCCACGGCCGTGTCCGCGAGCGCCCAGGGGTCCACCTCGCGTGGTGAGAAGGAAATCACGCGTCAGCTGCGGGACCTTGAGCAGCGGCACGCCGCGCGGCGGGGCGGCTGGGCGGCTACGCCCTCAACACCACCACCGGCCACGAGGTTGGGCCACCGCGCCGTATGGGGACCTGCTGGTCCAGGCGGGCCAGTAGGTCGCTGGGAGGTGTGTGCTGCTGGTCGGTGGGGAGGAACTGCGGGTTCACGGCGTCACGTACGACGACGTCGCGTGCCAGGGTGACCATGGTGTCCAGGCTCCGGTGGAACGGGCACTGTGACACGGGTACCTCGTGCAGTCGACGAATCGCATCCGCGACACTGTCCCAAGAGCGCCGCAGATCCTCGGCCGACACTTGACCAGCAGGAATGCCAGGGACAGCACTTGTCACCAGACAGGCTCCCGCATCAGTGTCGTACCAGTCGAGGGTGGCCGGTCCCGGTACTTCCTGAGCGCTCAGCCACTCGATCCGGTCGTGCTCTGCCGCCAGGTTCGCCGCATCTACAGCGGGCATGCACTTCGCATACCGACGGGCGTCCGCACTGCGAAAGACGTAGGCCCCTGACTCGCCGGTGGTGACAGGCAGCCAGTCGCCGCCGATGCCGAGCAGTGCCGGTGACACGCCCCGTGGGCCCGAGTGATCGTCCATAGCGGTCGCCCTGTCCGTCACGGCGTTCCCCGCGGGGGCCGAGCCTCCTGCCCGCGGCGAGCCTTGGGACGGCTGTGACGCGGCAAGGGCCGCGCGGGTTCTTCGAGTGTGACGGCGCTACCGCCACGGCTCCGCTGCTGATTTCCTGCTGGGTTCGTTGCCTCCGCGCTCTGGTGCCGGCGGTTCCTCAGGCTGCGGGCGGGAAATTCACGGCTCCCGCAACATGGCGGTGTTCGGCGTTGATGCGCTGGGCTTCTTCGAGCTGGTCTTCGAGGATGATGATGCGGCAGGCGGCGTCGATGGGGGTGCCCTGGTCGACGAGCTCACGGGCGCGGGCGGCGATGCGCAGCTGGTAGCGGGAGTAGCGGCGGTGGCCGCCCTCGGAGCGCAGCGGGGTGATGAGGCGGGCGTCGCCCAGGGCGCGGAGGAAGCTCTGGGTGGTGCCGATCATGTCGGCGGCCCGCCCCGTGGTGTAGGCGGGGTAATCGTCGTCATCGATTCTGTTGTGGGACGTCTCTGCTGTCACTGGCACCTCTCCATGCAGCTTGGCGGGGTCATGCTGGAGGGGCCCGGCACCATGTGGCACCGGGCCCCGAAGGAACTGCTACACCATCTGCCGGCCCTGGTACTGCGCCGGCCTTCTGTTTCCGTCCGTCCGACGTCTGTGCTGTCGGGGGTGCGGGGATCGCGGTTGCTTGACCTCAGACCACCTCACTTACGCGATGTCCTGCGGTACCCGGATTCTGCATTTCCGTCCGGGCGATCCTGATGGCGCTGGTGTTCCTCCGTTCATCCCTCTGGGATCACACAACTGAACTACTGGTACTGCGTACTGCTCGCGGCCTGGCAGAGCACCGCGTGGTGACCTGCAAAAGCGCCACGCCTTCCGGCAGCCAGCCCCGTCGCCCTTCATGCGTCTGCTCTGGCTTAGAACCCCACTGCCGGACCTCCCGGTGCGCGCGCCCGCAGCCAACGCCTTCACCGAGGTACTGCTGACCTACCTGCACTGCGAGGTACTGCGTACTGCATCTTCAGGTACTGCTGGTGGTGGCCCCTGATCACTGCGGGCCACCCGGTCCGATGGTCAGTTCCGTCGCCATCTGCCACTGACCGGCTTCGGAACTCCACCACCGCACCGCTTTGCAACTGCGGTACTGATGCCCGGCAGTTCGTTCCTGCCAGGCCCTGCTGTCTCTCTGGGCTACGAGAGAAACCATAACCACACTCACCACACAATGTCTACCGTGGCCAGTGGAGATTTTCGTTTTTCCGAGAGTGAGACAACCTGCGCTCTCCTCCGAGGCTGATGCGGTGTCAGGCAACCGCATCACGGGGCACCCCATGGCGGTGAAGACGCTGTTCGGGGGCACACTGTCCCCCACCAGTACGGAGAGCTCTCCCGCCCGTGCGCACCTCACGGAGAACGGCATGGACCCTGCCCTGCCCAGCGGAAGTCACCCGCCGACAGGCCATGTGCCGCCGGGGGCATACGGTGAGCGGGATACTCCTGGCGTACGAAAACGTGGCGTGGTTCCGTGACGACCTGACGGCCGCCCACGGGGTGGCCTCCCGGCCGGGTCGGGCTGAGTGAGCACCGCAGCGGTGAGGTCCGCGTGGCGCTTGCCGAAGCCACCTCGAACCTGAAGAAGCACGCCGTCGACGGGGCAGTCCTGCTACGCATTGTGCGGACCGCCGAGCATGCCGGTGTCGAGTTCCTCGCCGTGGCCCGCGGGTCGGGCGTCACGGACACCGCCGCCTCGCTGCGCGACGGCCGCTCCACCGCCGGAACCCTGGGCATCGGTCTGGGAATGATCGCCCGGCTCGCCGACACCTTCGACCTCCACTCCCTGCCGGGACAGGGGACGGTGCTGCCGGCCCGGTTCTGGCCCCGCACGGTCCCCGGCCGGGCCCGCACCGCCGGACGGAACGGCCACGCAGACGGCCGGCGGAATGACCCGGCCCGTCAGCGGAGAGCACGAGTGCGGAGACGGGTGGGCCGCCCGCTGGGACGGCATCGCACCCCGCACCCAGCCGACCGGGCTCCCGGCGAGTGGGGCCGGGCATGGCTGGTGATGCTGTGCGACGGCCTGGGCCACGGAGCCCTGGCACGCATCGCGGCCCAGGCCACCGTCCACGCCTTCTACACGGGCACGGGCCGCACCCCCGAAGACATCGTCCAGGAGATCCATCGGGAACTGGGCAGCACGCGGGGTGCAGCGGTTGCCGTGGCGCGCATCGAGCCCGCCGTCGGGGAGGTGTCGTTCTGCGGGGTCGGCAACAACAGCGCCGCAATCATCACGGGCACCTCCAAGACCGGCCTGGTGTCCATGCCCGGGACCGCGGGAGGCGAGATGTACCTCCTGCGCACCTTCACCCACCCGCTGCCGCCCGGCAGCGCACTGGTCCTGCACTCAGACGGCCTCTCCCCCCGGTGCCCCCCCCACACCCTTCCCGGAGTGCTTGACCACTCCCCCACCGTCATCGCCGCGCACCTGCTGCGCAGCGCCGGCAAACACCACGACGACGCGATAGTCACCGTCATCAAGGGGCTGTGGTGAGAACTGCTGGCGGCCGGACGGGGGCTGCTCCGGTGGGGCGGTGCTGTGACCAACGGTCCGGCCCGTGCATACAATCTGCCTCATGCCGAAGCATGACGAGCTGCTCGTGAACATCGCGGCCCTGGTGGAGTCCGGGCAGAGCAACCAGATGTCCCTGACCGTGGTTGCCGGAGGCGCCGTCATCACCGGCCGCCTGGCCCCCGAAGCGGTCTGGAGGGCCAGGGTCGCGGAGGTCCTCACCGACTCCGACCAGTTGGGCGCGTTCGCCGCCGTCTTCGAAACCCCCGTAAAGGAAGACGGGCCGCCGGCCCATCTGCACTTCCACGTCGCCCGCATCCTGCAGGGCACGACCGGTATTCCGGAAACCGGCGGAATGTACCGGGTCGCAATCGACGACATCAGTGCCTGGACCGTCGGCGACTTCAGCTACTCCGACCACTGAGCACCTGACTGCGCAACGCCGCCGCTGTCACGCGGGCCTGCCCTCAGTGCACCAGCGCTCCGGTATGCAGCGATCTGCTCACCCGCCGCAGTCCACACCTGCGGATACCGGTCAGGGGCAGGGGCGGCCGCGGTCACAGTAGTCATAGTGCTGCGATGTTCGGGGAACCTCCAGTGACCGCGCGCGTACGCCAGGACAGCGGATGCTGGGTGATCAGCATCGCGGGACACGCCCACTACGCCGACGAAGACGCCCTCAACTCCGCCCTGGAGACGACGACCGGCACGGTGCTGCCCACCGTCGTCATCGGCGTGTCCGGGCTGGTGTGCTCCGGCGCCTCCTTCCTGCAGTGGCTCCTCACCGCCCGCCGCACCCACCAACACCCACCTCATCCTGGCCGGCCCCCTCCATCCCACCCTCCGCAACCGGCTCAACACCACCGGTCTCACACCCCACTTCACCCTCGCCGACGACCTCCAAGCCGCCCTCAACCTGGCCGCGCACCCGTAGCCCGCCAACACGGCACGGGAAAGACGTGAAGACCGCCACAGGTGTGCGTGCCGCTGCTGGGGCACGTCGCACGCCCCGTGGCAATGACCATCGAGCGCCTGGATGCTCAGGGGCTGCATTGGCCACAGCTGGGGCCAAGTCTGTGATGCCGTGTCTTCCAGCTCGCCACGGCGCACCGTGGCTCGGGCAGCACGAGACCCTGGTTGTCCTGGAGAGGATGGAGACCGACCCGTTCGCTCTGCGCGGCCGATGGGACGAGGAGGAGCCTGTCCTGCTGGACGGGATCGGCGACACCCTGCTGGTGCGGGAGTGGGCACGGGAGAACGCCCGCTTCCTTTACGGAGGGCGGGGCCGGGCACAGCCAGGCGTACGGGGCGCTGCGCGCGTTGTCCGCGGTGTGCGCCGGTCGAGGCGCGGCGGCCGGACGCCGCGGAGGTCGGGGTGGTCGCGGTCCTCGCCGTCGTCGTGCCGGAGGAGCCGGTCACGATCGCCTGATGTGGGAACGCGTGGGCCTACCACCCGCCTGCGGGTGACGGGGAGCCGGTGCTGCTGACGCAAAATCACAACATGCGCCAGCAAGCCCTGGACACCGGGCTACGGAACGTGCCGGACGACTGACGGCACGTCGTTTCCGCTGCTGGGCGCGCACCATTCACTCGTACACCGTGGCGGCATGGAGCCTCCGCGCGAAGAAGGTCTGGTCATCTCCAGACGGGAGATCCTTGCCGAAGTTGCGGTACACCCTGCGAGCTCTTCTCGTCCTCGCCACCACCGAAGTTCACAGGTGACGGACGATCTCCCCACAACGATCAAGCTTCTTACCGGCACAAGCTCACCACTCACAGACCACACCAGCCCCACTGACCAGTAAAAATCACGATGGCACTAACTCAGTGTGACCGCTGGCGGCCAGTTGGTTCCCCACCCACTGGCCGCAAGCGGGGAGGTTTAATTGGCCATTATCACACCATGGCTCACACAAGGTACGCGGCCTGGAAAATCAGGATGAAATGGTCTTAGTACGGGCCGACTCCGGATGCCGGGATGGCTTGCTCGTGGGAATTTCAGTCCCTGGCGGCGACGGCGCAAGGGCCTGCCCCCTCCCCATTGAGGACGTCATGAGAGGCAGAATCCCCTTCACAGCGGTAACCGTTGCGGCTGCGTGCATTGTCGGTGTTCCCGTACACGCAGCCCCTGGGCCGTCGGCGGATCCCGTCGAGAGGCTCGCCTCGGCCGCCAGGGACTTCGACACGGTCGGCGATCCGGTGCATTTCTCCAGCACGCCCCCCGCGTCGGCTTCCGCCCATGGCTGGTGGGAGACGAAGAACCCTAAGCACAAGCAAAAGAAGGCACGAGTCACCGTTGAGCTTCAAGTTCGAACGGGAGGCGGGTGGCGCACCGTGGTCACCGGCCCCTCCAAGGTGGTCAAGCCAGGAGGTGACAGCGCCCGGCGGACCCATGTCCGCTACACCTGTGTCGGAACTACGCTGACGGCATGGCGCAGTCGGGTCGACGTCGATATCGAATGGGTCATCGACTCGGCGGAGAAGCTGGTGACCGCGCCCCAGAACCTTCGTTGCGGCGCACGCTGACACCACCCAGGGAAGGCAGAGCATGAGAGGGAGCCACAGCATCGCCGACGAGCGGGAGACCTGGCCCATGGCCGTCGCCGTTCACGGAACGCTGAGGCTGCATGAGTGGCTCGGCCAGGCATACGCCGACCACGACCTCGACGAGGACGTCTTCAGCCTCGCTGTGACGAGGGCCGCCGCCTACGGCTGGAGCCTGCCCGAATCCACCGCTCGGCCCCGGCTGGATGGAGCGCGCTGGGACCTGGTCGACACCGAGCAGGACTGGTCACAGGACGAGCGGCCGCGACAGATCGCCCGGCTGACGGTCCACCCGACCACCGGCCTGACCGGACAGCAGCTTCCGGTTCTGCCCATGACCCGGGTCCTTTGCGATGTACTGGCCCGGGTGGGGCACCTGGACTTCACCGGGCTGCGTACCCATGCGCCGCTCGGCCTCGCCCTCGCCGACGGATTCCAGTGGGCACGCGAGGCCCGCTGGTTCGCCCTGGCACCCCCAGGGGTTCGCGTAGACATCCGGCTCACGCTCACGCTCGACGGCCGGCCCATTACGGACGGCATGGCGTCCGAACTGCTCGATCGCATCGTGGAATACAGTTGGGACCTGCTCGACCTGACTCTCGACCCACTCCGGACGGAGCCTGTCTCGCTCACCGGAAGCTGCCCACAATGGGCACCGGACACTGCGGCCTGGATCATCGAGATCGCGCTCGCGTCCCTGCACACGATGGGCCTCACCGGGCACGCCGATCTCGCCATTGACCGAGCTGCCGCGGCACGGTGACGGCCTCGACGAGCGTCTCGACACCCACTTCGACCTCGGTGGATTCGACGCACTCGAAGTCGCCTTCGGTTACGTCGTCGGGCCCGGCGGATATCGCTGAAGCGGCACGGTGCCAAGGAGGACCTGGTGTTGACCACGGCGGCGCGGGCGGATCAGGACCTTGAGGTGATGGGTGCCACGAGCCGGATGTTCGTGGAGATGATGCGAACCGAGAGCGGGCGGGCGCTGGCCCTGGATGTGCTGCCGGCGACGTTTCCGTGGGTGCGCTATCTGCCGACACACGATGTGCGCGGGTGTCTCCGTGGAGCTGGTCAGACACTCAGCGCGACGAGCGCGATGGACAACACCGCATCCATCATGCCGTAGAACGTACGCGGTCCATTGCCAGGACCGCTCCCAGGAACGCCGGAACGTGCCCGTGACGGACGATCACGTGCTAGCGATCTCCCCCCTGGACCAACCCGAGCGCGCCGGTCGACCATCACACAAGGCCGATGAGCTGCGACGTCAGGATGGAAATTGCTCAGTAGGCTCAGATCCATGGATGCGTTCATACCGTTCCTGATGTTGATCGGTGGCCTTGCCACAGTCCTGGGTTTCTTTACCTGGCTGGCGTCACGTGTTCGCCGCCGAGGTCTCGCGGGCGGGGCCATGAGTGGGGCCCTGGCCTCCTACGAGGAGGCGTTCCGCATCACTGCTCACGAATCCCATGTTGAGATCCGGGCGCAAGCAGAACGCAAGACACCGATTCTGTCGCCCGACGATCACTGGGGACGAAACCCCCATGAAGCCGGTCAGGCAAGAACGGGAGGGCGTTATCCGATTCAGCCGCGTCCTCGCCGGTCACGACGGGGCCTCGGCCGCTGGGTCGATCGTTTGAGGTCTGGTCGCTGATCATGGACACCCTGTTGCCGGCTGTGGGAGGAGGCGTTGCTCTGGGCGTCTTCGCATACCTGGGGGAGCGTGTTCTGCTGGCCATGGAGGCTCGGGGCTGGATCTCCTCTCCGGCACAAGACCAAGGTCCTGTCACCCATCGGTGTCGACCTCATCCAGGAGGGCGATCCTGGGGGCCAGGCTGCAAGCGCGCCATGGAACAGGAACGCGTGCGCAAGAACATCAGGCTGGCAGACGGCCCGTTGTCCCAGGTGAACCTGGACGTCGGCACGGTGCGCATCCGCCAATCTGGCGGCGAGGGCCAAGAACCGACAACCTCCTCATGGTCGGACACGACCGCACTCGGATTCTGAGCACGAGAGTGCCGACTACGGTACTCAGTGGCCAACTGGGGCGCGTATTGAGTCGTGATCACGTGGCTCGGCTGAGGTCTTTGATCCAGATCATGGAGGCCCGGAGGTGGAGTCCGGCTTGGTAGCTCTCGGGGGTCTTGTCGTAGCGGGTCGCGATGCCGCGCCAGGCTTTCATCTTGTTGATCAGGCGCTCGACGGTGTTCCTCGCCTTGTAGAGCTCGGCGTCGTGGCTGACCGGCCGGCCGCCTCGTCGGCCCTTCCTCTTCCGGTTGGCGGTCTGGTCCTTCTTCTCCGCGATGACCGCCTTGATCTGCCGTTTGCGCAGGTAGGCGCGGTTGCTGCGGGAGGAGTAGGCCTTGTCCCCGGCGACCGCGTCCGGCCGGGTGCGGGGGCGTCCGGACGGGCCCCGGGCCCGGACTTTGCGCAGGACGGGGATGAACTGGGGGCTGTCGGCGGCCTGTCCGGCGGTCAGGATGATCGCCAGCGGGCGGCACTTCCGGTCGGCGGCGAGGTGAACCTTGCTGGTCTGCCCGCCCCGCGAGCGCCCGAGCAGGGCGGCCTTCAGCCGGACTCTGTGCCGGCGCCGGATACGCCTGCGCTCTTCTCGCGCGGGCTCGCTTCCGGCGCTCTGCCCGTCTTGTCCTTTGGAAGTGCCCCCTTTTGCCGGGCCTTCTCCGCCTCGGCCGCGGCCTGCTCCAGAGCGGCGAGGACCTCGTCATCCAGGTACATCCCGGCACCGTCGTGGTGGGCCCTGACTGTGGTGGAGTCCACGCTGACCAGCGACAGGTCCACCTCGCACCGCTTCGCGGCCTCGGCAATCAGGCCTTCCATCAGGGACTCGAAGACGCCCGCGTCCCGCCACTGGCGGAAACGGTTGTGGACGGTCGGCCAAGGCCCGAACTCGGCCGGCATCTCCCGCCACTGTCCACCTGTTCCGAACCGCCAGATCACGCCCTCGAACTGCTGCCGCAGCCGCTCGGGATACGGGCCGTACTCACCGATAGGCAGATACGGCGCGATGAACTCCCACTCCGCATCTGTCAGTTGCACCCGTGTCATACAAGACGGTCTACCGGATACACCCTCGACACGAGGGGGTATCCCGCAAGTTGATCACGCCTGAATACACGCCCTAAGCGGCCCCGGCGAAGTCCGCCGCGGATCCCGTGACTCCGGCACCGGTACCGAGGACGTGACGAGTCGGCTGCGTCCGGTCCTGGTACCGGAAATCCCCGCACCGTGCCGCTGACAGGGCTACGGCCACCGCGCCATGGGGGCGGTCAGGGACGCACGCCGCCTCATCCCCTGTTTCGGCCCTCGAAGGGCCGAACGGTCCGCCGGATTGCACCACATGGCCCCTGTGACGGGTCTTCGCACGAGTGCAGGGTCTGCGATGCGGTTCGTCTCGCACGCCCCCGGTCTCTCGTCCGGCGCATTTCCCGGCGGGGCAGTGTCGGATCGCGTGTCACATCCGGATCGAACCAAGGAGTGAACATGGAACGGGAGATACAACGCGCGCACCTCGTCAGCGCGATGATCGAAGGCTTACGAAGCAGGCGGACGGCGATGGTCTGTCTGGTGTTGGCGATCGTCACATCCGTGGTCGCGCTCCCCGGTCTCGCGCACGCGGGTACCGGCGGCCGCTTCACCTTTCTGCGGGACGACGGATCGTACTGGGGGGTGACCTTTCCCGGCGCCGGCTACGGCGAGATCCCGTTCGCCATGGACACGAACGGAGACGGCAAGCAGGAACTGGCCGTCTACTACAACGGGCGAGTGACCATACGGCGCGACGACGGATCGTTGTGGGGCGTGACGTTCGCCGGGGCCGGTCAGGGCGAGGTTCCCCTGTCCATCAACCTCCGAGGCCACGGAGATCGCAGACAACAGCCCGCCGTCTACTACCAGGGGCGGTTCACCTGGATGAACGATGACGGAACCCTCGCAGGCCGGACGTTCCCGGGAGCCGGCCGACTGGAATTGCCTCTGGCGGTCGACACCGACGGGGACGGCGTGCAGGAATTCGGTGTGTACAAAGCCGGCAGGTTCACGTTCATGCGCGCGGACGGCACGCTGTGGGGTGTCACCTTCGCCGGCGCGACGGCCAGCGACGTTCCGTTCGTCGTGGATACCAATGGCGACGGAAAGCAGGAACTGGCCGTTTACCGTGACGGCAGGATGACCATACGCCGCGACGACGGAACCTACTGGGGCTTCGACTACCAGGGCGCCGGACGGGACGAGGTTCCGCTCGCGGTCGACACCGACGGCAACGGTCGTCAGGAGTTCGCCGTCTACAGTCACGCCTCGCCGCAACTCCTGGCCAAGCAGATCCTGGCCAACCCGGCGATCAACAAGGGTGGCAGGGTCGTCACGGAAGACTTGGAGCAGACCGCCGATGGACGACCCGCGGTCGGCACCAGCCACCTGAGTTCGGTGATCTTGCGTTCCCTGGTCCATCTGAGTTACGGGCACAGCTTCTACATCTCCGCCCTCACTGGCAACGGCACAGGCCACAGCACAGGTAGCCGGCACTATGCCGGCGCTGCCTTCGATCTGGCCATCGTCGACCAACACACCCTCACCGGCCGGGACGCCTGGTCGCTCACCGCCATCGGGGTCGTCCGCGACGATCTCATATCCGGATCCCGCATCGGTCAGTTGAACTGCCCGGGAAATCAGCCGGCCCTGCCGAACTGGATCACCCAGATCTCCGACACCTGCAACCATCTGCACGTCGATGTCCCGGCGGGAACCCCCTGACAGTCGAGCCACTGAACTCTTTCAGAACACCGAAGGGGTGACAGATCCGCGGCGCCGGTCAGCAGAACCAAGCATGATCCTGCTGACCGGTTGACCGCCAGCGGCCGATGAGGTCCCACCCTCCCGTGGAAGCAACTGCAAGGTTCATCGGCGATGGCGCCTGCCCGCAGTCAGTCCAGACGTGCGGTCGCCCGCAGCGCGCCGACCTCGGCCAGAGGGGCTCCCGCGGCAACCGCGCCTACCTGCGCAAACGGCAGATCAAGGCGGTCATCGCGGAGAAGAAGGACCAGACCGCCAACCGGAAGAGGAAGGGCCGACGAGGCGGCCGGCCGGTCAGCCACGACGCCGAGCTCTACAAGGCGAGAAACACCGTCGAGCGCCTGATCAACAAGATGAAAGCCTGGCGCGGCATCGCGACCCGCTACGACAAGACCCCCGAGAGCTACCAAGCCGGACTCCACCTCCGGGCCTCCATGATCTGGATCAAAGACCTCAGCCGAGCCACGTGATCACGACTCAATACGCGCCCTAGCGTGCTCGGTCCCAGGTAATTGATGCCGGCCATGAAAGCTCATCGTTCAGAACTCGAAATCCAGGTAGTCGATGTTCTCCAGCTCGATTTCGTGGAGGTCTCGTGCCCGGCGTCCGCCGTCCTGAAAATACTCTTCCCGGATTCCGTCTGCGACGATTTCCTTCATCTGCTGGTCGCTGGCCCCTTGTTCGCGGGCGTCGAACAGGCGGCGCGCGTGGGCTGCGGAGAGCTTGATCGTCACCCGGCGCATGCGCGCTTCGTCGGTCGATCCCCCGGCGGCCTTGTAGCCGAAGGCGGGGCGGGTTTCCACCTTGAGTCCGCTGCTGGCCGGCTGCCTACTTACTGATCGTTTCAGAATACGATTCGGAGGCGGCGGAGGCATATGAGGCTGCAGGTCAGTTCGAGCAGGCCCTGGTGGAGGTCGGCGCGTCGCTCGTAACGGGTGCGGGCCGTGGCACACGCCTCTTACGGGCGGGGGAGCGGTGCCAGTTCGGCGTGGGTGACGGTGTAGCCGCCCTTGACGACGGGGGCGTACGGGGCCGGGGCCATACAGGTGCCGACTTCGGCGTCCTCACTGTTCGGCAGCAGGTTCACCCCGTTCCACGAGAAGCCCACCCGATCGGCCTTGCCGCCCTTTCCGCCGTCGTGCACGCTCAGTCCGACGCGCTTGCCGAGCAGGCCGGTCTCCTCGTGGCTGACCTTCGTGATGAGGGCCGTGACCGTCGCCGTGTTCGGGCCGGTGACCAGGCACTCCACTTGGCCCTCGGAGGTATAGGTGACGTTCTGGTCAGCCGAGTGGTGCGAGATGCGTACTGTCCCCCGCGCGTCGACGGGCAGCCCCGTGGGAATCTTGGGCCGCGGGATGCTGTACGGGGCGGCCACCGCGTCGAAGCTGAAGGAGCGTACATCGTTGTCGTTCAGGTACGGCAGTACGAAGTCCCCGCTGCCGACAATTCGCGCCGCGCCCGGCCGGCGGTGGTCCGTGCGCTGCTCGGCGGACGAGGCGATGGACGAGGTGCACAGGGTGAACCCGGCCACCAGGGCAGCGATGGCAGCGGTGGCGGTGCGCCGAGCAGGCAGCGACAGCGAAGTCATGACGATCTCCTTTTCTGCGAAGGGGAGTTGGCTGGCGGAACGCGACCCATTCTTCGCTTTGACAGCCGCCCGGTCGTCATCCCAAGGCCGCAAGATCGATGCCGCCTCATCGCCCGCGCGGCTGACCAGACGACAGCCGAGAGTCGCACAGGGTGGATCACCGCCGGCCGCAGCCGTTCGCATATCAGTTGTCGCGCTGGCGCCGCCCAGGCCCCGGCTCAAGTGGGGCACTACGAAGACACCGTCCGTAGGAAGGACGGGGTCCTGCTGCACGCCGACCGGACCCTGTGCTTTGCCGGGCGGCTGGTGAGCGGCGGGCCAGCGTTGGTCCGATACCGGCCTTCGGCGACCGCGTACGCGGCCGCGTCGAGCTCGTGTCGCAGCAGGTGGTCCTCGGCCTCCGCGGTGCCCCGCTCATCGCCCTTGCCACCGCCGCCGGGTTCATACCGAACTGCAACGGCCTCACACCCTGGCCTGCGGTTTTTGATGATGTGCGTTACATCCTCATGTGCGTTACGTGCCCCTCTTCGACGCTCGAATGACGCTCTGGGAGGCATCCTGACGCTCAAGCGACGGGCGGTGCCGCCCCTCCCGGGGGCCGGCGAGGTGGTTCGGGGTTCATCGGGGGCCGGGCGGGTCGTAGCGCAGGGGGGTGATCTGCTCGATGTCGTACCGGGTGCGGAGGGCGTCGATCGCGGCGTCGCGCTCGGCGGGTTGCGCGCCGGAGGTGAGGATGTCGAGCAGTTCCTCGAAGTAGCGCTCGTGAGCGGGCGGCGGGGAGGACTGGAACAGCATCTTCGCCGTCGCGCCGCTGGTGTTGGCGAAGGCGTGCGGACAGCCCTGCGGTACGTGGATGAGGGTGCCGGGGGTGGCTCTGGTTCTCCGTTGTCCCGCGTGCGACTCCCAGGAGCGCCAGTTGTCGGGGGTGCGCACCCGGGGTTCGAACGCGAGCACGTCCAGTTCGCCCTCCAGCACGTAGAAGAGTTCCTCGCTGTGGGCGTGGGCGTGTGCGCCGACATCGAAGCCGGGCGGCACCAGCACCTCGAAGGTCGAGGCGGCGGCGGAGTTTTCGCCGGTCACCTTGTACGTGACGTGCTGGGCCTTCGCGGCCAGGACGCGGCCCGCGCCGGGCGGTACCACGAGCCCCTGGCCGCTTCCCGTGCTCAGGCCGGGGCCGGTCATACGAGGGCCCCCTGTCCGTCCAGGTCCTCGCTGTCCGCCAGCCCGTCTCGGAGCCGGTTCGGGGTGCGGGCGGCGGCTTCGGCCGTGGTCCAGGTGCCGAGTGCGACCTCGGCGGTGATGCCGGGGCCGAAGCCCGCGATCATGCCGTGGGCGCCGACGCCGGGGCCGCCCTCGGCGAAGAGGCGGCGCAGGGCGTCCAGCACGACGGCACTGGCGATGTTGCCGTACTCGGTGAGTGTGGCGCGGCTGAAACGGAACGACGCCGGCGGGACCTTCAGATGGGTGCACAGGTCGTCGAGGATGCGCGGGCCGCCCGCGTGGATGATGTAGAAGTCCATGGCGGAGGCGGACTGGCCGTGTTGGCGGGCCAACGAGGCCAGTACCGGAGCGAGTTGCTCCATCGTGCCGGGCACCCGTTTGTCGAGCATGAAGTGGAAGCCGGTCTCGCGGACGTCGTAGGCGATCCAGTCCTCGGTGTCGGGCACCAGGTGGCTGCCGTTGTGGCGCAGCTCGACGCCGGTGCCGCCGTCGCCGCGCACCACGGCCGCGGCGACGGCGTCGCCGAACAGCCCGTTGGAGAGCAGATTGCCCACGCCGAGGTCGGTGGGCTGGTAGCAGAGGGAGGAGAACTCGCAGGCCACCACGAGGGCATTGCGGCCGGGGTAGGCGGTGCAGAAGTCGTGGGCGCGGTTGATGGCGGCGCCGCCTGCCGCGCAGCCGAGTTGGGCGATGGGGATCTGCCGGGTCTCGGGCCGGAAGCCCATGGTGTTGATCAGCCAGGCGGTCGGCGAGGGCATGGTGAAACCGGTGCAGGACACGAAGACGATGAGGTCGATGTCGCGTGCCGTGAGGCCCGCGTGGCCGAGTGCCTCTTCGACCACCGCGGGGATCCGGGCCCTGGCCTGCGTGACGTACATGTCGTTGCGGGCGCGGAAGCCGGGGTGCTGGAGGGTCTCCTCGATGGGGCGCACCAGATGGCGCTCGCGCACTCCGGTGTTGCCGATCAGACGCAGCGCGAGGGGCAGCTGCGGATGACCGTGGTGCAGTCTGCGCGCCAGGGCGAGGGTCTCCTCCTGGGTGATGACGAATTCCGGAACGGCGACGGCGGGACGGCACAACGTGGGCATGGGATCACCTCGGGCGATGGGGGCGTACGCACGGCTGTCGCCGCGCCCGGGGACGGGCAGGGCACCCCACCCTCGGAACATCTGCTGGCATTCACACAAAAAGCGCATATAGAAGGGTGTGTCCACCGCTCGCGTCCGCTCGGCACGACGGAGGGTGGGGCGGCGGAGTGCTCCGGCCGCACAAGGGTGGTCTCTGCTATTTGTTCGCATTAGAGCACGAGTTGATCGGGTAAGACAGTATTTACACCTTTCTGGGTGAGACAGACGTGCGGCGGTCCGGTACGCGACGGCCGCCCCGCCGTCACCGAACGGCGGCGGTGAACGAACGCATGACGGCGAGGAGTGGTGGCGTGAGCGAGGGCCTGATGAGCGGAACGCGGCATCCGGACGAACCGGCGCACGCCTGCCCCGCGTCCGGGGTACGGACGTACGACGCCCACGACCTTCCGGCGCTCGACTTCGACCCCTTCCTCCGCGCCTCCCTGACCGACGCTCCCGTCTCGCGCATCCGGCTGCCGCACGGCGAGGGCGACTGCTGGCTGGTCACCCGCTACGAGGACGTCCGCTTCGTGACGTCGGACGCCCGCTTCAGCCGCGACATCGTCGGCCTGCCCATCCCCAAGATGACCAAGCACTTCATCCCGCTGGACCGGGCCGTCAGCTTCGTCGATCCGCCCGACCACGCCCGGGTCCGGGCCGTGGTCGCATCCGCCTTCACCCAGCGCGCCATGGACCGGCTGCGCCCCCGCCTCCAGGAGCTCGTGGACGGCCTGCTGGACGCCGCCGAGGCCGCGGGACCGCCCCTGGACCTGGTCGCCGCGGTCACCTCGCCCTTCCCGCTCGCCGTCATCGGCGAGGTGCTCGGCATGCCCACCGCGGAACTGCCCCAGGTACGCGACTGGGCGCAGACCCTGCTCACCCGAGCCTCCGACGCGGCGGCGGCCGAACGGGCCCGCGAGGTGAAGGAGCACGCCCGGGAGTACTTCCGGCAGCTGGCGGACCAGCGTCGCCGCCAGCCGCGCGAGGACCTGATGAGCACCATGGTCGCCGCCGTCGACGCCGGACGCATCGACGAGGAGGAACTGCTCGCCCTGGCCACCTTGATGGGCCTCAACGGCTGGCACGCCGTCTGCAACAACACCTCCAACATGGTCTTCGCCCTCCTCACCCGCGACGGCCTCGCCGACCGGCTGCGCGCCGAACCCGCCCTCGTACCGCGCGCCGTGGAGGAACTGCTGCGCTGGATCCCGCACAAGCACGGCGTCGGGCAGCCCCGCGTCGCCACCGAGGACGTGCGTGTCGGAGACACGTTGGTCCGCAAGGGCGAGTTCGTCTACGTGTCGTACGTGGCGGCCAACCGGGACGACCAGGTCTACCCCGAACCCGACCGTATCGACTTCGACCGCCAAGGCCCCCCGCACCTGGCCTTCGGGCACGGCCCGCACTTCTGCATCGGCCCGCTCCTCGCCCGCACGGAGGCCGAGATCCTGCTGGCCGCCCTGCTCACCCGCTGGCCCGGGCTCCGACTGGCCGTGCCGCCCGAGGAGGTGCCTTGGCAGACAGAGGTGCTCATCCGCGGACCCGAAGCGCTCCAGGTGCGTTGGTGAGGACCCGCCGGGGTCCCGGCCCCGGCCCCCGGTGGACCGGCGCGGCGACGCCCCGCTCAGGAAAGCCGCTCGCGAGGCTCCGACGAGCTCGCTCCCGGCGAGGGCTCCGCCCGCTTCCACCGCGACGGTGATCGCCGCGGCTGCCACGGGCGGGCCAGCGCTCCGCCCAGGCCGGTGACCACCGCACGGATCCGGCGTTCGGTCGCGATCCGGTGGTGTCCGGCTCCCCGCGGACCCGTCTGGCCGACGCCTCCCAGTGACGGGATGCCACGGCGGGGGCTGCGCCGGCCGTTCCGTTCAACAGGCTGGAGTGGCAGGTCGATCCCGACACGACGACCTGGTGGCACCATCCGCCCAGCGCGCCGCCCGGGATGCAGGAGATTCAGGTCCGCAGGGTTCGATGTCGATCGGATGGTTCAGGGGAGTTCGTGCCGAGTGCCGTCTGCGACGGCGTGGAGCTTGTCGGGGTTGGCCACGTTGTGGATGGTCGAGATGCGGCCTGCCGGGTCGAAGTCGAAGGTCAGCGTGGCGACCACGCGGTCCGGGCCGCGGAAGACCACGCCCGGGCCGCCGTTGATCGAGGTGAGTTCCGCCCGCATCTGCCCGGGCTCGATGCCCTGGTAGGTCACGGTGCCGAGCGCGGCGAACCAGCCGGCCACGGTCTCCAGGCCGACGACCGGCTTGAGGGCCTGGCGTACCTTGCCGCCGCCGTCTGTCCACAGCGTCACGTCGGGGGAGAGCAGCTCCATGAGGGTGTTGATGTCGCCGCCCGTCGCCGCCGCGAAGAAGCGTTCGGTGACGTTGCGTTGGCGGGCTCGGTCCGCGGTGAAACGGGGGCGGCGGGCCTGGACGTGCTCGCGGGCGCGGTGCGCGGCCTGCCGGACCGCCGGCTCCGAGCGTTCCACCGCCTCCGCGATCTCCGCGTAGCTGAAGGCGAAGGCCTCCTTCAGTACGAAGACCGCGCGTTCCAGGGGGCTCAGCGTCTCCAGCACGACCAGCAGGGCCGTGGAGACCGAGTCCGCCGCAGCAATGCCGTCGGCGGTGTCCGGGCCGGTGAGGATCGGCTCGGGCAGCCAGGGGCCTACGTAGGTCTCGCGCTGGTGGCGGGTGGAACGCAGCCGCTCCATCGCCAGGTTGGAGACGATCCGGGCCAGATAGGCCTTGGGATCGGCGACCTGGGAGCGGTCGGCCGCCGACCACTTGAGCCAGGCGTCCTGGACCGCGTCCTCGGCGTCGGCGGCGGAGCCGAGGATGCGGTAGGCAACGGAGAAGAGCAGGGTGCGGTACTGCTGGAAGGCGAGCTGGTCGGGGCCGGCCTGCTGCGGCTGGGTCACTTGGCGCTCCTGGTACGGGTGTAGCGGCCGCCGTGCGGCCAGAGGGCGCCCGAGGCGGGCACCTTCTTCATGCGGGCGAAGGTCGCCCACGGCGCCGCGGTGACCGTCTCCTTGTACTTCGCGGCCCGCTTGCCGGTCAGCACGATTCGGCGTGGGCTGTCGTCGGGGTGGGTGAACTGTACGACGGCGTCGTGGCGGCCCAGGCTGACGGGTGTGTGGTAGTAGCCGAAGCGGAAGGGCTTGGGCTCCTTGCCGGCGATCACCCGCAGGATCGAGAGAGCCGCGTGCACGCCGGTGGGCATGCCGCCCTGGCAGGTCCCGTGCATGACGCCGTAGCCCTGACGGACCGCCGCCGCGTCGCCCACGGCGTAGACGTCCGGGTGGGAGACCGAGCGCAGCGCGCTGTCGGTGACCACCCGGCCGCGCTCGTCGACCGTCAGGCCGGCGGCGGCGGCCAGCGGCGAGACACGGGTGCCGCTGGTCCACAGCACCGCGGCCGCCGGGATGCCGGTGCCGTCGGCGAGCTCGACGCTGTCCGGCAGCACCTTGACCACCTCGACGCCGCTGCGCACCTGCACGCCGAGCCGGGCGAGCGCCGCGTCCAGGTGCGCCTTGGCCTTCGGGTGCATGCCCGCCCCCGGCTCCTGGCGGCCCAGCAGCACCACCTGGAGCTCCGGGTGCCGCTCGGCGATCTCCGCGGCGGCCTCGACTCCGGTGAGGCCGTTGCCGCCGACCACGACGGTCCCGCCGTCGAGCCGGGTCAGCCGGTCGGCGAGGAGGGCGGCGTCCTGGGGGCTGTTGAGGGTGTAGGCGTGGTCGTCCACGCCGGGAACGGCGGCGGTGTCCGCGATGCTGCCCAGGCCGTAGACCAAGGTGTCGTAGCGCAGGACCCGGTCGTCGTCGATCCGGACGGTCTTCTCCTCGGCGTCCACGGCGGTGACCCAGCCGCGGACGAAGCCGGCCCCGGTGCCGTCCAGCAGGTCCGGGATGTTCATCTCGGCGGTCTCCTGGCCGGTGGCGGTCATGTGCAGCCGGAGCCGCTCGGTGAAGGTGTCGTACGGGTTGACCAACGTCACGCGCAGGTCCCCGCGCTTCCTGGTGCGGGCCGCGAGCTGGATCGCCGCCGAGAGGCCGGCGTAACCGGCGCCCAGGACCAGGACCTCGTGCTGCTGTGCTGCTGTCGCGTTCATCGCTCTGCCGCTTCTTTCCGGTGGTCGTTCCCGCCGTTCGGACGACCACCAGACGCAAGCTGCCTTCCCGTTCGTGACACGGGATCGAAGTGGCCTGCGTCACATCACGAAGAGGGGGCAGGCGCACGGCGTCAGCCCCCCGAGCGCCACGACGCAGCATTCAACCAGGATCGAACCGGCTGCGCGCAGGAACTGCTATCCCAACAGAAACCGCAGGTCAGCGGCAGGAATCGCGGTTTCCGCGCCACCCGCGAGCACGACCGTCTCCCCACTCCCAGCACCCGCTGACCGCACCATGCCGGTCTCGGGGAGCACCGGCACCGGATACAGCGGTGAGCGCGACCTGCACTGCCGCAGAACCGGAAGACCGCCCGTCTTAGCCGGGCGTCGGGCAGCAGCACCACCCGAGCGAACTGGTCTTCTCCGGCTGAAGGGGACAGGCTTGGTCGGGCCGTCCCGCCCGCGCGGTGTCGGCGGGGACAGCCGGGTGTCGGTCCCTGCCGGCACACCACGGCTCGACACCTCTCGCAGCGATCAACGGCTTCACCCGGCCGGACTGCGGTCGCCCTGCGATGGCAGTACGGACGACTCGAGCGTGCGGAGACTGGTGCCGTCGTGACATGCCGCGCGGCCGGTCGGGTATCCGGTGGTTCTGGTGTTCCTCGTGTACAGAGGAGCACTGAACCAAAGAGCGAGCTGTGAGGTGACCGTGAACAGATGCCGGCCCGACGAGAGCGGTGAGACTTCGGTGCGCGGTGCCGGAACGGGAAGCGGTACGGGCATGGCACTGACGTTGGCGGGTGCCCTGGCCGCGGCCGAGAGCGCGGCTCCGGTGGAGTCGCTCGACGTCGTCGCCGCCATGCTCCAGAAGCATCTCGGGGCGGTGACGGTGTCCTTTCTGATCAGTGACTTCACGGGGAGTTCCGTGGTGCGCCTGGGCGCGGCCGGCAGTGTGGAGACCCGGGAGATCGCTCGGCGCATTCCGCTGGCGGGCACCGTCTACGACGACGTGATCCGTACTCAGCGGCCGGCTGTGGAGGACAAGGACGGCGACGGGGGCGGGTTGGTGCGGGTAGTGGCTCCGGTGACCAACCGCGGGGACGCCATCGGGCTCCTGGAGCTGTTCCTGCCCGCCGCACCGGAGGCCGGGATGATGCGTGAGATCGGCGAGGCCGCGCACGCGCTCGCCTACATCGTGATCGCCAACCGTTCCTTCACCGATGTGTACCAGTGGGGACGGCGGACCTCCCCGCTGAGTCTGGCCGCGGAGATCCAGCACCGGCTGCTCCCGGCGTCGCTGGCCTGCGAGGCGGCACAGTTCGCCGTCGCCGGTTCGCTGGAGCCCGCCGACCACGTCGGGGGCGACACCTTCGACTATGTCGTGGACCGGGACACCGTCCAGCTCTCCGTCACCGACGCCATGGGCCACGATGTCGACGCCGCGCTTCTGGCGACCCTCCTGGTGGGTGCCCTGCGGCGGGCCCGGCGGGCCGGTGCCGGCCTCGCCGAGCAGGCCCGTCAGGCCGACCGGGCCGTGCGTGAGCACGGCCGCGGAAGTTACGTCACCGGCCAGCTCCTGCGGATCAGCCTGGTCGACGGGAGTACCGAGTTCATCAACGCCGGACATCCCTGGCCTCTGCTGATGCGCGACGGCCGGGTCCAGGAACTCACCCCGAAGGTCGACATGCCGTTCGGCTTCCACGTCCCGCACACCTACCAGGTCCAGGCACTGGACCTGCGGCCCGGCGATCGCCTCGTGATCCTGACCGACGGCATGCTCGAACGGAACGCCGACGCCCTCGACCTCTCCGCCCTGATCACCAGTACCCGCACCCTGCACCCCCGCGAGGCCGCCCGCACCCTCATCGGCGCCGTCGTCGCCGCCAACCACGGACATCTCCAGGACGACGCCACCGTCATGTGCCTGGACTGGCACGGAGTCGACCAGTCCCGCCGCAACGCCGACACCGGCGCAAGCCTCATCGACGCATCCCCCGCAACAGCGGGCCCTCCCCCTGTCTCCGGGGCGTAGGCAGCCGCGCGTCTAGGCGTCACGGGCTCCGCAGCGTGGTGGTGTTCGGCGTTGAGGCGCTGCGGTTGTACGAGCCGCCGAAGGCCGGCTCGTACAGAACCCCGCCCCCCGGACAGCACGACCCTGCTGCATGACGCCGCCGAGGATCCCTGAGAGGTGAAGGACGCATAGCCGTCAAGAGACAGCCCCGCGCCAACGCCTGCCCGCGCGGCAGGCACGGGCTCGATCGATCCGCTCCGTGTCCTCCTCGCACACGACTCGCTGAACGAGCGGGTGCACAACTCCCCTCCGGTCCGCTCCCCTTCCTGGGCGGGCCGACTGGTCATGAGCCGCAGGCCATGGTGTTCTCGCGCTCCCGGCGGGATCCACGAGAACACCACCGTCTGAGGCACCCCTCCCCCACGTCCTCACCACAGCACAAGGCGAGCAGGACCCGCGCGCACAGACGGTCAACGGAGCGGTCCGCCGTGTGGACGCCGAAAAGGCTTGTCCGGACTCACGAGATCCGGACATGACTTCCTCCTTCACCCCACCTCGGCGGCCCCACGCTGCTCGGCCTCCTGGCGCTGGGCCGTGTCGACGCCCCGTGACGTTCCGGGTGGGTGTCACCCCCTCGGAGACCCGCCGGCACACGGGTGTCGGGTGCTCCGACCGCTCGAACCAGGCGTCGGGCCGGTTCGTCGACCCGCGGGGCAGACCGGCCGGGCGAGGGCAACCGCGTCGTACGGCGGACGGCGCGCCCGCTCCCCGGCCCCGCCCGCCCGTCCCGACCCGCCCCGGTTCAGCCGAACCGGAGGATGCGGGGCGCGAAGGTGGACTCGGGGCCGCCCGCGCGGCCGACCGACCACACCGTCGCCGTTCCCGGCACCGGGGCCAGCGTCAGTGCGGAGGAGGCCCCCTCCCCGGCCACGGCCGGTTCGTCGTACGGGGTGAACGACTGGCCGTTCCAGGAGAGGAAGGCGGGCCCGGGGACCAGCGGCGGGTGACTGCCCGGCGGCCCCCACTTCAGCGAGCGGGCCACCGCGACCCAGCCGAGCGCACCGGAGGCCGAGGGGGCCAGGGAGGTGATCCCGCCGAAGTCCGTGGGAACGGTCACCCGGCTCCACGTCTGCCCGTCCCAGCGGACCAGCAGCGGCGGGATCGGCTTGCCCGCCGGGCCGCCGATGAAGCCGGCCGAGCCGCCCGCCCACACCTCCGTCGGCGAGACCGCCAGCACACTGCCGACCCCCGCCCGCGGGGACCCGCTCACGATCGTCTGCTGCCAGGCGGTGCCGTCCCAGTGCGAGACGGTCGCACCCTCTCCGGAGGAGCCGGCGGCCCACACGTCGTCTGCCGCCAGGAGGTGCAGGCCGTACACGGAACCCGGCGGCACCGGCAGATCCCGCCAGCCGCGCCCGTCCCAGCGCAGCAGCGCCTGCGCACCCTCCCGCGAGCCGATCAGCCAGGTCTCGCCGCCGCCCGCGACGACCTTGTTCAGCACGACACCGCGCGGCGCCCGGCTCTCCGACCAGCCGGCGGCGGTGAGGCGGAGCAGCCGGGCGGCGCCCGCCGTGTCACGGCCGACCGCCCAGGCCTCGGTCGGCGAGGCGGCGGCCACCGACAGCAGCTCTCCCTGCCAGTCGCCGCCCGGCAGGCTCTGGCGCTGCCAGGCGGTGCCGTTCCAGCGCAGCATCAGCGGATAACCGGGGGCCGTGCGGCCCACGGCGTCGGCGCCCACGGCCCAGGCCCGGTCGGGTCCGCTCGCGGCGGCCTCGTTCAGCCCGGCCTGCGGGCGCACCTGCGCCGGGACCGGCACGTGGTGCCAGGTCGGCGTGTCCGCGGCGGCCACGGGTGCCAGGGTCATGGCAGCCGCGAGGGCCGCGACGAGAAGTCTGCGTGCCATGGTCAGCCTCCGAGCCGCTCACTCATCGGATGGGGTTTCGAGCCGTAGATCTCGGCGGTCCCGAAGGACAGCAGTGCGGATCCGGCCCTGGCCAGCACTCGTGCCTGGACCTCGATCGCGTTCGTGCGCTGCGGGCCGTAGGAGAAGGTGGTGCGCGCGCCGTCCACCCGCGCGTACTTCGACTGGAACGCGCGGTCGCTGCGCATCGGCAGCCACAGCGCGCCGTCCGGGCCGCGCACCACGGCCTCGGTGGACGCGTTGCCCAGCGGCGGGTGAGTGGTGCGCCAGGCGGACCCGGTACGCGTCATCAGATAGGTGCTGTTCACGCCGTCGGCGTACTGGCTGCCGGCGATCGTGACCCGGCCGGACGGTTCGAGAAGGACCGACTGCACGTTGCTGTTCGGCGGCAGTGGCACCTTCGCGTCCCGCCACGTCGCGCCGTCCCAGCGCAGGACAGCGGGACCGGTGGCGGTGTCCGCCCAGGCCCAGGCGTCGTCGGCGCTGCGCGCGGTGATCCCCATCAGGAACGTCACGCCCTCGGGCGTGGGCTGTTCGGTCCAGCGGGAACCGTCGTAGTGCAGCACCTTCAGCCCCGTGTCGTCCTCGCCGACTACCCAGGCCGCGCCCGGGACCGCGGCGAAGTCCTGGTGGACCCACAGGGGCCGGGGCAGCGGGACGGTGCTCCACCCTCCCGCCGAACGGCGCAGGATCTCGCCCGCGCCGTCGCGGAGATGGAAGATCCACGCCTCCTCGCCGACGAACTGCACCTTGCCGAGCCGGCCCGGTTCGCCGGCCCCGGGGAAGGTGCTGTCCCGGCGCCATGCCGAGCCGTTCCACCCGTACAGGACAGGCCGCGGTCCTTCCGACACGTTCTCGGACCCGGTCGCCCACGCCTCGCCCGGTCCGCGGGCGGCGAGGTCGGCCACGTGCACCGGCGGAACCGCCGTCGGCACCGGCAGCGCGGACCAGCGCGGTGGCACGGCTCCGGCCACCGCGCCCGCGGCAGTCGGCGACAGTGCTCCCGCACAGGCGATCACCAGGCAGACGACGACCGTTCGGAGACGGTTCACGAGACCCCCAGGAGTACGAAGGTCGCACAAGCTACCGACGTCTTCGTCCCCGTGGACAGACGACAACCGGCCGAAGAAGGCCCCTTCCTTCGCGTCCTTCGCGCGCCGGGGCCTGAGGGCGCAGGAAGGCCGGGTGTGCGAACCCCCAGAGGGGCTGCTCCGCGGAGACCCTCCCGCGCCCTCTGTTTCCCTGGAGGATCTGAGCCGGCGCCGACGGCGCGGTTCACGTACGCGGCCACCGCATCTCGGTCCTGCCGCCCCGGTTACTCCGATGTCCGCACGAACCACGGGCCGCGCCGGGTGGCTTCCGTCGCCCCGGCGAAGGCCGGCGTCCAGCCGAGGCCCGCGGCGTCCTCGGCGCCCGGCTCGCCGCTCACCCGCCCGCCAGCTCAGTTCCTCCGTGAAGCCCGCCGGGTCCCCGGCGTTGCCGGTTCCGGTGCACCTGAACCCCGTGGTTGTCCAGGCGGCGGGGGCCTGGCCGCGCACGTGGGTGCTGCCGCCCCCTCCGGCCCCGCCGCCGTACCACTCCCGCTCCGCGTACAGCACCCACTGACACCGCACCCGCGTTGTCAGTGCCTCCGTCTACGGTTCGATCATTGGAATTCGCCGGTCGGACGGCGGATGCGCAGGGGAGGGGTCTGTCATGTCCCACGGTTCCGCCACGGTGTCGGCGACGTATCTGGAGCTGTCCCAGGAGGACGGCGCGGCGCACAAGTTCTACGAGGTGACGGTCGCCGGCCTGACCGTGAGCGTGCGGTACGGCCGGATCGGCGCCGAGGGGCAGACGCAGACGACGACGTTCGCCACGGCGGACAAGGCCCGCGCCGCCGCCGCGAAGAAGATCGGCGAGAAGGTCCGCAAGGGATACGCCCCGGCGGTCCCCGGGCAGCGCGCACCGCGCGCGGTCACCCGGCGGCAGGTCTCCTCCGCGCCTTCCACCGCGCGCTCGGCGGCACCCGTGCTGTGGCGTTTCCGCACCGGTTCGGCCGCGTTCGGGATCCACGTCGACGACGACCGCTGCTGGGTCGGAAACCAGCGTGGCGACGTGTACACCCTGGACCACGAGGGCGGCGTACTGGCCCGCTTCCGCCTGCCGGACGGCGTGAAGTGCCTGGTGGCCGACGACTTCTGGATCTACGCGGGCTGTGACGACGGCAAGGTGTACGACCTGTCGTCGAAGCTGCCGTTCGCGGCCTACAACATCGCGGCGGACGTCGACATCTTCTGGCTGGACATCCACGAGGGCGAGTTGAACGTCTCCGACCGCGACGGGCGTCTCACCGTCATCGACCACGAGGACGAGCACCAGTGGGCGCGCCGCAGCCAGGGCGAGCACGCCTGGATGGTCCGCGCCGACGACCGGGCCGTCTACCACGGCCACAGCAAGGGCGTCACCGCCTACGCCCCCGACGGCAGCGGGGAACTGTGGCACACACGCACCAAGGGCGGGGTGCTGTTCGGCTGGCAGGAGGGCGACGTGGTGTACGCGGGCACCGCGCACAAGGCCGTCCAGCGGCTGTCGAAGGCGACCGGTGCGATCGAGGCGACGTACACCTGCGACAGCGCCGTGTACTCGTGCGCGACCTCGCCCGGCGGGCGGTTCGTGTTCGCCGGTGACGCGTCCTCGTCCGTCTACTGCTTCGACCAGGACGGCACCCGGCTCTGGAAGCTGGGCACGGGCGACGGTTCCGCGCTGTCCATGCAGTACCACGACGAGCGGCTCTATCTGGTGACCACCGACGGCTCGCTGCTCTGCGTGGACGCGAGCGAGGCGGCCGTCGCGGCGGCGCAGCAGGGCACGGTGCCGGTGGCGCGGGACGTCAAGCTGGCGGCGGCCATGCCCGCCAGCGCGCCGGCCACGGACGCGGGCTCGGTGGCCACCGTGGCCCAGGCGCCCAGCGGGGCGATCGTCGTGGAGTGCGTGCAGGAGGCGGGCCGGGTACGGGTGCACGTCGTGTCCGGGGGCTACGACCCTTCGCTGAACGTTCAGTTCCCCCGGGCGATCCGGGAGCCCGGGGCCCGTTACGTGGTGGACGCGCTGCACACGGCGGCCGGCGGTTTCTACCGGGTGCGCGGAGACATCCAGCGACTGCTCTGACAGAGGCCGCGGTGAGGGCGGATGCGGCGGGCCGGACCCGGTGCGGGCCCGCCCTGAAGCAGGCCAGGCCCCCGTGGCTGAACCCCGTTCCCCCGCAGCGGAGTCGACGCGCCTGCCCCCGCGCGGTCAGGGCGTCCGACCCTCCCACGTGAAGGGAGCCTTGGATGAGGAAGGGGCTGGAGTTCTCACTGGCGCGCGGAGGCACGGACGGCCCGTCCGACTGGGCGTGGACCGCGAAGACCGCGAGGACCGCAAGGATCCCGAGGCCCGCAAGCCGGGCCTGTACGCCTGAGCCGACGCGAGCGGGGGCCGCCGGCCGGCCGCGGCGGGGCCGGCCGGCGGTTCTGCATCATGGGCATGCCGGAGGCGGGCCGAAAAACTGCTCAAGTAGGTTGGGCGGTGCCCGACTTGGGCGCAGACCGGAGGACCGACATGACGCTTCCGCCAGGACAACGTGCCCTCAGGGGATTTCCCAGGTTCGGCAAGGACCTGAAGAATCCGCCGCCGCCCGTCCCCGCCGACCCGGTGATCAAGCTGGTCGGTGCTCTGGCGGAGGACCTCACGCTGCCGGTGAAGGATCTGGCGGGGCTGCCCCGGCGCGAGGTGCGGGCCGACTTCCACTGTGTGGCCGGGTGGTCGGCGACCGGGCTGGTGTGGGAAGGAGTCGGGTTCCGTGACTTCTACCGGGAGGTGGTGCAACCGGCCCTGCGGCCCGGGGCGTTGGTGAGCCACCTGGTGTTCGTGGGTGCTGACGGGGTACGGGCGTCGGTGCTGCTGGAGGACGCGTTGGGTGAGGACGTGCTCCTCGCCGAGCGTCTCGACGGGGAGCCGCTCACCGGTGAGCACGGCGCCCCGGTACGGCTCGTCAGTCCCTGGCAGTACGGCTACGTGAACATCAAGCACCTCTGCCGCATCGAGTTCCACGTCACCGCGCCCCCGCCCGCCGACCGCTGGTCACCCCTGGCGGCGCACTCCCGGGCCCGGGTGTGGAAGGAGGAGCGGCACCGCCGGCTGCCCGGCCGGGTGGTGCGGCCGCTGTACCGGGTACTGGTCGCCGGGATCCGGGCGGCGAGCGCGCGGCAGGGACGCAAACAGGGGTGACGGCGGTCGTTCGGAGTCGGGGCGGCCGGGGCCTTGGTGCGGCCGTTGCGCAGACATGCGCACAACGGGGTTGGGCTGTACGCCACCGGGGAAGTGTCCGTCCCGCAGACCATCGGCGGAGAGGACAGCGGGGCAACGACCCTCCGTGACGCAGGCAGCCGTCGCCCGCGCGCACGGGGAACTTCGGCGAGGGAGTCCGTGGATGGTGGAACGACGCATATCGGTGGCGACCCACTGGGGCAGTTATGTCGCGGTGGTCGATTCCGGCCGGCTCGTACGCGTGGAGCCGAGGGGCGACGACCCCGCGCCGTCACCCATCGGCCCCGGAATGGTGACGGCTGCCGACGACAGCGCTCGCGTGCTGCGCCCCGCGGTCCGCAAGGGCTGGCTGGACGGCCTGCCGCGCGTCCACGACACGGCCAGAGGTGCGGACGCCTTCGTGGAGGTGAGCTGGGACGACGCGCTCACCCTGGTCAGCGATGAACTCCGTCGTGTGCGCTCCCAGCACTCGGACAGCGCGGTGTTCGGCGGCTCCTACGGCTGGGCGAGCGCGGGCGGGTTCCACAACGCGCAGGGGCAGCTCCAGCGTTTCCTGGCGCTGGGCGGGGGATACACCGACTCGCGCAACACGTACAGCACCGCGGCTCTGGAGGTCGTTCTCCCCCATGTGATCGGCGGGCACCCGTGGAGCTACCAGTCCCGGATGCCGATGTGGGACGAGATCGCCGAGAGCTGCGAACTCGTGGTGGCGTTCGGAGGGCTGGCCCTCAAGAACAGCCAGATCAACCCCGGCGGACTGGCCAGGCACCGGACGCGGGACCTGCAACGGCAGTGCCGTGAGGCCGGGGTGCGGTTCGTCAACGTCAGCCCTCTCCGCAGCGACACCGCCGGCTTCCTGGACGCCGAATGGCTGCCCGTCGTCCCCCACACCGACACCGCGGCGATGCTCGGCATCGCCCACACCATGCTGGTCAACGGATGGCACGACGAGGACTTCCTCCGCCGTTGCTGCGCCGGGTTCGACCGCTTCGCCTCCTACCTGCTCGGCGAGCTCGACGGCGTCCCCAAGGACGCCGCCTGGGCAGCGGGGATCACGGGCATCGGCCGCGACGTGCTCTGCGACCTCGCCCGCCGCCTCACCACCCGGCGTTCGCTCATCATGGTCAACTACGCGGTACAACGGGCGGACCACGGCGAACAGCCCATCTGGATGTCCGTCGTGCTGGCCGCCATGACGGGTTCGATGGGCCGGCCGGGCGGCGGCTGGGGCGCGGGTTACGCGACGATGGACGCGACGGGCGTCGCCAGGGGCCGCCCCTCCGTGGCGGCGGTGCCCAAGGTCCCCAACCCCGTTCCGGATTTCATCCCGGTCGCGAGGATCGCGGACACCCTGCTCCATCCTGGCCGGACCATCGACTACGACGGCCGGCGGCTCACGTTGCCCGAACTTCGCCTGATCTACTGGTGCGGAGGGAATCCGTTCCACCACCACCAGGATCTGCACCGGTTGACCCGGGCCTGGCAGGCCCCCGACACGGTGGTGGTCCACGAGGCATGGTGGAACGCCACGGCGAAGTTCGCGGACATCGTCCTCCCCGTCGCCACCAGTCTGGAGCGCGACGACTTCGCCGCCGGGTTCTCGGACCCCCACCTCGTCGCGATGCCGAAGGCCCGCGAGCCGGCGGGCGAGTCGCGCACCGACCACGACATCTTCCGGGGCCTGGCGGCGCGGCTCGGGTACGAGCAGGAGTTCACGGAGTCGCGCTCCGAGATCGAGTGGGTGCGGCACCTGTACGAGCAGACGAGGGCCGAGCTCGGCGTCGAGGCGTCCTTGCCGGGCTTCGACGACTTCTGGCGAAGCTCCACCGTTGAACTGCCGGCGTCGACCGGACCGTTCCCTGGCGACTTCGGGGCGCTCCGCGGCGCCCCGCGGCGCTTCCCCCTGCCGACACCGTCGGGCAGGATCGAGATCTTCTCCGAGGTGATCGACTCGTTCGGCTACGACGACTGCGCCGGGCATCCGAAGTGGTACGCACCGGTCGAGTGGCTCCGCGCCGATCTGGCCGGCCGGTTCCCGCTGCATCTGCTCTCGAACCAGCCCGCCTCCCGCCTGCACAGCCAGTACGACAACGGCGGACACAGCCTGAGTTCGAAGATCCGCGGCCGCGAACCGGTGACGATGAACCCGGGGGACGCCGCGTCGCGCGGCATCGAGAGCGGCATGGTCGTGCGCCTCTACAACGACCGGGGGAGCTGTCTCGCGGGTGCGGTCCTGTCGGAGGACGTCATGCCGGGCGTCGTACAACTGTCCACGGGAGCGTGGTGGGATCCGGTCCGGCCGGGCTTGAGCGGAACCATGGACCGCCACGGCAATCCGAACGTCCTCACGGCGGACCGGCCGTGCTCGCGCCTGTCCCAAGGGCCCAGTGCGCTCAGCACGCTGGTCGACGTCGAGCGGTACGACGGCCCCCTGCCCGACGTACTCGCCTTCACCCCGCCCCCTCTCGAACAGTGACACGAAGGGTCTCCCGCCCCGACGAACGGATCCTTCTCGTACGCCACCGCCGAGCGCGTCACGGGCCGACCCCGGACGCCGAGGAGCTCCCCTCGCGATTTGCGTATGCGTAATCGCATGAATACTGTCCGCGTTCGTGACTGCACTTCAAGAACGCAAGTACGGCCAGTGGTTCCGCGGCGCGGACGTCGACGGCGACGGGTTCATCACCCAGCGGGACGTCCGGATGATGAGTGAGCGCTACATCGCGGCCCGTGGCGCGGCGCCGGACTCCGCGACAGCCCGCACGCTCACCGAGGGGATGGACGGCTTCTGGGCGAACGTGATCGCTCCGATGGATCAGGACGGCGACGGGAAGATCGACCTGCGCGAGATGACCGAAGGGTTCAGGCGGGCGCTGACCGACCGCGCCCGGTACCCGGAGCAGATCGAGCCGGTGACCGACTGCTTCTTCGACCTGGCCGACCTCAACGGGGACGGCAGGATCGACCGGGCGGAGTTCCAGCAGATGTACGACTCGGTCGCAGGCGTTCCCGGCGAGGACTGCGCCGCGGTCTTCGCGGCCTTGGACCGGGACGGCTCCGGTGCGCTGGACCGCGCCGAATTCCACCAGGCGGTCGCGGAGTTCTTCTACGGCGACGACCCGGACGCTCCCGCCAACCACTTGTTCGGCAAGTTCGCCGGCTGACGCCCCGGACACGGACACCGCATGCCCGCACCACTCCTGGTGTGGGCATGTGTCGTGCGAGCTCGACGGCAGGGCTCAGGGCGCGGGGGTGCGGGACGGTGCGGTGCTCGCTCCGCCACGGCCGGGTGCGGGGGCGGAGCGGGGGTCGTACGGGGATTTCAGGCCGTGTGGGTGCGCCGGCGTCGCAGGAGCACGGCGGCGCCGCCCGTGACGGCGAGTGCCGCGCTGGAACCGCCGGCCAGGAGCAGGGTGGAGGACGGGGCGTCGTCCGTGCCCGTGGGCAGGGAGTAGCCGCTGGAGTAGCCCCTGGTGTCGTACTCCGAGCCGGGCAGCTTGTCGGCGTAACGGCTCTTGAGCAGCTTCTGGTAGTCGCTGAGCGACACCGACGCCTGGCCGCCCAGGCCTTGCCGCGCCTGGTCGTTGAGCGGCGTGACGGTGGTGAGCCTGAGCTGGTACCAGCCGCGGATCTGCGGTTCGGCGAAGACTACGGTGCCGGCGGCGGCCCTGCTCGCGAACGCGGCGTCGCTGTCGCCGTCGCGCACGGCCGCCAGGTGCCAGCCGCCGCCCTGGGTCGGGGCGAGCATGACGGTGGCGGTGCGGCCGTTGACGGTGGTGCTCAGCGAGGAGACCAGCTGGGTCAGCTTGACCGCGTTCGTGGGCAGCGGCGCGGCGGTACCCGCGACGAAGGCCGGGGTGATCTCGTTCAGGGCCACGGGGTCCTTGATCGTGAAGACCGGGAGGCCCTGGCACGGCTCGGCCGTGTCGGGGATCGGCTGCGCCGCACCGTTGGCTCCGGTCGGCAGCGGCGTGCGCAGGAAGCGGCAGACGGTATCGCGGACGTCGGCGGACTTCACCGCGTCGAGGGCGGCCCGGTAGTCCGGGATGTCCACCGGCAGCGGGTCCTTGGCCGGAGCCGCGTGCACCGGGCCGGCGGCGGACAGCAGCGCGGACGCGCTCAGGGCGAGGGCGGTGGACAGGAGGGAGAAGCGGGACGTGGCCCGCTCGCTGAATGCTCTGGTACCGCGGGTGTCGGGCATGTCGCCTGCCTTAGCGGGAGATACCGATGCGGGAATGGGTCCACTTGGAGGAGCTGTTGCTCACGTAGTCGCTGTAGTTCCACCACGTGTACGTGGTGGTGTCCGGCCACGGGTCGGCCACGGCGATCGTGGTCTTCGCCGTGTCGAAGCCGTAGACCACGTTCATGTGGCCGCCGCCGGAGGTCCACCCGATGCGGGCGCCGATCGGACGGGCCGCCTTGACGTCGGTGTACACCTGGTTGAACGTGGCCGCGGTGTTCAGGCCGGACCCGGTGCGGGTCATGCCGAGGCTGTGCCAGCCCTTGGCCATGTCGTCGAGGGTGGCGGGCTGGTTGTTGCAGCCGTAGTAGGGCTGCGCCCGGCTGCAGAAGTCGGCCTGGGTGGAGCCGAGTCCGTGGAACTTGGCGATGGTCAGCCCGGAGGCGACCCAGCACCACTGGGTCTTCTCCTGTTTCAGCATGGTGATGTTGTCCTGGCCCGCTTCCGCGTGAGCGGTGCCCGTCGCGGCTGCGAGAGAGCCCAAAGCGGCCAGCGCGAGAGCCGCTTTCGCTCTTCCGTACCTGAATCTGCCCATGTTCCTGCCTTCCCTGAAGGGTGCAACGCAACGAATGGGGTGATCAGGGACGAATATGCCAACGTGTTACCCATCGACACACCCGACTTGCGGAGACGTACCCGTGCGGCCTAGTTCTGGCGGACAGCCGTGGGTCCGCCCGCCCCGCCGGCCGCACCCACTGACGCCCGTAGGGGTACGGCGAGCGGGGATCGCGGCCGGGCAGGTGTCCCACGGGCCGTACCGGTCCGGCGCTCCCGGTGGGCTCCGGACCCGGCCCTCGCCCCACCGGCTCGGGCGTCGAACGACTGCGACTACGAGGACGCGGCGTGCTCCGCGGTGGTCGCCGAGCCGTTCCCGGCAGCGGGGAACCGGGCGGCGGTCTGCTGCAGGGCGAGCTCGCGCGCGACGGCCATGTCGCTGAACGGGATCAGTTCCTCCCGCACGGTCTGGTGCGGTTCGCTGCCCTTGCCCGCGAGGAGGACGATGTCGTCCGGCCCCGCCGCCGACAGCGCGAAGGCGATCGCCTCGCGCCGGTCGGCCAGCCGCTCGAACGGCGTGCCCGTCGAGGCGAGCCCGGGAGTGATCTCGTCCAGGATCGCCTCCGGAGCCTCGTTGCGAGGGTTGTCCGAGGTCAGGACGCACAGGTCGGAGTAGGTCCCGGCGATCCTTCCCATGTCGGCCCGCTTCGTGGTGTCCCGGTCGCCGCCGCAGCCGAACACGGTGATCACCCGGCCGCGCGAGTAGCCGCCGATGGTGGTCAGCACCTTCTCCAAGGAGTCGGGCGAGTGCGCGTAGTCCACGATCACCGAGGTGCCGTCCGGGGTCTCGAAACGCTCGAACCGGCCGGGCACCGGCGGCATCTGGGCCAGCGCGGCGACCAGGGAGTCCAGGTCGTGCCCCAGGACGTGGCAGGAGGCGAGGGCCGCGAGCGCGTTGGCGACGGAGTACCGGCCCGGGAAGGGGATGGCGGCCGGGCGGGCGCGCCCGCCGTGGTGGAGGGTGAAGCGGGTGCCGGACGCGCTCACCACCAGGTCGGTGGCCCGGTAGTCCGCCGGCTGGTCGAGGGCGTACGTGGTCACGGCGCCCGGCATCATCGCGGGGATGCCCGCCCCGACCGGGTCGTCGGCGTTGACCACCGCGTGCCGGCACAGGCCCTGGAAGAGGCGGAGCTTGGCGTCCCGGTAGTTGGCCATCGTGCCGTGGTCGTCCAGGTGGTCCTGGGTCAGGTTGGTGAACACCCCGACGTCGATGAACGTACGGTCCACCCGGTGGGTCAGCAGTGCCATCGAGGTGGCTTCGAGCACCACGCCGGTGGCCGCGCGGTCGCGCATGTGCCCCAGGAGGTACTGGAGGTCGGGCGACTCGGGGGTGGTGAGCACCGAGGGCGGCATCGGGATCAGCTCGTCGCCGATCCGGCTGCCCGACGTCCCGATGACTCCCACCTCGGCCCCCGCCGAGAGCCGCAGCACGGACTCGACCATGTACGACACCGAGGTCTTGCCGTTGGTCCCGGTGACCGCCACCATGTCCATCTGCCGCCCCGGCTCGCCGTAGTACCGGGAGGCCACCACGGCGGCGGCCCGCCGGGCGTCCGGCACCCGCACGGTGCACCTGTTCGCCGGCCAGAGCGTCTCCGGGAGCGCGGGGTCGGCCCCCTCGACGAGGACGGCCGCCGCTCCGCGGGCGAGAGCCGCCGGGATGGAGGCGGTCCCGCCCTCCCGGTGGCCGGGCACGGCGACGAAGACGGAACCGGGAGTGACCCGGTCGACGTCGAAGGTCACGCCCGCGGTGATCGACGTCGTACCCGGGTCGCCCTGGAGCACCTGGTGTTCCTGTCCGGCCAACAACTCGCTCAGCTGCACGATGATCCCTTCGAAGTGGCGCGGCCGTTGAACGCGGTCGCAGCCGGGCGGCAGCACCGGCGGTGGCCGGACGCTGCTGTGGTGGGGCGGAGCCGAGCGCGGTGCTCGCTCGGGTCGGACCGGGCAGCTCACGACCCGGCAGGAAGGCCCGGCGACCGGGCGCGGCGGCGCGGCGCACCGCCACGGGCGCGCTCACGTGCTGACACAGGGCGAGTTCGTCATCGGGCGCACGCAGTGGGACGTGCTGCCGGAGGGGCCGTGGAAACCGGCCGGATCGTTCGCCGCTCCTTGAAGCTACAGCGAGTTCCGTGCAGTGGCCAACCGCCCCCGGTGCGGGGAGCCACGGAACCCGGTTCGCGCGGTGCCGGTGTGCGCGCCGCCACCGGGTCGCCGCGGCCTGGAGGTTCTGCTCGGACGCGGAGGGTACCGGCCACCGCCGGGCCGGCGGCCACCGAGGCCCGGCGCCGGATCCCTCACCCGGTCCCTCACCCGCGAGAGCGGTCAGCGGCGGGTGTCCCCCTGGACGCGGCACGGTTCCCGGAAGGAGACGTCGGGGAAGTAGTGCTCCCACTGTGCTCGGGTGAGCGCGGCGGGGTTTCCGGCGCATCCCAGCTCGATGGCGTGCCGGGGGTCGGTCGGCCAGAGGCGGGCGGTGTGGTCGGTGCCCCCGGTGAGCAGGAACCGTCCGTCGGGGGACAGCGCCACCGCGTTGAGTGCCCCGCCGTTGCCCAGTACCCCCGCCGTCGCCGGGCGCCGGGGGTCGGCGACGTTCCACAGGCGTGCGAAACCGTCGTAGCCCCCTGACGCCAGCAGCCGCCCGTCCCTGCTCAGTGCCGCCGCGATGACGACTTCGCGGTGCCCGGTGAGGGTGGACAGAGTGGCGGGGCGGGTGGGACGGGAGATGTCCCAGATCCGTACGGTGCGGTCGTCGCTGCTGGACACCAGCGTGCGGTCGCCGGGACCGAACGTCACCGAGGTGACGAAGTTCCGGTGTCCGGTGAGGACGGACAGCCTGACCGGCTCGTGCGGTTGGGCGACGTTCCACAGCTGTACGGTGCGGTCGTCGCCGCCGGTGGCCAGGAGACGGCCGTCACGGCTGAACGCCACCGCCTTGACGTTCAGCCGGTGGCCCGTGAGCGCGGCGCGGAGAGCGGGTGGGCGCGCGGTGAGGTCCCAGAGCCGGACGGTGTGGTCGTAGCTCCCGGTGGCCAGGGTCCGTCCGTCGGGGCTGGAGGCGACGGCGTAGACCACGTCGGTATGACCGGTCAGCGCGGCCGTGGGCGTCGGGCGGTCCCGGTCGGTCACGTCCCAGAGCCGCACGGTGTGGTCGAAGCCGCCCACCGCCAGCGTGCGCCCGTCCGGCGTGAACGCCACGGACGCCACCCGACCGGTGGGCCGCGTCGCTCCCGCCCTGACCGGCGGGCCGGCCTCGGGCGTGTTCCACAGCTGAACGTCGGTGTCGCCCCCCGCGGCCAGCCCGCGCCCGTCCGGCGTGAAGGCGACGGAGGAGACGATCTCCCCGCGGCCGGGGAGCGGTTTGCTCACGGCCCCGAGAAGTCCGTCACGGGCCTCGGCGGTGGGGGAGAGCTGATAGGCGGCCATCATCAGCTGGGTGTGGAGGGCCGGTCGGCTGTCCCGCAGGGAGCTCGCCTCACCGGCCACGTTCCGGGAGAGGATCTCGTTGCGCTGCTGCGTGATCTCCCGGTGGGCGTGCAATGCGTAGGCGGCCGCACCGGAGGCGGCCAGCGTGGCGACGGCGAGGAGGGCGACGAGCCGCCGCAAGCGCCGGGCCCGGTGGAGGAGCCCGCGGTTGCGCAGGTCCTCGGCCGCCCGGCTGGCGTCCAGGAACGCCCGCTCGCGCACCGTCAGCTCACCGCGGTGCGCCGACGGATCGGCGAACTCCCCGACCATGGCCAGTCGCGCACCGCGGTACAGCACGTCCGGGTCGCGGTTCAGGGACTCCCAGAGCTGGGCCGCTTCGGTGAGCATGCGGTGGCGGCGCAGCCGTTCGCGGTCCTCGGTCAGCCACCGGTGCAGGCGTGGCCAGCAGCGGATCAACGCCTCGTGCGTCACCTCGATGTGGTGGTCGTCGAGAATGAGCAGCCGGGCGCGCGCCGCCTGTTCCAGCACGGTCGTGACGTCGGCGTCGCGGTCGAGCTCCCGGTGCGGCAGCCGGCGTCTGGTGTCCTCGGTCCCCTCCCCCAGGCTGGTCAGCCGCAGGAAGAGCTGCCGGGCCGACCGCTGCTGGGCAGGGGTGAGCGAGGTGTAGAAGGTCTCCGCGGTCCGGGCCAGCGCACCCTCCATTCCGCCCGCGGCCCGATATCCGGCCAGGGTGAGGGCGTTGCCGCGGCGGCGGCGCCACGTCTCCAGCAGGGCGTGCGAGAGCAGCGGCAGCGTCCCGTGCTTGCCGTGGCACTCGGCGACCAGCGCCGCCACCAGCGCGCCTTCGACGCTCAGCCCCGCGCGGGCGGCCGGCTGGACGATCGCCTGGCGCAACTGCTCGCTGGTCATGGGGCCGAGGGGGAGCTGCGACGCGGCGAGCGCGGCGAGCAGTTCCGCGTGATGTGTGCAGTGCGCGTAGAAATCGGCGCGCACCCCCAGCACGACTCGGCAGCGGCTGTTCGGCGCCCCCGTCGCGGTGACCAGCGCGGAGATGAAGGCGGCCCGCTCCTGCTCGCTCCGGCACAGGGTGAAGACCTCTTCGAACTGGTCCACCACCAGGATGACTTCGGCGGCCGGCGGCCGTCCGGCGAGCAGCTGCCGGACGAGGCGGTGCAGGTTGGCCGGATCGGCCGCGAGTTCCGCGCACAGCCGGCCCGCGGTGGTACCCGCCTCGGTGGCGAGTCCGATCGCGCACTCCTCCAGCGGGTGCGGGCCGGGCGTGAAGAGCAGCACGGTCGAGGTCTCGACACCGGCCGCCAGCCGGGGCAGCAGACCGGCCCGCAGCAACGAGGACTTGCCCGACCCGGAAGCTCCGAACACCGCGACGAACCGGTGCCCGGCCAACCGGCGCACCAGGTCATCGGTGACGTCCTCCCGCCCGAAGAACCGCTCTCCGTCCTCCCTCTGGAACGCGGCGAGCCCCGGATACGGCGCGGCCGGCCCCTCTTCGGCGCCGCACGCCTCCGGCCCCGCCGAGGCCGCACCCGCGGCGATCCGGGCAGCGGATCGGTGCCACAGCTGCTCCCACTCACCGACGTCGCCGTCGCAGGCACGCACGTAGGCGAGCGCCACCGGCAACGAGGGCAGTACGCGGCCCGCGGCGGCGCTGGAGAGGGTGGTGACGGAGTAGTGCGTACGCTGCGACAGCACCCGGTAGGTGGGACTGCCGGCCTTCTCCCGCAACTGCCGCAGGGATGCCGCGAACGCCAGCTCCGGAGTGTCCCCGCTGTCCAGCGGCCGTTCCTTGCGCGCCACCTTCGCCACCCCCGCACCATGTGCCCGTTCCGTGCCGGGAATGCTCCCCAGCCCTGTGCTCGCCTGACCGCTCCTTTGCCGATTCGGCTGTTTTCTGCCGGTGCTCACGTGCCCGGTGCGACCGGACACCGCCCTTGCCGACGGCTGTGACCAGCGGGAACGCGGACCGCTGCGCCGTGCTCTGTACGGAGTTGTTTGTCCGGCAAAGGTGTCCCGACGCCGAACAATCCCTTCGGGCTAGACAACTCCCTGGGCAGGACGGCGAGGACGACACGGGAGGAGGCCGGGAATGCGAGCGACGGCACGGGACGCGGCACGGGCGGTGGGAGCGGCAGCAGTCGCGTCACTGGTACTCGGATGCGCGGCGCAGTCGCAGGACACGGCATCGCGGCCGCCGGAGGCGGTGATCCGCCCGGTGGGTTCGCAGCAGACGCTGGACGTCGCCGAGAACCTGCTGGAACGCGACTGCATGCGGCGCAGCGGCTTCGACTTCTGGGTCACCCCGCCCGCCGCCCCCGGCACCCGGCGCGAATTCCCCTACGTCGTCGACGACGTGGCGTGGGCGAAGGAGCACGGCTACGGATCCGACCAGCGCGCCGCACTCCGGCGGGCCGCAGACGCCGATCCGAACAAGCGCTACCTCCTGTCACTGGACCCCCGTCGCCGCACCTCTCTGGTGGCGGCCCTGAACGGGCCCCGCCCGACCGGGCTCGCCGTCGACCTGCCGAACGGCGCGCGCATCAGCCACAGCGACGAGGGCTGTACGGCGGAGGCCGAGCGCCGTCTGTACGGCGACCTGCCGGCCTGGTTCCGGGCGACGCGGACCGTCCGCTTCCTCAAGGGCGAACGCGTCGCGGCCGTCCAACAGGACGCGCGCTACCGGTCGGCCCGGGACCGCTGGGCGGCATGCATGCGGGCCGACGGACTTCCGTACTCCGATCCCCAGGAAAGCCGCGCCGCGGCCGACCCGGAACGCGGCGCCGACCGGGCCCGGGAGACCCGGACCGCGGTGGCGGAGGCGACGTGCGCGGTGTCCACGGGCTTCTCCCGGGTCGCCGCCGACCTCGACACTTCCTACGGGACGACGGCGCGACGGCGCCACCCGAGGGTGTACGCCGACCTGGCCCGGCTCGCCAGGGCGGCGCTCCCCCGGGCCCGCGCAGTGGTCGCCCGCGGCTGACCTCCGCTCCCCACGCTCCCCCGGGACCGTGCACCGGCCACCGGAGGCCGAACGCACCCTCCCGGTGATTCCCCGGGCCCGCACACCGATCGGCCGAAGTCGGCCGCGCGCCCCCTCATGCTTCCCCGGCGACATCCGCCGCGGGACGGCCGGCCCACCGGCCACCACCCGAACACGGGCGGCATCCGCCGCCGGACAAGGAGAATTCCATGATCCGCAAGCACCTCACCGCCGCCGGAGCGGTCGCGGCAGGACTGGCGCTCGCGCTGTTCCCGGCGATCGCCTCCGGCGCCCCCGTCGGTCCCGACGACCGCGGGGCCGCCCCCGCGAACCGCAGCACGGCCGCAGCCGACGGTCTGCTGCACGCCTGGACCGACCCCTACGGCGGCGGCACCCCCTGCTTCTGGGGCGGGAACGCCGACACCTGGGGCCCGTGCCGGAACAAGGCGTCCGACATCTGGAACAACGGCTACGCCACCACCCTCGACGCGGTCGATCTCTACTACGGCCTCAGGGCCACCGGGGCGCATGCCTGCATCAGCCGGGGCGACTCCTGGAACAACCTCCCGTCGGGGAAGTGGAAGTTCACCTACGGCGCGGGCCAGGGCGGCTTCGGCCAGTCGGTCAACGACAACATCTCCTCGCACCGCTGGGTCGACTACTGCAGTCAGGGCTGACCCGCCTCGACACCCGGGGCCCACCGGCACACCGGTGGGCCCCGGGCCACGTCCGGCGTCACGGCCGGGGGCCGCCCCCCGGCCCTTCGGCTTGCGGGCGGGCCTTCGGCTGCCTGTCTCCTTGGATCACCCGCAAGGACTGCGCCGCACATGACGCGCTGGTTCGGTCTCCGGCAGGACCCGGTCCTCGACGCAGGTCATCACGAACAGTCGCCGAGGTCGGCGCTCTTGGGCTCTGGGGCTCTGAGGCTCGATGTCGTGCTCGACCGCTGTCCGCCGACGCCGGAGGATGCTGCCACCGGGAGATGATCAATGCCGACGCCAGATGCGGTTCCGCCGCCGGGTCGAGGTCTCCTCGGCTCAGGTCTGGTGCCCGGCGGCCAGTGGGTGTGCAGACGTGTACCGCCCGCGCGCGGGCGGTACACGGGCCTCGAGGAATCCCGGCACAGCGGTTCTCGCCGAGCCGGTGATCAGGTGTTCACCGGCTCGGGTCAGTCGGTGTCGATGCGGACGTCGTCGCCGCGGGAGGACTTGCCGAGGAAGGAGCAGTCGTAATCCAGCACCAGATGGCCGAGATCGTTCGTCCTCACCCGTGCCTGTGCGTAGCCGTCGCGGTCCCGGTACTCGACCTTCAGATCGTCGTCGTCGGCCTTGCCCTTCGCCGTGCCCAGGGCCACCGTCTTCTGCTCGGGCTCGCCGTACGCGGCCGTCAGCTCGTACACGACGTATCCGCTCCTTCCGTCCCATCCCCCTTTGAGCTGGAGGATGTCGTCGGAGAAGCTGAGGGGGGCGTCGAGCTCGTACTTTTCCCCGTCCTCGTTCTCGTACATGTAACCCATTGGTCTCTGCACCTTCCCGTCCACGCCGGCGCTTCACGTATGTCCGTCATCACTAGCCGTGACGCCCTGTTCTGGCCGGCCTCCGCTCCGTTCCTTCGCGGGGCGGAACTCGGAACCAGCGTGGGGCCGCCACGGGGGCTGGACGCCATGATCACCGTTCCCCGGGCGGGGCCGTGCATGCGCGCGACCGCAGCACCGGTGCTGGGGTTTCGCTGCTGGGGCGGTGCCCCGGCCGCAGGGACACCTGACGGACGGGGCAAGGCGCCGACGGAGATCGTGCTGGTCGTTGGTTTGAGAACCACTGCCGAACGGCGGTGCGCGCCATCGGTTTTCTTCGAGAGAGGGAAGCCGCGGACCAACCGAGGAACGCAGGCGTGCGTGGTCGACGGACAGCTGTCCAGGACTTCGTCAACGGCCGTTCGCGGAAGTTTCGTCCGGGGCGGGGGTGGTCGCTTCCGGTCCGGTCGTGCGAAGTGGGGTCACGGGGGCTTGTACGGGTCTGGTCTTCGCCAGCCACAGGCCGGTGAAGACCGCGGTGGCGAGGGTGACGGCGCCTGCGGTGAGGAAGGCGCTGTTGAGGCCGGTTTCGAAGGAGGCGCCATCGGACTGGCCGGCGCGGACGACAGCTCCGAGCAGGGCCACGCCGAGCACCGCGCCGATCTGCCGGGTGGTGCTGCTGACGCCTGAGGCCAGGCCGCCTTCTTGTGGGTCGACGGCTTGGATGGCGGCGCCTGTCAGCGGGGACATGGTGAGGGCGAAGCCGGTGCCGACGACTGCCAGCCGCCACCACACGTCTCCGTAGGGGGTGTCGGCGTGCACCATGCCGAGCGCCAGCAGGCCCAGGCCCGCCAGGGTGAGGCCGAGGGTGACGACGGCGCGGAAACCGCAGCGGGCGGCGAGCCGGCCCGCGTACGGGCTGACGACCACCATGGCGAGGGAGACGGGCAGGGTCTGCACGCCTGCGCGCAGGATCGAGCTGCCCTGGACGTGGACGAAGAACTGGGAGAAGAAGAACGACGAGCCCATGAGCGCGAATCCGACGACGACCATGGCGGTGTTGGACACCGTGAACAGGCGTTGGCGGAAGAGGTGCAGCGGCAGCATGGGGGCGGTCCTGCGTGCTTCCACGGTGAGGAAGGCGGCCAGGAGAGTCGCCGCGGCGGCGAAGCTGCCCAGGATGACCGGGGAGGTCCAGCCGCGGGCGCCGCCTTCGATCAGGCCGTAGGTCATGGCGCCGACCGATAGGACGGACAGGACGGCGCCCGGGACGTCGATCGCGGGCGCGTCGGGGTTGCGGGACTCGCCGAGGTGGCGCAGGCCGATGAGGAGGAGGACCACGCCGATGGGCACATTGACGTAGAAGATGGCGGGCCAGCCGTAGGCGTCCGTCAGGATGCCGCCGGCCACGGGGCCCGCGGCCAGGCCGATGCCGCTGAGTCCGGCCCACAGTCCGATCGCCTTCATGCGTTCCCGCGGTACGGGGTGGGCGGCGGCGAGCAGGGCGAGTGAGGCCGGGCTGAGGGCCGCGGCTCCGATGCCCTGGAGGACGCGGCCGGTGACCAGCCAGCCGAGGGAGGGTGCGAGGGCGCACACCAGGGAGGCGGCGGTGAAGACGACCACGCCGGTGAGGTAGACGCGTTTGCGGCCGAACCGGTCGGCGAAGACGCCGCCGGACAGCAGGAGCATGGCGACCAGCAGGACGTATGCGTCGACGATCCATTGCAGGCCGGTCAGCCCGGTCTGCAGCCTGTGCTGCATGTCCGGCAGGGCTGCTCCGACGATCGTGTTGTCGAGCAGGACCATGAACTGGCCCAGGCAGGTCACTGTCAGCAGCACGCCCCGGTTCGGCCGGCTGTCCGCGGTCGCAGGCGTTACCGCCATGGGACTCCTTTCCGTTCGTGCGTGTCTTCCACGGCCGATGTGATCGGTCGGCCCTCAAGCACGCTAATGCAGTCCTCGACTGCGTTAGAGGACTGTAAGGGCCGTCGCCCACAAACGCAACCAACGACTGCGTTAGGGTGAGGGCATGAGTGAGACAGAGCCGGCCCGGCGTCCTGGCGGGCGCAGCGCCCGCGTCGGGGCGCAGGTTCACCAGGCCGTCACCGAACTCGTCCACGAGCGGGGTTACGGCAACTTCTCCGTCGGCGAGATCGCGGCCCGTGCGGGCGTGGCCGACAGCAGCGTCTACCGGCGGTGGGGCAGTCTGGAAAGCCTCCTCAGCGATGTGGTGCTCACGCGCCTCAACGCGCGGTCGCCGATGCCCGACACCGGGAGCCTGGCCGGTGATCTGCGCACGTACGCCGCCCAGGTGGCCCGCGAGATCACCGGCCCGGACGGCGTGGCGGTGGTGCGCCTGGCCGTCGCCCTGTCGGGCGACGGTCCGCAGGGGCTGGGGGCCGGTGACGGGCTCCTCGCCGAACGCACGCGGCAGTTGCAGTCCATGCTCGACCGGGCCCGTGAGCGTGGCGAGCGGCCGCCGGACGCACTGGACGTGCTGGACCACGTCCTGGCCCCGATGTACATCCGCGTGCTGTTCGGCATGGGGATCACACCGGAGTACGTCGACGGGCTGGTCGACCGGCTGCTGTGAATCGGTGTGCACCAGGCGCGGGCACGCACGGGGGCGCCGCCTCAGGCGGGCTGCGCCGTGACGGTGCACAGCCGCGCGGGTGGCCCGGGCCAGGGCCACGTACAGGTCCCTTTCGCCGCCGAGGCGTGCCGTGACGGTCCCTTCCGGGCGCAGGACGACGCCGCCGTCGAAGTCGAGTCCGCGCGCTTCGGGGGCCAATACGACACGGGCGTGCTCGGCACACCCCGGGCCGTCAGTTCGTCCGCTCGGGCGTCGACGCAGACCGCGCCCGGGAGTCCGCCCGGGTGCGCGGCGCTCTGGGTGCGCAGTTCCTCGACGACGGCCGTGCCGGACTCGTCCGGCGGTGTGGTCACGGTGCGGGGCTCCCGCCGCTCCGCAGCGACCGTGTGGGCTCCTGGTGCGGGGCGATCCGCGAGAGCAGGTCGCTGACGCTCCATGGGATTTCCTGCGCGGGGCGGGTAGCTGACGGTCAGGTCGTGCGGTTTGGGCCGGATCCCATGGGCGGGGCCAGTACCTCCTTCCCGTCGCGTGCGGTCGTGATCGGGCCCGCCCGGGCGAAGTCGCCGACCAGCGCCATCGCCCTGTCCGGGCAATGGCGGACCGAACATCCGTCCCTGCATGACGGTGAGTTCCCGCGCTTCGCCTACGACGATGTGTCCGTATGACCGCTCGGGGCCCCTCGACCAGGGCCGCCGCCTCGTCCGGCAGCGGCACGTCGGCGACGGTCCACGGGTCGTGCGGGACGCGCAGCAGCAGGGAAACGGTGACCTCGCCGCGGACGTCGGCCTCCGAACACCGCCGGCCTGCGAAGCCGCCGCACACGAGGAGGCGGGGCTGTCGACAACCGGCCGACGCACCCGGGTGCCGCGGCGGCCGAACCGTCCGGCGTCATGCGGCACCCGAGCGAGATGTCCCCAGGCCACGCGCCGTGCCGGGGGCCCCTTACCGGCGACTGACCGCGTGTGGTTTTATTTGCCGTACGACAAGAGTTTAGACGGCAACGGCCCCGGGGTTCCGACCGATCCGCAGTCGTCCCAGGCGCGAGGGGGCGCGGGATGAAGTTCAGCAACAGGACGCCACGGGCTGTGGCGGGCCTGGGGGAACATCGCGTCGTCGCCGGCTCTGCCTCCGGAACCGGCTCCGCCTCCACCACGCGCCACGGGGCTTCGCGATGACCGCGGGAAAGCCGTCGGTGCGCACGGGTCCAGCACTGAGGGCGACGCCCGCTCTTCGGCAGGAAGTCCGACGCATCGCCAAGATCTATCATCTCGGCCCCGACACCGTCGCGCGGCTCGTGCTGACGGTGAGCAGCCTGGCCGCGAGGACCCTGGACGAAGGGGGCTCCGTCACCCTCGGCGAGGGCACCTGCGAGCCGCCGCCCCCTGCCGCGGGGCATGCCGTCCTCACCCTGGAAGGGCTGGACACCACGGGCGAGCCGGATCCGATGGACCTCCCCCTCCCGCCGACGCGCACCCGGCCGCACTCCGTGTCGTGGCACTTCCCGCTGCCGGATCGCCAGGGGCCCTTCCTTCCCTCGCCGCGGGCCGGATCGCCGTCGGCCTCGGACGTCGACGCCTACGAGATGGAGCTGCGGGCGGCGCTGGTGCGCCTGGACGGCCTGGAGCGTCAGCAGCAGCTCCTGGAGGACGAGCTGTCGGAGACGAACGACGGCGTACTCGCCCTCTACCTGCAACTCGAGGAACGCGAAGAGCAGTTGCGATGGGCCCAGGGCCAGACCCTGCTCGCGATGGAGGACGCGCTGCGCCCCGCCGCCCTGTCGGTTGCGGGGCTGGAGCTGGCTGTCCACTACGCGCCGTCCGATCCGGCGGCGCCGACCGGCGGAGATCTCTACGACTGGTTCCAACTGCCCGACGGCACGGTGCACATCACCGTCGTCGATGCCCTCGGACACGGCATCGGCAGCACCAAGAGCGCCCTGTCGGTGACCCACGCCGTACGCACGCTGGCACAAGAGGGTCACCCGTTGGAGTCGATCCTGGCGCGTGTGGACCGCCAGCTCTCCCCGGTCGTCCCGGGGTTGCAGGCCACGGTTCTGCTCGCCCGGCTCGATCCGACCACAGGTGTGCTCACGCTCGCCGGCGGCAGTCACCCACCCGCCCTGCTGCTGCGCGCACACGACGGCACCGCCGAGTTCCTGTCCGTCCGCGGGCGCGGGGTGGGATATCCGCTGCCGGGCAGCGAAACCCTGCGGCACGAGGTCCTGACACCGGGAGACCTCGTCGTCCTCTACACGGACGGGCTCACCGAGAGCCGACGCGACCCCCTCGAGGGCGAGATACGGCTCATCGCTGCCGCCCGTAAGCACGCCGTCCTCCCCCTCGGTGAGATCCCGTCCGCGATCGCGGCCGACATGCACACCGTCGTTCTGCACGCCGACGACACCCTCGCCCTCGCCCTGCGCCTCGCCCCGGGGCCGCACCACCGCAGCGACGCCGGCCGGTAGTCCCTCCGAGTGGGCATGCGGCCCGCACCGGCGGACGGCAGCGGAGAGCCGGTTTCCTCACCCGTCAGAATTTGCCGTTTGACAACAATGACTGTTGGCAACATTCTTGCGTCTGGTTCCGGAAACCGCCGCTACCACCCAGCGGGACCACAGTCCGCCGGCGCAGGACGAGAGAGGCTGGGGTGCACCAACTCATCTGCCACGCCGCGGCGTCGCCCCCGAAGTCAAGCGGTCCAGGACATCCCGTGCTGAGTATCCGTCAGTTCTACGGCATGCTCCGCGCCCGCGGGTCTTTCGTCTTCCTCGCCACCCGGCTCAGGGCTCGGGGCCGCACCCGCCCGGGCGGCCGCTCGTGGGGTGGCGGCGTCGTGGGCCTTGCGGAACGCGGCCAGCCCGCTCATGAGAGCGTCCCGCTCCTGCGCCGTCATCGCCGCGAGGGTCGAGGCGAGCTCCTGTTCGCGGTGGGCGCGCAGATCGGAGAGATAGGCGCGGCCCAGAGACGTGATCCGCAGCGTGACCTCGCGGCGGTCGGTGCTGCTGAAAGAACGGTGCAGATAGCCGATGGCCTGGAGCCGATCGCACAGCCGGCTCGCCGATGACGCGGCGGCCCCGATCTGCCTGCCGAGATCGCGAAGATTGATGCCGTCCTGCTGGTCGAGGGTGTAGAGGACGCGCAGCTGCGAGGTGGACACCGGCGCGGTCGGCACCGCGTCCCGGCCCCGTTCCCACAGCATCTCCAACTGCTCGACCACCGCCCGTGCCACCTCAGCGGCCTTGCCGTCCGCGAGGTCCGCAGCAGCCGGTTCCATTCTCCGCACCGTGAATCTCCGATTCAGCCCGTCGGCGTCCCTACCGACCGGGCGCTCAGTCTGCCAGTCGAACTGTACGAAGGTCGAACCCTTCGACCCGCCGAGAAAGGCCCCCAGCCGTCCATGGACCGTTTCGCCACCGCCGCTCAGGCACTGCGCACCGCGCTGCCCCACGCCCTTGTCGACACGGTCCGTGCCGTCTGCGCCGACCAGTACGGGGCGATCGCGGTCGATTTGTGGATGGCGGACTACGCCATGACCATGCTCCAGCCCGTCACCGTCCCGCCGTACACCGCGCAGCCCGTCCCCATACGCACCAGCGAGCCCGGCCGCGCGCTGGGAGCCCAAGAACCCTTCATCTGCAGGGCCCGCTACCCGAAGCCGACCCGTACACACCTGTCCCGTCCGACGAAACCGCTGGCCAAGCAGCCCGAACCCGTTCCAGCCGTGACGGCCCACCTGCCCGTCAGCGTCCGCGGCGACCGCCTCGGCGTGCTGTCCGTCACCGTCCCCGAAGGGGGCGACTCCCCGCAGGTCCTCGCCGAGCTCGTGCAGCTCGCCGATGTCCTGGCGCACGAGCTCGTCGTCGCCGACCGCGACACCGACCTCTACCTGCAGGCCCGTCGGGCTTCCCGCCTCACCCTCGCCGCCGAGATGCAGTGGCAGCTCCTGCCCGGACGCTCCTGCACCCGCCCCGAGTACACCCTGGGCGCCCAGCTGGAGCCCGCCTACGCCATCTACGGCGACAACTTCGACTGGGCCACCACCGCCGACACCCTCACCCTCACCGCCACCAACGGCATGGGCGAAGGCATCAAAGCGGCCCTCCTCACCAACCTCGCCGTCAACGCCCTGCGCAACGCCCGCCGCGCCGGACTCTCCCTGGCCGACCAGGCCGCCCTCGCCGACCAGGCCCTCTACGCAGAGCACCGGGGCGCCCAGCACGTCGCGGCCCTGCTCTTCGAGTTCGATCTGGCCACCGGCGCCTTCGAGGTCATCGACGCGGGCTCCCCGAAGATCTGGCGTCTGCGCAAGGGCTCCGTCGAACCGATCGAGCTCGAAGCCCAGCTGCCGCTCGGCATGTTCGAGGACACCCCGTACATCCCCCAGTACCACACCATCGAGCCAGGCGACCGGCTCCTGATCGTCAGCGACGGCGTCTACGCCTCCACCTCGAAACACGGCGAACTCTTCAGCGCCCGCCACCTCACCCGGGCACTCTCCGAAACTCGGCTCCTCCCCGCCACCCAGGTGCCGCACGCCGTCCTCGAAACACACGCCGCCCACCACGTCCCCGGGGCCGACAGCGACGATGCCATGATCATCTGCCTCGACTGGCACGGACGCCCCACGGACGGACACCTCACGGCGGGAGAGCGCACGCCCACGACGTGATGCCATATGCGGTCGAGGACGCACGGCGATCGTCGGGGGGTGGTCTGCGGGACATCGCAGGTGTACGGGAACCCCTCCCCCGGCCGGGCGGCCTCCCCGTCGAGAACTCCGTACGGCCGGGGCCGGTCCGGCCAGTGGCAAGGCGACCCTCCCGGACGCCCCCCCCCGACACCCGACCCGGGCTGCCGTCGCGAGCCCGGACGCCTCTCCCGCCTGGTCGGTGACGGTGCCGCTGTCCGGTTCGGACAGTACGCAGCGACGTCGCGCGGGAAGGCGAGGGAGCTGGCGCAGTCGGCAGGAATTCCCTCATTCCGGGACGGTTCCTCGTCAGAAACGCGTCTGGCGGGGTAGGCGTGGTTCATGGAGCAGAGTGCGGTGGTACCCCAGAACGCAAGTGAGGCCCGCGCGACAGTGAAGAAGGCGCTGCAAGCCCGAGGCCGCCCGGAACACACAGGAGTCGGTGCTTCCCTCCAGGACGCCCTGATGGTGGCCACGGAACTGGTGTCGAACGCGCTCAAGTACGCGGGACGCCTTACGGACTTCACCGTCAGCCTCCGGGACAACCGCATCGTCATCAGCGTGAGCGACACCAGCGACTCGACTCCACCAGCGCGCCCCGAGCGCCCTGCGGGCGCGACGCCGGGAACGTGGGGGTGGTGGATGGTGCACCACCTCGCGCACGCCGTCAGCGTTGTCCGGGTGTCCGGCGGCGGGAAGACCGTCACGGCCTCCCTGGTGCTCGCCTGAGGCACGCGGCATTCCTGACGTCGCCGGGTTTCGACTGTTCCCGCAGGACGATGCGGCGGCGCGGGAGCTTCGTCTGCGGCGACCACGGCGTGGTCCCACCGTGCGGTGCCTGGCCCGGCCGCCGTCGACGCGCCGGCGGTCCCGGGCCACAGGCTGATGTGGCGGCAGTGAAGCGGGGGATGGTCCTGGGCACCATCCGTCAGCGAGCCGACGAGCTCGGTGAAGAATGCCGGGCTGAGCTGGACGCGCTGGGGATGCGGTGGGCCTTCCCTGTCGACAGGCACTAGGGGGACGCTGAGCCCTTCGGCGCCCGCGAGCTGTCGGCTGACGATGATCCGCAGGCCGTACGGTGCGCCCGACCTGATGACGGCGGCCTGCTCCTGGAGGTCGGCCTCGGTGAAACTCGGCAGGACGCGGTCTGCGGCACGGCACAGCAGGGGGCCATGGCCGCTGGCGGATGCTCCCGGTGGGGGCGACGGGCTCGGCGACATCGCGATCACGCGTGTGGCTCTGCTGAAGCGCGAGGCTCGCGCGGCTCGGCCGAGGTCGACGGTGGTCGAGTCCTGCTGGCGCGGCGAGATGAGGTCGACGTCGAGCTTCGGGTCGTACGCGTCGGGCCGGTCGCGCGGGGTCGCGAACGTCACGCACTCGAGGATCTTCGCCGTCCCGGGCTTGTCCGGCACATCCTCGGCGGTGCACCGGCGTCGGCCCAGGTCCTGTTCGGCGTAGCGCGCCTGGATGCCGGTGGTCTCCAACGCGCCGGGGTCCGTCGGCGCGGGGGTCGTTCCCGCGAGCAGGCCACCTGCGACCGCGGGGATCACCACGGCGAACCGCGATCTCCTGTGCACACAGCGATCACTGGGACCGCCGCGTCCCGTGTGGCGGTAGTTGCTGAGACCGCTCCTGGCAGTCCAGTACGACGCTGCGGTCACGGTCGGCAACCGGCTCATGGGAACGGAGGCCACGGCGGGGTGTACTGGGCGGGCTCGGACTCACCGTCAGGGGCGGAGAGTCGTGCTGCCGCCCTTGATCAGTTCTCCGTTGTGTCCCGTGGGAGCGAACCCGCCTTCGCCACGTCCTGGTGCGCCGTTCCCACCGCCGGCCGGATCTCCGGGGTGTCGGCCAGGTCGTGCACCACGGCCAGCGTCTCCGCCGCCGCGGCCGGCCCCGGGTCGCCGACCGCGATGCAGGCCGCTCCGCTCGCCCTCGCTGCCTGGATGCCTGCCGTCGAGTCCTCGAAGACCAGGGCCTGGCGCGGGTCAACACCCAGGCGGCGGCAAGCGAGCAGGTAGCCCTCGGGATCGGGCTTGCCATGGGTGACGTCGTCCGCCGTGACGAGAGTCGCGAAGTGGTCGATCTCCAGCCGCGTCAGGTGGTGGGTTGCGTACGTCAGGCCGCCCGAGGTGACCAGAGCAGTGGGGATTCCGGCGTCCCGGAGCCGGGTCAGCAGGATGCGGGCGCCGCGCTTGAGCCGCACCTCGGGCAGGCCGGTCTCCTCGTCGAGCCTGCGCAGGTCAGCGCGGAGGTCGTCCGGAGTGAGGCCGGGGCCGAAACGGTGGAGGTGTTCGGCGATGACGTCCGCGCTACGGCGCCCGCCGAACGAGGCGAGCAGTGCGGGCGTGAGGGCGATGCCACGGGCGGCGAAGAGCCTTCGCCACAGCTCCTGGCTGCGGGGCTCCGAGTCGATGAGAGTGCCATCGAGGTCGAAGAGCGCCGCTGCGGCCGTGAGGGGGGTGGTCGCGACGCCTGACATGTGGGCTCCGTTGGTGCGGTGGGTGAGAGAGGGGCGGTCCTGGACGGTTGTCGATCGGGAGGCGGGTGCGCGTCCTGGGGGCCGGGGCCGCGCCTTGGGCGCCGGGTGCGCGTCCTGGGGGCCGCACGGTCGAGCACCTCAGTCCAACGGTGGGCGACAGGCAGGGTTCGACACCGCCGACTCGAGTGCCTCCACCGCTTCGACGGCCCCCCGGTGCCGACGCAGCAGATCCCCCAGACGGGCAGCGTGCTGGGCGGCGTGCCCGGTGAGAAGTGTCTGTGCCGCTTCGGCCAGAGCTTCGGGGCCCGGCTCGTCGAGCAGGGTCAGGGCCGCCCCGTGTGCCTGGAGCGCGCCGAGGTTGAATATCGGTTCGGGACTGCGTCCGGGGGTTCCGATGACCGGCACCCCGGCAAGCAACGAGGCCATCAGGGCGTTCTGGCCGCCACGGGTGACCAGGAGATCCGTGTCCTGGAGCAGGCGGGTGATCCCAGGAGTCCGGGCCACGATGACGTTGTCCTGCCGGAAAGGCACCTCCCGTCCGGCGATGTCCTTCTCGCGGGCGGCGACCACCACGCTGTGCCGGGGGGCCGGGAATGCTTTCGCGATGACCGGGAGGAATTCGTCGAGGGTGAGCGCGCCGAAGCTGAGGTAGACGAGGACGCGGACCTCGGCGTCGTCGTACCGGGGTGCGGGTGCGAGTTCCAGGGAAGGCAGCAGCACTGGCCCGACATAGCGGGTGCGGGGCAGCGCGCCCAGGGCCGGTTCGAGAACCTCGGCTGTCGGCGCGATGTTCACGGCCGCACGCTGGTGCAGCAGGTCTTCGAGTGATGCGGGTTCGGGCAGTCCGTGCGCGCGGGCGAGGGCGGCGAACGTGGCCTCCACCCGGGCGCACGATTCCGGACGGTCGCTCGGTCCGGCGAAAGCGGCGAGGTTCGGGCTCTGTACCGTGCAGGCGAACGGCACGCGGGCGATGTGTGCGGCGATCGGGACAGTGGGCTGCATCTCAGTGACGACCATGTCCGGGCGAAAGGCACGGTAGGCACTGACCTCGGCGTCGAGTGCCGCGCGCACGTAGGCGGGCTCCCCCATGCCGCGTATCAGGACGGCTTCCGTGAAACCGTCCGCCTCGCCGCTGCCCACGAGTTCGGGAGTGCGCTCGGGGAAGGGAGCGAAGTACCGCTCGCCCAGGTCCAGTTCATCGATCAACGGGTAACCCTCCGGGGCGAGGAAGGCGACTCGGTGTCCGCGCATGGCGGCGGCCTGCGCCATGGCCAGGCAGCGGGTGATGGCTCCGATGCCGAGTGCTCCGCCGATGGGCTCGAAGAGAATCCTCATGTGCGTTCCTTACGGGAGGTAGGGGAGGTACGGAGGGTGCGGGAGGGCAGGGCGGTCGTCGCTGTCCCGGGTGGGGAGATCTCAGGTACGGCTCTTCCGATTGGCCGCCTTCGGGGCGGCGGCCTCGCCCGGTCGGCCGGCGTGCTTCGCGCCGGTGGTGCCGTGGTGGGTGAGCAGGGCCGCGCCGAGCAGGGTGGCGAGGACCTGGCACGCGGCGATCGCCAGCAGGAGGGCACCGGTGCCGGCACCGCTGACGACTCCTGCGGCGGCCGCGCCTCCAGCGGCGGCGGTGCTCTTCAGCCCGGCGCCCAGGGTGAAGACCTGGGTGCGGACTCCAGCCGGTGCGTACCGTTCCCGGGCGGCGAGCAGCGCGCTGAAGAGCGGACCGGTGCAGGCTCCGGCGAGTACGAACAGCGCCGTGGTCGCGCTGAGTGCCGGTTTCGTGGCGGCCAGGGCGAGCGGCAGGCCGGTCGCCGCCAGGCAACCCAGCACCACACGTTCGGGGTGCGTGTCGGTCCACGGGCGTACCGCGTAGATCAGCGACCCCGCCAGGGCGCCGGCGGCGAAGGCGGTCATCAGGCCGCCCGCCGCCCAGCCCGCCCCGTACTGCTGGGCGAGCAGGGCGGTGAGGACGGGCAGTGCGCCGACGCCGATCTGGCCGGCGCTGCTGGACCAGGTGACCGCGCGCAGGGGCGGGTTCCTGAGCAGTTCCAGCAGTCCGGTGGCAAGGTCGGCGGGGCGCAGGCGCGCATCGTGCCCGGCCCCTCCGGTCCTGGGTGCCAGGGGCAGCGTGAGCATGACGAGGCCCGCGATCGCCCCGGCCGCGCCGAGTGCGATCAGGGCGGTGTCCGGGCCCGCCGCCGCGGACAGGGCCGCGGCCAGGGCCGGACCGCAGATGCCCGCGAGGTTGTACGAGGTGGAGTCGATGCTGAAGGCCCTGCTGAGACGGTCGGCCGGAACCAGCTCGCCGAGGAGGCTGGTCAGACCTCCGGTGACGAGCGGTGCGCAGCATCCGGCCGCCGCGACGAGGGCAAGAGCGAGTCCGGCCGGTGCGCGGCCCACCACCACCGCCGTGGCGGCGAGCCCCAGGCCGTACGCGAGCAGGCACGACGCGTGGAAGAGGCGACGGCGGCGGACGCGGTCGGCCACGGCACCGAGGACCGGTGCCGCGACGACGTGGGGAATCATCAGCGCCGCGACCAGCGCGCCGCCCAGGCCTGCGCTGTCCGTGCGTTCCAGGGCGAGCAGGACCAGGCCGATCCGGGCGCCTTCGTCGGCGAGCCGGGCGGGGACGGCCACCCCCAGGTAGTGGGTCAGCCGGAATGCGGCGGTGGCGGATGCGGCATCGGTGGTCATGTGCCCTCCTGCCGGGCGGCGGCCGCGGTACGGGTGCGGCGGGGCGTCGAACCGGCCTGGCGGCTCCGCCCGGAATCATCGGTCAAGGGTATGATTCCACGATCTTGCTGTTCCATGCCGGCGCGCGCCACACTGGGGTGGTGGACTTCCTCTTCGTCAGCGATCACCTGGCCCTCGATTTCGCCGCGACCCTGAGCTGGCGCACCACTTGTCCCATCGACCTCCTGGCAGAGCCGGCGGACCTCGCGGCGTGGGCGGTGCAGGCCGGTCTGGCCGACCGCCCCGGCCGGGTGTCCCGCTCTGCGCTGGACCGCGCCCGCCTGCTGCGCGAGGCCGTCTACCGAACGGCTGTCGCGGCGGAACGGGGCGCGGATGCCGCCGTGACCGACGTACGGCTGATCCGCGAGTGCGCCGGTGGCCCGCAGGTCACCGTGGCGCTCAGGGCACTGGGCGAGGTCGAGCGGCACGGTGGCGTCAACGAGGTGCTGGCCACGCTCGCGACCAGGGCCGGGGAACTGTTCGGCGGCGAAGACCGCCACCTCGTACGCCTGTGCGCCGGTGCGGAGTGCACCCGGCTCTTCCTGGACCGTTCGCGCGCGGGCAGCCGCCGCTGGTGCGACAAGCTGTCGTGCGGGAGCCGGGCCAACGCCATTGCCTACCGCCGCCGCAAGGCCGCCATGCTCTCTTCCGGAGCCGCGCCGACCGGCCCGTACGACACCTGATCCGCCCGCGGGGGCAGGCAGGGCGAGTGCCTCGCGGCGAGGCGTACCGGTTTCCAGGGTGAACGCGCCGAGGGCCTGCTCGCGACCGGGATGCTGTGCGTGCGCATCGACCTGCCGGTCGGCGTCTTCGGCGACGCCGAGGCCCAGTCGGGGCACGGTGTCCCGAAGAGTGCCGGGAGGATCTGCCGCGGTGAGCGGGACAGCCGACATCGGCACGGCCGGGGCGCGCAGTTCGTCCCCCGTAACGCGACGGACCGTGGGTCGGGCGCTGCCCCATGGGGTTTCGAGGTGGCAACCGTCCTCCACGACGGCGATCCGACCGGCGAGGACAGGTGCCACGGCCGGATCTGGTTCCGCGCTCGCAGCCGGCCTCAACAGGTAGATGTGCTGCCGCTGACAGGAGGGAACCCACGGCAAGCCGCAGGCGTCCGCGACGATGCAGTGGATGCCGGACGTGAGCCGCTCCTCAAGGCCGGGCATGGCAGCCGCTCCGGTGCTTTCGAGGGAAATCGCAGGCCGAGGAAATCTTGCGCGCCAGCGAGATGCCGCTGCACGGTTCTGGCGTCCGTGGGCAGTCCCTCGGCGGCCGCTGCCGGGTTGAATCGCAGCACGGTGCCCAGGCGCAGCGAGGTTGCCGGGCCGTGCGGGCGGTCGGCTACGAGCGCCAGATTCACCTGGAGGAAGTCGAACAGGTGGAGAGGAGTTCGCTTCCGGGTCATGACCCGCCTTCCTTTTCGGGGGCGCGACCCAACAGCATGGCCACACACCCGACGACATCCGGGCGATGCGAACTCGAAGCATGAGCAGAGAGCAGTAATGGCGTGGGCGGAATGTTCGGGCATCATGAATTCATTCCGCACTCCCGCCCTGTTCGACATTCACTGAGGAATTCTCCGACGTTCCGCAGGATCACACGAAAGTTTTCCCGCTCGAACAGGCTGAAATGGTCACAGGCGAGAGGTGCGACCGTGAGCCGGGAGGACCACCGTGACCAGGAATGGATCTGGCGGCGCTGCTCGGGTCCGTCACACGGCATGAGGAGGGCGGGGCCGGCATACGGCTCCCGCACCCGGTGCGCGGCCGAAGCCATGACATGGGCCGTCGCCGTCTCGATCAGCCTGGCGTACGCCGCCGGATCGTCATCGCCCGGCAGACCGCCTTCGACGATCTTTTCCAGCACCGTCCGGCGCCCCGAGTCGTCGGCGCACACCCCCCAGGGCTCGGCGAAGCTGTCGAGCATGACGACCGCGGGGAAATGGCCCTGGGACGCGAGCGCGCTCGCGAGTTCCCAGGCCAATACGCCTCCCAGTGACCAGCCGATCAGCAGGTCAGGAGGGTGTGGAAGCTCGCGCAGCAGGGGAAGATAGCGCTCCACCATGGCGGCGACACTTGTGTCCGGCACCTCGTGGGCTCGCAGTCCGCAGGCACGGATACCGTGCACCGTTCCCCGACGGGCCAGTGACGCCATCAGGCCGACGTACTGACCGAGACCTCCGCCGGACGGATGCAGAACCACACTGCTGAACTCCTGTCCGCGACCGTAGGTGCTCAGGAGACCGGCCGCCCGGCCGCCCGGCCGACCCACTGCCCGGTCAGCCGATCGGACATGGAAGGCACGATTCGCACGCACATCACGGACTGATCGACTCTCGAGCACACCGCTCCCCCAACCTGGTATTCGCCGACTCGAATAAAGGATTCGACGCCACTTTCCAGCCTGCTCATCCAGTAATACCCAGCGAAGTCCGGGCACTCCGGTCGCACTGCACCGGAGCTCCGAGCAATTTCCCTGCACACACAGGATCAACAGAGTCCAATTTGAATGTCAACCCCCAATTTTGCGGCCACCCACGAAAAGAACTCATACGAGTGCCCGGACTCGGCTCGACGATTCACAGTTTCGGTTCGCTTGACCAGGAGTTGACCAACCGAAGGCGCGCTTGACTCGACCTTGGCGAGTTCATCGCCCAACCTGACCCACTTGTCCGAATTTACGTGACAGCCATCCAGTAAGGTGCAACGCCTCGCAATTCCACCGTTTTGAGAATGACCGCCTCCGCGGGTGGTGTGAGTCATGCACCGTGCGGGACTTTATGAAAAGGCATTGAATAAACACCTCAGGCGGGACACGGGGCATCGGCACACGAAGGGATTCAGCGACGAATCCGCACTGCCGTTCGGATACGCGCCCTTCGCGCAACCGCCTCCCCGCAGCCGAACCCGGAAACACTCGCACCAGGCAGAGGTTTCACCGGGCTCCTTGGCCGGTCACTCCGAGCTACCAACGCCACGCCCGGTGACAACGACCTGGTCAACGGCGCCTTTGCCGACGGCCTGGTCGTCGTCGGCCCCAGCGAACAGTGCGCGACGGTGCTGACCGGCAGTGAATTCGGCACCGTTCCCGCCACACTGCGGCCAGGCCGCACCGCATCCGCCATGGACGCCTCCGGCTGGCAGGAAGTGGCGGAGGTCAGGATGTTCCTCCCTCCCTGGGGCCACCGCTCCCACACCTCAAACTCACCGATGGCCACGGCACACGCCTGCGCACCGCGAACAGCCACGCACACACGTACGGATGATGACGAGCCGCCCCCCGGATACGCAGAACCCAAGCGGTGGCGAGAGCGGTGGCGAACGACCGATACCGCTGGTCGCCGGCCACCACCGCGCCCGCCACCCGGCACCGTCCGTACCGGCGTCGGAATCCAGCTCGACACGAAACGCCGCCTGCCTGTTTGCAGACCGGGTCGGAGAGACACACTCTTGCTGCACCCGTGCACACGAGCAGCGGCAGGGAACCGCCCGCGACACTCCTCCTCAGTTCTTTCACCAAGGAGCGGCCATGCCGGGCCCCAGACTTCGATCGCCGTGACCACGAGAACACAACTCGGCTTTGACCTGGCCTTCTCCTCGACTGCTGTTTCATGTGGTGACGGCTCGATGTGATGTTCCCGTGCCCTCCGGCGTGGCGAAGAGCGTGGGCGACCGGTCTGGGGGCATCCGGACAGGGGGCGGCTTGCCAGTGTGTGGTCCAGTGGTGGATTGTTGTCGTACGACAACGGTTTCCGGCTGATTGAGGTGAGGGGTTCGCACCGCGGGCCCTGTGCTTGTGACTTCCACACGGCAAGAACACGCAGTGGGCCCCCGCGCTCCGGCGTCTTTGGCGTGGACGTCTGTGCCCTACCCCGTCCTGATCGCCAACCGGTCGGGCACCGTGCGGCACGCCAATGATCATGCCACCGCCCTGTTCCCGACCGCGGCCCCCGGGCTGGCCCTGGCGGACTGCACGGTTCCCTGGCTCGCGGACGCCCACGCCCACAAGGTGGCCACGAACGCGCACGGTGCGGGCACGGTGGTGTCCGGTGACGTCGCGCACCGGTCGTACGAGGCGCATCCGACGGTGCAGGACGACGGGGATGTGGTGTGGTGGCTGATGGACGACACCGACCACCGGCTCGCCCGCGAGGCTCTGCACATCGAGCAGGAGCGAACCGCGTTTCTGGCGGAGGCGTCCAACGCCCTGCTGTCCTCGCTGAACTTGGAGCGGTGCATGGACGTGACCGCGCAGCTCGCCGCCGAACACCTGGCGGACGCCGCCGTAGTCATCGCCCCGAGCAGCGGTTACCGGCTGCCGGTGGTCAGCTGCCTGCGCGGCCGGCGGCCGGTCCGTGATGAGTGGGAGGTCGACCCGCGGGAAGTCCCCGGTCTCGCCGAGGCGTTGCAGGGCTTCCCGCCGGTGCCGTCCCGCTGGATCGACCCGGTGACCGCCCCCCAGTGGCTGATCCCCGAAGGTTTCGACGGGCATGTCGGCTCGATCGTGGTCACCCCGCTGCCCGGCCACGGTGTGCCCGCGGGTGCCCTCATTCTGCTGCGCCGCAGCGGAGAGGCGGCGTTCAGTGAGGAGGAGGAGGTCTTCGCCCGCCTCTTCGCCGCACGGTCGGGGGCGGCGATGTCCGCGGCCCGCATGTACGCCGAGCAGTCGTCGGTGTCGCAGGTGTTGATGCGGGAGCTGCTGCCGCCGGTGCTGCACCAGATCTCCGGGGTGGAGTTCGCCGGCGGCTACCGGCCGTCGAAGGACCGCGAGCGCATCGGCGGCGACTTCTACGACGTCCACCCCGCCAGCGTCGAGGGCGAACCCTCCTTCGCCGTTCTCGGCGACGTGAGCGGCAAGGGCCTGGAGGCGGCCGTCCTCACCGGCAAGATCCGCAACACCCTGCACGCCCTGCTGCCGATGGCGGGCAATCACCAGCGGATGCTGGAGCTCCTCAACGGGGCCCTGCTCAGCTCCCACCACACCCGCTTCGCCACCCTCGTCCTGGTCTCGGCGGTGCGGGAAGGAGGGACGGTGAAGCTGCGGGTGACCAGCGCCGGGCACCCGCCGGTGCTGCTCGTCCGCGCCAACGGCACGGTCGAGGAGGGCGCCTCCCGCGGCACCCTGGTCGGCGCGTTCCCCGAGGCACGCGCCACCACCGTGCACGAGACCCTGGCGCCGGGCGACTTCTGTGTGCTGTTCACCGACGGGTTCACCGAGGCCAAGGGCGGCCCCATGGGCGGCGAGATGTTCGGTGACGAACGCTTCCAGGAGGCGTTGTCACGGTGTGCGGGGATGCCCGGCGAAGCGGTGGTGGAACACGTGCAGATGCTCGCCTCCCAGTGGGTCGGGACCGGCCCGCACGACGACATGGCGGTCATGGTCATCACCGCCCCCAGGACCCACCACCTGAGCATGGTGGGCGGACACACCAAAGGCAGGTTCACCGCGTGACGAGCACCACCCTCCCCCCGACTCCGCAGGACCTGCTGTGGGAGGCGGTGTCCACCGGCAACGAACACGCCGCGACCCTCGTCGTCTTCGACGCCCTGGAGCACGGTCTGCCCGCGCAGGAGGTGCTGCTGAGTCTGATCGCCCCGGTGCAGCGCCGCGTCGGAGAGGAATGGGCGGCCAACCGCCTCACCGTCGCCCAGGAGCACGCCGCGTCCGCGATCAACGACCGGGCGATCGCCGCCCTCTCCCACCGCACCGCCGCCGCCCCGGGCACGCCGGTGAAGGGGAGGGTCGTGGTGGCGTGCGTGGACGGGGAGTGGCACGGGCTGCCCGCCCGACTGCTCGCCGAAGTCCTCAAACTGCGCGGCTGGGCGGTGGACTACCTCGGCGCCCAGGTCACCACCGACCACCTCATCCAGCACGTCCACCACGTCGGCCCCGACCTCGTGGCCCTCTCCAGCTCCATCCCCACCCGGCTCCCGGTCGCGCACGCCGCGATCACCGCCGTCCAGGCCACCGGCACCCCCGTCCTCGTCGGCGGCGCCGCCTTCGGACCCCGCGGCCAGTACGCCGCCCTGCTGGGCGCGGACGCCTGGGCACCCGACGCAGGAGCGGCAGCCGACCGGCTCGACCAGGGGCCGCTGCGACGTCCCGCCCCGGCCCATCAGCCCATCGACGACCTGCCCCACCTGGGGGACCAGGAGTACACGATGGTCACCCGCACCAGGACCCAGCTCGTGCGGACGGTGATGGCGGGGCTGGAGGACCGTTTCCCCGCGATGCGCGCCTACACCCCTGCCCAGCGGGGGCGCACGGCCGAGGACGTCGCGCACATCGTCGACTTCCTGGCCACCGCCCTCTACACCGACGACGCCGACCTCTTCACCACGTTCCTCGCCTGGACCGCGGGAATCCTCACCGCCCGCAACGTGCCCGCCCGCTCCCTGGTCCCGGTCCTGCACATCCTCGGCGAGGAACTCAAGGACTTCTCCCGCGCCGCGGACATGCTGCGCCATGCCGCCGGCCGTCTCGCCCCGCCGCACAACGGCCGCCTCGCCCAGGAGCAGGCATGACGCCGCCGTACCCCTTCGACCCGCCCCTGCGCCTGGAAGCGGTCACCGGCACCGATGCCCGGCTGCTGGAACTCGCCCTGAAGGGGCACCTGGGCCACGGCAGCGCCGACGATTTCCTCGACCAGACCTGCGGACACCTCCAGGACCGCCCGCGCACCGCCGTTCTGCGCCTGGACTGCGCAGGACTCACCGGCATGGACTCCATGGGGCTGTCCGCCCTGCTGATGCTGCACCGGCGCACCACCGCTGCCCGGATCACGCTGCACCTCGATGCCCGACCGTCGGCCGTGGACCGGATCCTGGAGATCACCGGCTGCCTCGCCCACCTCGATCCCGAAGCGGCCGGCGCCGGCGGGGGGCGCCGCTCCCGGGAAAAGGCATATCGTCAACCATGGGAGGAGGTCATATCCGCCTCCCTCCCCACCGGGCCGCCGCCGCGGCCCGCCGAACCGGAGACCACTGCCTGACCGCCCCAGCCACCACGATGAGGAACCTGCCTTCCTCGGACGGGTAACGACATGACCGAGCGCACCGATCACGCTCGCCACACCGCCCACCGGACAGCCCGCCTCGCCGAACTCCTGGACCTGCTCTTCGAGCAGAACCGCCACGACGCCCCCAACCCGCTGCTGCCCGCACCGCAGCTGAGGGCCATGAGAGTCATCGACGGCCAGGACCACATCCCCATGCGCACCCTCGCCCACCGGCTCGGCGCGTCGCCGCCCTCGGTGTGCCGCCTCGTCGACCGCCTCCAGGCCGCCGGGTTCGTCCAGCGCGACCCGCACCCCGCCAGCGGACGCGAGATCACTCTCGCCCTCACCCCGGCCGGCCGCGCCCACCTGGCCCAGGTCCGCGCAGGCCGCGAGCTCTTCCTCCAGCAGGCCCTGGCCGGCCTGCCCGAGGAAGAGCACACCGCCCTCAGCAGCGCCCTCGACACCCTCCACCGCGCCCTGGCCGCCGACCGCTCTCCCCTGTACGCCGTACGCCCGCAGACCGCGGACACCGCGCTCCCGCGGGCCGGCCGTCCGGCCCGGTCCGCCTGACCGGCTCCTACGGAACGGAAGCGACGAGGGCCTCCGCGAGAGTGGGAGCGACGGGGAACAGCGCACCGGCGCCCGTCACCGCGAACCGCACGCACAACAAGGGCGGGAGCGGACCCACCAGGACCACGGCGGGATGTCGGCTGCGGGCGTCCAGGAGGACCCCGATCAGGTCCCAGCCCCCGAAGACCAGCTCGTGCAGATCCACCACCAGCACCGTGCGCCCGGCTGAAGCCTGCCCGAACTGAGCGGCCAGCGCTTTGGCGTTCCACGGCTCCACCGACCCTATGACGGACAGCACGTAAGCGGGCGGGAGCACGTACGGGCGGTGCCGCACAGCCAGCACGTCGTCAAGGCGTTCCGCAGGATCTGCCACGTATGGAGCATGTCAGACAACCCACTCGACCACCGGGGAAGGAAGCGTGGCACAGCAGTTTGAGCAGACCTGCCGGTGGAGACCGGCCCACGCAATGCGGGTGGGCGCCCGCCGTCCCGCCGGGCGTGGTCGGTCACGGCTGGGCAGGGGCGGGGTGGCGCCCGCGAGGCGGCACCCCGCCACATCCTGGTGTGCGTGAGCTCCGATCACTCAGCGGCATGCCGGCCACGCGGACATCGTGCGAGCGCTCATCGACGGATCCGTCGGGCAGGTGCGGGGCAAAGACGACATGCCGCCAATGATCAAGCACGGTCGGAGGGCCGCCGGAGCCGACTGGAGCACGTGGCGCGGGAGCCAACGGCTGATGTCGTGCCCTTGTGGCGACTCCACGGGTCCCACTGCCGCGACGAGCCGATCCGGGTGATGTCCATGGCGGACAGGTGAGCCGATGGATCATGGAGCGCGGTTTCCCGGACGCCCTTCGCGGATCCCGTCGCCCCGCCTATACGGTCGCCTTCATGAACAGCGACGGAGTGGTGGTGGACGAGGCGGTCCGTGCGGCGTGGGACGCCTACCGGGCCCTGGAGAAGCGGACACCCGCCCAGGAGCGCCGGAAGGCGCAGCAGCGGGTGCGGGCGGCGATGGACTCCGTGGGGCGCGAGGAGGTTTCGCGGGGCACGGTGTTCCTGGTGGGGGTCCTGACCGGGTACCTGATCGGGGAACCGCCCGGCGGGGATCGGCTCGATCCGCTCAACGACCTCATCCCCGCCGTGATCCGCAAGCTGCCCTCCTTCGAGTCGGCTGACCCGGAGCAGGTGCCGATGGCCACCGGTGTCCTCATGGCTGCCGCGATGGGCATGGACACCGTGGCCTGGCGCGACCGGTTCGGGACGATCGGGCCGAAGGAGGCGACGGTCCACGGCTTCGTGCTGTGGCTGCTCGCTGATCTCTTCGACACCCTGGCCGAGAAGCCGGGCACCATCGACCAGTTGATGCGCGGAACCTTCGAAGCCATGGGCACCGAGGAGAACTGACGGTGGGCGGGGGCGGTTCACCCGGCAGGTGAGCGAGAGCTGACCGACGACCGCGTGGCGCACGTCCTCGCCGTCGGGGCCGTCGGGGTCGTCGGGCAGCCTGTGGCACCGCATCCACGGTGAACGGACAGGCTGCCCGGCCGGTCGCCGGAACCTCACCGGACCGGAGGCTGACCGCGGCGGCGTGCGGTGCGCAGGAGGCGCCGCTGGTACAGGTAGGTCCGGCGGCCTGCCCACCAGCCGAGGCGGTCGGTGGAGTCCTGCGGGAACACCACCTGCAGGGCGCCCAGCGCGAGGCTGAGGGCGAGGCAGGCGACCACGCACCACGGGGGTGCGCCGACCAGGGCCTGCGCGAGGCCGCTCACTCCCGACACGATGCCCGGCGCCATGTTCTGACCGTTCGTCATCAGCCTGCCCCCGCTTCTTCCCCTCCCCGCACCTGGACGTGCGGGGACGAAACCGAGCGTGGCGGGCCGGACGATCCTGCAGAAGCGGGAACGGGCCCTGGAAGGTGTTCCCGCACGAATGGCAACGGACGGCGATCTCGTCAACCACTCCCCCGGGCCCCGCACCGTGCGTGACAATCACAGCACCGCCGTACGTCCCGCCCGTGAAGGTGGAGGGCGGGCCCGCAGGAGTGGGAGCAGCATGAGCGAAGCTGGTGGGCGTGAGGAGTCCGCGGCCGTACGGCGCGAGGCCGAGGTGCGGGCCGCGGCGTACGCGCGGGCGTTGGGCGACATGCTGGAGCCGGGGCTGGCGAACACCTCGCAGAACGCGCTCGCGAAGGCCACGCACGTCGCCCCTTCGACGGTGTCGCGGTACCTGTCCGGGGAACGGATCGCACCAGCAGAGTTCGTCCAGGCCGCCGTGGCCTTCCTGGCGGACCGAGGCGAGGAGGTCGCGCCGGAGGTTGTGGAGGAGCTGAACGTGCTGCGTCGGGCGGCGCAGAGAAGCAGCCCGCGTCCGGACACCAGGGCGCTGTACTGGATGGAAGAAGCAAGGCGGGCCACCGATGCGCGTGCCCGCAGCGAGGAGGCGCACCGGGCGACCGCCGGGGAACTGGAGGAAGTCGCCGTACGGCTGGGCGCTCTGGAGAACGAGCTCGACCAGGCCCTCGCGGGGCGGGCGGCCGCGGAAGAAGAGCGTGATGCCGGCCGGGCCGCTTTGGCCGTCCAGCAGGAGCAGTTGGCGCACGCCCGGCGTTATGCCCGGCAGATCGAGGGCGAGTTGACCGCGCACCACGCGGAAGTGCACCTGCTGCGCAGAGAGGTTACGGTGCTGCGCCACCAGGTGGAGAGGCTCCGCGACGAAGCCCCGCCGACAGCGGGCGGGGAGACCGTTCCCGGCATGGCAACGCAGGTCACCGCCCCCGTGGCCGCCGGGGCGGTGCACACGGAGCCCGGAGAGGTCGTCTCCTTCGCACCGCCCGGGCCTGCTTCTGCGCGGTCACCGGGTGGCGGGCGTGCTCCCTCCCGCGTTCTGTCGGCTGTCCCGCGTACCGATTTCCGGCGCACGGTGCTGAGCGTGGTCCTGATCGTGCTGGCCTGCGGCCTTCAGGTCGCGTCGTTTCAGCAGGCCGGTCTCGACAGGGCGGACAGGATCCCGGGCGGGTGGCTCCTGCTGCTCATGATCTCGCCACTCGCGGCCGTACTGGGAACGCTGTGGGTACACCACCGAAGCCTGCCCACCCCCCTCGTGGTCGGCGGCGGGAGCGTCCAGGGGTGGACCATCACGTCGGTCGGCGACCGCCAGAACCCGCGAGAGCTCCGCATCAAGCCGCAGCACCCACGAAAGCCGCAGAAGGGACACCCGTCGGCACCCACCGGCGGTTCGGTGCGCCTGGACGTCCCGTGGCGGCGCTCCGGCCGCAAACATCCGCTCCCCGACGACGTACGGCCGCAGTACCTCACCGCAGCCTTCGGCGGCTTCCTCCGCCTGCGGGGACGGGTCCCTGAAGACGTACACGTGCGGTGGCAGCTACGCACCGCCGCACGCGGCCGTCTGCTGGCCGAGGGAACCCTCAGGAATCAGATCCTCCTCCCGCGCACCCCGGGCAAGACCCCCCTGCTCACCGGATGCCACCTCACCTGGCAGGCCCACCGCACCCCGAACCCCGGCACCGCATACCCGCTGGTGTGGCCCGAAGACCTCCACCTCACCTGGAGGTCCCCCGGCCTCCACGGCCCCGCGAAAAAACTCACCCGTGCCACACAGCAGTAGGGAGATGGCCGAGGACCAGGCCGACGGCCGCTGCTGTGGACCGACCGGGTCGTGAGGGTGCGTGTCAGAAGGAGCCGAGCCCGTCCTCGGGCTGAGGTGACCGTACGAGTGGCCGGTCACGGTTCCGTAGGCCGCCGTGCACACAAGGGCGAGGGTGTCGGCCTCCTCGACGAGCCCTGCGCAGAGGGGTTCCTCCAGCGGATCCGGAGGGCTGTCATCGACGAAGAGCGCAGCTCTTCCTTCGGGGGATCTTGAAGGTTTGCCGTGACAGCATGCGCGTGCGAACTTCGAGTCGGTCCCGCCCCGATGGGCACCGGTTCTCCGCAGATCGGCAGGCCGCGCGAGGCCGCGAACCGCGCACTGGAGTCCCTGCGTGGCATGGGGCTGCTCGCCACGGCCGATCGGACGGGGCTGCGCTTGTTCTCCTGCCACTCGCCTAGGGCGCCGCTGTCGGGCTGGACACCGACGAGAAGGTGGATACGCACCTCGCGGCCGACGAGGAGCACGTACCCGAGGACGTCGACGGCCCGGGGACAAGAAGTGGATCCCGCTGATGCGCTCGCCTTACTTCAGGGGTAATCGTCTCGGCCGGGCTGTGCCGGCAGGGTTGGCGATCACTCCGTGTCAGAGGATGCGGACCAAGACGGAGAGGCATGCCATGTCCACGGCCACAGGTACGAACACGCGCACCGTCGTTGAGGAGTTGCTGCGCAGGATCGGCGAAGGCGACCCGGAGCGCATCGCCGAACTGTATGCCGAACACGGCGATTGGAAGCTCAACTGGCCGGAAGGCGAACACGGCCGCACCGCCACGCCGTGGATCCGTCACCGGTCCACCCGGGCCGACGCGGCCGCACACTATCGCGAGCTTGCTGAGCACCATGTGCCGGAGCACGTCGCTACTGAGGTCGAGCACGTTCTTGTCGACGGAGACGATGCGGTCGTGCTGGGCGAGATCCGCCAGACGGCACGGCCCACGGGCCGGGCGTATCGGGCCCGGTTCGCCCTTCACCTCACCGTCGAAGACGGCCTTGTCACCCGGCACCATGTCTACGAGGACAGCCTCGCCGTCGCCCGGGCGTTCGAGACGGAGGACCGGTGAGGGGCTACCGGATCACCGGCCAAAGTTCTGGTCACAGCCACTCGTCGACGGCTGCGACGAGAACGGTTGCTTCGTAGCGGACGGCGGGTTTGTCGTAGCGGGTGGCGGTTGGCCGGTGCCTTCTGAGGCGGTTGCTGCCGCACTCGACCTCGTGTCGTTCGGGGTGGTCAATCGTGTCGAACGCTGGCGGGCGGCCGCCGTGACCATCAGCACCCGCTCGGCGAGCGGCAGCGCCCATGGCCGGCCTCCGTCGGGACCGTTGCCGCCGCGTTCACGCGCCACCTCACGCATCGCTCATACCGTCTGTGTACGCCGTCTCGGTGCCACCTGCGACTCGTGGGGTCCGGGCCCCGGCGGGACAGGAGGTGCCTGCTGGGGTGCCGTCTGCCGCGTGAGCGTCAGTGGTGCCGTTGCATGTCGAGACGGGACCGGTACAGGCGGGCCGAATGCATGACCGGCACGTCCCCACCGCCGAGTTCCACCCAGTCGAACAACACGGGACCGGTGCGGGAGCCGTGCGGCGACGGCGGGCCTGACGGTGCGCGGAGAGATGAAGTGGTGGCCCCGTGTACGTGCGACGGCACGGGACCACCGGTGCTTCGTCCTGTCGGGAACGTGCACGCACGACCGTACGGGCACCTGCATCCGGCCGCATCCTGACGGGCCCGTGCGCACGCAGGCGGGTGACAGCCGGTCAGACCCGGAAAGCGATCACGGTGGTGCCGCCCGCCGCTGCGGGAGCGGCCGTCGCGAGCCCGGAGGCGATCGCTGCTGAGCTGAGGACGAGTGCCGGCGGTGGCCTGGCCGCCGCGCTGAGTCTGTCGGCGCGCGGCAGGGGTGGTCCGCGGCTGGTCGGGCAGTCGCTGTTGTGCCCCGTGCTCGGCGACCGCGACGACAGTGCTTCGGCTCATCGGATGGAAAAGGTCGATGTCTGGGCCGAGGCCGGAACGGCTCCGGGCGGAAGGCCCTGCCCAGGTCCAGGTGTGGGGCACAGACGGGTCGCCCTGCGCCGCGCCCGCCCGCTCCACGGATCTGTCCGGACTGCCGCCCGCCTTCACCGACGCAGGCTCCGCGGAAACGCTGCATGACGAGGCCGTCGCCCATACCGACCGGTATCTGACGGGCCGGCGACTCTGCCGAGCTGCATGCGTGGTCCCAGGGGCTGCCACATGTTCAACCTGGTGGTTTCGGGCGCGGTGATCAGCCGGGCGGCGTGGCAGACCTGTCGTTCCTGGCTGGAGCGGGTGCTGGCGGCGGATCGACGTCCCGCTCGGGTCCCGGGCGGACACACCCGGCACACCCGGCACACCCGCGACCAGACGGCCCGCCCAGGCCGCCCGGTCCGGCAAGGGCGGTTCCCCGGTGCACGGAGGGTATTGATCAGCCGACCGGAGCGGGTTGACGCGGCTTCAGGTTCATTCACGTCATTGCGGCTCTGCCGATGGAGCAGGTGGAAGTCGCACGGTGCGGCGTGCGACGTCCGGCGTCCGGCGTCCGGCGTCCGGCGTCCTCAACGAGAACGCCGCGCGGCACCCCTGCGGTTCCGCTTCCGCGGCCGGGTCCGGGACCGTATACGGTCGCGCAGCGAGGTCAGGCGCGGCATGCGTTCGCGCTGTTCACGCGAGTACCGGTCCAGTTCCTCCAGGAGCCGGCGTGAACGGTGCTCGACGTCCATTTCGTCGATGATGCGGTTGACCTCGCTCAGCACTGCGCCCTGCAGTTGCCACTGCCGCGGGTCGCGCCGGACGTCGTCGAGGAGCAGCGCGGCCAGCTTGTCCCGGGTGATCGCGGCCTGCCGCAGCTCGGCGGAGAGCCGTTCCTCGGCGGACTCGGCGTTGTCGCTGACGCTGGTGGTGACCAGGACCGCGAAGCTGACCACGGCGTCGGCGATCTCGGACAGGAGCTGTTCGACCTTGGCACCCGTCTCAGGCGGGAACAGCGGCTCGGGTTCCCGTTCCTTCGCGAGGTCGGTGAAGGTGCGGGCGAGCACCCGCATGACCACCGTGCAGATCTCCAGCGTGTCCAGACCGGAGCGCAGCACCACCCGGTGCAGCAGCCCTTCGCGCACGCGGGGGTTGAGCCGCAGACTGTCTTCGGCCTGCCGGAGGTCCTCGTCCACCTCGCCGATCTCGTGGTCGAGGCGGCGGGCCTCGTGCAGCCGGGCCGCCGCCTCATGGAACGCCGTACTGCCCGCGGCCTCCTCGCCCATCCGCAGCATCAGTTGCCGCACCCGCCGGGCCAGCCCCTCGATCGACTCGCCCGCCTGCTCCACCCACACCGGGGGCGCGAGTACGAAGTTGAAGGCGAGACCGACGATCGCGCCGATCAGCGTCTCCACGACCCGCGCCCACGCCAGGGCCCCGTGCGAGGTCACGCCGAGCACCAGCATCGCGCTGATCGCCACCTCCGCCACGAACTCGTGCGCCCGCACGAGGTGTCCGACGCCCAGCGCCGCGACGATCACCAGCGCCAGGCTCCACCAGCTCAGGCCGACCAGTTGGCTGAAGGCGATGGCGACCAGGACGCCGGCCACCACGGCGTTCACTCTGCGGAAGCTCATCTTGAGCGTCGCGTACAGAGTGACCTGGACGACCAGCAGAGCGGTGAGGGGCGCGGTGAGCGGCGCCGCCGACTTGTCGGGGGACAGGCGCACCGCGATCACGTAGGCGATCGACGCGGCGGCGGCCGAGCGCAGCGCCTGCACGACTGCGGGGTCCCGGAGCCACTTCATCCGCCGCAGAGCCGTCGCGGCCTTCTTACGTACCTTGTGCATCCGTAGGCTGTTCCCTTCGTCAGGCACATCGAACGTATTCGGACAGGACCGTAACCGGACAAACGGCGGCGGGGGCGTCCTACGCGCCACGCGCCGCAGTGCATCCGCGCACGTCGGGCGACCTGGTCGTCGGGCGACCCGGTCGTCGGGCGCTACGTTCGTCAGGCGTTCGCCGTGGCGAGAACGGCCGGCAGATCGCCGAGGGGTCCATGCGGCCCGTTCACCGACGTGCTGGTGAAGGTGTGCTCCGCGCCCGGCAGCGGCCTAACGCAGTCCAGGGGGGCGGAGGCACCGCCGGGGAGGGGACTACCGCTCCTCCTGGCTGCGCGACTCCGCGCTTGCCGTAGGGACCGCTTCCGTCCTGCGGCTTCGTCGACGAGGCGCGGGCCCGGATCGACTGGCCGCACGTCACGGTCGGCGGCCTCCCCGAGAAAGTGGAGGTCTTGTACGGGGTGGTGGGCGAGCGCTGTCTGCCCGAGTTCGAGCTCCCGTGACTGCCCGGTCACCGGAACTCCGGGCCGGCGCGCGTCGGAAAGGGTGCCGTGCGCCAACTCCGGGTCGACGTCTGCGGCGTCGGGTACGAGGCCCACGAACGCCACTCCTCAGAGGATCGGCTTCCGGCGTTCGTACCTCTCGGAGAGGGGCCCGAGTGCCAGTTGGCCGACGGCCTGCCCGAAGAGGGATGCGGTGAAGGTGAGTTGGAGGCCGGAGGCGTCCGTGGGCAGTTCCCGGGCCGTGGCCGGAAAACCCGGAAGGTACATATCCGTGGACAGTGGGATCACGAAGGACGGCGGCGCGAGGGTCCGCGGTCAGACGGCCCGGCGGGGATGGGGACGGGGGCTGCGGCGCAGACCGGCCGGCTTGGGTGTGGGCAGAGAAGGGCTCAGACACTCCGGGGAAAGAGAGGGACGACAAGGCACGTCGACTTCAGACACCCCCGCCCGCGTCCTGCGGCTGCGAGAAGCGGATGAAACGGAGAAGCGGGGCTGCTTCCGCTGCCGGCGTCGGACCTGGAGGTCCTGCGCCATGTGCTGGACTCCCCCGTCGGTGTCGGCCAGTCGCAGACGGCCTTTACCTTGATGCCATGGAAGAGACGAACGCGAGGCGGCGGGTCGAGCCGGCGCACGAAGACGTGCACGCCGGTGAACCCGGCACGCGCGCGCGGTGCCTGCCCCAGCCCTGGATGCGCGATGCCTTCCGTCTCGACGGCAGCCTGAGGGACATTCGGGTCCTCGACACGACCCGGGTCGAGTGGATCGCGGTCCTCGAACGTCTGCGTGTCGCAGCCGACGAGACCGAGGTGGAGCACCCTTACTCCGCGCTTGATCCCGTGCGTCCGGCCTTCGCCGACCTCTTCCGCGTCTGGGCAGACGAGCCGGAGGGCCGGGGGACGAGTTTCGCCTTCCGGGCCCGCTTCGGCGCCGTCTGGTTCTTCGCCCTGCCCCACGACGAGGAGGAGATCGAGTTCTCCGTCCGGCCCGAGAGCGTCCTCGACGAGGCGGGGGTGGCCTCCGTGCTGCGGTTCCTGGCCGAAGTCGCGACGGCCGGCCGACGACGGGCCCTGATGACCGGCGAAACCGTTCGGTACGCCCCGGGGATGCCGACGCTGATCTCCCACGACCCCGTCACCGGCCTCACTTCCCACATCTGACCACATCTGAAGGGGCTCGTGGACGTGCACGCGACAAGGCTCTGTCGGGGGTCGTGCGCTGTCGCGGTCAGCTCACGGGCCGGGCCGCACCCGGCACATGTCCCTGGCCTTCGGTGACCACCCTGGTTTTCACGCCGGCCTGTTTGTTCCTGCCGGACGATGTGCGCCAGGACCTTCAGGCGAGAGCACCTGTCGGTGGGGTCACCGGCACTCGTTCTGGTCACGCCCGGTCCTGCCACACCCTCCCGCCGACGTCTTTGTCACCGCTGGCCGCACGCCGCTGACAGCGCAGGTTGAAACCGGTGTTCCCCTCCACCGTGCCGAGATAGAACTTGGAATCGTCTCCCGGATCGATGTAGACCCAGGACAACAAGCCGATGCCGTCCACGTAGAGTCGGCACCTTTCGCCCAGTGCGGCGTGGTCGGTCACCGTAATGGAGATTTTGCGCGGGCCCGAAGTCTTCCAGGCCGGCGGATACGGTTCGCACACCGTTCCCGCCGTCACAGCGGGATAGCAGTAGAAGGTCGTCGGCACTGTCGAGACCGCTGCCGAACTGTCGGGCGCCCCCGTGAAAGCGGCGGCACTCGCAACGACCAGTCCGGCCAGCCCTACAGCTGCACGTTTCATTCGTCTCTCCTGACGCGTTTCGTCGGCTGGGGACAGCGTGCTCACTCGCTCGGTCGGCCGTGCCAGTGAGAAGGGACGACCGGCCAGGATGTTTCCGTCGAACAGCACACTCCCCCGTCCGCTGCGGGGGCGGAGCCCCGGCCTCTCCAGCATCCACCGGGACGCCGACCGGGTACAAGGGGCGCACGCGCGCCCGGAGCCCGTCGAGACGGCGCACGCCGGCTGAGTGATCACACATGATGCTGCTGAGAGCCCGACCGCTCGGGTGGGAGACCCCGAAGGGGAAGTGGTGCATGCGCTGTTCCGCGAATCCACCTGCCGTACGGCGGTGATCCGGCCCTCGACTTCATCGTGTTCATCGTGCGAGCGCGGCCGGTGTTCATCGTGTGAGCGCGGCCGCCGGGTGAGCGTCGAGCCCCCGGTGCGCACCTGGGACGGCGACCGCCTCGACTGCTTTCACGGGGGGCCGATTCAGCCGATCACCTTTGCCGTTCGCTGGAGTTCGCGGTGCCGACGGGGGACGAGGCCGCCGACTGGCCGACTACCCGTACGTCGGAACGCCGGGATATCGACGTTCCGGCCCTGCCGAAAGCGCGGGCGCTCTCAGCTCGTCCGTCCGCATGCCGGACCTTCGGGCCAAGAACACAGCCGTCACCGGCGTTGACGGCCCGACGCCGGCGTACCGCCGGGACTCGTGCCGGCGCGGCCGTTCCCGGCGACGACGGTGCCGTCGCCGGTTTCGCCTGAAAAGGCCGGTGTCCTGCGATGCCCGGCCCGCGCGGCATGGCCGAACGGGCCTTCCACGTACGCCCGGAGGCCGACGGCCGCGTGTCCCCGGACCGGGTGTGGTCGGCGTGGTTGTGCGGTGGCCGCCCGGTGTCCGAGCGGCCCGAGGTCCTGTGCCGGTGCGCCAGCTACAGGGACGCGGTCGGCCGCCGGGGCCGACGCGCCTTCCTCGTCGGCGGAAGGGCTCGACACTCATGGGCCGGGTGGCCTGCGGCATCTCCCTGGAGGGGGCGCGACACCAGCACGAAGCCGAAGTGGAATGTGAATTCAACTTGAGAAGAGGTTTTCCACTTGTTACGTTGTGCGCATGGCAGAACGCCCCCTGCGCCGCGACGCGGAGCGCAATCGCCGACTCCTGCTGGAGACGGCCCACGCCCTGATGGCGCGTGACGGACTGGAGGTGACGTACGAGGAGATCGCCACCGCTGCCGGTACCGGCATGGGCACCGTCTACCGCCGGTTCCCCGATCGGCAGGAGCTCGTGGACATCCTGTTCGCCGAGCACATCGACGCGGTGGTCGAGCTCGCCCGGCAGGCGTGTCAGTACGACGACCCATGGGCCGGACTCACCTGGTTCATGGAGCAGCAGCTCGAACTGGAGGCGGGCAACCGTGGCCTCGGCCAGCTCTTGCGCGGCGGTCACCAGTCGTCCGAACTCGTGATCCGCGGGCGCGCTCGGATCACGCCGCTCGCAGCGGACCTGCTCAAGCGGGCGATCCGGGCCGGACAGCTGCCGGCCGCGGTCCTGCCCGCCGACCTGGTCACCATCCACCTCATGGTCGGTGCGGTGATGGATGCCGCCCGACACGTCGACCCGGACCTGTGGCGGCGCGCCCTGACTGTGGCACTCGCCGGGCTCCAGCACGCCGAGCTGCCCGCCAGGCAGCCGGACGACAACCTCATCGATCGCCTCTTCGGCGTCCCCGCCGCACCGCGAGACAAGAAAGCCGCCCATGAACCTGCCGAATGACCTGGTCGATGTCCTGCACACCCCGGCCCTCTGCTTCCTGACCACCCTCATGCCCGACGGCTCTCCGCAGATCACCCAGACCTGGGTCGACACCGACGGCGACAACATCCTCATCAACACGGTGACCACGCACCAGAAGACGAAGAACATCGCCCGCGACCCACGCGTCGCCGTCGCCATCGCCGACCCGACCGCGCCGGCCCGCTACTGGGCAGCCCGTGGCACCGTCACCTCGTCCACGACGCAGGGCGCCGAGCAGCACATCGACAAGCTGGCGCACAAGTATCTGGGGCGCCCCTACCCCCAGTTCGGCGGCCCACAGCAGGAACGCGTCCTGCTGACGATCAGTGTCGACACGTTGCACACCCCTCGGCGCTGAGCAGGCAGCGGAAGCCGGGGTCCGAGCGATCCGTTCGGGCCCCGGCCCCCGTCACGGGGTGCGCCGGATTCCCCGGCGCGTTCCATGAGCGGACCACCCTGCTCCCCGTCTCGACACCTCACGGCGCACGGCACGAGTTCGCAGCCGTGGAGAAGCCCGTGGCGGACGAGTCGTCGGTCCGCCGTGCCTGTGGCGACCGGCGTCCGCCTCCCGCCCGGTTCGGCTATCGCAGTTCGTCGTCCCCGGCCTCCGGGGCCGGGGGCTCCTGCCACGTCAGGGTCTGCAAGGGCGACCGCAGGCGCCGGGACGGGCCGGGCAGGGGTCTCATCACGGCGGAGGCTTCGTCGCTGAAGTAGGCGACAGGTCTGCCGGGGGCGCCCGCGGGCCCGGGTCCTGCTGTGCGTGGCATCTCGGTGGTCATCTGGTTCCCCTGGTTCGTCGCGGGCCATGCCCGGTTGAAGGCCGCCGCACCGGCCGGCTGCGAAAGCGTAACCAGTGGAAAGCCCCGGTCCGGCTCGGCGGGCGGAGCGGTCGGCGAAGATGAGGGGAACTGTTCACCCGTCATGTGCAAGGAGCGTCCGCGCAGATGCATCACTCCGGTTCCGGTTCCCGCCCGAGGCCGCCGACGATCTCCGACGTCGCTCAGGCAGCCGGGGTCTCCCGGACCACGGTCTCCCATGCGCTGAACGGCATCGGAAAGGTCGATCCCCGGACCCGTGAGCGCATCAAGCGGACCGCCGCCGAGCTGGGGTACCGGCCCAACCTCCGCGCCCAGCGGCTGCGGCGGGGCGAGGCGAAGACCATCGCGCTCGCCTCGTCGATGCCGTTCGCCGTGGCGGGCGGGCCGTCACGGCTCGGGTTCTACATGGAGGTCGCCGCGGCCGCCGCGGAGAGCGCGCTGCTGCACGACTACGCGCTGGTGCTCGTGCCGCCCGTGCAGTCGACGTCCGCGCTGTACTCCGTGGACATCGACGGGGCCATCGTGGTCGAGCCGGACGTGGGCGACGCCGCCGCGGCGCAGCTCGCGGAACGGAACCTCCCGTACGTGGCGCTGGGGCGGCCCGTATCGGAGGCCGAGCGGGTGCCGTACGTCGACCTGCGGGGCGGGCTCGTCGCCGAGCTCCTGCTGCGGCACCTGTACGAGCAGGGGGCCCGGCGGCCCGCGCTCATCGTCGGCGCCGGCGCGCGGCACTCCTCGGTCGACGCCCTCGCCGCGTACGAGCGGGTCGCCGGGCGGTACGGCTGGGAGCCCGTTGTGGCGAGTGCTCCGGAGGAGGGCGGCGAGCAGGCCGGTTACGAGAGCTGTGCGGCCCTGCTCGCCGCGCACCCCGGGCTCGACGCGGTGTGCGCCATGGTGGACGCGTTCGCGGTGGGCGCGGTGCGGGCCGTGACGGACAGCGGGCGGTCCGTACCGGACGACGTGCTGGTCGCCACCCGCTACGACGGGCTCCGCGCGCGCACCTGCGAGCCGCCGTTGACCGCCGTCGACCTGCATCTGGACCGTGCCGCGTCGGACGCCGTCGCCCTGTTGCTCGGCCGGCTGCGCGGCGAGGACGCCGCCGCGGTGGCGACGGCGCCCGAGCCGCGGGTGGTCGTACGCCGGTCGACGACGCGGTGAGTCCGCGGCAGCGGAACTCGCCCGCGCGGGCTCACCCCGTACGTCCGGGAGCGGTCACAGGCCGATGATGAGGACCGCGCCGGAGACCAGGGCGAAGACGAGGACGCACAGGCGCATGCGGCGCGCGTCGAGCCGGTGGTGGACCAGGCGGCTCAGCCAGGCGCCCACGGCGATCACCGGTATCAGCGCCGCCGCCAGGCCGAGGTCGGCGGGCCGCCCCTCCCCCGTCGCGAACAGCAGGAGCAGCGAGGCGACTTCGCCGACCAGGAAGCAGGCGGCGACGGTCGAGCGCAGTTCCGCGGGCGGCCGGTGCTGGTAGACGAGGGCGAGCGGGGGGCCGCCGACACCGGTGGCGGTCTCCGTCAGGCCGGTGACCGCGCCCGCCCCCACGTACGCCAGCCGGCCGGGGGTGAACGCGGGCGCGGCGAGGCTGACGACGGCGGCGAGCACGGTGGCGACGCCGACGAACAGGCCGATGCTGCGGTCCGGGATCAGCCAGAGCAGCGCGAGCCCGCCCGGTGTGGCGGCGAGCCGTGCCGCCGTGACCCATCCCGCGCCGCGCAGGTCCAGCGAGGCGCGTTCGCGCCAGGCGACGTACAGGTTGAGCGGGATCATGGCCGCGAGGACGAAGACCGGGAGCAGGCCGGGGTCGAGTATCCCCGCCACCGGGGCGACGATCAGGGCGAAGCCGAGGCCGCTGCTGCCCTGGACGAACGCGGCGACCGCCACGGTGACGGCGAGGATCAGGAGTGCTTCGGTGCTCACAGCGCGCGGCTCCGCTCGCGGGCGGCGGTGGAGGTGGGGTGCGCGCGGGTGATGGGTGCCTTGGCGACGGTGGCGCGGGCCAGCCGGGCGGCCTGCTCCACGAGGGCGGGGCCGTCCCAGTCGACGGGGTCGCCGCGCCACAGGCGCAGGCGTCCGGCGACGTACACGGCGGTGATCTGGTCGCGGTTGCCCCGGCGGACCAGTTCCCAGGGCACGTCCCAGGAAAGGGCGAGTTCGGGGCCGGTGACGTCGACGAGGAGGAAGTCGGCGGCCAGTCCCGGGGCGACGGTTCCGGTACGGGCGCCGAGGCCGGCCGCGTCGGCGCCGCCCGCGGTGGCGTGCTCCAGCCAGGTCCAGCCCGCGCCGCAGGAGGAGTCGCCGGTGGCCAGGCCGTACGCGATGCGCTGGGCGAACTCGGCCGCGTCCGCCAGCCGGAAGCCGTCGCCCCGGGTGCCGTCGGTGCCCAGGCCGAAACGGATGCCGCGCTCGGCCATCGCGGTGGCCGGGGCGACGGCGTTGCCCTTCCAGGCGCTGGCGACGGGGTTGTAGCTGACGGCGGTTCCGGTGTCGGCGAGCAGGGTCAGCTCGTGCGGGGTGAGCAACGTGACGTGGGCGGCGAGGAGTTGGGGTCCGAGGGCGCCGATGCGGTGGAGGTGTTCCAGGGGGCGCAGTCCGTGGCGTACGAGCGAGCGCTCGACGCTCGCCAGGTGCTCGTTGACGTGGATCTGCACGATCGCCCCGGCGTCGGCGGCGAGACGGGCGGTGCGGTGGAGGGTGTCCGGGGTGGCCGCCTCGGGGATGGAGACGGCGAGGGACGGGTGGATGAGGGGGTCGTCCGCGAACCGGGCGAGGTGCTTCTCGGCCGCTTCGGCGACGGGGGCGGCCGGGGCGGCGGGGCGTCCGGCGTCCGGGACGTCGTTGCAGACGAGTCCCAGCACACAGCGGATTCCGGCGTCCCGGGCGGCCGAGGCGACGACGCCGACGTCGACGGCCGCGCGCGTACCGGCGTCGGTCACGGTGGTGAAACCGCCGCGCAGGGCTTCCAGGGCCGCCAGCTTGGCGGAGACGTAGGCCGCTTCCTCGTCCAGCGCGCCTTCGAGGGGCACCCAGACCCGGCGGAAGATCTCCGACGGTTCCCCGAAGGCGAGTGCGGAGCCGAAGCTCTGGGTCAGGTGGTGGTGGGCGTCGACGAAGCCGGGCATCAGGAGGTGGCCCGGCAGGCGGACGGCGTCGAGTCCCGGATGCGCGCGCCGGAGGGCGTCGACGGGGCCGACGGCGCGGAAGACGCCGTCGGCGACGACGACCGCGTGGCCTTCGGCGAGGCCCTCGGGCAGGAGCACGGCGTCGGGGGCGAGGAGGACGGGGTGCGGGGTGTGCAGGAGGTCTGCCATCGCGGGCAGGGCGGGGGTGCGGGCCGGGTGCGGGGAGAGCTGGTTCATCGGTCGCTTTCCGTGCGTGCGGGGGTCGGCCGCGCGGCGATGCGCGGCCTGACGTGGTGGAAGAGGATGTTCAGTACGGCGGCGACGAACGCGCCGACGGCGACCCCGCTTTCGAGGAGGATGCGCAGGTTCGGCGGGAAGCCCGCGTACACGCCGGGGAGCAGGATCGGCAGCAGGCCGAACGCGAGGGCGACGGCGCAGATGAAGGTGTTGGTGTGCTGGTCGAGGTCGGAGCGGCCGAGCATCTGCACGCCGAGCACGGTGATCACCGCGAAGACGATCATGGCGGTCCCACCGACGACCGCCGAGGGGACGACGCTGATCGCCCGGGTGACCGGTGCGCAGAAGCCGATCACGACGAGGACCACTCCGGCGGCCGCGGTGACGTAGCGGCTGCGTACGCCGGTGACGCGGACGATGCCGATGTTCTCGCCGCTGGTCACCATCAGCGGCAGGCCGAAGAATCCCCCGAACACGGAGGTCAGGGCGTCCCCCCGGACGGTCCGGGGGACGGCGTCGCGGGTGTCGATCTCCTTGCCGACGGCTTCGGCGTTGATGACCGTCTGGCCGGTGGCCTCCGCCATCGAGGCGAGGCTGTAGAGCATCAGCGGCAGCGCGGCGACCAGGCTGAACTGCGGGGAGCCGAAGGGCATCAGCTCCGGCAGGCTCACCAGGCCGCCCTCGGCGGCGGCGCCGAAGTCGACGTGGCCGAGGAGGGCGGCGAGCACGGTTCCCGCGAGGAGGCCGAGCATCACGGCCAACTGCCGCAGCAGGCCCGTGAACAGGAGGTAGAAGACGACGGTGAATCCGATGGTCGCCATGCCGAGCATCAGGTTCGTCGGATCGGCGAAGCCGCTCTCGCCGGGCCGGCCGGTGACGAGCACGGCGCCGACCTTCACCAGGTTGACGCCGACGATGACGATCATCGTGCCGATCACCAGGGCCGGGAAGAACCGCAGGAGCCGCGCGAAGAGCGGCAGTACGACGAAGCAGAACACGGCGGTGAGCACGACCGCGCCGGTGGCGGTCCGTACCCCGTGCTGCTCGGCGATCGCGAGGAACAGGATGAGCGGCGCGCCGCCCGGCAGCATCACGAAGGGCAGCTTGGGCCCGAACTTCCAGGGTCCGAGCGACTGGATCAGCGATCCGACGCCGGAGAGGACGAAGGCGGCGGAGAGGAGGTTGACGGTCAGTTCGGGGCCGAGGCGCAGGGTGGCGCTCATCAGGAAGATCGCCGAGATGGGGGTGGCCGCCATGACCAGGACGTGCTGGATGCCGAACAGAACGATCCGCCCGGGGGGCCGGGCCTCGTCGACGGGGTGGACGGCGGGGCGGGGTGTGCCGGCGGGGGGCGTGGGGGCGGTTGGTGCGGGCTCGGGCGGCGTGGAGTCGGCTTGCGTGGAGTCGGCCTGCGCGGGGGCGGGTTGCGCGGGAGCGGGTTGTGCATGGTCGGCTCGTACGGGGTCGGCCTGCGCGGGGGCGGCTCGTACGGGGCTGGCGTGTGCGGGGCCGGCTTGTGCGGCGTCGGGGTCGTCGGCCGGACTGGTCCGTGGGGGTTCCGTCCCGGGCGGGGGCGTGCGGTGACTGGACATGTTCGAGCTCCGATCGGGCGTGGGACATGCTCGGACAGCAGAAGCGCTACGGCCCTGGACGGAGGGCCAAATCGATTTGGCCAAACCGATTTGGCCGTCAGTATGTGAGGCCGCTTCGACAGCCGTCAAGGGGTGTGCGTCGTCGCGCAGGACAGGCCGGAGCATCGGATTCGGCGGTCCGGGGAGGGGCGGGACGCCGGGTGACCAGGGGCTGGGCGCGGGTGAGGGTGGCCCGGACGTCGGTTGTTTCAGAGGCCGTGAGGCGGTGGTGTGAGTCGAATGACGGGCGGGGTGAGACGTACCAGCGGCGACCCGGGGGCGTACAGCGGCACGGGCCGGGCCGGGGGCCCGTGCCGGCCGTTCGCGGAGGCGGGTTGTGGCACTCGGCGACGGGTGGGGGCCGTGCGCGGGCACGCGCCGCCACCTGGGACGACTGCCGTGCGAGGGCACGCGCCGCCACCCGGGTGGCTACCCGTGGACGGGCGGAGCACGGAGGGAACGGACCTCTTCCGGCAACGCTCTGCCGAACGGGGGTCTACTACCGCTCCTCCGCGGGCGCCCGTCGGTCCGGCCGTCCTTCCGGGGCCGTCGGCCGGCGCAGCGGCCAGAGGGGGGCGGCGGCCGGGCGGTCGGGGGTCGACGCGGCCAGGTGGCGGAGGAGGAGGGCTGCCTGAGCCGGTGTCAGGGCGAGTTCCTCGGTGATGCGCCGCGTGGTCACGTATGCGATGCCCCGCAGCGCGGTGTTCCGTTCCCATGCGGCGTGCCGTGCCAGGAGGTCCGCGGGATCGGGGCCGGGAGCGGGGGCGGGCGGGGCGGTGGGGAGTCGGCGGGCGGCGCGGTCGCGTTCTCGGGCGATCTCGGAGAATCCGCAGACGGCCAGGGACGCCTGTTCCGCCCCGGCCAGATCGGTCGTCCGGGCGAGGGCGCGGGCCAGCGGGTTCAGGGCGAGGGCGCGGTCGAGGGTCAGTTCGTGCACGTGGGCGCTCGCGGGGCCGAGGAGGACCGGGTGCGGGAAGTCCCGGGTGCCGCACACCCCGCGCACCCCGCGCGCCGCCGCCACCAGCAGGGCGCTCGCCTCGGAGGGGTGCCACTGGAAGACCGCGTCCACCGCCTCCGTGTCCCCCGCGGTGAGGGTGAAGGCAGCGGGCCCGAGCCGCGGCAGCAGATCGCTTTCGGGCACTTCGCCGTCCAGCCCCGGCCCCGCGACGAGCACGCGCACACGCAGGCCCGTACGGGCGCAGGCGGCCAGGACGAGGGCGTCGCCGAGCGGGCTGCGCAGGGTGGGCTCGCGTCCGTCGGCCACCACGTCCCCACCGACGTCGACGACGTCCACCTCCCGCGTCCCGCAGAACACGGCCGCTTCGGCGATCTGCCGGGCCAGCGACTCCGCACCGCCGTAGGGGTCGAGCAGCCCCAGGCCCGGAGCCAGGTCGCGGGCGAGGCGGGGCAGCAGCGAGCCCGCCGGGGGGCGGGGCGCCGACCCCGCGACGACGAGGTCCAGGTGCGGCGTCACGGGCACGGTGCCGGTGAAGTCGGCGGGGCGGCGGGGACCCGGCACCGGGTCGACCACCAGGCGTTCCCAGGCGTACGTGAGGACCAGCGCCGGTGTCCGGGGCCCGTACAGGGCGCTGTGCACCATGGTCGTGGCGATGGCGTCCCCGCCGCCGCCCGCGGCGATGAGCAGCCGCCGGCCGGTGCTCGGCCCCCCGGCGTCCCTCGGCGCCCGCGCCGTCTCCCGCGTCATGCGCGCCCCCTCGTGTCCCGCTTTTCCTCGGCTCATGGGCACGACTTCTATCCCATCCGGACCCCGCATTTCCGGGGGCGGAGAAGAATGGCTGTTTTCCGACCTCGCATTGCTCGTACCAGCCGCCGCGGACAAGAAAGGGAAACAGCCCGTTTCGCATGTGCGCACGTTTTCCACAAGGGCAGGATCATGCAAATTCACCGGATGTCGAGATCGTCATGTTGTGGTTTCCGACCATATCCCTCCATGACGTTCCGTCACTAACCTTGCACACGGCGCGACATGGCCCGACACGACGAAGGGAACCACCCCCGTGGCCAACTCCGTACCGTTACACCTGACCTCCCGCGCACCCGAGGCCCCGGAGACGCCGTACAAGCAGTACGTGTACGCGTATCCGCACCAGAAGTCCTACCGGCTGCTGACGGACGGGCCCCTGCTGAGCGAGCTGTGGTCCCGGGAGCGGCTCGACGCCCTGTCGCTCTACGTGCACATCCCGTTCTGCGAGATGCGCTGCGGCTTCTGCAACCTGTTCACCCGCACCGGGGCCCCCGAAGAGGTCACCGGAGCTTTTCTCGGCACCCTGCAGCGCCAGGCGCGGGTCACCCGCGAAGCATTGGAGGCCAAGGGCGAAGAGATACGTTTCACGCTCGCCGCATTCGGCGGCGGCACTCCCACCTATTTGACGGCCGCCGAACTGACCCGGCTGTGCGACATCTGCGAAACGGAAATGGGGGTGGACCTCGACGCCGTGCCCTGGTCGGTGGAGACCTCGCCCGCCACCGCGACGGCGGACCGCCTCGCGGTCCTGGCCGAGCGCGGCGCGACCCGGCTGAGCATCGGCGTGCAGAGCTTCATCGACGCGGAGGCGCGCGCCGCCGTACGCCCGCAGAAGAGGTCCGAGGTCGACGCCGCGCTGGAGCGGCTCAAGGCGGCGGCGTTCCCCGTCCTGAACATCGACCTGATCTACGGCATCGACGGCCAGACGGAGGAGTCCTTCCAGGTCTCGCTCGACGCCGCCGTGGGCTGGGAGCCCGAGGAGATCTACCTCTACCCGCTCTACGTACGCCCATTGACGGGCCTGATGGCGCGTCACGACAAGAGCGGGGAGCTCTGGGACCAGCAGCGGCTGCGCCTGTACCGGTACGGGCGCGACCACCTGCTGGCGTCGGGGTACGAGCAGACGTCGATGCGGGTCTTCCGGCGGCTGGGCTCGGCGGCGGCGGAGAGCGCCGAGGACACCAGCATCAGCGAGTACAACCAGCAGGCGGGCATGGTCGGACTCGGCGTGGGGGCCCGGTCCTTCACCACCGACCTGCACTACACCACCGACTACGCGGTCGCGGTGCCGGAGGTGCGGCGCATCATCGACGACTACATCGCGACCCCTGACGAGACGTTCCGGCGGGCGCAGTGGGCGTTTCGGATGGACGACGACGAGCGGCGCCGGATGTTCGTGCTCCAGCAGCTCCTGGAGTCGGTGGGCATGCGCGGCACCGCGTACCGGGAGCGCTTCGGCACCCGCTTCGAGGACGACTTCCCCGCCGAGTTCGCCGAACTGTCCGCCGAGGACTGGGTGCGCGTGGAGCCCGGCGGGCTGCTGCGGCTGACCCCGGAGGGGATGGCCAGGGCCGACGCCATCGGGCCGATGTTCTTCTCGTCCCGGGTGAACGAGGCGATGGCCTCCTACCAGGACCGCTGAGGACGCGGGCGCCCACCGGGCCGGGTCGCACACCGGCACGGTGGGCACCCGTGGGGTCTCTTCAGTGCTGGTACTAGCGGCGGGCCGGGCGCTACGGGGCTGCGGCCGGCCCGTGTCAGCCGGGCGTGTTCCGGTCGTGGGGCTCCGGGGCGCGGCGTGCCGGCGCGGAGGGGACGCGGCCGGCGGCGGGGCGGACCCGAGCGGGCGGCACCGCGTTCGGCGCGGGCGCCGGGGTCCGGGGGCGGCGCGCGGGAGCCGGTACGGAGACGACGACCAGGCCCGCGAGCAGCAGGACGGCTCCCGCGCCGGCGGCCGGGCTCCAGTGCTCCCCCAGCAGGACCAGGCCGAGCACGGTCGCCACCAGGGGCTCGGCCAGGCTGAGGGTGCCCGCCGTGGCCGCGCTGATCCTGGTGATGCCCCGGGTGAACAGCAGGTAGCCCAGAGCCGTGGTCGCCAGGGCGAGCCAGCCGACCAGGAGCAGGGTGCGCGGCTCGGTCAGCCCCTCGGGGGCCACGAACAGCACCGGCGAGACCAGGAGTCCGGCGCAGACCACGCTGACGGGTGCCGCGGGCCTGGTGTCCGCTCCCCGGTCGGCGATGCGCTTGGTCATCGTGATGTAGACGCCGAAACTCGTTCCGGCCACCACGGCGAGGAGGATTCCGGCCGGATCGACCCGGCCCGATGAGCCCGGCACCAGCAGCAGGGCGATGCCGGCGATCGCGCAGGGAGTACCCGCCCACCAGGCCCGGGAGAGCCGCTCCCCCGTCAGGACGTAGGTGCAGATTCCGGCCACCACCGGCACCGTGCCGAAGGCGGCCGCGGTGGCCAGCGCGGCGCCCGCCTTGGCCACCGCCGCCAGGAAACAGGCCTGGAAAGCGGCGGTGACCAGGATGCTGACGGCCATGGGGCCCCGCACCCCGGGTCGCCACAGCGTGCGCAGTCCCGGCAGGCGTGCGGTGAACGCTCCGAGCACCAGCCCCCCGAGGAGCATCCGGCAGGCCCCCACCGCCACCGGCGACGCGCTCGATCCGGCCAACACCTGGGCGGGTCCGACCGTGCCCCACAGGAGGGCGGCGGCGAGCACCGGCGCCACTCCCGCGTAGCCCGCGTTCCGCGCGTCGGCGACACCGCCGCTGCTGTCCTTCACCTGTTCGCTCACCCCGTCCACCGGTTCCGACGCGTCGGCCGGGCGTCCGCGCAGGGCGTGGGTCACTGTGCGGAGTCTCCCGGCTTCACCTGCGCCCCACGCTAACGAGGCGTCAGAACGGCTGGCCATAGGGAGATCGCCCAACGCCGGACGGGAGGAGCGGCGACACGTCGTGCGTTTCTCCAGGCCCGTCGCGGGAGTGCCGGGGACGCACGTCCCTCCGCGTTGAAGCGGCCAGAATTCAGGTTGGTCGGGACGGCGAGGACTCGGGCTGCCGAGGCCGCCGGTGGCCGCCGGTGCGCTGGCCCCCCACACGCTCGGCCCGCCGTCGCCCTCGGTGTACCCGTCGTAGAGGTGGCGCCGTCGGTGTGGACGCCGGTGCGGCGGCAGACACCCGTGACCCCGTACAAGGTGTTCAGCGCCCGCGCCTCACCCCGGCTGCGGATGTCCTGGGCGGTCCACAGACGCACCAGGACACCGACCGCCGTCACGAGGACGGACTGCTCACCGCGGCTGCGGACCCGTCGCCGCCCGCGCAGGGCCCGGCGGCCCATCCTTCGCGTCGGCAGATGCCTGGCGCGGGCTGGATGATGCCTGGCAGAGGCAGCCTCCGGTGTCCGCCATCATCATTCGCGAGGACTGCGCAGCTTCGGGGTGCATGCGTCGCTGGACTGCCGAGCGGGTCATGTCGAAGCGTGATGTGCGGGTGTGCGGGGGCTCCGCCACGGTCAACCGACGCCATCAGGCCCGTCGAGCACGGCCAGAACTCGATGACGGTGGGCGGAGGGCGCAGCACGGATTCAGGGCTTCGGGTGGGCGTCCGTCTTCATCGCCCAGGCGCTGCCGGTGCAGCCCGCGGGCGTGGGCGGGAAGCGGTGGCCCTTCACGTCCGTGCTCCAGTGATGCCCCTCGCCGCAGTCGCACTCGTAGATGCCGCTCTCGGGCACGATCTCACCGGGATGCCATGTTCTCCGTGCGTCGCTCATACCTTCTGTGTACGCCGCTCCAGTGCACCCTGCGACTCGTGGGGTCCGGGCTCCGGCGGGGGATGCCTGCTGGGGTGCCGTCAGTCGCGAGAGCGTCGGTGGTTTCGCCGAGTGTCCGACGGGAAGGGCACGGGCGGCCCGCGTGCTATTGCCAGTACGTCCCTACTGCCGAACCCCGCCCCGTCGGGCAGAACGGGACCGGCGCGGTGCGGAGCCGTGTGGCGACAGCGGGCTTGGCGGTGCATGGAGAGGGGGAGCGGTGGCCCCGCGAACGTACGACGCACGGGACCACCGGTGCTTCGTCCTGAACGTGCATTCACGACCGTACGGATGCCTACGCTCAGCCGCATCCCAACAGGCACCGTGCCGACACGCGCGGGTGACAACCCACCAGGGCTACCGCGCCCGCCGTGGCACTCCGGCCTCCGTGCCGCGCACAGGGCACCTCCGAACCATGCCTCTCTTCCGTGCATGGGTGCTCGCAAGGACACCGTCCGAGACAGGTGTAGTTCCTTTGCGGGGAAAGGGTGCGTGCTCAGCCGGGCCGTGGCTATGTAGCGTCGGCGTAGGCAAGATGGGTGCCGCAGACGGTGCAGCGGAAGAGCATGGCGCTCGCTCCCTGCCCGAGGCGGGTCAGGAATTTCTCGAGCTGGGACGTGTCGTGCCAGCCACTCATCCGTAGGTCGAGACGAAGTTGGTCGAGTGCCTCGGGGTGGGCTGCCAGTTCCGCGTATCCGGCCTCGCCGAGGAAAGCGGCTGCGTCGTTGCAGTGGACGAGCCAGTACGGATCCTGCCAGGCGTGGAAGCCGGGGGTGCGGTGGGTGACCTGCTCCACGGTTTCCTCACTGACGCCGTCGAGGGCGTATGCGTCGGTGAATTCACCTTCGAACTGTTCGGCGGCGCTGCCGTCGGCGATGCACCAGGGGCAGAATCTCCCGCTGACCTCCTGGGCCGTGTAGAAGGTGGCCGTGTAGATCCACCCCATGCTGCGGTCGCAGCAGGCGCAAGCCTCGGCGCTTTCGCGGACGGACCCGCTTGCGACGGGGTCTGGGTGGTAACGGAAGTGGGGCAGGTCGGTACTCACTGGAGAGCCTGCCCTTGCACGGAGAGGTCCGTCTCGGTGTCGGTGGTCTGTGCGTCGGCAGGCATGCCTGTGAGCCTCATGGCGCGAAGTCTGTCCGCCAGCAGAACCGTGATCAAGTGGTGAGGTTGAAGTCCTGCTGGTCGGGTCGAGGCAGATGCGCTCGTGGCCGCGGGCGGTGCGTGAGTTGGGGGCATGCATCCCTACTTCGCTTGCGTACGCGAGGAGAAGTGCACCCCTGCGGAGGGTGGAGCGTGCCGTACGGGGTGGGGTGGCGACCGCACAGGGTTTCCTACCTCGTGCGAAGTCCGGAAGCGGGCCCTGTGCGGCGTGGACGGGGCCGCATCGTGATCAGAGCGGGCGCGTAGGCGCTGGCAGCCGGCGGCCTGGCGGCGGAGGTGTCGGTTCCGGCCGCGCGGCACACACCCCCGCGGACGACACCACGCGTGTGTCCGCCGGACCCAGCACGCCCGAACCCGCCCCCGCCGTGAAGCCGGCGCTCTTGTCACAGCGCACCGCGCTGATCCTCTTCATAATCGTCGTCTTCGGCACCAGCACCGACACCGGCGTGCTGACCTCCTTCGCCGTCGGGAAGTCCCACCTCTCCTCCCCCAAGGCGGTCCTTGCAGGCTCCATCACGGTCGGCACCCGCACGGCAGGGCTGCACAAGCTGCCCGGCCCCGGTGTCGCCGCTCGCGCGTCGGCCCGGAAGCAGGAGAGGCAGGTGCCGCCCGCCTTTCGGGTCAGCATGGGCACCGCGCTTGTGATTCCGGAATCGTGGTGGCCGTCCCGGCACCGGCGTTTCACCCAGCGCGCTCTGCTGTGAGGAGGTAGTAGTCGAGGATGCCGTGTTCGTAGGCGCGCAGGAAGTTCCGCGGCCAGGTCCCCGGCGCCCACCACCGGCTGAGCCAGAGGTCCCAGCCCGGCCAGACATGCGCCCCGATCGACTCGACCCGCACGTGCGTGAACCCGTCCTCCAGCAATGCGTCAGCGAGTGCGCTCACCGGGCGTGCGATGTCCAGGCCGTTGGCGTACGTCTCCAGCAGCTCCGCGAGCTCCCCGGGCCTGCCGGGCAGGTCGTCCACGGTGAAGAAGCTGGTGACAGCTACGCGGCCCCCCGGGCGCAGCACCCTCCTCGTCTCTGCTGCGAAGGCGCGGAGGTCCGGGAAGTGCTGTGCGGCCTCCACGCTGATGACCGTGTCGAACTCGCCGTCGCCTGCGGGCATGGTCTCCGCGGCGCCCTGGACGAACCGCAGCCGTCCGGGTTCCCGCCGGAGCAGGTCGGCATGGGTGTTGCGCGCCCGTCGTAGCTGGTCGGGGTGGATGTCCAGGCCGGTGACCGCGGCCGGGGCGTACTCCCGCAAGGTCACCTCGCAGCCCATGCCGAGACCGCAGCCCACTTCCAGCACGTGCGCCGCCCGTGGCGGGCCGGTGGCGTCCAGGACATGACGGTAGAGGTCTTCCTGGCTGCGGATGCGTTCCGTCTCGCTGAGCGGCAGGCCCAGGTCGATGGCGTCCCAGTACCCGAAGTTGACGAATCCCCCGGCAAAGATCGGGGCACCGCTCAGGTCCGCCGGACCGTAGGTCTCCCGCACCGCGGGATGCATGACGGGATGATCCTGCTGAGCACCGTCGGGCACCGTGCCGCACCTCCCTGAAGCGTCCCCGCCCGTGCGGCGGTACGCAGTTCTCCACCGAACACGCCCATGCTGCGGCACCCGCCCGGCCTGGGCAACGGCACAGTGGTGCCGGGTGTCTGCGTTCCCGGGTTCCGCTGTGCTGAGCCGGGTGGGTATCACTTCGGTCGAGCGGACCGCGTACCCGCGATGCGGAAGTCGGTTCCGGGGGCGGGGAGTTGCCTGTCGAGCCGGTGGAGGTAGCCGGTGGGACGTATGTCGCAGAGAAAGGCGTCGGCGTCAACCGGCGATGGACACCGGCAGGTCGGGGCCGTGGCCACGATCAGCACGCTGAGGACGCCGAGTGCCCAGCCAGCGGTCATGACGGTGTGTGGGCCGCGCCGGTCGAGGATGCGGCCGGCCCACCTGGATTCCGGCGAGGGCGGAGACGACGAGGCCGAGGGGGAACGCCGCGGTCGCCCCGTTCGGCCGACCGGTCGCGGCCGGTGTCCTGTCCCGGTCGCGGTCCCGTTGCCTGGGCGCTGCGGTCGGTCACGAGCTGCAGCAGCCGCCCGCGGGGGCTTCCCCGGTGACCGCCCCGGCTGCGGCGGGGGCGCCGAGCTGGACGAGCTGCGGGGTGGGCGCGCAGCAGCCGGCGCCCTCCTGGGTGTCGGGGGCGTCGAACAGGCCGGCGCCGCCGCACACTCCGGTTTCGGGCAGGGTGAGCTCCACGCGGTCGGCCGCGTCGAGGTCGCCGGCGAGGGCGGCGGCGACGGAGCGGACCTGTTCGTAGCCGGTCATCGCCAGGAACGTCGGGGCGCGGCCGTAGGACTTCATGCCGACCAGGTACACGCCCGGTTCGGGGTGGGAGAGTTCGCGGTGGCCGTGCGGGGGGACGGTGCCGCAGGAGTGCTGGTTGGGGTCGATCAGCGGGGCCAGCCCGACGGGTGCCTGGAGGCGCTCGTCGAGGCCCAGGCGCAGTTCGTCGAGGAAGGTGAGGTCGGGGCGGAAGCCGGTCAGGACGATGACCTCGTCGACCGGGTCCAGGCGGCGGCCGTCCTCTCCGACCAGGATCAGGCGGCCGTCGTCCGCCCGCTCGACGGCCTCGGTGCGGAAGCCGGTGACCGCGTCCGCGTGGCCCTCCTCGACGGCGGCCTCGGCCGCCAGGCCGAGCGCGCCGCGGGCCGGGAGCTGGTCGGCTTCGCCGCCGCCGAAGGTGGAGCCCGAGATGCCCCGGCGCAGGACCCACACGCCCTTGGTGCCCGCACCGTCGTCGGCGGTGGCGAGGTCCGCGAGGTGGGCGAGAGCGGTGAAGGCGGAGGCACCGGAGCCGACCACCGCGGTGCGCCTGCCCGCGTACCGGGCGCGGACGGCGGGGTCCTTCAGGTCGGGGACGCGGTAGGTGATCCGGTCGGAGGCGGCCTTCTCACCGAGCGCGGGAAGGCCGCTGCCGCCCGCCGGGGACGGCGTGGCCCAGGTGCCGGAGGCGTCGATGACGGCGCGCGCGAGAAGCCGCTCCTCGCGGCCGTCGGCGCAGGTGATGTGCACGACGAAGGGCTGCTGTTCGCGGTCGGCGTCGACGATGCGGTCGCGGCCGGCGCGGGAGACGCCGGTGACGGTGGCGCCGGTGCGGACGCGTTCGCCGAGGGCGTCGGCCAGGGGCTGGAGGTAGAGGTCGGCCCAGTCGCCGCCGGAGGGGTAGGCGGCCGGGTCGGGGCGTGTCCAGCCGGTGAGGGTCAGGAGCTTCTCGGCGGCGGGGTCGACGAGTTCGCCCCAGGTGGAGAACAGGCGCACGTGCGCCCACTCACGCACTGCGGCACCGGCCCTTGCGCCGGTTTCCAGGACCAGGGGCTCGATGTCCTGGTCGACGAGATGGGCAGCGGCGGCCAGTCCGGCGGGTCCGGCTCCGATCACGACGACGGGCAGCTCGGTGGTGGGCGCGTTCACGACGACTCCTCACGTATTTCGACGTTTGTCGATGGCTTGCGCGGCTCAGCATGGCATCTGTATTGATGAGCGTCAACATAGACGTTTGTCGAATTCAGGGGAGGGTGCTGATGGCGCACATCGATATCGCTGTGATGGGTGGCGGGCAGTCCGGACTCGCCACCGCACACGCGCTGCTGCGGCGCGGGCTGCGGCCGGTGGCGCTGGAGGCGCTGGAGGCGCTGGACCGTACGGCCGGATCGTGGTCGCGCCACTACGACGGCCTCACGCTGTTCTCACCCGCCCGGCACAGCCCCCTGCCCGGCTCGCCGTCCCCCGGGCGCCAAGGACCGTTACCCGCAGCGCGACGAGGTCGTCACCCGCCTCGCCGCCTACACCGGCCGCCTGAACGCGGAGATCCGCACCGATTGCCGTGTCAGCGCGGTCCGCCGTACCGGCGACGGCTTCACGGTGGAGCTGAAGGGCGGCGGCGAGCTGTCCGGGCGGGCCGCCGTGGCGGCATCCGGAACGTTCGGGCACCCGCACCAGCCCACACTGCCGGGGCTGGAGGAGTTCGCCGGGCAGGTGCCGCACGCGGCCGACCGCCGCGGTCCGGCCCCCTTCTCCGGCCGCCGGATGGTCGTGGTCGGAGCCGGGAACTCCGCGGTGCAGGCCGCCGCCGAGCTCGCCGAGACCCTACGGGGCACGCTCGCCACTCGCGGGCCGGTGTAGCTCGCAGCCCAGCGCGTCCTCGGCCGCGGCCTGCGTTTCCGGCCGACCCGTACCGGCCTGGACACCACCCCCCTCGGTCGACTCTTCGCGCGCCCGCCGACGCAGCCGGTCGTCGACGACGGCCGCCACCGGGCCGCCACCGGCCGCAGGCCGACCCGCCCGGCGGTCGCTGTTCACCGGCGCCGACGGGGCCGAACTCGTCCGGCCGGACGGGGCCGAGCTCACCCGGTCGGACGGGCAGCGGGAGAAGGTCGACGCGGTCGTGCTCACCACCGGCTGCCGCCCCGGCCTGCCGTACCCCACCGGCCTCGTCGGCGCTCTCGACGCCGACCGGAACCCCCGGCACCGCGAAGGCGTCGCCACCGGGGTGCCGGGGCTGGGGTTCGTCGGGCTGGAACGGCAGCGCAGCCTGTCGCCGAACTCCCTGCGCGGCGCGGGCCGGGACGCGGAGCGGGTCGCTCGGCCGCCCACCCCACGCGCCGGTGACGGCCTCCCCCGCTGGTTCGACATGTGTCAACATAGACACATGTCGAATGCCGAAGTGCTGCCGCTGCTCGAAGCCGACGGCCAGGTCGTGGTGCCGTGCTGCCCGCCGCTGGCCGAGCGCCCGATGACCGCCGAGGAGGCCGAGACCGCCGCGCGGATGTTCAAGGCTCTGGGTGACCCGGTCCGCCTGCGGCTGTTCTCCGCGGTGGCCTCGCACGAGGGCGGGGAGGCGTGCGTGTGCGACATCTCCGACGTCGGGGTCTCCCAGCCCACCGTCTCCCACCACCTGAAGAAGCTGAAGGAGGCCGGGCTGCTCACCTCCGAGCGGCGCGGCACCTGGGTGTATTACCGGGTCGAGCCGTCCGTACTGGCGGCGATGGGCAAGCTGCTGGCCCTGCCGGCCGCGGCCTGATGACCCGGCAGACGCAGGGGAAAACGGCGGGCGGGACGCGGAGCGCGGTGGTCGTGCCGCTGACACCGCGGCACGCGGAGCAGGTGATCGCCATCTACCAGGCCGGGATCGATGAGGGGAACGCCACCTTCGAGACCGTCGCGCCGGGCTGGGAAGCATTCGACGCGGCGAAACTGCCCGAGCACCGCTTCGCCGCCCTCGACGCGGACGGAACGGTGCTGGGCTGGGTGGCCGCGAGCGGGGTCTCGGACCGGTGCGCGTACGCGGGCGTGGTCGAGCACTCCGTCTACGTCCACCCCGCCGCCCGCGGCCGCGGCATCGCCTCCGCCCTGCTCGAGGCCCTGGTGGATTCCACCGAGCGGGCGGGGATCTGGACGATCCAGTCCGGGATCTTCCCCGAGAACGCCGCCAGCCTCGCTGTGCACCAGCGGGCCGGTTTCCGGGTCGTCGGCGTCCGGGAGCGGATCGGCCGCCATCACGGGGTCTGGCGCGACGTCGTTCTCGTCGAGCGCCGCAGCCCCGCCCTCACCTGACCGGTCACGACAGGCCGGCGATCGCGCGGGCGGCGTCGCGGGCCGGGCGGCCGACGCCGATGAGGGTGGCCGAGGCCGGGCCGGTCCAGTCGCCGTAGCCGAGCAGGTGCAGCCGCGGCTCACCGAGGGCGCGCGTGCCGTCGGTGGGAACGTGCCCGCGCGGGCCGCGGAGGTTCAGCGGGGCGAGGTGGGCCAGGGCCGGGCGGAAGCCGGTGCACCAGATGATCGCGTCCGCGCCGCTGTGGCTGCCGTCGGCCCACCGGACGCCGGTTGCCGTGAGCTGGGCGAACATCGGCTTCGCGGTGAGGAGTCCGGCGGCGCGGGCCGCGCGGACGGGCGGCACGGCCACGATGTCGCCGAGGGAGGCGACCCCGCCGGTGTCGGCGCGGCCGGCGTCCAGGGCGCGGCGGCGGGCGGTGGCGACGTCGAACAGGGCGCGGCCGTCGATGTCGTCGGGGAGGAAGCGCGGCGGTCGCCGGGTCACCCAGGTCACCTCGGCGCGGCCGTCCAGGGCGAGGTCGGCGGCGATCTGGGCGGCGGAGTTCCCGCCGCCGACCACGATGACGCGCTGCCCGTGGAAGTCTTCCGGACGGTGGTGGTTCACCGTGTGGAGCTGCCGTCCGGCGAAAGCACCGCGGCCGGGGACGGCGGGGAGGAAGGGCCGCGTCCAGGTGCCGGTGGCGCTGATGACCGCGCGGGCCTGCCAGGTGCCGGAGTCCGCTTCGACGAGGAGACGGCTGCCGTCGCGGCGTACGGCGTCCACGCGGGTGCCGTGCTGGACGGGCAGGTCGTAGCGCTTCTCGTAGTCGGTGAGGTAGTCCACCACGTGCCCGGCGTCCGGGTACGTCTCGCCGGGCTGGGCGGGCATGAGGCGGCCGGGCAGGGAGGAGTGCTCGGCCGGGGAGAACAAGTGCAGGGAGGTCCACATGTGCTGCCAGGACCCGCCCGGCGCCGGATCGGCGTCCAGGATCACGAAGTTCAGGCCCTGGCGGCGCAGGTGGTAGCCGGCGGCGAGCCCTGCCTGCCCGCCGCCGACCACCACCACGCCCGTGCGCTGCGTCACGGGACCGTCGTCACCGCGTCGGGGGCGAATTTCCGGCGCCAGGCCAGCGCGACGTACACCAGGCCGATCAGCACCGGGACCTCGATCAGCGGGCCGACCACGCCTGAGAGAGCTTGGCCGGAGGTGACGCCGAAGGTGGCGACGGCGACCGCGATGGCGAGCTCGAAGTTGTTGCCCGCCGCGGTGAACGCCAGGGTGGCGGTGCGGTCGTAGGCCATCCCGAGGCCCTTGCCGAGGAGGAAGGTGCCGAAGAACATGACCGCGAAGTACACCAGCAGCGGAAGTGCGATGCGTACGACGTCCAGGGGCTGGGAGGTGATCGTCTTCCCCTGGAGGGCGAAGAGGACGACGATCGTGAACAGCAGCCCGTACAGGGCCCAGGGGCCGATCCTCGGCAGGAACTTGGCCTCGTAGTTCTCGCGGCCCAGTTTCTTCTCGCCGAGGCGGCGGGTGAGGAACCCGGCCAGCAGCGGGACGCCGAGGAAGACGACGACGTTCAGGGCGATGTGCCACACGGACACGTCCAGGCCCTGGCCGTCGCCGAGGTGCAGCCAGCGGGGCAGCAGGTCGAGGTAGAACCAGCCCAGCAGGCCGAACGCCAGCACCTGGAAGACGGAGTTGAGCGCGACCAGGACGGCGGCGGCCTCGCGGTCGCCGCAGGCGAGGTCGTTCCAGATGATCACCATCGCGATGCACCGGGCCAGGCCGACGACGATCAGGCCGGTGCGGTACTCGGGCAGGTCCGGCAGGAAGATCCACGCGAGGGCGAACATCACCGCCGGACCGACGATCCAGTTGACGACCAGCGAGGAGACCATCAGCCTGCGGTCGCCGGTGACGCGGTCGAGCCGGTCGTAGCGGACCTTGGCCAGGACCGGGTACATCATCACGAGCAGGCCGAGCGCGATCGGCAGGGAGATCCCGCCGACCTCGATTCTCGCCAGCGCGTCGTTCATCCCCGGGACCAGGCGGCCCAGGCCCAGACCCACGGCCATGGCGAGCAGGATCCACACCGCGAGGTAGCGGTCCAGCGTGGAGAGCTTCTTGACAATCGAGTCGCCCCCACCGGCAGCCGGGACGGCGATGGGCCCGATGGGGGTCACGGGCAGGCCCTCTTGTTCCCGGCGGCGGTACGGGCGGAAGCGGCGAGTGCGGCGAACTGCCCGGACAGGCCGTCCAGAACCTCGGCCTTGAGCCGGTAGTAGGTGAACCGGCCGCACGGCTCGGTCTCCACGATCCCGGCTTCGCGCAGCACCTTCAGGTGATTGGACAGGTTGGTCTGCTTCGCTCCGGTCTCCTCGACCAAGTGCGTCGTGCAGAGCGTCTCGCGCGCCAGCAGGGTCACGATCCGGAGGCGGAGCGGATCGCCCAGCACCCGGATCACATCAGGATCGACTGAAGTCAGCATGCACTGATATTCTCACATCATCACTCGCTGATACCAGCGGGGGCTGAAGTCATTGGCGGCCGGGTTCCGCCCTGCGACGAGAGAGAACGATCACCATGGCCGACAAGCCGTCCGTCCTGTTCGTCTGCGTCCACAACGCCGGCCGCTCCCAGATGGCCGCCGCCTGGCTGACCCACCTGGCCGGGGGCCGCGTCGAGGTCCGCTCCGCCGGCTCCGACCCCGGCGACCAGGTCAACCCGGCCGCCGTGGCGGCCATGGCCGAGGTCGGCATCGACATCTCCCAGGAGACACCGAAGATCCTCACCGTCGACGCGGTCCGCGAGTCGGACGTCTGCATCACCATGGGCTGCGGCGACACCTGCCCCGTCTTCCCCGGCAAGCGCTACCTCGACTGGGAGCTGGAGGACCCGGCCGGCCAGGGCATCGAGGCCGTACGCCCCATCCGCGACGAGATCAGGACCCGCGTCGAGGGCCTGATCGCCGACATCGCCCCGGTCGGGCCTGCGGCCACGGCGTGAGCGGGACAGCCGAGGCCGTCGTCGTCGGCCCCGGCCCCGCCGGATGCACCGCCGCTCCCCGCATCTCCCGCGCCCAGCTCCCACTTCCCCGGCTCCGGAGAACACGCGGGCCCGGGCCGGGAAGTCCGGCTCCGTGATGACCCCGTGCTCGCCCTCGGCCCGACCAGCGCTCTGCGCAGCGGCAGCAACACCGAGGTGCGGGCCGAGCGCCTGCCCGGCCGGCCCGCCACTCAACTGGCGGAATACCTGGACCGCCACTCAACTGGCGCAGTACAAGGGCGCCGTGGGCAGCACCGCCGTTCCCGGCGACCCGGACACCGGTCGGGCCGTCGCGGGAGTCCGCTACGGCCGGTTCTCCGCCGGCCCGGCCGTCCAGCGGAACGTGGCGCCCTTCCCCGTCAAGAAGCTGCCGCCCCTGTTCCTCCTCGCCCTGGCCGGCTACATCTCCCCGTACTTTCCGCGCAGTTCGTCCAGCACCGGCGTAAGTGTCTCGGCAGGAACCAGCGCCGGTCCCCGCCCGGTCCGCTCCAGGGCGCCCGGTGGGAAGGCGTCCGTGCCCGGTACCGCACCCTGGGTCTTCAGGAGGCGGTCACGGTCGCGGACTTCCGTCTCGGCGTCCCTTCCACATGGTCCGGCCACGGCGCCCTCCCGGCTCGCACCCGCGAAACCCCGGAGGGCCACGTACGCCGCCATTTCGCCGACTCCGACGGTGGCTGCACCGTCACCAACGACCAGCACGTACTGCACATCGCGCGTCCGTAGCCCAGTGGGACGGTGTCCGAGGCGTCGTTCCCGTCCCGCAGCGGCTGCTCGCGTTTGCGGCGGGGGGTTATCCCCACCTCGCAGTGGCCTGCTGGCCCGAAATCGGGGAAGCCAGGTAACCGGATGGTTCCGTTCCTGTTGATGGCGGAGTCTTGAACACGTCGTACAGGCTCGTCGTATCGGAGAACCAGTGTTCCACTTGAAGTCCGTTCGCCCCACCAAGGCGCGCACCGCCACGGTCGTCCTCGCCGGAGCCGCATGTGCCGCCCTGATGGCCGGCAGTGCCCAGGCCATCGTCAACGGGTCCGACTCCACGCAGCGTTACCAGTCCATGGTGTCGATCCCGGTGTCGGGCGTGGACGACCCGACGTTCAAGGGCGTGTGCGGAGGAACGCTGGTCGCTTCCAACTGGGTGCTCACGGCCGCTCACTGCGTGGACCCCACGCTCGTCACCCTGGACGGCACCGTCCGGGTCGGCAGTGAGCACAAGACGTCCGGGGGCACCGTCCGGGCCATCAAGAAGACGGTCTCCCACCCCGGTTACAAGAACGGTGACGGCACCGGCCCCAACCGCGACGACCTCGCCCTGATCAAGCTGAACCGCCCGGTCTCCGAAACCCCCATCCGGATCGCCGACAAGGCCGGAAAGCCCGGCACCCCGACCCGGCTGCTGGGATTCGGCACCATCGATGACGCGCCCGACCCGGACAAGTGGGTCTTCCCCGAACGCCTCCAGGAGCTCGACACCCGCAGGGGCGCCGTCTCCGAGTGCGCGCCGGGATACGCCGACAGCAAGCGCCTGTGCACCATCAGCCAGACCCCCAAGGCCATGGCCTGCAACGGTGACTCGGGCGGCCCGCAGCTCCAGCGGAACCGCAAGGGCCGCTGGGAACTGATCGGCGTCACGACCGGCCCCGGCGCCCCTGGCGTGCGTTGCAGCGACGGCCCGGGCCTCTACACCAATGCGACCGCCTACTCGTCCTGGGTCCACAAGACGATGAAGCGCCACGGCTGATCCAGGCACGCACGCCCCGCCGCTCCGTCGGCGGGGCGCTCCCGGCCCCGTATCGCCGCTGCTTGGGCAGGGTCACCGGTGCGAGGCAGAGTGCCGAGGAAGGGCCCGAGCCGGGTTCCGGCGCCGGGACGCACGCCGGGTCGTGTCCGCGGACGGCCCGTTCCGTTCTCCGAACAGGGCAATGAGAACAGGGCGACGACCCGGGCGCGGCGAACCGAACCGGCTGATGTCGCGCGGTGTCAGCAGCCCGGGCAGGTGCCGCGGGCACCTGCCCGGCCGCGGTGCCCGTCGGTGCGGGCGGCGGTCAGCAGTTCCGTACCGGGTCGGTCTCGCTGTAGATCGCGGTGTCCTTCATGAAGCCCAGCTTGCCGTTGTCCGCGACGGTCATCAGCCAGCGGGTCGGGTGCGGGCCGCCGACCCAGTCCTGGCCGTCGAGCTTGCAGTAGAACCAGCTCGGGTTGGAGTACATGTGCCCGACGACCTTGGTGGGGTCCGGGTACAGGTGGTTGTTGCCGATGGTGCCGTACACCGGCGCGCCCGACACGTTGTTGCAGTACCACTTGATTCCGCCGTCGTTCGTCCAACAGCCGGGCGCCGCATGGGCGGCCGGCGCCACGACGGCACCGATCCCCATGGTCAGCGCCGCCGCTGCCAGCACCGCTCCGAGCCTCCTGCGCATACGCATGTCTCTCCCCGGGTCGCTCGTCGGCCGGCGCACACCTGTCGCGGTGTGCCGTCAGGTCACCGTAAAGGACGCGAGGGTCGCGCGGGAGGTTCCGTCCCGCTCGGTCAGCCGTCCGGCCAAAGCCGTTGACGAGCGGTCTCGAGTCGGTGGTCGTAGTCAGGCGCGAACAGCTCGGGGAGAGCCTTGTCGAGGGTTCCGGCGATGCGGTGGAGCGGTGCCCAGACCGCCGGATCGTCGACAACGCGGCCGGGGTCCGCCGTCTGGAGCTGCTCCAGCCAGTGCGACAGCACCAGTGCCTCATCCCTCGTGAGCTTGATCATGACCTGGCTGTCACTCATGCACACCCCTGCGGCTCGGCCCGCCATCGACCGTACGAACCTACTGGTCCGGGGCCCGGAGAGCCTCCACCGGCATCAGCCGTGGAAGCTCCACTGCCCGAAACGGGCCGGCAGCGCCTTCGCCGCCCGCACATCCGGGTCGGGTCCGGCCTACCTCGTCCGCGACGACCGGTACACCGAGCGGGGGGGGACCGGCCCGGAGCGTGCCGGACGCGACGGCCGGTACACCGGTTGGGAGCATGCCGGTGAGAGACCGCGTACGGCTGCCGCCGCGTACGTGCCGCTCGTCGGCCGGACCGCCGCCCTCGGCAAGGTCACCGCGGTCCTGCGCGCTCTCTAGCAACGCGCCGGCCTTCTGCGGGCGGGGGCGGTGCTACAGCCTCGTGCGGGGGTCTCCCTCCCAGCCGTCCGGTGTGTCCCGTTTCACAACCGGATGCGGGGCGGGTCCGGAACATCCACAAGGGGGGCGCTGTTCTGATGGATGTGGCTGCGGAGGGGACAGTGTCCCCGGGCCTCACCTCCAGCCCATGGGGACGATCGTTCGGCTGAAGCCCCATGGAGCCTTTCGCCGCGAGGCGACCGCCCTCCGCTGCCACACCTCTGCCGCCCCGGCTGGTCTCCCCCGTCCAGCCGGGGCTCTTCCCTGTCCTGGCGGCGGGCACTTCCTCCCCTTGCGGGCCACCACAGCGCACGGTGTCCGGGCTTCCGCCGCCCACGAAAACCGTGCATGTCCTCGCCGCCCGCCAACGGCATCGCCGAACGATCCACGAGCCGGGCCTCAATGGGGTCGGATACGCTCCGGCCCATGGCCGACACCGAACTGACCACGCTGCTCGGCGTGCTGAACAGCCAGCGCGCACACGTCCTGAGCATCGTGGAGGGCCTGGACGAGGAGGCGTTGCGACGCCCGGTGCTGCCGTCCGGCTGGACGTGCCTCGGGCTGGTGCACCATCTGGCCCTGGACGACGAGAAGTTCTGGTTCCGCGCGGTCGTGTCGGGGGAACCGGTGGCGATCGCCGAGATCCTTGAGGTGGAGGAGAACGCGTGGCAGCCGGCCCCGGAGAAGACGGCCGAGGAAGTCTTCGCTCTCTACCGCCGGGAAAGTGAACTCGCGGATGCCCTCCTCGCCGGCGCGGACCTGGAAGCGGCGCCGGGCTGGTGGCCGGACTTCTTCGGGAACTGGCGGTACGACAACGTGCGCGAGGTCATCCTGCACGTGATCACCGAGACCGCCGCTCACGTCGGGCATCTGGATGCCGTACGGGAACTCATCGACGGCAGGCAGCGCTTGGTCGTCCCCTGACGGGAGAACCGCTCCGCTCACCGGTGACCTCGGCACCCGCCTCGACCACGAACTCCAGAACGGCCCCCTCCTCGGCAGGGGTGCCGCCCTTCCTCCCTCGTCGAGAGAGGAGCAGGGGCGGAGATTCCGTACCGGTCCGGCCACAGCCGCACCGCGCTGCCGTTGCGGGCGTGAGCCTCCAACTCCTCCCGCAATGGGCCCGGTGGGCCACGACGAGTCGGGAGGCGCGGACCTTCAGACCTCGTCCGTCCACGGCGACGTCCTGCGGCCTGTCCGGGAGCTGGTCGAACACGATCCTGTCCGGGGTCCGGTGCGCGATGGCGTCCCAGCGGGTGGGTGACTCGTCGGCGCGGGATCAACGTGCGGTACTGGCCCCGCCGGGTCCGGTGGTGAAAGAGCGCAGGACAGGCACATGACCGTCTGCCGGGCCGAGCCGATCGTGGGCCCGTTCCTGCGGGCTGTGCCCGCCCCGCCGGAGAGCCGGACGGGCACAGCCCCCCGGGAAGGTCAGGTGGTCGATTCCGCTGACACGGCGGCCGTGGGGGCGGGGATCCGCCAGGTGACGAACCCGGCCGCGGCGAGCCCGACGAGAGCCAGGGCACTGCTAATCAGGAAGGGGTCGGCACCGTCCAGGGCGGGAGCGAAACCGATGCCGACGTACAGCGTGATCCCGGTGGAGCCACCCAGTTGGTCGGCGGCCCGCTGGACGCCGGAAGCGACGCCCGCGTCGTCCTCGGTCACGCCGGTCACCGCGATGTACTGCAACCCGACGATCCCGAGACACATCCCGGCGGCGACGCACACCATGGCCGGAATCATCGCCAAGCCGGTGGCCCCGAGGTGCGAGACCAGTGCGATGGCGGCCATGGCCGGTGCGGTGCAGCAGATTCCGGCCAGGACGCAAAACCGGGCACCCCGGCGTTCGAGCACCCGGGGAACCAGCGCCGAGGCCGCGATCAGGGACACCGCCAACGGCAGCATCGTCAGACCGGCCTGGAGCGGGCCGGCGTACAACCGGTCCTGCAGGTAGTACGTGAACAGCAGGAACGAGGTGGACAGTGCCGCGCTGACCAGAGCGGTGGCCAGGTTGGCCAGGACCCGGGTCCGGTTGCGGAAGATCCGCAGCGGCACCAGCGGGTGGGGCGAGCGCCGCTCGACCCCGAGGAACAGGGCCCCGGCCGCTGCCGCGCCCACCAGAGCCACTGGCGCGAGCCAGGGCGGCGCGCCGGTGCCTCCGCCCGCTTCGACGACTCCGAAGGCGAGGAGCAGCGGAGCCGCGACCAGCAGGAACGAACCGGGGAGATCCAACGGAGCCGTGCCGGCGGGCCGTTCGTCCGGCACGAGGAGAACGGCCGCCACGAGTACGACCAGGATGAACGGCACCGCCACCAGGAAGATCCACCGCCAGCCGAAGAGTTCGGTGATGAACCCGGAGACCACGAACCCGAGGACGAGGCCACAGCTCGCGACGGCCGCCCACCCGCTCAACGCCCTTGTCCTGCGTGGCCCTTCGGGGAACATGAGTACGATCACCGACATCGCAGCAGGAAGCGCGATCGCCTCGCCGGCCCCCTGCAGCAGCCGGGCCGTCACGAGCAGGGCGAAGGACGGCGCGAGTCCGGCCAGCAACGAGGCGCCGCCGAAGACGGCGGTACCGAGAAGAAGGACGCGACGCCTGCCGAGCACGTCGCCCAGCCGGCCACCGAGCATCAGCAGTCCGCCACCGGTCATCGTGTACCCGACGACCACCCAGGTCAGCGCACCGCCGTCGACGCCGAAGTCCGCCCCGATCGAGGGCAGGGCGACGTTGACCACCGTCACGTCGACCGCGATGAAGAACTGCAGCATGGCCATGCAGCACAGCACCAGCCGTGCCCGCACCGGGGACGATCCGTCCCGGCGCGCGAAGGGAATGCCTGAAATCACCAAGTGCTCCGTTGCTCAGAAGAAGTTCCGAGCAGCACCGACGTGCCGCTCCGGTTCGACCACGAAGCGACGACATGTTCTACAGAAGTGAGAGAGACGCCCCGCCGCTAGCGGAACGTCCTCGTCACTGCGGCACAGGCCGCGCACGAAGCAGCAGACATGGCGCCGAGAGTACCGGAACCGACAACGGGCGGCGGTTCCGCCTCCATCACTCCGCCGCGGTACTTGCCGCGTCATCCGCCGCGCGGCGAGGCCCCGCCCGCAGGCGGTCGCGACCGGGCGGCACGACTCGCCCGAGCCGGAGAGGGAAACAGTGGCCCGGTGCTCCCGTCCACCACGTACAACGAGCCGCTGGACCAGTACGTGAGCAGCGAGCGCTCCGGTCGTGCGACGCCCCCCGCTGGGTGATCCTGCGGGGTGGCGGGGCGTCGTCGGGCGCGAGGGCACGGCGTGTGCTCCCGCCTTGCCGCGTGCGGTCGGCCACGTCGCCGGCGCCCGCCGGTGCGTCCGCACCGTGGTCGGACGTCGGCGGCCGCGCGTCCTGCGAGAAGCGCTTCAGCAACTCCTCGACCCGTGCCCGCCAGGGTCCGCCGAGCGGCCTCCCGTACTCGCCGCATGGTAATGTGAGCAGTGCTTACTTTGAGAGGTGCTGATGGACGCGAAACCGGCCAGGCCCGGCTACCACCACGGTGATCTGCGAGCGGCGCTCGTGGCAGCCGCCCTGGAGATGCTGGAGGCGGGCGAGCCCTTCTCGTTGCGTGCGCTCGCCCGTCGGGCCGGTGTGTCCACCGCCGCTCCGTACCGGCACTTCGCCGACCGCGAGGAGCTGGAATCGGCGCTGGCCGTCCATGGGCTGCGCGAATTGATGAGCGACCTCGCTCCTGGGGGGCCGAGGCCGGCGTCCGCCGCCGAGCTCGGTGAGTTCGCCGTCGGGTACGTACGTTTCGCTCTGCGCAGGCCGGCGCTGTTCCGGCTCATGTTCGGGCAGGCGTGTGACGACCGGAACGACGAGAGGGTGCGCGCGTCCGCCGCGCTGCACGACCTCCTCGAAGGCATCATGGCCGAGGTCTTCCCCGCGTCCAATCCGGTCGTCCTGGCCACCGCCGGGTGGTCGCTCGCTCACGGGCTGGCCTTCCTGCACCTCGACGGCAAGCTCTCCTCCGCCGATCCCGCCGCCGTCGACGAGCGCGTCCGTTCGGCCGTCGCCGCCGTCTTCCCCCCGTCGTCCAGCCCGTGAACGAGGTCCCATGAGCAAGCGCATCGTGCTCGTCGTCACCAACGTCGACCACTACGAGACCGACCCCTCGCACCCGACCGGGCTCTGGCTGTCGGAGCTGACCCATGCCTACGACATCTTCGAGGAGCACGGCTTCGAGCAGACGATCGTGAGCCCCGCGGGCGGGAGGTCGCCGCTGGAGCCGCGCTCCCTGAAGTTCCCCGCCTACGACAGGTCCGCCAAGGCCTGGCACACCGATCCGGCCCGCATGGCACTGCTCGACGACACCGCGGGCCCCGAGCGGATCGACCCGGCGGACTACGACGCGATCTACTTCACCGGCGGCCACGCGGTGATGTTCGACTTCCCCGCCAGCGAGGGGCTGCAACGGATCACCCGGGAGATCTACGAGCACGGCGGCGTCGTCGGCGCGGTCTGCCACGGATACTGCGGACTGCTCGACACCACCCTTTCCGACGGAGGCCACCTCGTCGCCGGCCGCGACCTCACCGGGTTCTCCTGGCGGGAGGAAGTCCTCGCCCGCGTCGACAAGCTCGTGCCGTACAACATCGAAGAGCGGATGAAGGAGCGCGGCGCGCGCTACTCGAAGGCGCTGCTGCCGTTCGTCTCCCACACCGTCGTCGACGGCAGGCTCGTCACCGGCCAGAACCCCGGATCGGCCAAGGAGACCGCGGCCAAGGTCGCCGCGCTGCTCTGACAGCCCGTACCCCCCACACCCCCGTTCCGTCCCGAAGGGCAGCCCCCCATGCAGACCGTGCTCGGATCCGGCGGCCAGATCGCCGAAGAGCTCACCCGCGAACTGCACCGCGCGTACACCCACGACATCCGCCTGGTCAGCAGGCGCCCCCGCAAGGTGCACGAAAGCGACCAGCTCGTGCCCGCGGACCTGATGGACGCCGAGGCCACCGAAGCAGCGGTGGCGGGAAGCGACATCGTCTACCTCACCGTCGGCCTGCCCATGGACTCCGCGCTGTGGGAACAGCGGTTCCCGGCCATGATGGCCAACACGATCGCCGCCTGCCGCAAGCACGGCAGCAAACTCGTCTTCTTCGACAACACCTACATGTACCCGCGGACCTCCGTGCCCCAGACCGAGGACACGGCGTTCGAGCCGGCCGGCCGCAAAGCAGCCGTGCGTGCCCGGATCGCGACGACGCTGCTGACGGAGATGGACGCGGGCACGATCGACGCGGTGGTGTGCCGCGCCCCCGAGTTCTACGGCCCCGGCAAGACCCAGAGCCTGACCAACTCGGCCGTCTTCCACCGCATCAAGGAGAAGAAGCGGCCGATGGTGCCGCTCAACGCGCACACCCGGCGCACCCTGATCTGGACCCCGGACGCCAGCCGGGCCATGGCCCGCATCGGGAACACCCCCGATGCGTACGGTCAGACCTGGCATCTGCCGGTCGACCCGGACCGCCCGACCTACCACGACATGATCGGCGCGGCCTCGCAGATCACCGGGAGGAAGATTCCCTACTCCACGGTCCCCGGCTGGGCCTTCAGGCTCGGCGGGCTCATCAACCCAGCCGTCAAGGAGGCGGAGGAACTGCTGCCGCGCTACCGGCAGGACAACGTCTTCGACTCCTCGAAGTTCGCCGCGCGGTTCCCCGACTTCCCGGTCACGGGCTTCCGGGACGGCATCCGGCAGATCCTCACCGGCACGTGATGCCGGGCTGACGCGCTGCGGGCCGTCTCGGCGGCGGCCCTCAGCTTGACGGCGGCATCGGTGTCCGGCGTCCGCCGCCTCCACAGCAGCCGTCGGGCAGCGGGGTCACGCGGGCAGGCGGCCCTGTTGGCCTTGGCGATGGAGCCCGCGGGGTCCCGCCGCCCGGGCAGGTCCGCGTCCGGGTCTTCCGGTCGGCTGTCTCGATCACGCGCAGAACCTCGCGCTTGGGCGAGGAGAGGGCCTGCATGCTTTCGGCCTCGGTGCAGCCGTCCCGATGACGGCGGTGACGGCGGAGAGGGGGGTGGGAGGGGTGCGGGCAGAGCACGGGCGGAGGGTGGTGTGGGGTACACCCCGTGCCGGGTGCTGAGCGGATGGTTCGCTTCCGTATCGCCCGACACTCTTGAGACATGAAGAAGCACAGCTCAACAGCCGCTCTGGCCCTGCTCGTCACTCTCGGTACGGTGGCTCTCGCGCCCGCCTCCTCCGCCGACTCCGCCGGCGCGGCCACGTCTGCCACTGCGGCGAAGCCGTCGACGGCGTCGCCGGTGACCGCCCTCGAACGTGCCGCGCACCCGCTGCGCACCACCGATCCCCGAGGCGCCCTGGACGACCTGCGTCCGCTGGGGCGCATGGTGCGGGACGCCAAGGTGGTGGGTCTGGGCGAAGCCACCCACAGCTCGCACGAGTTCCTCGCGCTGAAGCACCGCGTCTTCCGCTACCTTGTCACCGAGAAGGGCTTCCGCGCCTTCTCCCTGGAGACGAGCTGGGGCAGCGGGATGCGCCTCAACGACTACGTCGTCCACGGCAAGGGCGACCTGCGGAAGATCATGGACGAGGAGTTCCAGGGCTCCTACTCCTGGTGGAACAACACCGACTACCGCGACCTGCTGCTCTGGATGCGCGCCTACAACCGTCAGCACCCGCAGGACCCGGTGCACTTCACCGGCAACGACTTCGGATTCGCCGGACCCGAACTCTACGACCGGATCACCTCGTACGTGGCCGCCCACCACCCCGCGCTGCTCCCCCGTTTCACCGAGCTGTACCGGGGGCTGCGGCCGACGGCCGCCATGGAGGCCCACCTGGCGTCCTACCTGGAACTGCCGTTGGCCGAGCGGAAGTCGATCGCGGAGCGGACGGCGAAGGCGCTGGCACTGCTCAAGCAGCAGAAGCCCGCGGGCGGTGGCGGTGCGAAGGCGGAGTCGGCGCGCGAGGCGCACGCGTGGGCCGTGCAGCATGCCACCGCCGTCGACCAGACCGCCCGCGGGTACGCCTTCGACTTCGAGGACCCCGCGCAGGGTGCGGAGTCGCGGCGCTACCGGGACTCGGCGATGGCGGACAACGTGCTGTGGTGGCAGCGTCACACCGGCGACAAGGTCCTGCTGGCCGCCCACAACGCGCACGTCTCCCTGCACACCCCGCTCCCGGAGGCGTACCCGAAGGTCCAGGGCGCCTTCCTCCGCGACAAGCTGGGCAAGAACTACCTGAGCATCGGCACCACCTTCGACCGGGGTTCGTTCAACGCGGTCGGCGAGGAGGGGAAGGTGCGCGAGTTCCGTCTGGGGCACGCGAAGCCGGGCAGCAACGAGAACACCCTGGACCGGGTCCGCCACCGGGACTTCGCCGTGGATCTGCGCAACGTCCGGGAGCCGGGACGGAGCTGGCTGGCCACGCCGCGCAACACCAAGTCCATCGGCACCGCCTATCCGGGCCCGGGGGCGGAGCTGCCGTTCTCGTTGTCCCGTTCGTACGACGTGGTGGTGCACCTGGAGGAGGTGGCTGCCGCACAGCTGCTGCCGTCGGCTGCGCGAGGCGCTGCCGGGAAGTGACGTCGGCGTCGTCCGGGGAGGGGCGGCGGGGCACCTCCGCGTCCCCCCGGCGGCGTGACGCGCCTGCCGGTGACGTTCCGCCGTGCGGCCGCCGCCGATGGGAGCGGGAGGTGCCCCGGAGCGCTCAGCGGACCGCCCGTCGGCTGCCCGGCCGTCCGGCCGAGCGCGGCGTCGACCCCGTCCTCGTCACCGGAACGCCGACCGACGTGTGCGGCGAGTCCTCGGCCCGGGACGCGGCCACCAGCGGCTTGCGTGTGCTGAGGGTCGCCGACGCGAACACGGCCCGCCGCGGCCTGGACCACAACTGCAACTCCGCCCTCCACACCGTCCACCGGTCGTTCGGCGACGTCCGGACCACCGCCGAAGTGCTGACGCTGATCGGACACGGGAACGCTCCCGAGCAGGGGGCCGCGGTACGCGTGGCCTCCTCGCGTCCGGCCGGCGCCGGGAGTCGCATTCGCCGTACCGCCGCCCGTTCCGCGCGCTACGGTACGGACACCCGTGCTCTCGCGGTCGAGGTGAGGAGATGACCTGTGCCCCCAGTGTGGGACCCGGCGGAGGCTCCGGTCGGTGACGTGGGCGCCGCGCTCCTGATGGTGGACGCGCGGATCAAGGAGATCCACGAGCCCGAGGACGAGTCCGAGGACGGCGCCGAAGCCGAACGCCGCGAGCTGAACAGGCTCTTCGTGGCGTCGGCGGGCGCCGAGGGGGTGCAGGAACTGCTCGACGGCACCTGCACCCTGCTCTACATGTTCATGCAGTGGCTGCGCCGCACGCATGAACACGGCGACAAGGACGTCATCGAATACGTCGTGCCCCCCTTGGTGGCCACGCTGCGCATGATGCCCAGGAGCGTCCGGCCGCAGACCGTCCCCACCATGGTCGCCCTGGTCGTCGCGGCCGGCACCCAGGTGAGCCCGAACGGCTGGCGCAGCCAGTACGGGGACTGGACGCCCGAGGAGATGAACGCCCTCGAAGCCACGGTGTTCCTGGTCGCCGAGCACATCAACCGCATCGCCGGCGACCACGGCTTCGCGGTCCGCATGATCGCCGAAACCCTGACCCGGGTCGAGACCGACGGGGACTGAGCCCGACGGCGCGGCCTTCCGCGCGGCCGGCACGAGGTCGCGGGTTCCGCTTTCTCCCGTTTCTCCGGCACCGTCCATCTGGTCTCCCCGCTGCCGGCCGTGGCTCCCGGGCCCCGGCCGGCAGCGGGTGAGGTCTCACCTCACCGTGCTCACACCACGGCGCCCGTGTCCCGCTCCCGCCGCTGCAGCGGGCTGCCCGTTCCGCCGGTCCCGCCGCGCCGGGGGCGCGTCGGCGGCGCCGGGCGGCTGCCCTCCAACTGCACGGCGATCGGCACGGCGGTGAAGACCGTCGACGCCATGCCGATCAGCACGCCCGCGATCAGCGCCACGGAGAAGTCGGCGAGCGAGTCGCCGCCGAGCACGGCCAGGGCCGCCAGGATGAACAGCGCGCCCATCCCGGTGTTCACCGTGCGCGGCAGCGTCTGGATGACGGCCTGGTTCGCGGTGGTTTCCAGGTCCGCCGCCGGGTCGCGGCGGCGTGCCTCGCGCACCCGGTCGAAGACGACGACGGTGTCGTTGACGGAGTATCCGACGACCGTGAGCAGGGCCGCCAGGAAGACGCTGTCGACGGGCCTGCCGAGCCAGGCGAACAGGCCCACCACCAGCACGATGTCGTGCACCATCGCCGACACCGCGGCGGCGGCGAAGGTCCACCGGAACCGCACGCTGAGGTAGACCATCTGGGTGGCGACGGCGATGCCGAGCGCGATGAGGGCGTACCGGCGCAGTTCGTCGCCGAGGCTCGGTCCGATCAACTCGTCGCGCTCGACGGTGACTTCGCCGCCCTCGGCGGCCAGCGCCGTCCTGATCGTGTGCTGCTCGTCGTTGCTCAGCTCCCCGGTGCGTACGGAGATGCCTCCGGCCCCCGACTCCTGCACGACCGCACGCGGGAACCCGGCGTCCGTGACCGCCGTACGCGCCGCGTCCACGTCCACGGGCGTGCTGGTGCTGTACTCCACCAGACGGCCGCCGGTGAACTCCACCCCGAACTCCAGGCCGCGCAGGCCGATCCCGGCGACGGCGGCCACGATCAGCAGCGCGCTGACGCCGAGCCAGCGGCGCCGGTGGTGCACCAGGCGGGGCCTGCGGTGGGCGAGCCAGGAACGGACCCGGCCACGGGAGGTGATCCCGGTCAGGCCGGGCCGGTCGCGGACGAAGCGGCGGCGGATCGCGAAGTCGGCGAGGGTGCGGGTGATCACCAGGGCCGACACCATCGAGACGAGGACGCCGATGGAGAGGGTGACGCCGAAGCCCTTGACGGGCCCGGTGGCGAAGAAGAAGAGCAGGCCGGCCGCGAGCAGCGTGGTCACGTTCGAGTCGACGACCGCGCTCCAGGCCTTGCGGAAACCGGTGCTGAGCGGCTTGTCCAGGGGCGCCGGAGACGACTTCGGGGCGCGCGCCCCCAGGTACTCCTCGCGGGCGCGCTCGAAGACGAGCACGTTCGCGTCCACCGCCATGCCGATCGCCAGGACGAAGCCGGCGAGTCCGGGCAGGGTCAGGGTCGCGCCCAGGGCGACGAGTGCGGCGTAGGAGATCAGCCCGTACAGGGCGAGCGCGAGGGTGGCCAGGGCGCCGAGCAGCCGGTAGACGACGACGATGAACAGCCCCGTCAGGGCGAGTCCGATGACGGCGGCCTGGGTGCTGGCGGCGATGGCGTCGGCGCCGAGCGTGGGTCCTACGGTGCGCTGCTCCACGACCTCGATGGGCACCGGCAGCGCGCCGCCCTTGACGAGCGCGGCCAGCTCGTGGGCCTCCGCCCGGCTGAAGCCGCCGGTGATCTGCGTGGAACCGCCGATGATGCCGACCTCGCACGCCACGTCGGCGGTGACGCCGGGCGCCGAGAGGATCTTTCCGTCCAGGACGATGGCGACGCGCCGTTCGGGGGCGTCCTGCGGGGCACAGGCCGCGGCCCCGGTGACCCGCGCCCAGTCCTTGCCCGCCTGCTCGCGGAAGGCGAGGCCGACCGTCCAGCCCGACATCGTCTGCTGGTCGAGCACGGCGTCGGCGTCCCGGACGCCCTCGCCGGTGAGGGCGGTGGGCCCGAGTTCGAGGAACGCCCCCGGCCGGCCGGGGTCGGCCAGGGTGCGCGAGCCGTCCTTGGCCGGTTCGCCCTTGCGTTCGTCCGGCTTGTCCGCCGCGCCGAGCACCGGGTGGACGGTCAGTTGGGCGGTGCGGCCGATGACCTCGGCGGCCTCGCGCGGGTCCTGGACGCCGGGCAGCTCGACGAAGATCCGCCGCTCGCCGGATCGGTAGAGGCTCGGTTCGGACACGCCGAGCGCGTCGACGCGCTGGCGGAGCACTTCCAGGGCCCGCTGGGTCGATTCGGCGTTGGCCTCGACCACGGGTGAGTTCTTGGTTTCCAGCACGATCTGGGTACCGCCGCGCAGGTCGAGGCCGAGGCGGGCGGACTGGGTGAGGGCGAAGAAGAGCGAGGCGGCGATCACACCGAGGGCGATGATCGCCCGCCACAGGGGCGCGCGTGACATGGGGTCTCCACGTGGGGCAGGCAGACGGAGCCGACGTCTGTCCCGGGCGCGGAGGCCAGTGGTCAGACGTCGATGAGGACTTCAGTGCTCCGTCGGGACGGCGGGCCGCGCGGGAGATGCGCGGACACGTCCCGGCCCGCCGTGACGGCCACGGCCGTGACGGCCACGGCGGGGCCGCCGACAGCGCGGTGCGGGGCCGCTGCCCCGGCGCCGGGGCCCGGGCAGGGCGGGGGCGGGTACGGCACGGCGTCGCCGTGGCCGGGTGCGGGGCGCACCACGGTGTGGGGCCGCTGCGCGTCGGCGGTCGCCCACGCCTGCGCCCGCGCGGTCGCGGCCACCGCGCCCGCCGAGGTGGGGCGGGAGGCCGAGGTGGCCGACGCGGGCGAGAGGAGGGTCAGAAGGGCGAACAGGGCGGAGAGCACGACCGCGGCCGGACGCGCGGAGTGTGCGCGGAGGTGCTGCACGCCTGTTCGCCCCCGGCCGGATCGTCGTACGGAATCTGCAGTTCACGCGGTGAACCGACGGCTCCGTCCCGTCGGCCGTCAGTGACCTGAACGGCGGTGCGCGTCCCGGAGTTCCCGGTCCGCCGCAGAAGGGGGAACTCTCCGGGCGGACCGGCGTCCCGCCCGTTCCCCGCGTCTGCCCTGCCGCGTACGGGCGGACCGGTGGAGCGCGTCCCGGCGGTCCGGCGTCCCCGACGTGGGGCCGTCGCCGGGCCGGGGGGTCACCCGGCCGTGCCCCAGCCCGCCGGCTGGGCGGGGTCGAGCAGCCGCCAGCGGGCCAGCACCTTGGGGTCCTGCGCGTCGAGCCAGTCGGTCAGTTCGCGGAAGGAGACGCAGCGCACCTCCTTGCGGGGGCAGACGTCCCGCATCACGTCCTCGACGGCGTCCATGTAGATCCCGCCGTTCCAGTCCTCGAAGTGGTTCCCGATGAACATCGGGGCCCGGCTGCCGTGGAACACCCGCCGGAATCCCGCGAGGTAGGCGTCCCTGGCCTCCTTCCGCCAGGTCTGGTGCATGGCCGGGTTCCCCTCGGTGCTGCCCTTCGACTGGTTGTAGAGGAAGTTGAAGTCCATGGACAGCACCTGGAACTGCTTCCGGGGGAAGGGCAGCAGTTGCAGCGGCAGGTCCCAGACGCCGTCCTTCTTGGCGGGCCAGATCTGGAAGTCCCCCGCTGAGCTGGCGTCGTAGCGCCAGCCGAAGGGCTTGGTCGCCGGTAGGAGGGTCTTCTGGCCCTCCAGGCACGGCGCCCGGCCGCCCACGACCTCACGGGTGGGGTCGAAGGGCAGCGGATCGAGGTCCTTCATGCCCGTGTTGGTCTTCCAGTTCTGCACGAAGGAGTAGAACTGGTCGATCTCGGACGTCCACTCCGCCGTGCTCCACTTGCCGCCGCCCTTCTTGCCGCAGAAGTGGCCGTTGAAGTGCGAGCCGATCTCGTTCCCCTCCTTCCAGGCCCCGGCGAGCTGTTTCAGCGTCATGCGGATGTGCGCGTCCGTCGGGTACGAGATCGCCGCCGCCCCGGTCTTGTGCTGCGGCGGCCGGTACAGGTCCTTCTTCTCCTTCGGCAGCAGATAGATGCCGGTGAGGAAGAACGTCATGTGGGCCTTGCTCTCCTTGGCCACGCGCCGGAAGCGGGAGAACAGCCGGTCGTCGCCCTCCAGCGCGCCGTCCCAGGAGAACACCACGAACTGGGGCGGCTTCTGCCCCGGCTTGAGCCGCTCCGCCTTCAACTGGCCGGGCTGCGGGCCGGTGTAGGACGTGGAGCCGTCCCCCAGCACCCGCACCTGCCCGTCCCACTTCTCCTCCTTGCCCTTGCCGGTGCCCGGCTGCCGCTTGCCGTCGGTGGGTTTCGGCGCGGCCGCGGTCGCCCGCGATCCGGGACCGGTGCCCGGCGTCCCGTCCGAGGGGGCGTCGGACACCGACACGGCGACCGCGGTGGAGAGCGACGCGACGAGCACGGCGGCGACACCGAGGCTGACGGCCGGCCGGGTGCGTATCCGAGCGCGCAGCGGGGCCGACTTCTTCCAGATCATCGCGACTGCTCCAGACAGAGGGGAAGGGCGGGCGGGGCGGGGCGGCGGCAGGACGGTGCGGGTCAGCGTCGCAGGGCGGCCGTGTAGCGGTCCCAGATCTCGGCGGGCATCCTCCGGGCCGCCGCGGGGTTGCGGCCCAGCGCCTTGAGGGGCAGGGGGGCGAGGCTCTTGGTGAGGTCCATGCGGTAGACGACGACCGCCGTGGACGCCTCCTCGGTGGAGCCGACGTACCAGCGCGCGGTGTCGTCGGGGGTGGTGCCCGTCTGGCCGGCGAAGTCGTCGCCGGGGCGGGTGAGGGCCTCGGTGACCCGGTCCGCCACGGCCGGGCTCAGGGCGCGCGTCGAGCGCGGGCGGGGCAGCGGCACCGGCTCGCCGTTGCGGGTGATCCTCCGTACCGAGTACGGGTCCGTGTGCCGGCCGCCGCCCGCGAACACCCCGTAGGCGCTGGCCGTGCGGATGGCGCTCGGGGTGGAGTTGCCCAGCGAGAAGGCGGGCACCGGCGGGCCGAAGTTGGCGGCGAGCATCCCGGACTTCTGGGCGGTGCTGCGCACCAGGTCGAGCCCGACGTCCATGCCGAGCTGGAGCAGGGGGGTGTGCACGCCCCGCGCCAGAGCGTCCCGCAGGGGGATGCGGCCGTAGGAGCGCCCGCCGTCGTTGCGGCCCTTGACCATCTTGCCGCCCCGGTCCCAGTAGGGGCCCTCCGGGGTCATCAGCGGCACGTCGTCGTTCCCGTCGTACAGGGTCCACGGGGTGACGGGGGTGCGGGGGCCGGTGCGCCCGCGCCGGACGCCGTGCTCCAGCGCGGCCGCGTAGACGAAGGGGGTGAACGACGAACCCGCGGGGACGGTGGCCGTGTTGGACTCGTTGAAGGCCTGCCGCTGGAAGTCGGGGCCGCCGTGCACCGCGAGTATCCGCCCGTCGGGGGCGATCGTGGCGGCTCCGAACTTGGTGTGCCGGTCGTCGGCGCGCGCCGTGGGGTCCAGGGAGTCGCGCGACTTCTTGACCGCCGCGGTGAGGGCGGTCGTCCTCCGCTTGTCGAAGGTCGTGTAGATCTGGTAGCCGCCGAGGTCGAAGGCCGCGTCGGGGATCTTGCCCGTGCGTTTCGCGTACGACTCGGCGAGCGCCACCAGATAGCCGTCCTGCCCGCTCGCGCTGGTCGTCCTGGGGGCCGCCCGGGGCTCGGGGAACGCGGTGTACCGGGCCCGCTCGGACCGGCTCAGCCCGCCGACCTCCACCATGCGGTCCAGCGTCCACTTCCACCGCTCGACGGCGCGTTCGCGGTTCTCGGGGCCGAGGGTGGGGTCGTAGAGCGCCGCGCCCTTGAGCAGGGCGGCGAGGAACGCGCCCTCGCTGGCGTTGAGCTGGGTGACTTCCTTGCCGTAGTACGCCTGGGCGGCACGTTGCAGGCCGTAGGAGCCCCGCCCGAACCAACTGGTGTTGAGGTAGTCCTCCAGGATCTGGTCCTTGGTCCGCTGCCGGTCGAGCTTGATCGCCATGAGCATCTCGGTGAACTTGCGCGAGAAGGAGCGGTCCTGCGAGAGGTAGACGTTCTTCACGTACTGCTGGGTGATGGTGGAGCCGCCCTGGGTGTCCCCGCCGCTGACCGTCCGCCAGAACGCGCGGGTGACGCCCTGGAAGGAGACGCCGGGGTCCGAGTAGAAGCTGTGGTTCTCGGCGGCCAGCACCGCCCCGCGGACGTGTTCGGGAACCTTCTCCAGGCTCATCTCCTGCCGGCTCACCCAGCCGGTGCGCGCCATGGGCGTGCCGTCCGCCCAGTAGTAGACGTTGTCCTGCTGGGTGGCGAAGGCGTTGAGGTCGTCGGGTATCTCCGTGCGGGCGTACGCGATGGCCACGGTCGCCGTCAGCAGCCCGACGAACACCACGGCCGTGCCCAGCACATGACGCCACGAGGGCACCCACCGCTGCCAGCCGTGCCTACCGGGCCGGGGGTAGTCCGGCCGCCCGGGCAGCCTCAGCCGCAGCCTCGCCGACCGCGTCCCGGTCCGCTTCCTCCGGCCCCGGCCCGGCGCCAGTGCCGCACGTACGGCCTGCGTGGCCCTGTCTAAGCTGTCGTGCTTGGTCATTCCCGTCCTGCTGTTAGCTGCCCCAGGCCGAAGCATCACGGAAGGTCACGTTCGCGAAGTCACGCAAAGATAACAGGAGCGGATTCCGCCCGGGGCGCCCCGCTCGTGAACGGCCGGTGAAGGGGGCCGATTTCGGCAGGCTCCGGGGGAGTCCGGCGCGGAGGGGCGGGGCGGATGCGCCCCCGGTCCGTTCCCGTGCCGGGGCCGCAGCTCCGCCGGCCCGCGAACGGCTCCGCACAGACTGGCGGCAGCCCTGCGACGCGAAGGACGACCACCGGTACCGGCCCGCGCGGTCGGGGCGCCGGCCCGAGGACTTCACGCCCGGCTGCCGCGAGCGCGGACCGGCTGCCGGACGCCGCCACGGCTCCGCAACGCCCGAAACCGTACGAACGAGAGGAACCCAGGCCCATGCCTCCCTTCACGACCCTCCACCGGTCCTTCGTCGAGCAGGCGGAGCGGCGGCCGGACAAGGTGCTCTTCGAGCTGCCCGACGGGCGTCGGGTCCGTTACGACGAGACGGCGCGCACGGTACGGCGGATCGCGGCCCGGCTCGTCGCCGACGGCGTCCGCCCCGGCGACCGGGTCGCCGCGCAGGTGGAGAAGTCCCCGGAGGCGATCGCCCTGTATCTGGCGACGTTGCGGGTCGGCGGGGTCTACCTACCGCTCAACACCGCTTACACCGATGCCGAGATGGCGTACTTCCTCGACGACGCGCGGCCCGGGGTGCTCGTCCGTTCACCGCGGCGCACGGCCGGTTCCGCGCACCGCGAGGGGGCCGGCCCGGTCGTCGAGACCCTCGGCACCGAGGGGGACGGGACGCTCCTGGAGGGCCACGGCTCCCCGGAGCACGAGGAGGTCTTCGACGCCTCGGCCGACGACCCGGCGGCGATCCTCTACACCTCTGGCACCACCGGGCGCTCCAAGGGGGCGATGCTCTCCCACGGCAATCTCGCCTCCAACTGCCGTGCGCTGCTGGACGCCTGGCAGTTCACGTCCGACGACGTGCTGATCCACGCGCTGCCGGTCTTCCACGTCCACGGGCTGTTCGTCGCCGCGAACATGGTCCTGGCGGCCGGCGCCTCCATGCACTACCTGCCGGGGTTCGACACGGAGGCGGTTCTGGACCTGCTGCCCCGGGCCACGGTGCTCATGGGCGTGCCCACCTTCTACACCCGGATGCTGGCGAGCGAACGGCTGACCCCCGAAGTCTGCGCTTCGGTGCGGCTGTTCGTCTCCGGCTCGGCCCCGTTGCGGGCGAGCGACCACCAGGCCTTCGAGGCCCGTACCGGGCACTCCGTCCTGGAGCGCTACGGGATGACGGAGACCGGCATGAACACCACCAACCCGTACGAGGGCGGCCCGCGCAAACCCGGCACCGTCGGCAGGCCGCTGCCCGGCGTCGAGGTGCGCGTGGTGGACCGCGAGAGCGGGAAGGCGCTGCCCGACGGCGGGACGGGCGGCATCGAGGTGCGCGGCCCGAACGTCTTCACCGGTTACTGGCAGATGCCGGAGAAGACCGCCGCCGAGTTCCGGGCGGACGGTTTCTTCATCACCGGCGACCTGGGCCGGGTCGACGAGGACGGCTACCTGTGCATCGTCGGGCGGGACAAGGACCTGGTGATCTCCGGGGGGTACAACGTCTACCCCAAGGAGATCGAGACGCTGCTCGACGCGCATCCCGCGGTGCTGGAGTCGGCCGTGGTGGGGGTGGAGCACCCGGACTTCGGGGAGACGGTGGTGGCCGTCGTCGTGCCCGCGGCGGGCAGGCGGCCCGACCCGGCGGAACTGCTGGAGTTCATCGCGGGCGACCTGGCCCGGTACAAGCACCCGCGTGCGGTGCGGGTCGTGGCGGAGCTGCCGCGCAACGTCATGGGGAAGGTGCAGAAGGCGGAGCTGCGGAAGCGGTTCGGAGGGCTGTTCACCGGCGTGGACGGCTGAGGGGGCGGGTGTGCTGCGCCTGCCGGGTGCGGGGTGCGCGCCCGGCAGGTCTGAACGGGTGATGTTCCGGGACGGGCCGTGACCGGGGTGCGTGGTGATTGTCGTACGGACATGACTCTCCTGACGCTCCCTCAGCAGCATTCCGCCGACCACGGCCGCCGGTCCCCCGACTCCGCACCGCCCGCGCTGCCCGCACCGGCAGCCCGTCGGCTCCTGCGTGAGGAATGGGGGCTGACGCGGCGTCAGGTGGCGGCGGCCTTCGGGGTCACCGTGGCCACCGTGCGGTCCTGGGAGACCGGGCGCACCTCCCCCGTGGGCCGCCGCCGGGTCGCCTACGCACACTTCCTCACGGGGCTCGCCGAGGCCGGGGCGGTCCGCGGGGCGGGGCGCCGCGAGGCGGCGGAGTCCTTCCGGCCGGTGCGCCTGCCGGTGCGGCCGGCGCCCGCCCCGGAGCCGCTCGCGCGGCCGGTGCCCGGGCCGCACCGGCTCGTGACCGGCCGCCCGCGCACAGGACCGGCTCGGCGGACCGCGGCGGCGCGGCCCGTGCCCGGCCGGCTGCCGACGGCGGCGGTGCGGCCGCTTCCGGTGGGCCCCGGGCCCGATCCGGTGTCCCCGCCGCGCCGACGGCGGATGCGCCACGCCCTCGTCGCCGCCGGGGTGTGGTGCACCCTGCTGCACCACCTGCTCGCCACCGGCGCCCCCCTGGACTGACGGGGCCGCGCGGGGCGGGCCGCGCAGGTCAGCCGATCCCGGCGACCGTCACCGTGATCTCCACCGGCAGCCCGCCCGCCGCCCGCTCGGCCGCCGCCCGGACCGCCCGCGCGACGTCCACCGCCCGGTGGCCCCGGCGCACCGTGAACTGCACGTCGACGAGCCACCGCGCGGTGTCCGGGTCCCGGCGCACCCGCACGCCCGCCGGGCCCCGGTCGGCCGCGGGCCCGCGCCGCAGGCGGGCGGCCGCCGCCGAGCCCCGCAGCAGATCGCTCAGCCGGGGGCGCAGGAACGCCACGCCGGCGACCTCGGCGGCGGCCCCGGCGACCGCCCGCGCCAGCCGCTCGCCCGTCTCGCGGGGGGCGGCGTTCCCCGTCGCGCCCACGTCGTCCGTCATCACAGCTCCTCACCGGCCGCGGGACCGTCCTCGTCGAAGAGGTCGACCACCAGTACGTCCACCGCGCCCACCCGCATCCCGAGCGCGTCGTCGGCGGCCCGGGCCACGGCCCGGCGCACCGCGTCCGCCAGTTCGGGCAGGGCGCGCCGGGCCCCCGCCTCCACCTCGACGGTGACCCGTGCCGGGGCCCGTGCGTCCGCCCCGGGTCCGGCCGCCGGTGCGACGCGGCAGCTTCCCGCCCGTACGCCCGCGACCGTCTCCGCGGCGCTCCGCAGGGTCTTCGCCGCGGCGGCCTCCACGATCCAATGGTCTTCCTCGGGTTCGCCCAGGGGGAGGGTCCGGCCGGGCCGCAGTTCGAGGCGTACCAGGTCCATCACCCGGGCGGTGACCGCCGACGCGTCCGGTTGCGGCGTGTTCGCGTCCTCGGTGCGCGTCCGCTGGACGAAGTCGTCGAGCGTACGGAGATCCTCCAGCGCGGCCGCGCAGTGGATGCAGTCGGCGGGATGCCCGCCGGGGGGCCGCGGGGGCGCCTGCGCGCCGGGCGCTGCCTCGTGCTGCGTCCACACGTCGTACAGCGGCCGTCCGCAGGGCAGCAGCTCCTCGCCGTCCGGACCCCACGACTGGTCGTCCTCGCGTCCGCCGTCGTATGCGCGTCCGCCGTCGTGCTCGCGTCCGCCGTCGTGCGGCGGGGCGCCGTGTCCGTTCATCGCCATGCCGCCATCGCCTCCATCAGAGCTCGGCGTGCGCGGAACATCCGGCCGCGTACCGCTTGCGGACTGATGCCGACCGTATCCGCGATCTCCTCGTACGACAGTCCGTGCATCTCGCGCAGCAGCCAGCAGGCCCGCTGTTCGGGCGACAGGCCCTCCAGCGCCCGCGAGAGCTCCCGTAGGGCGGCTCCGGCCTCGGCGTCGCGCACCGGGGAGCCCTCGTGCCCCGGCGTCTCGTGCTCCGGGACGGCGTCGAGGTGGGTGACGGGCCGCCGCGAGCGGAGCTGGTTCAGGCACCGGTTGGTGACGATGCGGTACATCCAGGTCAGGAACGCCGCGTCGCCGCGGAATTCCGGCAGGCTGCGCCACGCGCTCACGAACGCCTCCTGCACGGCGTCCTCCGCCTCGGTGGTGCTGGCGAGCATCCGGGTGGCCAGCCGCAGCAGTTCCGGGCCGTGCCGCCGTACGAGGACTTCGAAGGCCCCCTCGTCGCCCTCGCCCGCGCGTACGGCGAGCAGGCGGTCGGGCACGTCCTCCGCCGTGCCGTCCGCGATGTCGCCGGCGTTGCCGCCGTCACTCTGGTCATCCCCGTTTCCGGGCACTTGCCGGCTCCTCTCCTCGGCCCTGCGCGTGTTCGACACCGCTCGCCGCGTTCCGTCACGCGGACCAGCCGGAAGAACGAATCCGGAATCGGCGCGTAACGGATCGGCGGGTACGGAGTCCAACGCGTGACCGAGCAAGAGCAGCGCTACTTTCGGGAGACTCCTCATGGCTTCGCAGCAGACCGCCGGCCCCGTCGGCACCGCCGGCCCCGGCACTTCCCCGGCCGCCGCCCCCCGCCGGGGCGCTTCGGACCTGACCTCGGTGGGCCACGGCAGGCCCGGCCCGGACGAGCCCGCGGCCACCCGGGGCAAGACCGCCATCGCGGACCTCGTGGTCGTGAAGATCGCCGGAATCGCGGCCCGGGAGATCCCCGGCGTGCACGACATGGGCGGCGGCCTGTCGCGCACCATCGGCGCGGTCCGCGACCGGGTGCCGGTCGGCCGGCCGAGCGTGGGCCGGGGCGTCAAGGTCGAGGTCGGCGAGGTGCAGACGGCCATCGACCTGGAGCTGGTGGTGGAGTACGGGGTGTCCATCGCCGACGTCGCCCGTGACGTGCGGGAGAACGTCGTCTCGGCGGTGGAGCGGACCACGGGCCTGGAGGTCGTGGAGGTCAATGTGACGGTCAACGACGTCCACCTGCCGGACGACGACCAGGACGACGCATCCGGCGCCGAGGCCCGGGTCGCATGAACAGGTCGTCCCTGGGCGCCCTCGCGGGCCTCGCACTCGGCCTCGTCGGCTGGTTCGGCGGCTTCGGCGCCTTCCTCGTCGTCGCGCTCTGCGGCGCCGCCGGGTGGGCCGTGGGGCACCTCCTGGAGGACGAGGAGGCGAGGCAGCGGCTGTGGGACCGGCTCGACCGGTCCGGCGGGCCGGGCGAGGGCCGCCGGAGGGCCCGGTGAGCGCGCCCGCGTCCGCCGGGGCGGCTGCCGTTCCGCCCGCCGAGCGGGGGTCCACCACCGTCAGCGACCGGGCGGTACGCCGTATCGCCGCCCGGTCCTGCGCGGAGGCCGTCCCCGGCGGCGCCGGGCCGCCGTCGGCGTCGGTCGTACGCACCGGCCGCACCGCCGCCGTCGCGCTGGGCGTGACCCTGCCGTACGCGGCCGACCTGGCCGGCACGGCGGAACACGTCCAGCGGCACGTGGCCCGCACCACGGCGGAGCTGACGGGTCTGACGGTGCCGCCGCCGGAGGTACGGGTGACGGCCCTGACCGGGGGCGGGCCGGGCACGCGGGAGGGGCCGGGGGATGCGGGCGGCGTCGAAGCCGCGGCGGGCGGGCCGGTGTGTCCTGCGACCGTGCCGCGCCGCCCGTGGTCGCCGCGCCGGGGCGTCGCGCTCCTCGTCCTGTGCGTGGGAACGGCCGCCTGCGGCTACCTGCTCGCCGAGGGCGTCGCCCGTCGCACCGGGCACGTGCTGCCCGGTGCGCCCCGCCCCGATGTGCTGCACCGGGTGGCGACCACCTCCCTCGCGGACCCGGCGGCGCTCGTGGCGGGTCTCGCGGCGCTCGTCCTCGGGCTGTGGGTGCTGGGCGCGGCCGTGCTGCCGGGATGGCGTAACCGGCTGCCGATGGCCGTGCGGACGAACGGCACCCGCGCCGTGCTGGACCGTTCGGCGATCGCGCTGCTGGTGCGGGACACGGCGCTGGCCGTGCCGGGAGTGACCTCTGCCCGGGTGCGGGCGGGCCGTCGTCGCGTCACGGTCCGGGCGCTGGCCGGGTACGGCGAGCCCGCCGCTGTCGAGACCGGGCTGACCGAGGCGGTCGAGGGGGCGCTCGGCGCGCTGGGGCTGGCGCGGCCACCGCGTTCGCGCGTACGGCTGCGGGCCGCACCGGGCCGTGCCGGGGAGTCCGGCCGTACCGAGGAGGCAGGGACATGACGACCACGCCCGCGACGACGTTCACGACCCGGGCCGCGCTCCTGCTGCTGGGGCTGGTGTCCCTCGCGGCCGGGCTGTGGCTGGTCGTGGGCCATGTCGCCGTACGGCCGACGAGCGGGCTGCGCGCCCGCCTGCCGGGCTGGTGGCCGCTGCCGCGCGCCGAGGCGGGCGCGACGGGTGCGTACGCCTGGTGGGCGCCGGCGGTGTTGGCGGCCCTGGCGCTGGCGCTGCTGCTGGGCGTCGTACGGCTGCTCGTGCCGGTCGTGCGGTCGGCCCGCTCCCGGGCCCGCCTGCCCTTGGGGCGGCCGGGCCTGTGGCTTCAGCCGGGCGCCCTGCGGGCCGTGCTGGCGTCGCGGACGGCGGACGTGGCCGGGGTGCGGGGGGCCCGGGTCGCGCTGGGCCGGGCGAAGCACGTCGTGCACGTCCGGCTGACCGTCGACCTGGAGCCGTGCGCCGCGCCGGGGGAAGTGCTCCGGGAGGTGGAGGCCGGGCCGCTGGCCGCCGTACGGGCGGCACTCGCGCCGACGCCGGTGCGCGCCGAGGTGCGGCTCGGCGCCCGGCGGCGCGGGACACGGCGCGCGAGGTGAGGGCGCTCGGGGGCCGGTAGGGGCGGGGCGGGGCACGCCCGGCGGGCCGTGCGCCGTCCGGAGGAGGGCGGGGCGACGCGCGCCCGGCCGGCCGTGCGCCGTCCGAGACCGTCCCGTGCCGGAAGACCCCGCGTGCGCCCCCGGAGTCAGCGGCGGGCCAGGCGGCGCGTGCCGCCCACCCCGTAGTCGAGCTTGTAGTGGGCGAACACCGGCAGCTCCTCGTCGGCCGTCAGCTCGCCGTCCGTGTCGATGGAGGGGGCGTCCTTCACCACCTGCTTCGGCCAGGCCACCCGCAGGTGCGCGGGGGAGACCGAGGCGCCCTCCAACGGCACGAAGGTGATGCGTTTGCGGGTGGGCAGGCCCACCGTCACCGCCGCGAAGGCGGGCAGGTCGGTCGCCGTGTCGACGTACACGGACTCCAGGACACCGATCTTGCCGCCCTCGTCGTCGACGACGTCGCGTCCGAGCCAGTCACGGATGTTCTCGACTGCGAGCATGGGGTTCTTCCTCTGGTTCAGGAGCTTCGCGGCGGCCCCGGCAGAGCCGCTGGACTTCCGTCTGCCCCCGCCGGGCCCGCCCATGAGGCGCCCCGCGGAACCCGTGCCCCGGCGGCCCGGCCACGGCGGCCCGAAGTGGATATTCGGATTCCGCTGCATCCGGAGGAGGCCGACGGGCGGAAGAGGCAGGACATATTCCGGCCGGCGTCCAGGGAAGGCAGTGCGATGCACCGTACGCGGACGAGCGAGAGCGCTTGGGGCAACGGGCGGCTCCGTCCCGGGGCGGCACACGAACCGCGGGCCGCCCCGGCGCGGGGCCGGGTGCCGCACGGGCCGGAGTCCGCCGCCCCGGGGCGTGCCGCCGCCGTGCACCTCGTGGACGCGGACGTGCCGGGGGCCGTGCGGGAGGTTCTGCGGGGGGTGTTGGGCGAGCGGGTGCGGGAGTGCGCCGCGCTCGACGCCACCTTCGCGGCGGACGTGGCCGAGCGGGTCGCCGACTTCACGCTCGGCGGTGGAAAGCGGCTGCGGGCGCAGTTCCTGTGGTGGGGGCTGCGCTCCTGCACCGGGGGGCTGCGTCCGGGCGCCGCCGACACCGCGCTGCGGCTGGCCGCCGGGCTCGAACTCATCCAGACCTGTGCCCTGGTGCACGACGACCTGATGGACGGCTCCCCCGTCCGCCGGGGCAGGCCCGCCCTGCACGTGGTGCTGGGCGCGCGCCACGACGGTGCCGGGGCGGCCGGCCCGGGCGAGCCGTTCGGCAGGGCCGCGGCCGTGCTCGCCGGGGACCTGGCGCTGAGCTGGGCCGACGACGTGGTCGCCGAGGCCTGGGACGCGAGCTCGGTGAGCGGGGAGGTGCGTGCGCGGGTGCGCGCCCTGTGGCGGGCGATGCGGACCGAGATGGTGGCCGGGCAGTACCTGGACCTGCACGGCCAGGCCTCGGGGTCCCGGGCGGTGGGCGCCGCGATCCGTACCGCGACGCTCAAGAGCGCCCTGTACTCCGTGGAGCGGCCGTTGGCGCTGGGAGCGGCCCTCGCCGGGGCGGACCAGCGCACCACCGGGGCGCTGTGCTCCGCGGGCCGGTGCGCGGGCATCGCCTTCCAGTTGCGCGACGACCTGCTGGGGGCGTTCGGCGATCCCCGCGAGACGGGCAAGCCGGCCGGGGACGACCTGCGCGACGGCAAGCTGACGTATCTGACGGCGGTCGCCAGGGCCCGCGCCGAGGCGTCCGGCGACCGGGCGGCGGCCGCTCTCCTGGACCGCTGCCTCGGGAATCCCTCGCTCGGTGACGAGGGCGTGGAGCGGGTGCGGGAGGTGCTGGTGGAGACCGGCGCGCGGGACGTGACGGAGGCGAAGATCTCGCGTCTCGTGGCGGTGGCCCACCGGCACCTGGCGTCGGCGCCCCTGCTGCCCGACGCGCAGGCGCGGCTGCGGGAGTTGACGGGGGCGGTCGCGGCACCGCCCGTTCCGGCGGCGGGGGCCGCGAGGCCGGCCGGTGGTGGTCCACGACCGGCCGAACATGACGAGGAGGGGGTCCGGTGGGCTCGATGAGCAGGCTCAGGCCGACGCCGACGTCGGCGGCAAGGGCGGGGACGGGGGCCGGGAAGGCCCTGAAGGGGCGCACCGATCACGTCGTGGTGGTCGGCGCCGGGCTGGCGGGGCTGTCCGCCGCGCTGCACCTGCTCGGCGCGGGCCGGCGGGTCACCGTGATCGAACGGGACGACGAGCCCGGCGGCCGGGCCGGGCTGCTGGACCGGGGCGGTTACCGCATCGACACCGGGCCGACCGTGCTGACCATGCCGGACCTGGTGGAGGAGGCCTTCGCCGCCGTCGGCCACTCGATGGCGGGGCGGCTGGACCTGGTGCCGCTGCACCCCGCCTACCGGGCCCGCTTCGCCGACGGCAGCGCGCTGGACGTGCACACCGGGGGCGCGGCGATGGAGGAGGAGATCGCCCGGTTCGCCGGGGCCCGCGAGGCGCTCGGCTACCGGCGGCTGCGGGTCTGGCTGGAGCAGTTGTACCGGGTGCAGATGCGGCGGTTCATCGACGCCAACTTCGACTCCCCGCTCCAGCTCCTGCACCCCGACCTGGCGCGGCTGGCCGCCCTCGGCGGGTTCGGCAGGATGGACGCCCGGATCGGCCGCTTCCTCTCCGACGAGCGGCTGCGCCGCGTGTTCACCTTCCAGGCGCTGTACGCGGGGGTGCCGCCCGCCCGGGCCCTCGCCGCGTACGCGGTGATCGCGTACATGGACACGGTCGCCGGGGTCTACTTCCCGCGCGGCGGCATGCACGCCCTGCCGCGCGCCCTGGCGGCGTCGGCCGCCGAGGCGGGGGCCGACTTCCGGTACGGGCACGAGGTGACCCGGCTGGAGCGCTCGGGCACCGGTGAGCGGATCACCGCCGTCGTCACCGACCAGGGGCGCGTCCCCTGCGACGCGGTGGTCCTCACTCCGGACCTCCCCGTCGCCTACCGGCTGCTCGGCAGGCGTCCGCGCCGGGTGCCGCCGCTGCGGCACTCGCCGTCGGCGGTGATCCTGCACGCGGGCACCGACCGGACCTGGCCAGAGCTCGGCCATCACACGATCTCCTTCGGCGGCGCCTGGAAGGAGACCTTCCGGGAGCTGACCCGCACCGGGGACCTGATGTCGGACCCCTCCCTGCTGATCACCCGGCCCACCGCGACCGACCCGTCGCTCGCGCCCCCGGGGCGGCATCTGCACTACGTGCTGGCGCCCTGCCCCAACACGGTCGTCGGGCCCGGCGTGCGGGAGTGGGCGGACCTCGGGCCCCGTTACCGCGACAGCCTGCTGCGCACCCTCGACGCCCGGGGGCTGGCGGACTTCGGGGCGGCGATCGAGGAGGAGTGCCTGGTGACTCCGGCCGACTGGTCCGCGCAGGGGCACGGCGCCGGCACGCCCTTCTCCGCCGCCCACACCTTTCCGCAGACCGGCCCCTTCCGACCGCGCAACCTGGTGCGGGGCACCGAGAACGCGGTCCTGGCCGGCTGCGGCACCACCCCGGGGGTCGGCGTGCCGACCGTCCTCATCTCGGGGAAGCTCGCGGCCGCCCGCGTCGTCGGCGCCGGACAGGTCTCCCGGCAGGCCCCCGCTCGGCGCGCCTCCCCCGCCGGTTCCACCGACCCCGCCGGCCCGGCCGGCTCCCCGCCCGACGCCCGGAAGGCCCCCGTGCATGACCGACCGTGAACTCGACGCCGCCGGAATCTCCGATCCCGGGCTGCGCGCCGCGTACCGCCAGTGCCGCCGGCTCAACGCCCGGCACGGCCGCACCTACTTCCTGGCGACCAGGCTGCTGCCCGTCGCACGCCGCCCCGCCGTCCACGCGCTGTACGGCTTCGCCCGCTGGGCCGACGACATCGTCGACGACCTGCACTCCGCGGCCTCCCCGGCCGACCGGGCGGCCGCCCTCGACGGCCTGGCGGCACGGCTGCGGGACGGGCTGGCCGGACGGCCGAGCGAGGAGCCGGTCGTGCGGGCGCTGGTGGACACCGCCGCCCGGTACGACATCGAGCACGGCCACTTCACCGACTTCATGGCGTCCATGCGCAGCGACCTGGTCGTCACCGGTTATCCGACGTACGACCACCTGCGGAGGTACATGCACGGTTCGGCGGCGGTGATCGGGCTCCAGATGCTGCCGGTCCTGGGCACCGTCGTACCGCGTGCGGAAGCGGCTCCGCGGGCCGCCGCCCTCGGCGTGGCCTTCCAGCTGACCAACTTCCTGCGCGACGTGGGCGAGGACCTGGACCGGGGGCGGGTGTACCTGCCGGAGGACCTGCTCGCCGCCCACGGCGTCGACCGCGACCTGCTGGCGTGGAGCCGTCTGACGGGTCTTCCCGACCGGCGGATCACCGCCGCGCTGCAGAACGCCGCCGAGCTGACCCGGGCCGTGTACCGGGAGGCGGCGCCGGGGATCGCGCAGCTCGATCCGGTGGCCCGGCCGTGCATCCGCACCGCCTTCGTGCTGTACGGGGCGATCCTGGACGCCGTCGCCGACGACGGGTACCGGGTGCTGCACCGGCGGGCCGTGGTGCCGCGGCGGCGGCGGGCGGTGGTGGCCGTGGACGGGCTGGTGCGCGTCGCCGCGGCGAGGGCCCGGGCCGCCGGGCCCCGGCAGCGGTACGGTGCCGCCGCCGGGCCGCCCGGCCTCGTGGAAGCGGGCGGTGAGCCCTCGGCGCGCGAGGGACAGGTACGGAAGGAGACGGTGTGAACGACCCGGACGACGTGAACGGCCCGCATCGCGCGAACCGGCCGGGGAGCGGCTCGCCGCCCCGGGGCAAGCGCCTCCCCCTGCGGCTGCGCCGCAGCCCCGTGCCCTGGGAGCGGCAGCGGCCCACCTGGCGCGACGCCTCCCCCGCGGTGATCTCCGCCGCCCTGAAGCGGGCGCAGGCCCGCCCTTCGGGCAACTGGTACGTGGTGGGGGCGTCCGGCGACGTCCCGGCGGGCCGCCCGCTGGGGCGCGTGGTGGACGGCGCCGAGATCGTGCTCTGGCGCGGTGCGGACGGCGGCGTGCGCGCCGGAGCGGGGGCCTGCCCGCACCTGGGGGCGCCGCTGAAGGACAGCAGGGTGCGGTGCGGCACGCTGGTCTGCCACTGGCACGGACTGGCCCTGGACGGGGCCCCGTTCGCCGGGTGGGAGCCCTTCCCGGTGCACGACGACGGGGTGCTGCTGTGGGTGCGGCTGGACCGAGTGGGCGGTGAGGAGCCGCTGGAGCGGCCGGTGGTTCCCGCCCGGCCCGATCCGGCGGCCGCCGTGCCCGCGGTGTGCACGGTGGTGGGGCGGTGCGAGCCCGAGGACGTGATCGCCAACCGGCTCGATCCGTGGCACGGGGCCTGGTTCCACCCGTACTCCTTCGTCGATCTGACGGTCGTCGGCGCGCCGGAAGCCGAGGAGGGCGACGACTCCTTCGTGGTGGACGTCTCCTTCAAGGTGGCGGGGCGCGCGGTGGTGCCGGTGCGGGCGGTCTTCACCGCGCCCGAGCCGCGCACCGTCGTCATGCACATCACCCGGGGCGAGGGCGAGGGGTCCGTCGTGGAGACGCACGCCACCCCGCTGGGCCCGGACGCCTCCGGCCGGCCGCGCACCGCCGTCGTGGAGGCGGTCGTCGCGGCCTCCGACCGCCGGGGCTTCGCGGTGGCGCGGGCCGCCGCGCCCGTCCTGCGTCCGCTGATGCGGGCGGCGGCGGGGCGGCTGTGGCGCGACGACATCGCCTACGCGGAGCGCCGCTGGGCGCTGCGCAGCACCGGGCGCTTCCCGGGCTGAGCCCGTCGGCCCGGTGCCGTACGCCCGTCGGCGGCGCCGGGCCGTGCCCGTGCCGGTCTCAGGTGCCGGCGAGGCGGGCCAGGGCGCGCAGCACGGGCACCCGGCCCCGGTCGGGGACCGTCCACAGGGTCTGGCCGCGCAGCCCCCACTCCCGCAGGAGCGCGTTGGCGGCGAGGAACCCGGTGGTGGCGGCCCGCTCCATCAGCGCGACCGGCAGCGAGGTGCGCACCAGGTCACCGGCGAGCACCACCGCCGGGTCGGGGGTGCGCACGCCGGGCCGCGCACGGTGGCCGCCCACCTCGAACAGGGGGCAGTCGGCCCGCCATTCGTGCCGGGCGTCGACCACTTTCGCGTCCCGGGTCTCGGGGTACACCCGGTGGAGTTCGGCCAGCGCCCGGTTCTGGACGGTCCTGCGGTCGGCGGCCGGATCGACGGCGTACGCGTGGAGTTCGACGACGGAGCCGCCGGTGCGGGCGGCCCAGCGGGCGGCCTCGCCCTCCCAGCGGTCCAGCACGCTGACGTTGTCCAGCGGACCGAAGCCGCCGGTGCCGAGGAAGCCGGGGCGGTCCGCCGCGACGGGACGGTCCAGCCAGAGCCGGGAGACCAGGAAGGGCGGGGCGGTGCGCAGCCGGCCGATCCGCTGCCGCCAGGCGGCGTCGCCGAGCGACGGGGAGCCGTCCACCACCTTGCGCAGGCCGCCGGTGTCCAGGGCCAGGACCAGTCCGTCGTACGCCTCCTGGCCGGTGGCGGTGCTGACGGTGACGCCGCCGCCGCGCGCCGGGGCGGCGGCGAGCACGGGGGTCCCGGTGCGCAGCCGCACGCCGTGCCCGGCCAGGTAGTCGCCGAGGGGGTTCCACAGGGCGGCGGGGAAGGGTTCGCGGGGCACGTCGAAGAGCAGGCCCTCGCTGGAGCCCAGGAAGTAGATGTGGAACATCAGCACCAGTTCGGCGGCGGACAGTTCGCGCGGGTCGGCGAAGAAGCTGCGGGAGAACACCTCGAAGGCGAGGTGTTCGGCGGCCTCGGGGAAGCGGATGCGGTCCAGGAAGTCGCGGGCGCTGACGTGGTCGAGCCGGTCGTACACCTCGGGGACGCGGACGTCGAGCAGCGGCAGGGCGGCGCGGGCGTCCATCCGGGCGAGGTCGCCCCAGCCGAAGGCGGGGCTGAGCGCGACGAAGCCGAGCGCGCTGAACGGCGGGGTGCGCGGCACCCGGGCGAAGCTGTCGCGCAGGCCGTCGCTGTGCTGGAGGGGGTAGTCGGGCAGGCCGGTGAGGGAGTCCAGGTGGGGGTCGACCCGGCGGAGCAGGCCGCGGAGGTTGTAGTACTGGCGGAAGAAGGCGTGGAAGCCGCGGCTCATGGTGGCGGTGGAGCCGTCGGCGAGTTCGACGGGCCAGCCGGCGAGGCGTCCGCCGAGGGTGTTCTCGCGTTCGTACAGGGTGACGCGGACGCCGCGTTCGGCGAGGGCGGTGGCCGCGGCGAGGCCCGCGATGCCGCCGCCGACGACGGCGGCCTCGGGCCCCGGGCCCTGGGCGCGGGGGCGTCCGGCGGGGCCGGGGACGGTCACCGCGCGGCGGTCGCGGCCCCTGCGGGGTGCGGGCGGGCGGGTCCTCATCGGGCGGCCTCCGCGGGGACGGCGGCGGACCGGGGAGCGGCGGGCCGGGGGGCGGCGGCGAGCACGGTGTGGACGATGCCGGTCTGCCAGCCGGGCATCGGCAGCGCGCGCACGGAGGTGAAGCCGGCCCGGCGGAGGCGTTCCGCGCACGCGTCGGCGGTGTCGAAGTCGACGACGCTGCGCAGCAGGTGGCGGTAGAGGTCGCCGTCGCCGAAGGCCCGGCCGGCGGGCAGCACGATGCCGTGGCAGACCGCGCTCCACACCAGGCGGTCCAGGGGCCTGCCGCTGAGGGTGTACTCGTGCACCGCGAGCCGTCCGCCGGGGGCGAGGAGGTCGCGTACGGAGGCCAGCACGGCGTCCGGGTCGGCCACGTTGCGCAGCAGGTACGCGGCGAGCACGGCGTCGAACGGGCCGTCCACGCCCGCCTCCCGGAGCCCTTCGGCGGGGGCGTGCACGAAGGTGACGTTCGACGGCCAGGGCTTGGCCCCGGCCTGGTCGAGCATGCCCCGTGAGGCGTCCGCGGCGACGATCTCCGCCCGGGGCGCGACCCGCAGCAGGGCGGCCGTGGAGGCGCCGGTGCCGCAGCCGAGGTCGAGCAGGCGCAGCCCGGCGCCGCCGTCGGGCAGCCCGAGCCGGCGGGCGGAGCGGCGCAGGTGGGAGTGGTAGCCGGGGTTGGCCGCCGTCAGCCGGTCGTAGGTGCGGGCGGCGTGGTCGAACGCGGTGGACAGGTCCTCGTCGCGGAGCAGGCTCATGCGGTCCTTCCGGGGGTGGTGGGTGGGGGCGGAGGGGGTGGTGCGGTCGTGGGCCCGGTCACGGCCGGGGGTCGGGGCGGCGGCGCAGCCAGGGCAGTTCCACGGCCGTGCGCAGCATCGGCAGGACGGGGGTGCGCAGGCCGACGGCGAAGTCCTCGGGCCACGAGGTGCGGCCGTCCAGGAAGCGGAGCATGCGTTCCGGGCCGACCTCGCGGAAGAGGCCGGTGAAGAACCGCGATCCGTCCACCCGCCCGGTGGCCAGGGCGCGCAGCAGGACGCCGTCCATGGCCCGGGAGCGCGCCGGGTAGGCCGGCGGCGGCTGCGGCAGCCGGCCCCGCGCCCAGGCGTCCGCGACGGCCCGGCTCTGGCGCTGCACGGCGGCGAAGGTGTAGCCGGTGGACGGCCGGGTGGCCCCGCCCGCCGTGCCGATGCGGAAGGCCGAGGAGCCCGTGCGGCGCGGGAAGCGGGCGTCCGTCATGGGGATCACCCCCTGCTCGACGCCCGTCACCTCGAACGCGCCGAGCTCCAGGACCTTCGCGGTGTAGTGGCGCAGGGCCCGGTCGTACCCCTCGTCGTCCAGCGGCCGCGCGGAGAACTCCGTGTACTCCACCAGTGCTTCGCGCGTCCCCAGCGGCAGCACGTACCCGAAGGACAGGCCGTGCGGCGGCTGCGGGGTGCGGAAGTCCATCAGGTCGGCGACGGCGGGGTCGAAGCACGCCGCCTCGGTACGGACGAACCAGCCCCGGAAGTGCTGGAGCAGCAGCGTGCGCGAGGGCGGCGGGACCGGCGGCGGGCGGGAGTCGAACACCCACCGGGCGCGCAGCCGCAGCGGTGCGCCCGCGGGGTCGCGGCCCCGGACGACGGCTCCCGGGCGCAGGTCGTCGACGCCGTCGACCGTCGCCGCCACCCGCCGCACGCCCGGCGCCGCGTCGATCCGCTCGTACACCATCCGCTCGAAGTCGGTGGAGCGGAGCATCTTGTAGCGGGAGGGCGCGAGCGGGCAGCGCACCTCGTCCCCGGTGCGTCCGCGCAGGCGCAGCCGGTCCCAGGACGCCGTGAGCACGTCGTCGTACGCGCCGCCGGGTCCCTCCCAGAAGCACCAGGTGCGCTCCGGCGGCCGCAGCGGGCCCGGCGGCGCGTCGAGGAGCGTCACGTCGGGGGTGCGGCGGCCGGGGGCGGGCGCGCAGAGCCGGTGGGCGAGGGAGAGACCGGCCGCACCGGCGCCGATGACGGCGATCTCCGTGTCGTACGCCGCCCGGGGGCCGGGGGTGCGCGGGTGCGAGGGGGGCAAGGCGGGCCTCCGTTCCTTCCTCTCGCGGCGAAGTGCTGGGCACCCGCCCTTCCGTTCGGGGGGCCCGTTCGGATGCACCGGAACCGTGCGGGAGCGGGAGGGGCACGCCGGGGAGGCGGATCAGCGGGGGGAACGGCCGGGCGGGGGGCGGCGGCCCGCGGTGAAGAGGGCCACGCGCGACTCCACCGCCGCGACGGCCTCCGCGAGACCCGGCGGGCGGGCCAGGCCGGTGGCGCCGGCCCAGCCCGGGCCGAGCGCGAGGACGGCGGGTTTCCTGCGGGCCCCCCGCGGGCCCCATTCGGTGTGCGCCACCCGGTCCGCGAGGGCGCGGTCGGCCGTGCCGCGGGACTGCGCCCACAGGCCGACGACGACGGGCCCGGTGCGCTCCACGGCGGCGAGCAGGCACTCGGCCGGCAGCGCGGCGCCGAACATGCGCACCAGGAGGGTGCGTTCGGTCAGGGCGGCCGCCAGGACCTCCAGGGGCAGCGTGTGGTTCTCGTCGGGCATGCAGGCCAGCAGGGTGGCGGTGCCGTGGGGGCGGCCGGGGGCGAGCGGCGGGCAGGCGCGGCGCAGCGCGCCGGAGACGTGCCAGGACAGGAAGTGCTCGACCTCGACGTACCGGTCCGGCTCGCCCTCCCACTTGCGGCCCGCCGCGTGCAGCGCGGGCATGATCACTTCGGTCCAGGCGGTGATCAGTCCCAGGTCCCGTATGGCGACGGCCAGCAGTTCGTCCAGCGCCGTGCCGTCGAGCCGCAGCGCCGCCCTGGCGACGCCCCGGCACTCCGCCCGCACCCTGCCGAGCGGCAGGCCCGCGCCGGCCCGGCCGGACGCGGCCGGGCGCGCGGGGCCCGTCCCCTCCCCGGGGGGCGGGGTGCGGACGGCGGCCGCCAGGCGGGCCGCCTCGGCGGGCGGCACCCCGGTCGCGGTCAGCGCGCACATCCGCTCCAGGCGGGCCATGTCCCGCGCGCTCCACCGGCGGTGGCTGCCGCTGGTCCGCGTCCGGGCCCCGATGCCGTACCGCCGGTCCCAGGAGCGGACGGTGGTCGGCGACACCCCGAGCCGCCGGGCGACCTCGCCGGTGGAGTAGGTCGCCTCGTCCCCCGTGTCCGCCCCGGGCGCTGTCCTGTTCACGGGCCGAACCGTACGCCGTGGGCCGGGCGGGGTGTCGTACCGAGGTGGCCCTCAGCGCCCCAGGTCGCCCCGCAGCACGCTCCTGCCGGAGTGCGCGGGGTCGCCGTCGTGGTCCTGTTCGGACACGTCGACGAGGGGGTGGGCGGCGAGGTCGACGCCCGCCGGCGTCGCCAGGGCGGCCGTGCCGTCGGGGCGCAGGGCGCCGAGCGCGACGCGTTCGCGGTGCGCGCGGTCCATCAGCCACACCGCGTAGTAGCCGCCGGTGGCGGGCAGGCCGGTGGTGGCGAGGACGACCTGCCGTCCGCCCGCGGGCCCGTCGCGCGTGTGGACGGTGCCGCCCGCCGCGCGCGCCGGGGCGAGGCCCACCAGGGGACGCCGGACTTCCGCCGGGGCCCCGGCGGCGGCGGGCGCGTCCGCTTCGGCGAGGCGCGCGGCGACGGACTCCCAGAGGGAGGCGGGGGCTTCGACGAGCAGGTCGTCGACGGTGATCCCGCGCGCCGTGCGGACCACCTCCCGCAGGTGGCCGAGTTCCGTGCGGCAGCGGGCGCAGGTCCGCAGGTGGTCGCCCGGGGAGGGGCCGGGGACGCCGGGGTCGGCCGGCCCGAGGGCGAGCGCGGCGAGCTCGTCGGGGTCCAGGTGGTCGGGCATGGGGCCTCCGCGCGAGCTGGGGACGGGGGCGGGGCGGGGGGCGCGTCGGTACGGGAGACGGCGTGGCCCGCGGGGGCCGTGGACCCGTTTCCTCGGGCGGGTCCGCTCGGGGCGGGCGGACGGTACTCGTGGCTACCGGGTGTGGCGGGCCGCCGGATGCACGACGGTGTGTCAGTTTTGGGCGACGCATCGGTTCACGGCGAGGGACGCGGACGGAGGGACGACCGGCTCTGCGGCACTGAGCTGGGAACTTCCTTCCGGAACCACGGCTCCCGCTCCCCGCGCATTTCGATGCTTAACCGATGCGACTTGGGTTGTGCGGCGCTTTGCCGAAGGTTGGGAGGCGTCGTGATCCGGCTACGTTCCGCGAGGAGTGCACCATGCCCCCAGCTCCGCCGGCTCCCCATCGGGCGCCCGCCACCGCACGGCCCGTTCCGTCCGCGCAGGACCGGGCCGCCGAGGCGGCCATCGCCGCCGGGCTCGCCCGGGGGGACGAAGCCGCCCTGGCCGCGGCGTACCGGCAGTGGGGTTCCCTGGTGTACTCGCTGGCCCTGCGCGCGCTGCGGGACCGGCAGGACGCGGAGGACACCGCCCAGCAGGTGTTCCTGGCCGCCTGGCGGGGCCGCACCGGGTACGACCCCGCCCGGGGCTCGCTGGGCGGGTGGCTGGTGGGCATCACCCGGCACGCGGTGGCCGACTGCCTCGCCGCCCGCGCCCGGCAGTCGAAGCTCGCGGGACTGGCCACCGCCCAGCAGGAGGAGGCCCTGCGGCACCCGGGGCCCAGCGAGAGCGAGGACGCCCTGAACCGGGTGGTGCTGCTGGAGACGCTGGGGCAGTTGAGTCCGGTCCAGCGGCGCCTGCTGGGGCTGGCCGTCTGGGGCGACATGACCCAGACGCAGATCGCCGAGGAGACGGGGCTTCCGCTGGGGACCGTGAAGAGCCACATCCGCCGCGCCCTGCACGCGCTGCGCCGCATCATCGAGACGCCCACGCCCTCGGTGTGAGGGACGGGACGCGCACACGTCACCCAAAGTAGCGGTACGGTCACGTCAGGTCCTAGGCTCGTCCGAATGGGCGCACAGTACGAGTTCGGACTTCTGGGACCGCTTGAGATCCTGCGCGACGGGCTGCCCGTCGGGCTCGCCGCCACCCGGCTGCGGGTGCTGGTCGCCGCCCTGCTCCTCGACGCCGGCGGGGCCGTCCCCGTGGACACGCTCGTGGCACGGATGTGGGGCTGCGACCCGCCGCGGGGCGCCCGCAACACCCTGCAGAACTACGTGCTGCGACTGCGCCGCGCGCTGGGCCCCGAGCTCGTCCGCACCCACGGCCGCGGGTACGCGATCGACGTCGACCCGACGGCCCTGGACACGCACCGCTTCGCCGGACTCGTACGGCTGGGGGCGCGGGCGCTGGAGTCGGGCGACCCCGCGGGCGCGGCGGCACTGCTGCGCGAGGGGCTGGGGCTGTGGCGCGGGGAGCCGCTGTCGGACCTGCCGGGCGAACTGTTCCAGGACGTCGTCCCCGGGCTGGTGGAACAGCGGCTGCACGCACAGGAGTTGTGCATCGACGCGGACCTGGGCCGGGGGCGCCCCGCGGACGTCCTGCCCGAACTGTGCACGCTCACCGAGCGGCACCCGCTGCGCGAACGCTTCTGGGCCCAGCGGATGCTGGCGCTCTACCGGTGCGGACGGCAGGGCGAGGCGCTGGCCTGCTACCGCAGGGTGGGCGCGCTGCTGGCCGAGGAGCTGGGCGCGGACCCGGGGGCCGGCCTGCGGGAGACGCACCAGCGCATCCTGACGGCCGCTCCGGAGCCGGCCGCCGTCCTGAGACCGGCCGGCGCCGAGAAGCCGACCGCCGCCCCGGAACAGACCCCTCGTCGGGGTCGGGCCGACGCGGCCGAACCGGCCGGCGAGCCGGGCGGTGACGCCCGCTCCGGTTTCGGGCCGCCGGGGAACCTGCCCGCGGAGACGACCACCTTCGTCGGCCGCGAGAGTCAACTCGCCGCTCTACGGGACCTGTTGGAGCGGTCGCGGCTCATCACCCTCACCGGCGTGGGCGGTGTGGGCAAGACCCGGCTGGCCCTGCGCGTCGCCCGGCAGGCGGCCCCTGCCTTCGCCGACGGAGTCTGGCTCGCCGACCTCGCCACCCTCTCCGAACCGGCCCTGCTGGACCGGGCGGTCGCCGACGCCCTGGGCGTGCGGGACCAGTCGGCCCGCCCCGCCGCCGACGCGGTCGCCGCACACCTGCGCACCCGCAGCGTCCTGCTCGTCCTGGACAACTGCGAGCACCTGGTGGACGAGGCCGCCGCGCTCGCGCTGCGGCTGCTGCGGGCGGCTCCCGGGCTCCGGGTCCTGGCCACGAGCCGCGAGCGGTTCGGCGTACCGGACGAACACGTCCTGGTCGTTCCCGGCCTCACCCTGCCGGACCCGCAGAGCACCGCGCCCTCGGAGGCGCTGCGGCTGCTCAGCGAGCGCGCGGCGGGCTGCGCCCCCGCCTCGGCGCGCGGCTACGCCGACAGCGCGCCCGCCGCCGAGCTCTGCCGGCGGCTCGACGGCATCCCGCTGGCCATCGAGCTGGCCGCCGTCCGTCTCTCCTCGCTGACCGTCGAGCAGGTCCTGGCCCGGCTGGAGGACCGCTTCCGGCTGCTGGCGTCCCCGCGCACCGGCTCCCCGCACCGGTACCGGCACACCCTGCGCGGCGTCATCGACTGGAGCCATTCGCTGTGCTCCCCCGGCGAGCGCCTGCTGTGGCACCGGCTCGCGGTCTTCACGGGCGGCTGCGACCTGGAGGCGGCCGAATCCGTGTGCGCGGGCGACGGCATCGCCGCCCACGAGGTGCTGGACCTGCTGACCGCCCTGGTCCACAAGTCCGTGGTCGTCGTCGAGGAGACGGGCGGCGCGGCCCGCTACCGCCTGCTGGAGACCATCCGTCAGTACGGCAGGTGCCGGCTGGAGGAACAGGCGGGCGCGGCAACGGAGTTGCGGCTGCGGCACAGCGCCCACTACCACCGGATGACGGTGCGGGCCGCCGCCGAGTGGTGCGGGCCCGCCGAGGTCGACTGGCTGCTGCGGCTCCGCGCGGAGGTGCCCAACATCAGGGTCGCCCTGGAGTTCTGCCGCACCCACCCGGGCCGGGCCGCCGTCGGCGTGGAGACCGCCGTCCATCTCACGCGCACCCGGTTCTGGTTCTTCGGCTGCACGCCGAGCGAGGGGCGGCACTGGCTGGAGAGCCTGTCCGGCCCCCGCGAGGACGTGCCCGAGGAACTGCACGCCCTGGCCACCGCCATGAAGGCGTGGATCGCGCTCTGCCAGGGCGACCGGCCGGCGGCGCGGGAGTTCACCGACGCCTGCCGGGCGGCCGGGCGGCGGGCGCGGACCGCGCCCGTGCTGTACATCGAGGGCGCCTACGACTTCCTCGTGGACGGCGGCCCCCGCTCCGTGGAACTGTTCTCCCGCGCCCGGGACGCCTTCCGCTCCGCCGGGCACACCGGCGACGCCCACATGGCGACCATGATGTGGGCCATGGCCGCCGCCTTCCTCAGCCCCCGGGAGACGGCGTGGTTCGCCTGTCGTACGTACCTGACCGAGGCGGAGGAGAGCGGCGCCGCGTGGGCGTGCTCGTGGGCCGTGTGGTGCACGGGCCTGACCGAACTGCTGCACGGCGAACCGGGGCGCGCCCTGGGCCTCCTGCGGGACGCGCTCGTCCGCCAGCGCGCCATCGACGACAGTTGGGGCCCCGTGTGGGGCGTGGAGACGATCGCCTGGACGGCCGGCGCGCTGGGGCACCCGCGGCACGCGGCCCGCATCCTGGGCGCCGCCGACCGGCTGCGCCGCGTCACCGGCGTCACGCTCACCGGCATCCGGCCCTTTCACCGCGAGCACACGCGTACCGACGCCCTGGCCCGGGAGGGTCTGGGGCCGGCGGTGTACGCGCAGGAGTGGGGCCGGGGCGCGGCCGCTCCCGACGGCATCGCCCTCGTGCTCGCCCTCGTCGACGAGATGCTGTCGCACGCCGGGCCCGACGGTCCGCCGGTCTGAGCCGGCACGGCGCCGCCGGGCCCGGCGAGGTGCGGTGAACACGCGGTGACGCGCGACGGAGTGCGGCGGGGGTGCCCCGGCGCTGTCGGCCGAGGGGACGCGGAATCCCCTCGGCCGGCGCTCCGGTTCCGTCAGCAGGCGCGGACGGAGGACACCCGGTCGCCGATTCCGTGGAACTGAATGGGACCGACGTAACTGTCGAGGATCCGGGTCAGTTCCCCGCCGTAACCGGGACGGTCGTACAGGCACCAGGTCTTGCCCGAGATGTTCTTGACGGAGCGGACGTTGTTGTCCAGGGCCCCGCCGGCCACGCCTCCCAGGTCGAACACCCCGCGCTCCATCGTGATCACCCGGCCGTCGCCGTGGTCGCCCGTGTAGATGCAGAAGCCCCACGGCACGCAGTGCCAGTCCGCGGGCGGTTCCTGGGCGGGGGCGGGGGTGGCGGCGAGCACCCCGGCGGCCGTGAACAGGGCGGTGACCAGCACGTGGGCGAACTTCGTCTTCTTGGCACGCATGGTGGAACTCCGTTTCGGTGCGCGCCGGGCGTACCTCGCCCGGCGCGGGAGCGGTCTTCTCTGACGGCCTTCACGCTTCCAGCCGTCGCTCTCACCCCGCTCACTCGCCGGTCACAGCCGCTCCGCCGACGTCCGGCGCTCAACCCCCACCGGCCCCACGCGGTCCTGTGGAGCAGAGGGTTCCGGTCGTACGTCTGACGGCCGTACGCTCGCTCGCACCATCTGCACCTCCCGCACCTCCCCCAGAGCAACAAGGAGCACGGATGACGTTCATGACGGTACGGAAGACCGCACGGGCCGGCGTGGTGACGCTCGCGGCGGCGGCGCTGGCGGCGACCGCCCTCGCCGTTCCCGCCCAGGCGTCGACGGACGCGTCCCGCGGCCCGGCGGGCCACGACGCGACCCGGCGCGCGATGGACGCCTCGGTGAAGGCGGGCATCCCCGGCATCACCGCGCAGGCGCGGGACGCGCGCGGCGTCTGGAAGGCGGCGTCAGGCGTCGGCGACCTCACCACCGGCGCGCCGCGCGGTGTCAACGACCGGTACCGGATCGGCAGCATCACCAAGACGTTCGTGGCGACGGTCCTGCTCCAGTTGGAGGCCGAGGGCAGGCTCGACCTCGACGACACCGTCGAGCACCACCTCCCCGGCCTGGTCCGGGGCAACGGCAACGACGGCAACAAGATCACCGTGCGTCGGCTCCTCAACCACACCAGCGGTCTGTTCGACTACCTGGCCGACGAGGAGTACCTCAACACGTACATGCGCGGCGACGGCTACCTCAAGCACCGCTACGACACCCTGTCGCCCCTGAAGCACGTGAAGGTGGCGCTGCGCCACCCGCCGTTGTTCGCACCGGGCAAGAAGTTCTCGTACTCCAACACCAACTACGTCCTGGCCGGGCTGATCCTCGAGAAGGCGGGCAAGCGGTCGTACGAGGCCCAGGTCCGGGACCGGATCATCAGGCCGCTCGGGCTGACGGCCACGACCAATCCCGGCAACGGCATCCACGTTCCGCGCCCCAGCAGCCGCGCCTACTCGAAGCTGTTCGCGGCACAGCCCGACCGGATCGACGACGTCACCGAGATGAACGGCTCGCAGGGCTGGGCCGACGGCGACATCATCTCCACCAACGGCGACCTCAACCGGTTCTACCGCGCCCTGATGCGCGGCCGGCTGCTGCCGCCCGAGCAGTTGAAGGCGATGAAGACGACGGGCCCGTCCACCGGCCTCCCCGGCATGTCGTACGGGCTCGGCATCATGAAGATGCGGACGAGCTGCGGCACCACGCTCTGGGGCCACGGCGGCGGCATGGTCGGCTCGCTCTCGTGGGCCCTGACCACGGAGGACGGCCGCCACCAGTTGGCGTACAACCGCAACGGGGACTGGCAGCGGCAGGCTCAGGACCCCGTCACGGAGGCGGAGTACTGCCGCTCCTAGGAGCGGCGGGCCCCGTCTCCGCCCGGGGGGCGGGGCCCGGCCGCCGGCGCAGGGGGTGGGCGCGGGTGTCGTGCCAGCGCCGGCCGTCCCAGGTGATCAGGTCCACGTGGCGCACCCGCGTGCGTACCGGGAGGGACGGCGCGAGCTGCTCCTCCAGCGCGTCGTACGCGCGGCGCCAGACGTCCGGGCCCTCGCCCTTGGTGACGGTGAGGTGGGGGTCGAGTCCCCCGTCGCCGAAGACGCCCCAGTAGGGGACGGCCCGCGGCCAGCGGGCGGTCAGTTCCGCGCGCAGGGCGGTGACCGGGGCGTGCGGGCTGGGGACCAGGTAGAGCACGCCCGGCCAGCGCCGGAAGGTGTCGAAGGTCAGGTCGAAGGAGTCGTACGAGGCGACGATCGCGGCGAGTTCCCGTTCGGCCTCCTCGGTGAGGAGGCTCTCGTGCAGGAATGGGAACAGGACCGTCACATGGGCCGGGAAGCCGGCCCGCACGAGGTGGTCGGCCTCGGGAACCTTGATGGTGAGCGCGGTGTCCCCCACCGCCAACGGCCAGCCGACGGCCCCGCTGTCCTCGCGCTGCCGCGTCCCCGCCCGTGCTGTCTCCGTCGCCATGCCATCCATGATCGCTGGTCCGGGTGGGCGGGTGGGCGGGTGGGCGGTGCCTCTGTCCCGGGCGGCGGGGCGGGTGGGTGGCCGATGCCCCTGGTCCGGGCGGGCGGGCCCGTCACCCCAGGTGTGACTTGACCTGTTCGTAGATCTTCCGGTCCTCGTGGAGGCCGCTGTGGTCCAGGCAGTCGGTGGTGGTGTTGCGGGCTCCGGCCAGGGCGACGCTGTCGCGCGGGCTGACGGTGTTGTCGCAGGGGGAGGCCCAGGTCGCGTAGCGGGGCGCGCCGGGCGTCTCGTCACCGGAGTTGAGGGCGCTCAGGAACTCCGAGCCCGGCCGCATCTCCACGCACGAGGTCTGGTGGCACCAGTTCGCGAGGGTCGTTCCGTGGTTGGGCCCGGCGAGGGAGACCCAGGCGTCCACCTTCGCGGCGCCGGCGAACTTCTTGAGGTAGTGGCGGGAGGAGAGGCTTCCCATGGAGTGGGCGACGACATCGACCCGGCGTGCGCCGGTACGGTCCAGGACGCGCCGGATCTCCTCGGCGAGCCGGGCCGCGGTCACGGTGTTCGACTGGGCGGTGTCGTAGGTCCACTGGTCCAGGCGGTTCGACGGCACCCCGTCGGCCCGGAAGCGGCTCGCCATGGTCTGCCAGATGGAGCCGTCCGAGTTCCACCCGTGGACGAAGACGATCGGGTCGGGAGCGGCTGCCGGGCGCGGGGGCTGGGCGGGGGCCGCGAACGCGGTGCCGGGGAGGAGGGACACGTACGCGAGGAGGAGCGTGCACGCGCTCCGCGTCAGGTTTCTGATCACCGGAACTGTGTAGCGCGCACACGGTCCGGGCAGCACGGCCCGGCGGCAGAATTCACCCGTACGACAGCACGTTCCGCCGCGGCGGCGCGCCCGGGCGGGCCCGTCCGGTCAGATCGTGTAGCGCTGCCAGAACGTGACGGCGCTCCTGGGGTTGTTCGCCGAGTTGGACTTGTGCGCCACCAGGCAGAGGTAGTGCTTGCCGTTGAGGGTGGTGCGGTCGTTCACCGCGTACTGCTGATTGACTTTCCACGCCGAAAATCCTGCGGCCATGTGCCGGCCCCCTTCCCACCGCCGGCGCGCTGCCGACGTTCCAGATCATCCCACGGGGCGCGCGGGCCGCGGCACGCGCGCTGCCGGACCGGTGCTAACCGGGGGCCGGGGCCGGCTGCGCCTCCTGCCAGGCCGCCGCGCACAGGGACTCGGCGACCGCGGCCGTGTAGCGCGCGGAGGCGAGCCACTGGATGGCGAACCCGTCGGTGTCGGCGGGCAGCAGGCGGCCGAAGTGGTCGCGCTCGCGGGGGGCAGCCGCCGCGCACAGCGCGGTGAGCAGCCCGGCAGCCGTGGGCAGGCCGGCGCGGCGGACGCGGCCGGCCTCGGCGGAGACGTCGCCGAGCGTGCCGAGGGCGGCGCGGCCCGCCAGGACCGCCTGTTCGACCCGGCGTTCCAGGAGGTACGGGGCCGAGGTCGCGCCGGGTGCGGACGGCGGGAGCGGGACGGAGGGCGCGGGGGCGGGGAGGTCGGCGCGGCTCAGGCGGTCGAAGCCGAGGTCGAGCGTGCCCTCGCCGGTGGGGTGCGAGCAGGCGAGGAGGGTGAGCCGGGGGTGGGGGGCGGGCACCAGGCGGCCGATGATCCGCAGCCGTGTTCCCGGGGCCGCGGCCAGGAGGTTCAGGTTGTCGCGGTGGGCCAGGGCGGGTTCGTCGTCGGCGGCGGCGAGGTGGACGGCCGGGCCTCCCGGGAGGCACCGGGCGAGCAGGCAGGCGCCTCCCGGCTCCGCTGCGGCGCCGAGGAGTTCGACCTCCAGGAAGAGCAGGTCGCTGCCGCCGGTGGCCGGGGCGTCGTGGCGGGAGGAGAACCGCAGGGCGCGGGCGGCCTGTTCGGAGGGAGGCGTCTCCCACAGGGCGGCGAGCGGTGGTTGCGTCCAGGCCGTGCCCCGGGCGGCGACCGCCTTGACGCCCTTGCCCGCGCCCAGCCGTCCGTCCGGTGAGACCGTCGCCCCCGAGACCGCCAGGCCCGCCCGGCCCAGCTCGCGGTGGGTGAGCGCGGTGTCGCCCAGGCGCACGGCCCGGTCGGCGACGCCCAGAGCGCGTCCGGCGCCGCCGGGCGCCACGTCGCCGACCGTGAACAGGCGGCCGTCCGCCGCGGCGACCCAGGTGCGGGCGCCGCCGTGCCCGGTGTCGGTGATCACGGGTTCGGTGAACAGGCCGTGGAGGCGGAGCGATCCGTCGGCGCTGTACGGGCGGCGGGCCTGGCCCCGTGCGGCGGCCAGGTCCGTCCCGGACGCCGTCCGCACCCGGTGCGCGGTGCCCAGGAGCTGGGCCAGGGCGGTGACCAGGTCGGCGGTGCGGTAGGAGGGGTCGCCGGTGCGGGCCGCGCGCAGCAGCGTGACGACGGACAGGGCGGCGCCGGCGGCGCGCGGGAGCTGCCGGAGGCGGGCGGTGTGCGCGGCGCGCAGGAGTGCCGACTGGGTGACCGCGCCGGCTCCGTCGACGCCGGACTCCAGGACGGCGGCCCCCGCCGACCAGAGGGCGTCGGCCGCGGCACGCTCGGCGGGACTCGCCGTCTCGGGAGGGGAGGCGGGGCCGGGGGCCGGGGTGGGACCGGCTGCGTCGGCGGCGCGGGCGGGCTCATCGGCGGGGGCCGACGGGGGGCCCGGCACCGGGTTGGCACCAGCGGCGGCCGCTGCCGCTTCCGTCGCCGGGGCGTCGGTGCCGGGCTCCTCGGCGGGGGCCGGCGGCGGGTCCGCCACCGGGGCCGCGCAGGCGGCGGCCGCGCGGTGGACGCAGGACGGGGCGAGGAGGCAGCCGCAGCTGAGGGCGTCCACCGTGCGCACCGCCCCGCCCGGGGCGTACAGGCGCAGCTCGGTCTCGTCGTCCACCGCGATCGTCACCGTGTCCCCGTCCCGGCGGGCCGGGCGGGCGGCGAGCTTGGCGACCGCCGCGTCCAGGCGCTTGCGCAACCGGGGCGAGAGGTCCTCGACCAGCGTGGCCGTGACCTCCGGTGCGACGGGCGGCAGCGGGGTGGTGGTCATGCGGTCTTCTCCCCTATCCAGCGGGCCAGTTCGAGTGGGCTGAGGGCCGCCACCGGCATCCCGGCGGCCACGAGCTGCCCGGCGACGCCCGTGGAGTAGCGCGGCCGGCCGGCGTCGTCCAGGCTCGCGCAGCCCAGGACGTGGCAGCCGGTGGCGACCAGGTCGCGCACCTCGGCCAGCAGCCCGCCGAGCGGGGCGCCCTCCTCGAAGTCGCTGATGACGACGACGAGGGTGCGGCTGGGCACCTCGACCAGGCTGCGGGCGTGCCGCAGTCCGGCGGCGATGTGCGTGCCGCCGCCCACGCTCACCTCCAGCAGGAGGGAGAGGGGGTCGTGCACCTGGCCGGTGAGGTCGACGACCTCGGTGGAGAAGGCCAGGAAGTGGGTGCTCAGGGTCGGCACCCCGGCGAGCACGGACGCGGTCAGCGCGGACCAGATGGTGGACGCCTCCATGGACCCGGAGACGTCGGTGACCAGGATCAGCCGCCAGTCGGCCGAGCGCCGAGCGCGGCTGCGGAACACCGGTTTCTCGGGGATCACCCGGACCGTTCCGTCGGCTGTCCGGCGGGCGGTGGCGAGGTTGGCGCGCAGGGTGCGGGGCAGGTCGAGGCGGCCGCCGGGGCGGTGGGTGGGCCGGGCCGTCATGGCGCCGGTGAGGGCGGGGCGCAGCCGGGTGGCGAGCTGCCGGGTGAGTTCGTCGACGAGGTGGCGGACCAGCGGGCGCAGGGCCGCGAGACGGGCTTCGGGGAGGCCGCCGGCGTACCGCAGGACCGTGCGGAGCAGCGCCACGGACGGGGTGACGGCCGCCGGGTCGAGTGCGGCGAGGACGTCCTGGCGGCCCGTCGTGGCCGCGGCGGCGAGGACTTCCTCGCGGATGCCGGGGCCGAACAGCGCGGCCAGCTCCTGCGACCATTCGCGCACCCCGGGGAACGAGGGCTCGCGGCCGCCGCGCCCTCCGGTGCCCGCGTCGGGCATGCCCGCGCGGGAACCCTCGCCGTGTCCCGTGCCGTACAGCTCGTCCAGCGCGGTCGCCAGACGGGCGGCCCCGGCGGGCAGTCGGCCGGGACGCCTGCCGAGGACGAGCCGCCAGCGGTCGGCGGGCGCGATGGTCCGCGCGGCGGTGCGGGGGGCGGGCGGGCCGCCGGGGGGCGGAAGGGGGCCGTCGTCGGGGGCGGGGGGCGGGACGGGCAGGCCGAGGCCGGCCAGGAGGGCGCGGGCCGAGAGGTCGGCGGCCGCCCGGCGGGCCAGTTCGGCGGGGTCGTGGCCGCCGGGGAGGTCCACCCGTTCGCCCAGCCGGTCCTCGACGGTGTCCAGGAGCCGGTCGCGGGCGGCGGGGCTCAGCGTGTCGAAGCCGCCGCGCAGGGCGGGCAGCCGGGCCAGGAACGCGCTGTCGTCCAGTTCGACGACCCGGCGCAGCAACGGGTCCAGCGCGCCGGTGCCGACGGTCAGGAGGGGGCCCGCCACGGTCAGGAGGCCGGTGAGGCGGGCGGTGAGCGCCGACCGGGAGGAGCTGTCGGCGGCTCCGTCCACCCAGGAGGCGACGCGGCCGCCGAAGGTGTCGGCGTCCTCGTGGCCGGTGAGCACCCGGACCGCCCCGGCGGCGGCGGCGATCAGCGGGGTGCCGTCGGCGGCCAGCCGGGCGAGGGCGTCGGTGAGCCGGATGCCGCCCAGCCGGTCGGCGCGCTGGGCGAGTTCGAGCAGGGCGCGGGCGTCGGCGGGCTCCTCGGAGCCGGTCAGGCCGTCGACCTGGCGGACGGCCGCCGCGGTCAGCAGCTCCGCCGCGTGCGCGGTGCGGGCGGCACGGGCAGGGGCGGAGGTCGTGCCGGGGTGGGTGTCGGGGGCGGTGGAGGTGTCGGCGGGGGTGTCGGTGGCCGCGGCCGGGGTGTCGGTTGCCTCGGCGGGGGTGCCGGGGGTGGGAGGGACGCCCGAACCGGAGGGCACGGCGGGAGCAGGGCGGCCGGGGGAGGCGCGGTGGCCCTCGGGTGGGGCGAGGCCTGGCAGGTGGCCGGCGTCGATGCGGTCCAACAGGTCGAGTCCGGCGAGGAGTTCGGGCAGGGTGGCACTGGCGGGGAGCACGTCCGCGAGTTCCGCCAGGCGTGCGTCGGCCAGGGCCGGGAGCCCGCACTGGGCGGCCTCCGTGAGGCCGCGGACGACCTGTGCGGTCGTCGGGCCGCCCTCCGCGCGCTCGGCGGCGTGCCATTGCCGCAGCAGGCCCTCGGCCGCCTGGGCCGGGGTGACTCCGCGCGCTCCGGCCGCGGTGAGCATCGCGGCCGTCGCCGGGGTCCAGCGCACCTGCCAGCGCGTGGTGAGTCCCTCGGTGCCCGCCGCGCCGGTGACCGTCTGCTCCTGCGCGTAGGGGATGCCGCACACCGTCAGCCGGCGCAGCAGCAGTTCGCGACGCCGGTCCAGGGCGGAGCGCGCCGGGTCGAGCCGCAGGTCGCGCGGTGTCCTCTCGTACGCGTCCGCGGGGCCGGGGAGCGAGAGCGCCGCGGTCTCCGCCTCGACGGCGGGGCCCAGTCCGCCGCGCGGCGCGGCGGGCGCGGGCCGTCCCGTACGCCCGCCGACCAGTACCTGTTCGAGGGCGCGGGCGACGGCGCGTCCCGTGCCGTAGGTCTCGCCGCGTCCCAGCACCGTCTGCACGGCTTCGAGGAGTTCACCGCGGCCGGGGGCGGGCAGCGCGCGCAGGCGGGCGAGGTCACCGGCCACGCGGACGACCTCGCGCGCGTCCGCCGGGCCGTAGGGGTGACCCTGTTCGCGCAGGGCGGCGCAGAGCCGGACCGTGGTGCGGATCAGCGCCTCGTGCAGCGCGGCCGGGTCCCCGGCGGCGTCCAGGACGGTGTGCTGCCACTCCGGGTCGCGGATGCCTGCCGGGTAGCCGGACCGGGAGTCGAGCAGGGGGTACGCGTACGGGACCAGGGAGACCGTGCAGGCGGCGGGGGCGCCGCCGTCCGGCCCCGGCCCGTGCGACGGGTCCGGGGTCCCGGGTGCGTCCGTCGCGTACGGCACGAGGCCCCCTTCGGCGGCCGGAAGCAGCGCCGGGGTGTGGAACGCGCCCACGACCACGGCGGGCCGCTGTCCGTCCGCCAGGGCCTTGGCGAGGTGGCCGCGCATGCACGCCTCGCGTGCCAGGTCCGTGCCCGGCACTCCGCCGTGCGCCTCGGCCTCGTGGCGCAGCGCCCAGCCGGTGAGCAGGGCGGCGCGGCGGATCGCCTCGGGGGTGGAACCGGGTGCCTGGGCCTCCACCAGCCGGTCCCACAGGTCGTCGCCGTCCCGGCCGGTGAGCCGGGACCGGAGTGCGGCGGACAGCCCGGCCCCCTCCCCCGGGCCGGCGGTGGGAGCCGGTCCTTCCGGTCCGCCCCGGGCCCAGGCCCGGTCGGCCAGCGGGAGGTCGCAGGCGACGGCCGGGACCCCGTTGCGCGCGGCCCAGCGCAGGGCGACCAGTTCCGGTGAGAAGTCGGCGAACGGGTAGAAGGCCGGGCTCCGTTCGTCCGCCGGCCCGCTTCCGTCGGCGGGCACGGCGGCCAGGGCCACCGGGGCCCGGGTCTCCTCGTGGGCGAGCCAGCCCAGCCAGGGCTGGAACTCGGCGGGCAGTTCGACGAGGAGGACGTCGGGGGCCGCCGCGTCCAGCAGTGCCGGGAGGGCGGCCGCCAGCGAGGGGGCGTGGTGGCGCACGCCGACGAGGAACGGCGCGCCGGGCCCGGCCGCCGCGAGGGCCGCCACGGCGGCCTCCGGGGCGGGGGACGGTGTCCGGGTGGCGGGCCGTGTCGCGGCGGCCGGGGGCGGCGCGGGGGCGGTCGGGTGGTTCATCGGTCAGTTCTCCAGCACCGCGCGCAGGTCCCACAGGGCGCGCCAGGTGGCCGAGCCCTGCTCCGCGCGCCTGCGCACCGGGCCGTCCCAGTACCCCAGCAGCCGGGCCGCGTCGGCGGGGTCGTCCTTGCGTACGACGCCGAGCAGGTGGCCGGGCAGGAGGGACAGCACGTCCCGGTCGCCGGGGAAGTAGGCGGCGGCCAGGCCCAGGGAGCCCGCGACGGAGACCGCCTCGGCGGTGCTCATGACGGTGGAGGGGCGTTCGACTTCCCAGCCCTCCACGGAGCGGCCCTCGCGCAGGTCCCGGAAGGCGGTGACGAGTGCTTCGAGGATCGCGTCGTCCACCTGGTAGGCGGCGCCGACGCGTTCGACGGCCGCCCGGGACTGGCGGCGGACGAGCGCGGTCTCCGCCGCCACGTCGCCGATGGGGCCCACGGTCTCGAAGTTGAAGCGCCGCTTGAGCGCGGCGGACATCTCCGAGACGCCCTTGTCCCGCAGGTTGGCGGTGGCGATGAGGGTGAACCCGGGGGCCGCGTGCACCTGCGCGCCCTCGGTGCCCGCGAGTTCGGGGACGGCGATGCGCCGCTCGGAGAGCAGGGAGACCAGGGCGTCCTGGACCTCCGGGAGGCAGCGGGTGACCTCTTCGACGCGGGCGACGGCCCCCCGGGTCATGGCGGTCAGTACCGGGGAGGGCACCAGGGCCTGCCGGGAGGGGCCCTGGGCGAGCAGCAGGGCGTAGTTCCAGCCGTACTTGAGCTGGTCCTCGGTGGTGCCGGCGGTGCCCTGCACGGTGAGCGCGCTGGTTCCGCAGACCGCCGCCGAGAGGAGCTCGGAGAGCATGGACTTGGCGGTGCCCGGCTCGCCCACGAGGAGCAGGCCGCGTTCGCCGGCGAGGGTGACCACGCACCGTTCGACCAGGGCGCGTTCGCCGACGAACTTCTGCTCGACGACCAGGCGGCGCGGTGTCCCGGCGCCCGGCCGTGCGCCCTTGGGCAGGGCCAGGGCCTCGCCCGCGCTGCCGGTCACGAACGTGACGACGGCGCGCGGGGTCAGCAGCCAGCCGGGCGGCCGGGGCCCGGTGTCGTGGGCGGCGAGGAAGGCCAGCTCGGTGGCGTAACGGTCCTCGGGCAGGGTGACCTGGCGGTGTTCCCCGGCGGGTCCGGCCGGGGGCGCGGGGGTGGAAGCGGTGGCGGTGTCGTTCGTCATCGTCGGCGGCCCTTCCGGGGTGCGCGGGTGTCCAGTTCTTCGAAGGCGGGGGCGTCGCCGCCGCGCACCCGTGCCCAGGCGGCTGCGTACAGCGCGGGCACGGACAGGTGGGGGACGGTGCGGGCGGAGCCCGCCACCGGGTACAGGCCCTCCTTCCAGGTCTCCAACGGCAGGCCGGGGGCGCCGCGTTCGAGCCAGCCGCAGGGGAGGAACAGGCTGCGGCCCGCGCGCGAGCGCTTGGCCTCCACGACGAGGTCGGTGGCGGCGAGTTCCGCCCGGGCCTTCTTGACGCGGGCGGGTTTCCATCCGGTCCAGCGGACGCAGTTGCGGTCCGTCGGGTCGGGCAGGGCGAGCAGCATCAGGTACAGGGCGGCGGCGTCCGCGCTCAGGCCGAGGGCGGCGGCGGCCTCGCTCACCGTGCCGGGCACCGTGCGGGCCGGGTCCTGGGCCGGGTGGTGGGGGGAGCCGTCGGGGGCGCCCGCCGCGACCAGCGCGTCGGTCTCCTCGCTCAGCAGGGCGCGCAGGGCGAACAGGTCGTCGGTGCGGTGGGGGCTGACGGTGCCCTCGACGAGGCCGAACGCCGGGTCGTCGGGGCCGGTGAGCCCGGCCGGGCGGATCAGCAGCCGTTCGTTGTCCCCGTGGCCGGGGGCGAGGAGCAGCGCCGTACCGGCCCTGACCAGGCCGTCGGCGGCCGCCCCGCCGGTCTCGGGGAGTCCGTGGGCGGCACGGATCGCGAGGCCGATCGAAGTCCCCGACTCCGTCCAGTCCAGGCCGAGTTCCAGCACCAGGAGCGGGTCGGCCAGACGCTCGCGCAGGACCGCCAGAGCGGCGGGCAGGTGTGCCCGCAGGGGATGCCCGTACGGCAGTGCGTAGGCGAGGGTGCTCAGGGCGGTCCGGGCGCTGCGGAGCACACCCTGCGCCGGTACCCGGCGCAGCTTCGGGCCGCCGGTGCCGTCGGGTACGTCCGTGCCGTGCGCGAGCCAGCTCCGGGCGCCCGCGTTGAGGATCAGGTCGACGGCCTCCGGGGTGGTGCCGGTCAGGTCGAGCTCCAGTTCCTCGGGGACGCGGACGAGGGAGGCCAGCCGCTCCCGCCAGACCTCGGCCGCGGCCCGCACGTCGGGGCCCGTGGCCCACAGCTCGGCCGGGTCCTCGGGCAGCAGCGCCCGCAGCAGGGCGTGCCGGTCGGCGCGGGGCAGGGCGTTCAGGTTGTTCTGCGCGGCCTCGAAGGCGCGGGTCTTCACCCCGAGGAGGGCGAGCGCCTCGGGGCCGGGCTCGCTGACGGCCGCCGACAGCAGGGCGGCGGACTGGAGGGGGCCGATTCCGGTGGCGGTGTGGAACGCCTCGGCGGCTTCCGGGCGCCAGGGGGCCGGGCCGTGCTCCCGTACCAGCGCGACGAGCCGGGTGAGCCGGTCGCGGCCGACGCCCTGGGCGTACACGCGCTCGCCGCCGACGGTGAAGCCGGGGACGGGGCCGAACACACCGGTCGGATCGTGGTCCAGGGCGGTCCAGCGTGCCGCGTCGCGGCGGTCGTTGTAACCCCGGTCGGCGATGATCACGACGGTGCGGGGACCTCGGCGCAGCACCTGGCCGAGGCGGGGCACGCACTCCTGCCAGCCTGCTGCCCGGGCCGCGAGCGGCTCGACGAGCTCCACCCGCCGGACCGTGCCCGCGGGGTCGGCCAGCGGGCCCGCGGCGAGGGTTTCCAGCAGGACGAGGAGGCCGGCGCGGTGTGCGGCGGAGGTGGTCTGCGAGGCGGCCCGGAGGGCCAGCCGGGGCAGCGTGTCGAGGAGGGAGGTCCAGGTCTGGGCGTCGCCGGGCACGGTGCACTCGTCGCGCTGCCAGCCGTCGACGGCGGGGAACGGCGTCGTGGCCGGGACGGGCGGGCCGAACGCGGGCTCGCCGCCGAGGACGTGGTTGACGGCGAGGATCTGCCGGATCGTGGTCCAGCGGCTGTCGCCTCCCCACCAGCCTCCGTGGATGCGCTCGGAGTTCCAGGCGGTGGCGTCGCGCAGCGTGGTGTCGTCGGCGTGTTCGGGCTCGTGGTCGAAGAACATGCCCTTGACGCGTGCGGTGTCGCGGGGTGCGGCCGGCCGGTCGGGCTTCGGCGGCTCCAGGTAGCGGGCGGCGGCGGCCGATCGCTCCACCGCGTTCCTGACGAGCGCGGCGACGCCCGCGCGGAGCCGGGCGTCGGTCACCTTGGGCAGCACCCGCGCGACGGCTTCCTCGCTCATCTCCTGCACGGTGGGCCCGGTGTACTTCTCCGCGGCCCGGAAGGCCTCGTGATGGCGGGCGACGGCGGCGGCGACCTGCCGGAACAGCTTCCGCACCCGCGAGTCCGTCAGCTTCCGCAGCGCGGCGGAGCCGCGTTCGTCCCTGGGGCGCAGGGCGTGCCAGTAGGGGACGGGAGGCACGTAGGGGGTGCCCGCCGCGTCGTTTCCGCCGCGGGAGTCGGCGGTGACGGACCACAGGGGGCCGCCGGTGCCGTCCGTGTCCGCCGGGTGCGCTTCGACGGACCGGTGGTGCAGGACCGCGACGGGCCGTGTTCCGCCGGGCAGGCCGAGGGCGCCGAGCGGCACCCGGGAGCCGCCGTCGGGCAGCGGGTCCGGCAGGGCGACCGTGCGGCCGTCGGGGGTGCCGGTGACGATCCGGTGCCCGTCGGCGGGGGCGGCGGTGCCGGGCTCGGTGACCGTACGGCGGACCCAGCGGCCCAGGACCGCGCCGTCCGTGCCGAACGGGGTGCTCTCCAGGCCGGGTTGCAGGGGCAGCACCTGGCAGTGCTCGGCGAGCAGCCGGGTGCCGTCGAGCACCCCGGAGCGCAGGAACGCGGGGAGGGACGCGCGGCCGTGCGTGCCGGTGGCCGGGTCGTACTCCAGCCACACCCGTCGGGTGCCCTGGCGGCCCTCCCGCCACAGGGCGGCGCCGTCGCCGATGACGACGCGCTGGGGCGGGAGGGCGGTGTCTCCCGCGTGCAGGGCCTTGCCGCCGGTGGCGCGGCCGCCGCCGGGCAGCGGCAGGCACACGTCGTCGAGGGCGCCGGAGCCGCCCCAGCGGAGGGACTGCTCGCCGCCGACGGTGAACACCTCGGCGGGGCGGTGCGACCAGTAACCGCGCATGGCGCCGTCCTCCCACCACATGACCAGCAGCTCCCCGTCGACGTAACGGAAGGCGTAGGTCCGCCACGGGTCGTCGGTGGCGGGCACCCGCAGGGTGTGCCGCAGCAGCACCCCTTCCGGGCCGACGACGACGGCCCGTTCCAGGGTGTTCAGGACGAGCGCGGGCCAGGCGCCGGTGACCCCGACGCTCTCCGACCTGCGGTGCTGCCGGCGCGTGCCCGCGGGCCGCTCGATCTCGGCGGCGAGTTCGGCGTACGTCTCGTCCAGGGCGGGCCAGCCCAGTTCGTCGAAGACGCCGGTGCGCAGGGTGGACGCGAGCAGCGGCAGGAGGTCGTGGCGCTTGAGGAGGCGCACGGCCTCCGGGGCGACGTCCGCGACCACGGAGCGGAACGGCGAGAGCCGCTGGAGTGCGGCGCGCAGCCCGGGGAGTCCGCGCGCGGCCGTGTATTCCCCGGCGCGTGCGGTGAGCCACTCCCGGAGGATCTCCGAGAGCACGGGGTGCGCCGCCAGCTCGGCCAGGCCGGTCTCGAACGAGTGCTGTCCGCGCTGCCCGCCGAGACCGCCGACGGCCCGGCTCAGCAGGGCGCGGAACAGGGGATGCCGGGCGACGGCGGTGAGGTCCCGCGCGCCGGGCGCGGTGTCGGTGAGCCAGTTGCCGACCGGAAGGGCGGGCGGCTGACCGTGGCCCGTGCCGTCCTCGTCCGGCTCGGCGACGGGGATGCCCGAGGCCAGGCAGAGGTCGAGGAGGTCCAGGTCGGCGTTGCGCTGCCAGCGGCCCTGGAACAGCTCGACGGGAGTGCCGTCGGCGCGCAGCCGGTGCGCCATCCGGGCGGCCAGGTCGAGGGTCTGCGGGCTGCGGCCCGCGGTGGCCCGGTCGCGTCGGCGGTGCGCCTCCCAGCGGGCGAGCCAGTCCGCCGGGGAGACCGTGGCGGAGGGGGCCTGGCCGGAGGCGGTGGAGGTGTCGGGGAGGGCCGTCAGCAGGTCTTCCGCACCGCACTCGGCCAGCAGCGCCAGCCACTGGGACTCGCCGTCCGTGTCCTGGTCGCTCTCGCTGAAGCTGTCGGGGAAGAAGCCGAGGAGCCGGACCCGTACGGCCGCGTCCTCGCGGGCGAGGGCGACGAGGGCCGAGCGGTAGGCCGTCCAGAACGAGGCGGGGGCGCGGACGACTCCCGGGGACCCGATCAGGTCGGCCACCAGGTCGCGTTCGGCGCTCGCGCGCTCCAGTCCGGCGGCCTTGACGAGGGCGCGCACGTCCTGCGGCAGCGCCGCGTACGGCGGCATGCCGGCGGCGCAGCGCTCGACCAGCAGACGGCGGAACTGCGACCAGGCGGAGGCGGGTTCGAGGCGGGCCGCCAGGTCGCGCACGTACTGGCGCAGCGCCTTGACGGTCAGCGCGCCGGCGAAGGCGAACTCCAGGAAGACGGCCCGCTGCCGGTCCTCGTCCACGACCAGCCCGTGCACCCGCTCGGCCTCGCGGGCCTTGCCGAAGAAGGAGGCGGCGTAGCTGGTGTTCTCGGCCTGGAGGAAGAGGCGTGCCACCTGTTCGTAGTAGGTGGGCAGGAAGTGGGGTACGGCCCGGCCGAGTCGGGTGCCCAGGGCGTCGAAGCCCTCCTTGGCGGCCCCGGCGCGGGTTCTGGCCTGTCGGCCGAGCCGTTCGATGTCCTTGACCAGGGCCAGCGCGTGGTGTCCGTTGGCCGGGTCGTTGACCAGGGCCCAGGCCGGGAAGCCGAGCGTCTCGCGGCGCACCTGGCCCACGACGGGGGCCTCGGCGGTCCGGGCCAGGCCGAGGAACTCCAGGGCCAGGTCCTCGGCCTCGCCGAGGGTGCCGGGCACGAGCCGGACCACGGGGCGGTCGCCCAGGGCGGGGTGGGTGTAGGTGCGGGCGGTCAGCGCGTCGGCGTCGTCCCGGTCGGTGGTGCGGGCGGGGAGGATCGCCCCGGCGTCCAGCAGGGCCGCCGCGCGGGCGCCGGCGGCGGGCGTCGCGGTGTTCACGCCCGAGGCCTGGGCGGGGAGGGGCGTCGCGCCGGGAGAGGCGGCGCCGGCCGTCGTGGCGTTCGCCGCCGGGGAGCCGGCCGTCGCGGCGTTCGCCGCCGTGACGTTGGCCGTCGTGGCGTTCGCCGCCGCGTTGTTCGTCGTGGCGTTCGTCGCCGCGTTGTTCGTCGTCGTGGTGCTCATGCCGCCCGCTCCTCGTCCTCGACGTCGCGGCCCGCGTAGAGCGCCGCCGCCATGCGCATGCCCTCGGACCACGCGACGCGGCCGACCTCGGCGGCCGTCAGCGCGCGCCCCGAGGGGTCGGTCCAGCCCAGCGGGCCCGTCTCCGTGTCGTACTCGCCGTATCCGTCGTTCTCGCCGATCCAGATGCGGGCCTCGACGGTCGCGCCGTCCTCGACGACCGGGCAGACCGCGTATCCGCCGCGCGAGCGGTAACCGAGCTGGGTGACGCGGCCGTGCAGGAAGCGCAGTTGCTTGAAGACGCCGCCCGCGTAGGTGTCCACGGAGGTGGTGTCGGGGGCGAGCCCGGCCGGGCGGCGCCACACCTCGCGGAACAGTTGCTCCACGTTCTGGCGCACTTCCAGTTCGACCGCGAACTCCCGCAGGTCCTCGAGGTCGTCGAGGAGAACGGGGTGGGGCACGCTGACGACGTCCGGAGTGATGCGGACCGTGTCGCCGTCCAGGTCGACGAGCCCGAGGCCGCGCTCGGGGTCCACGTCGCGCAGGAACCCGGCGACCCCGCCGTCCGCACCGGTGACCACGACGTCCCGCAGGGCCGCCTGCCACGCCGGGTCCGGCCAGACCCGGGCGAGCACGGCGGTGGGCACGGGCAGCGAACGCACCATCCACTGCTCGACGTCGGTCCTGCACCGGCGTTCGTGCCGGTCCAGCCACTCCGTGAGCTGCCGGAGCCCGACGACCGCCGGGTCGTCCTTCAAGCCTGCCGGGACGGACTTCAGCCGCCGGCCCTTCCCGTTGCGGCAGACCACCTTGCCCGCCTCCAGGGCGACTTCGTAGTCGCCCGCCGGAACCCACCCCATGCGCTGTTCTCCCCGCTGTCTCGAACGGTGCTGTCTCGAACGGTGTTGGCTTCGAACGGCCGCCGGTCCGGCGGCACGTTGCTGCGTCCCGTCAGCGGCAACGCACCGTGACGAGTGGAACAGACTGTAGGTGTCACCACTGACAATGCGTTCGGGCGGATGCCGGATCGGCCAGCGAGGGGGAACGACGCGGACGGTCTTCGACGGTGCGTTGAGCGCCGGTCACCGACAGTTCCAGGTGGAGGGGCGCCTCGGTCCCGAGGACGGCGAGCGGTCCTGAGCCGGCTCGCGTGTGATCATGCAAGGGACCGGGACGGCGTCCCCGCCCGCCGGCGGCGCGGCGGGACGGAGAGAAAGGGGTGCCGAGCATGTCCGAACAGCGGGACCGCTGGGCGCAACTGACCGACGGGCAGGCCGGGGAGGACTACGCCCGGCGTTTCGCGCGGCTCGCGGAGTCGGGCCACGACGTGCACGGCGAGGCCGCCTTCTGCGCGGCCCTGCTGCCGCCCGCCGCCCGCGTGCTCGACGCCGGCTGCGGCACCGGCCGGATCGCCGTCCGGCTCGCCGAGCTGGGCCATCGCTGCACCGGCGTGGACATCGACTCCTCCATGCTCGCCGTCGCCCGCCGCGAGGCCCCCGCCCAGGAGTGGCTCCTCGGCGACCTGTCCCGGCTCGACACCCTCGGCCTGGAACCGGACTTCGACCTGGTGCTCGCCGCCGGGAACGTCGTCCCGCTGCTGGCCCCCGGCACCGAACCCACGGTCGTACGCCACCTGGCTTCCGCCCTGCGCCCCGGCGGGCTGCTGGTCACCGGCATGGGCCTGGACGCGGCCCATCTGCCGCTGCCGGAGCCGACGGTGACCCTGGCGGAGTTCGACCGCTGGTGCGCCGACGCCGGGCTCGTCCTGCGGCAGCGCTGCGCCACCTGGGACGCCGACCCCTACGAGGACGGCGGCGGTTACGCCGTGAGCGTGCACGCCCGCCCGGCCGCCCGCCCGGACGCCGGGCCAGATGGCGTGTCGGACCGCTGACGTATCCTTCCGGCCGTCCCACACCGACGGTAAGGACCGATCCGTGACTGACCTTTCTGCCTTCCCGCTGCCCTTCCTCGCGTCCCCGACGACGGCGTACGCGAAGCCCCGCACGCTGCGGGAACTGGACATGATGCGGTGCAGCGCCCTGATCCGCTCGAAGCCGCAGTGGTTCGTGAAGAGGAACGACCCCGAGATCGTCGCCCGGTGGACGCGCGAAGCCCTCGACCAGGGCATGACCGAGGCGCAGATCCGGTACGTGCTCGACGAGCTGGCGTACTACGCGGGGCTGCGGGACGAGCGGACCGGCGCGGAGGCGGCGGCCGTCGACGGGGTGTGGCACTCGGACACCCTGGTCGAGGACGGACTGCGGGAGCGGCTGCGCGCGGCGGTGCGGGTCCTGGAGGAGGTCCCCGAGGAGGAGAAGGACTGGCACCCGGGCTCGGACGGCCAGGTGCTGGACCTCATACATCCCTCGCTGTTCTGCCTCGTGCAGGGGGTGAGCGGGGGCCCCGAGCGGGCGTGGCAGCACCCGGAGGTGCGGGGCGCCCAGTTCGAGTACTCGAAGCGGTTCCAGTGGCTGCCCACGGACGTGGAGGTGGCCGAGGACGGCACGGTCGCCTTCCGGTCGTACGTGAACAACGTCCACCCGGTGGACCACCGCGAGCTGGCCGCCGTCCTGCCGGAGCTCTTCGCCCGGGCGCGGCCCCTGCTGGAGAACGTGCTGACGGACCTGCGGCACCCGCGCCCGCTGCGCATCCAGGCCGACCCGTACTCGTGGTACGACGGCACCGAGCCCGTCGAGCCGGAGGGCGAGGACGGGGACGAGGGCTACGAAGAGGCGTACGCGGCGTACGAGACGGCGCAGGACAACTGGTGGTACGACCGGGTTCCGGCCGTACCGGACGCCCCGGAGTTCGTCGCTCCCGAGCCGGTCCCGGCGGACGCCCGGGTGGACCTGCGCGGCCGGCGTCTCCAGGTCATCGTGAAGCTGGCCACCCTCCACCTCACCCCGGAGAAGCCCGAGTACGCGGGCGGCTCCTGGCACGTGGAGGGGATGATGAACGAGCGGATCGTCTCCACCGGCATCTACTACTGGGACAACGAGAACATCACCGAGAGCCGGCTGGGCTTCCGGGCGGCGCTCGACGACCCGGAATACGAGCAGAACGACAGCAACGGCATGAGCGACGTCTACGGGCTGAACGACGAGGACCCGCTCAACCAGGAGCTGGGGGCGGTGGCCACCCCCGAGGGGCGCTTCCTGGCCTTCCCCAACACCCTTCAGCACCGCGTCGGCTCGTTCCGCCTCGCGGACCCGACCCGGCCGGGGCACCGCAAGATCCTCGCGTTCTTCCTGGTCGACCCGTCGGCTTCGATCGTCTCGACCTCCGACGTCCCGCCGCAGCAGCCGTGGGCCGAGACCTCGACGATGACGCTGGAGCAGGCGAAGGACTTCCGCGAACAGCTCATGCAGGAGCGGAAGTTCTTCGTCTCCGCGCACAACAACGAGCTCTACGAGCGCGAGTTCTCCCTCTGCGAGCACTGAGGCACCGGGGCGCCCGAGCGGTTGAGCCGTCGGGCGGACGAGCGGACGCGGTGGTGTCGCGCCCTCAAGTTCCTGCCGCGCCCGGTGACCCGGTGACGTTCCGGGTCCCCGGGCGCGGCAGGGGGGCGGGCACCGCTGTCGCGGCTAGAAGTAGTGCTTGCGGCCGCCGATCGCGCGACCGGTCGCGCCGAGGATCCACAGCACGGCTCCGACCACGACGAGGATGCCGCCGACGGTCGTCAGGAGCGACACGTGGGCGAGGATGCCGATGATGAGGAGGATGACGCCGAGGACAATCATGGGAATTCCGATCTTCAAGACTTCGGTGCGTACGGCCTTGCGCCGACCGCGGGGCAGCAACCGCTTCGCGCCGGTCAGGCGCTCGATTTCTGCGGTGCGACGATCATGTGCCCACCTCCTGGCACCTCATGCGCCGACGTGACATCTGTCTGTGCGCTGCTCGCACGGCGGCGATCGTATTTCTTATTATCGCCCTACAAACGGCTATATACGACATTTCATGAATATTTGACCGCGAAGCTCCTCCGCAAAAAACTATCGTTCTAGCGACGACCGTTCCGACAGTGATAGCTTCGGGCGTCCCACGCCCATCGAAGCATCCGAGCAGAGGCGGTCGCCCATGCGCCCGAAAGTCCCGTCCCGACGGCGCGGGTTCCGTGTCGTCGCGTGGTCGCTCGTCGCGGCCCTGGTCATGGCCGCCGGTCTCGGTGGCGTGGTGCTGTGGCAGCACACGTACGCCATGGTCGAGCAGCGGGTCTCGATCCGTCACGGCGGGCACACGCTGCACGGCGTCCTGACGCTGCCCCGGGACGGCCGCGGACGGCACGGTCTGGTCGTGTACGTCCACGGGGACGGGCCGGTCGACGCCACCCACGGCGACGGGTACAGGCCCCTGTGGGAGGCGAACGCCAAGGCCGGGTACGCCTCCCTCTCCTGGCACAAGCCCGGTGTCGCGGGCGCGCCCGGCGACTGGCTCGGCCAGTCCATGGACGACCGGGCCGACGAGGCCGCCGCCGCGATCGCCTGGGCGCGGAGACGCCCGGACATCGACGGCGACCGGATCGGGCTGTGGGGTGCCAGCCAGGCGGGGTGGGTCGTGCCGAAGGTCGCCGCCAGGACGCGGGTCGGCTTCGTCGTCGCCGTGTCACCGGCGGTCAACTGGCTCCGGCAGGGCCGTTTCCACCTGCTCGCGGAGCTGCGGGCCGACGGCGCGTCCCCGGCCGTCGTGAAGAAGGAGGTCGCCAGGAGCGATGCCACCCGGCGGCTGCTGGAGCGCGGCGCCTCCTTCGCGGAGTACGTCCGCGCGATGGACGGTGACACGCGCGGCATGACCGCCGCGCGCTGGGGCTTCGTCGCCACGAACTACACCGCGGACGCCACGCGGGACCTGCGGGCCCTGCGGGGCGTGCCGGTGCTGCTGGCCCTCGCCGGCCAGGACGTCAACGTGGACACGGCCGACACCGAGCGGGTCTACCGCCAGGTGCTCGGCGCACAGGGCGCGTTGCGGGTCGCGCACCACCCGGACGCCGGTCACTCGCTGGTCAGGCGGACCGTCGAGCGCTCGGAGCTCAGGACCACGCTCACGGCGCTCTTCGCCCCGCGGGCCCTCTTCGCCGACGGGTTCCTGGACGGCCAGCGGCACTTCCTCCAGGGGCTCGGCCGTTCCACGGCACGGTGAGCCGGGCCCGTGGGCGACGGGACCGGGTCACGGGGACGCGCGCCGGGAAACCGCGCCGGGCGTCGTCCGCGGGGTGTGAGCAGGTATTTCTCGGACTGGCGTACCAAGAGTGAACCCCCCGGCCATCCCGCACTCCGCGTGAGAGCGCGGTGACATGCTGTTCCCGTTGATCGGATCAGCAGACGGCATCGCCGCGCACGCCCCGGTACCGGCATGGCGGAGCGGGCCCTTCGCGGGGTCCGCAGGGGGAGGCGCGGGGATGCCCCGGGAGGGCGCGCGCATGCAGCAGACAGTCGGCGACGGGGCCCCGGCCGCCGTGGCCCCTCCGCGGAAAGAGACCGACGGGCGGCGGCGCGTGCCGCGGCACGTGGCCTGTGTCATGGACGGCAACGGGCGGTGGGCGCAGTCGCGCGCCCAGCCGCGCACCTTCGGGCACAGCGCCGCCGAGGCGGCCGTGATCGACGTCATCGAGGCGGCCCGGTCGGCCGGCGTGGGATGGCTGAGCCTGTACGCGTTCTCCACCGAGAACTGGGGGCGGCCCAGCACCGAGGTCGACTTCCTGATGCGGCTGGTGCGGCGCGTGGTGCGCAAGCACGCGTTCTTCCTGCACGCGCGCGGCATCCGCTGCCGCTTCCTGGGCGTGAGCGATCCCCGCATCCCCGCCGAACTGGCCCAGGACTTCGCCGACTTGATGACCCTGACCGGCGACAACCGGGGCATGACGCTGACCGTGGCCTTCGACCACGGCGGCCGCGCGGACATCGTCGCGGCGGCGCGCTCGCTCCTGCGCAGCGGGACCCCGGCCGAGGCCGTCACCGAGCAGACCTTCGCGGACCACCTCCCCTACCCGGACACGCCCGACGTGGACCTGGTGATCCGCACCTCCGGGGAGCAGCGCATCTCCAACTTCATGCTGTGGCAGGTCGCGTACGCCGAGTGGGTCTTCCCGCCGGTCCTGTGGCCCGACTTCCGCGCTTCCCACTTCCTCGAGTGCCTGCACGCCTACCGGTTGCGCGACCGCCGCTTCGGCGGCGTGCTGCCGGACGAGATCGGAGCATCCCGACCATGACCCTCCAGGACGACACGGACCCCACCCGCCCCGACGGCGCCCCCTTCCGCAGCGGGCCCGTGGCGAGCCCGGACCCCCGGTTCGGCTCCTTCTTCGACGACCCCCGGTGGGTCCTGGCCATGATCCGGGCGACGGTGCTGGAAGCCGCGCACCCGGCGATCGGGGCCGCCCTCATCGAGAACTCCACCTTCGTCGCGCACCCCTGGCGGCGGCTGCGCAACACCTACCTGAGCATGCAGCGCATGGTCGGGGCCGACGGGCCGACGCGGGAGCGGGAGGCGGCGCGGCTCAACCGCATGCACGCCCGCCTCAAGGGGACCGACGCCCGGATGCGGCCCTACGACGCCATGGACCCCGATGCGCGCGCCTGGGTGGTGGCGACCCTCTTCGAGAGCTCGGTGACGATGTTCCGGCTGAGCGGGCAGCCGCTGGAGCAGGAGTTCATGGAGGAGCTGTACGCCGAGTTCCGGGGCACGCTCACCCTGATGGGCGACGAGCCCGGGCATCTGCCGGAGACCCTCGCCGCGTTCTGGCCGTACTACGACCGGGTGGTGGCCGAGGAGTTGGAGAACACGGAGGCGATGCGGGTCATCCTCTACCGGCTCTTCGACCACCTCCCCGCTCCCCCGCTGCTGAGCGGCCTGCCCACGCTGTGGGCGACCGGCCGGGCCGTCGTCGCCCCGGTGGTGGGGGCGATCGCGGTGGCCTCGCTGCCGGAACCGTTCCGGCGTCGCGCGGGGCTGCCCGAACTGCCGGGCGCGCAGACCCTGATGCAGGGCGCCTATCTGGCGGTCGGGCTCGCCCGGTTCCTGCCCGCGCGCTGGATCGCGCCCGAGAACGTCATCGACCTGCTCTCGCTGACGCCGGACAGCGACGATCCGCGGGCCAGGACCCTCGCGGCCGTGCGCTCCCGGATCAAGCGGGCCGGCGCCCTGATCCGGCTGGTCTCCCCGCTGCCCGACCCGCCGGAGCCCACCGGGTACGCGACGCCGCCGGCCGCGCGGGCGAACGCGCACCGGCAGGAGACGGAGGAGTTCTTCCGGCAGGTGCTGGACCAGACCGGCAACGGCTCGCTGGACTGGCCGGACCTCGCCGCGATGGCCCGCGAACTGGCCAGCCGGCTGGACCTGGACGAACCCGAGGAGACCCGGCTGTACCAGGCCTTCGCCGACTGGTGGCGCGAGCTCCAGGCGGCCCTGGACACCGACGGCGACGGCAGCGTCAGCGCCGAGGAGTACGCCGCCGCCGCGCCCTCCCTCGCGGGTCCCGCGCTCATCAGGGTCGCCGAGGTCCTCTTCGACGTGACGGACAAGGACGGCAGCGGGCACATCGACGCCGCCGAGTACCGCACGCTGTTCCGCACCGCGTTCCGCCGCGACACCGCGCCCGCCGCGGGGGCGCCGGGGGCGACGTACACCCGCAGTGCCTTCGTGAAGGAGTTCCTGGCGTTCATGTCCGGCCGGCAGCGCACCACCCCGTTCGACCCGCTGCTCGCGGAGGCGTGAGCGGGGCGCGGACACCGGGGCCCGGGGCCGCCCGGCCGGGCGGCCCTCAGGCGTCGCTGGCGGGGGAACCGCCGGAGAGGCTGTCGGCGAGGCGGGCGAGCAGGGCGGCGAGGTGGTCCCGATCCCGGGCGCCCAGTCCGGCGAGGAGCCGGCGCTGGTTGTCGAGGTGGGCGGCGATGAGTTCGTCGGTCAGCGTGACGCCCTCGGGGGTGAGCGTGATGAGGCGGCTGCGCGAGTCGGCCTCGGACACCGTCCGGACGACCAGGCCCCGGGACTCCAGGCGGTCGACGCGCTTGGTGATCGCGCCGGTCGTGACCAGGACCGTCCGGCTGAGGTCGCCCGCCGACAGCGCGTAGGGCTCGCCGGAGCGGCGGAGTGCGGCGAGCACGTCGAAGTCGCCGTTGCCCAGGCCCGCGGCGGCGAAGGGCGGGCGCAGCCGCTGGTCGAGGTCGTCGGCGAGGCGGAAGAGACGGGACGTGACGAGCATAGGCGTCACGTCCAGGTCGGGGCGCTCGCGGTGCCACTGTTCGACGATGGCGGTGATCGGGTCTTCCGGCATGCCTTCACTCTATCTTCCACGGATGATAAAACATCTTCCATGGAAGATATAACCGTGCCCGGAACCGCCGGGACCGCCGAACCCGCCAGAGCCGCCGAATCCGCCGACGGCACCGCGTCCGTCCGTGCCGACACCCGCCGACGGCTCGTCTCCGCGAGCCTGGTCGGCTCGGTCGGGGACGGCATCTACGTTCCGCTGACCATGCTGTTCGTCCATTCGCTCACCGGACTGTCGCTGACCTCCATCGGCACCGGGCTGACGGTCGCCGGGCTCGGCGCGCTGGCGTTCATGCCGACCGCGGGCATCCTCATCGACCGGTTCGGCGGACGCCGGGTGCTCATCGGCGTGCTCGCGCTGCGCGCGCTCGGCTTCGCCGCCTACCCCCTCGCCGGCTCCTACCCGGCCTTCCTGGGCATCGCCCTGGTGGTCGCGGTCGGCATGTGGGCCTCTTCGCCCAGCCAGCACGCGCTGATCGGGGACCTGGCCCAAGGGGCCGAGCGGGACCGGCTGCTGGCGTGGGACCGGAGTCTGCGCAACGCCGGGATGGGGTGCGGCAGCCTGGCGGCGGCGGGCATGCTCGCGTTCCGGGGCACCGCCGGTTTCGTCGTGGCGGCCGAGGCGCTGGCCGTGGTGTTCGCCGTCGCCGCGCTCCTGGTGTCCCGCCTTCCCGACGCCCGGGCCGGTGCGCCCGCTCCGCGCTCCCGCGAGGGGTACCGGCAGGTGCTCGCCGACCGGCCCTACCTGCTCGTCACCGGCGCCAACTTCCTGATCGCCTTCGGGTACACCGCCCAGGCCATGGCCGTGCCGGTCTTCCTCACCCGTGACGTCGGCCTCCCCGACGCCCTGGCGGGGGCCGTCTTCGCCCTCAACACCGTGCTGGTCGCCGCGGCCGGGGTGCCCGTCGCACGTCTGACCCTGCGCGGCAGGCGCACGCGCGCCGCGGCGCTGGGCGCGGTCGTCTTCGCGCTGTCCTTCGGGGCGTTCGCCCTCCTGCCCCGGCTCACCGGCGGCTCCGGGGCCCTGGTGGCCGTGCTCGCGGTCGCCGTCCTCTACACCGCGGGCGAGCTCATCCACTCCGCGCCCTCGCAGGGACTGTCCGTGCAGGCCGCGCCCGGCCACCTGCGGGGCCGGTACCTGTCGGTGTACCAACTGTCCTGGTCGCTCTGCCGCACCGTCGCGCCGATGCTGCTGGGATTCCTGCTCGACGCACGGCCGTGGCACCTGTGGTCGGTGCTCGCGCTGATGGTGCTCGGCGGGGCGGCGATCCTGCTGCGGGCGGAGCGGTCGCTGCCGGCGCACGCGGTCGGCGCCGGCAGCGTGCGGCAGGCGGTCGCCGCCCGTGGTCCCGGCGCCGGGGAGCCGTTGCGCACGTGAGCACGGGGCCGGGGCCGGTCCCGTGCACGGGAGCCGGCGGGGCCCGTCAGCCCGGGAGGGGGCCGCCGATGGAGCCGGGCGCGGCGGGCTGGGCGCGCCGGGGCAGGGGCGGCAGCTTCACGGTCCTGCCGTGGGCGGTCAGGTTCATGGTCGTCTCCACCTTCGCCGCGCCGAGGTCGCAGCTCAGACCGATGCGGGCGATCCGGCCGTCCTCGGTGACCCAGACGTCGGCGAACGCCGGGAGGCCGTCGCCGGCCTCCTTCAACGGACCCTCCATCAGGGCGCGCCGCTCCCGTGCCATCCCCAGCAGCACGGCGTCGGCGTTCAGTCCGCCCCGGTAGTGCGTGGTCGCGACGCCGTTCACCTTCTCCGGGCCCACCTCGGTGACGTGGTGCGCCATGGCCGCCCGGCGCAGGACGTGCTCCGGGTCGTTGAGCGGCGAGCGCATCAGGTAGTGCGCCTCGGCCTCGCCCCGGGAGGTCGAACGCCAGGCGGTGTCGCCGGTCCGCTCGTTCGGCATCCGTACGTAGACGGTGTCCCCGTTGAAGATCTCGTCCAGCGGCACCGCCTTCCCGGCCTGGGCGCCGGTCTGCGCCAGCGCGGTCTTCAGGGTGCCCTTGTCGGCCTTCATGTCGAAGGCTCCCTTCACCGTGATGGTGAAGTCCTGGCCACTGCCGGTCAGTCTGATGGCCTCGTCGATGCGGGCCGTGGTCTTCCCGGCGGCGGCGACCGCGGCGCGCACCGCGGCGGCCGGGTCGGCGGTGGGGGCGGGGGACGGGGTCCCGGCGGATGACGTCTGCCCGGCCCGCCCTCCTGACGCGGGCGCCGTGCTGTCCGTACCGGCAGAGCAGGCCGTACCGAGGACGGCCAGGGCGCTGATGCCGCTGATGCTGATGAGACGGGCTGAACGCCGCATGGAACTTCCCCGTTGGTGCTGATGGGGCAAGGCGGAGTCCCCCCTTGCGCTAGAACAGAGATTCTATTGCGTCGGGAGGGCCGAATTCGCCGGTCGACGGGGTGCGTTGGACGCACACCGCGGCGGCCGCCGCCCGGACGGCGGCACGGGGCGGCGGGAGGGGTGTGGACGACGTCGATTCGCGGGCAGGCGTGTTCGTACACGCGACGAAAGGAAACCCGACCATGGCTCGTACCGTTGGCCGTCTCTTCGCGGACACCCTTGAGGAGCTCGGTGTCCGGCACGTCTTCGGGGTGGTCGGTGACGCGCTGAACCCGCTCACCGACGCCATCCGGACGTCGGAGTCCGTGTCCTGGGTGGGATGCCGGCACGAGGAGGCCGCCGCCTTCGCGGCCGGGGCGCAGTCGCAGCTCTCGGACACGATCGGCGTGTGCATGGGCACGGTCGGGCCGGGCGCCGTGCACCTGCTCAACGGGCTGTACGACGCGGCCAAGAGCGGCACGCCGGTGCTGGCGATCGCCGGGCAGGTGCCGCTGGCCGAGGTCGGCACCGACTACTTCCAGGAGGTCGACAACGACCTGCTGTTCAAGGACGTGGCGGTGTTCCGGGCCACGGTGACCTCGCCCGAGCAGTTGCCGGGGCTGCTGGAGGTGGCCGTGCGCACCGCGATCGGCCGGCGGGGCGTGGCCGTGCTGACCGTGCCCGGCGACATCGGTGACAAGGAGCTGCCCGCCGACCGGCCGCTGCGGCTGTCCCTCGTCGGTTCCGGCAACCGGCCCGACGACCCCGCGCTCGACGAGGCGGCGCGCCTGATCAACGCGAGCGGTGACGTGACGCTGCTGGTGGGACGGGGCGCGCGGGAGTCCCGCGCGGACGTGCTGGCCCTGGCCGAGCGGCTGGGCGCGCCGATGCTCCTCACGCTCAAGGCGAAGGAGGGCTTCGAGGGCGACAACCCCTACCAGGTCGGCCAGACCGGGCTGATCGGCAATCCGGCGGCGGCCTGGGCGATGGACCACGCGGAGACGCTGGTGCTGCTGGGGACCGACTTCCCCTACCGGGACTGGTATCCGGAGGGCAAGAAGGTCGTCCAGGTGGACCGGGTGGCGGAGCACATCGGGCGGCGGGTGCCGGTCGACGTCGGGCTCGCGGCGGACGTGGGGCCGACCGTGCGGGGGCTGCTGGAGCGCGTCGGGGCGCGCAAGGAACGGGAGCATCTGGAGTCGGCCCGCAAGAAGTTCCTGAAGTGGCAGGAGGGACAGGCCAAGCTCGCCGAGCCCGGGCACGACCGGGGGCTGGTGGGCAGGATGCGCTCGGCGTTCGACAACCGGGACCACCTGGTGCGCCCGGAGGCGCTGGCCGCCGCGATCGACCGGGTGGCGGCCGACGACGCCGTGTTCACCTCGGACACCGGCATGGCGACGGTGTGGCTGTCGCGGTTCGTCGAGATGCGGGGCTCGCGCCGGCTGCTCGGTTCGTACAACCTCGGGTCGATGGCGAACGCCATGCCGCAGTCGATCGGCGCGCAGTTGCTGGACCGGGACCGGCAGGTCGTGGCGTTCTGCGGGGACGGCGGGCTGTCCATGCTGCTGGGGGACCTGATGACGATCCGCACCGAGCGGCTGCCGGTCAAGCTCGTCGTCTTCGACAACCAGCGGCTGGGCATGGTGAAGCTGGAACAGGAGCAGGCCGGGCTGCCCGAGTTCGGCACGGTCCTGGACAACCCGGACTTCGCGGCCGTGGCGCGGGCGCTGGGCATCACGGGCATCCGGGTGGAGCGGGCCGAGGACCTCGCGGAGGGGGTGCGGCGGGCGTTCGAGGAGCCGGGGCCCGTGGTGCTGGACGTGCTGACGAACCCGGAGGAGGTCGCGGTGCCCGCCAAGCCGACCGTGCAGCAGGGCTGGGGATTCGCGATCGCGAAGGTCCGGGAGAACCTGGACAGCTCGGGCTGAGCGTCGCCCCGGGGCCGGGCCGCGCGTCATTCCAGCAGCAGCCCGCGCACGGCGTCCTCGACCGGGCCCCTGGTCGCCGGGTGCCCGGCGGCGGCGTCCTCGCCGAGGCGGTCCAGGTCGTCGGCGATGGTCCTGTTCCGCTCGAAGAGCTCGACCACCCGGGGATTGATGTACGAGGCGCGGCACACGGCCGGGGTGTTGCCGAGGTAGTGGCTCACCTCGCGCACCACCCGGGCCACCGCGCGCTTGCGGGCCGCCGGGGACAGGCGTCCGGCCCGCACCGACACCGCGAGTCCCACCGCGGCGAGGACGGTGGCGTGCCAGGTGCGGAAGTCCTTGGCGGTGATGTCCGTCCCGGTGAGCTCGCGCAGGCAGGCGTTCAGGTCCGCGCTGGTGACGTCGTGCCAGGCGCCGCCCTGCCAGTACCGGAAGAGCTGGCAGCCGTCGGAGCGCCGCCGCAGCAGAGCCCGTACGACGTCGTGGGCGGGGGCGTCCACCAGGGCGCGCACCTGCCAGTTGGCGCCCTTGCCGGGGTAGGAGAACGCGATCTCGCCGCGGCGGCACTCGACGTGCTCGGGGAGCATGGTGGTGAGTCCGTACGTCTCGTTGGCCCGGGCGTAGGCGGAGGTGCCGATCCGGAAGAAGCCGAGGTCCAGCAGCCGTACCGCGCAGGCCAGGACCCGCTCGCGGGACAGCCCGCGGCCCGCCAGGTCCTCGGCGACGCGTTCGCGGAGCTGCGGGAGGGCGGCGGCGACCTGGAGGACGTGTTCGTGCTTGGACTGCTCCTGCCGGGCGCGGAACTCCGGGTGGTAGAGGTACTGGCGGCGGCCCGCGGCGTCGGTGCCCAGCGCCTGGACGTGGCCGTTGGGCCAGGGGCAGATCCAGACGTCCTGCCAGGCCGGCGGGATGGCCAGGGCCCGGATCCGCTCCTTGTGCGCGGGGTCGGTGAGGGGGGCGCCGGTGGCGTCGAGGTAGCGGAAGCCCCGGCCGTGGCGCACGCGGCGCCAGCCCGGGGCGTGGGTGTCGGAGGTGCGCAGACGCATGGCGGGTCTTCCCTGTGGTCGGTCGTTCGTGCGGGGGCCCGTTCGTACGGGGGGCCGTGCCTGCGGGACCCGTTCGTACGGGGGGCCGTTCGTACGCAGGTCCGGAAGCGCCGGGGTACCCGGCCTACCGGGAGGCGGGGTCCGTGCCGGCGTCGAGTTCCGCGAGTCCGGTCTCCCAGCGGTGGCGGCGTTCCTCGTCGGTCTGCTCCCACCAGGGGGTGCCGCGCTCGCCCAGGGCCACCTTGGCGCTCTGCACCCGGGCGCGGGCGGCGCGTTCGGCCGCCGCGTCCTCGGCGCGCAGGGCGGCGCCGACGGCGCGGCGCGCCGCCATCAGGTGGTGGCGCAGCCGGTCGGCGACGTCGGCCGGGAGTTCGGGGTCGGTGGCCCGCCAGCGGCGGCCCTTGATGAGGACGTAGCGGCCGTCGGGAGTGTGCGGCGGCGGGGCGGGGTCGGTGGTGCTCACGGGTCACCGGTTCCCGTTCGCGCCCCGAACCAACCACGGACACCCACCGGGCAGGTGAGCCGGGTGCGCGGGCCGACCGCGCGCGGGAACCCGCCGGAGGCCCTCCCCGGGCGGAGTCAACGGCACAAGGGCTGAATCCAGGTGGCGCGGCGTGCCATGCTCAGGGCATGACTGACCGCGATGAGCCGGGAGCGGCTCCGTCGAGTGTGGACGGCTGGAGCGCCGTGGACGGCGATCCGGTGTTCGCCGCCGGCCGCTGCCTCGTGCCCCGGGTACGCACGGCGGAGGACGACGGCGCCTTCGCCGTGCCCGCGTCCGCGGTGCAGGAGATCCTGAACGCGCTGCCCGGCTCGGCCACCTTCCTGCTGCCCGTGCGCGGGTCCGACGGCGCGGTCGTCGACTTCCGGATCGCGGCCGCTTCACCCGATGCGGTCGACATCGGGTCCCGCCGGGGCCCGGAGATGGTCGGCCTGAGCGTGCTGGAGACGTATCCCACGGTGGCGCAGAGCGAGCTGTGGCAGGGGTACCTCACGGCGCTGGAGGGCGGCGGGCGTTACGAGAGCAAACCGTTCGAGTACGAGGAGGTGCTCGCCGGCATCCCGCACCGGTCGCGCTTCACGGTGCGCGCGGCGGCCTGCCGGGGCGGTCTGCTGGTCTCCTGGGTGCGGCTGGACACCGGGGAGCGCGAGCAGCGGCGGCTGACGGTGATGCAGCGGCTGGCCGGGATGGGGTGGGCGGACTGGGACCTGGTGCTCAACGAGATCACCTGGTCGGACGAGGTCTTCGCGGTCTTCGGCCGGGACCGCTCGCTGGGTCCGCTGACGTTGCGGGAGCTCCCCGGGTGCGCCGTGCCGGAGGATCTGCCGGGGGTGGCCGAGACGGTGCGGCGGCTGCTGGGCGGGGGCGCCGCCGTCGACCACACGTTCCGCGTCACCACGCCCGGCGGGGAGACCCGGCACGTGCGGATCGTCGCGGAGGCGGAGCTCGACGCCCGGGGGGCGCCGGTGGAGGTGCACGGGTTCTTCCAGGACCGCACCGCGGTGTCCCGGGCCGCGCAGCAGGTGCTGGAGCACCAGCAGGCGGCCTCCGCCCAGCGCAGTCTGCTGGCCGCCGAGAAGGACCTCGCCGCCCGCCTCCAGCACGCCCTGCTGCCGCTGCCGAAGCAGTCCCTGCGCCTGGCCGGGCTGACGGTGGATGTGGCGTACCACCCCTTGCAGGAGGGGCTCAACGTGGGCGGCGACTGGTACAGCGCCATCGAACTCCCCGACGGCAGCGCCCTGCTGGTGGTCGGCGACGTCGCCGGGCACGGGCTGGACGCGGTGGCCACCATGGCGCAGTTGCGCTTCACCGCCAAGGGCATGGCCATCACCGGGACCCCCCTGCCGGAGATCCTCACCCGCCTCAACACCTTGCTGCTGCACACCTCCGGGCGGAACTACGGCACGGCCACGATGATCATGGGCCGGTACGATCCCGCCACCGCCCGGCTGACCTGGGTGCAGGCCGGGCACCTGCCGCCGCTGCTGCTGCGCGCGGGCCAGCCCCGCTACCTGCCGGTCCCCCGCGGCATCCTGCTCGGGGCGATGGCGGCCCCCTGCTACGAGGAGGCCACGCTCCAACTGCTGCCCGGCGACCACCTGCTGCTGTACACGGACGGCCTGGTCGAGGTGCCCGGCCGGGACATCTACGAGGGGCTCGCCCGGCTGGCGCGCGCCGCCGCCGACCAGGTGGGCAACGACCGCGTCCTGGACGCGCTGGTCGGTCCTGAGTCCCGGCACGACGACACCTGCGTGCTGCACGCCGCGCTGTGACCGCGGCCCTATGAGGCCGCCTTCTCCCGCCTGCGGTCCAGGCGGGAGACCACGGGCCCCGACGTGACGCCGTGCAGGACGACGGAGACCAGCACGGTGAAGGTCACCACGGCCCACAACTCGCTCTCGGGCACCGGGAAACCGGTCTGGCCCAGCGCGTAGGCGAGGTAGTAGAGGGAGCCGATGCCGCGGATGCCGTACCCCGCGACGACCCAGCGTTCCACACCGCGCGGGCTGCCGCCCAGCAGGCCGATCCAGCCGGTCAGGGGGCGGATCACCAGCAGCACCGCGAGTGCGACGAGCGCGCCGCGCCAGGTGAGTCCGGCGAGGCCGCCGGAGGCGATGTAGGCGCCGACCAGGAACAGCACCGCCGCGGTGAGCAGACGCTCGACCTGTTCCACGAAGTCGTGCAGGACGTTGTGGTAGCCGTGGGAGCGTTCGGCCGCCCGGATGGTGCAGGCGGTGGTGAACACGGCCAGGAAGCCGTAGCCGCCGGCGAGTTCGGTCGTGCCGTACGAGAGGAAGGTGGCGCCCAGCGCGACGAAGCCCTCGCGATGGGCCGACAGGCGCAGCACCGAGGAGCGGGGCCGGAAGAACAGCCAGCCGAGCAGACGGCCGACGAGGATTCCGCCGAGGACGCCGACCGTGCACTTGACCAGGACGTCCTGGAGCGCCCAGCCGCCGATCCAGCCCGCCGACCAGCCGCCGCCCGCGGCGGCGGCCAGGGCGACCGCCGCGTAGACGAGGGGGAAGGCGAGACCGTCGTTGAGGCCCGCCTCGCTGGTGAGGGCGAACCGCACTTCGTCCTCGTCGTCCTCGTCCGACGTGGGCTCCCCCACCCGCACCTCCGCGGCGAGGACGGGGTCGGTGGGGGCGAGGACGGCGGCCAGCAGCAGGGCCGCCGCCGGGGGCCAGTCCAGCAGCCCCCACGCGAGGAGGGCGGTGACGGCCACGGTCAGCGGCATGGTGATGCCGAGCAGCCGCCAGGTGGTGGACCAACTGCGGCGTCCGACCGGCCTGTTGAGGGCGAGGCCGGCGCCCATCAGCGCGACGATCACGCCGATCTCGGTGAGGTGCTCGGTGATCTGCCGGTCGGCGACCGGGTCGATCGCCGGAAGCTGAAGGGGCAGCAGGTACACGCAGAAGCCGCCCGCCAGGAAGATCAGCGGCAGCGACACCGGCCGCCCGGCGAGCGCGCGGGGCAGCACCCCGGTGAGCAGCGCGCCCACGCCCGCGCAGGCGTACACCCCGTCGGTGAGGGTCACATGGTCTCCGTCCTCGGCTCGCCTCCCGCCAGGCCGGTCACCCGGGCGTGGACTCAAGTTCGACGCTACGCCTTCGTCCGCCCGCTCCCCCGCTCACGGATGCCGTGCGTCGCGTGTCGTGATCGTCTTCCTCCTGCCGCCGGTTTCACACGTATGTACGTGAAATCCGCCCCGCGTGGGACGGCGGGCCGGGCCCGGGTCCCGGCGGGGGCACAAGCCCGCGTTATGCCCAGTCGTTAGTACCCGGCGCCCCCTGCCGTCGCGCACCCTGGGGCCGTCGACCCCCACGCGCACGCCACCCTCGGCGTGTCCCCACGAAACGAGGAACCATGAAGATAGCCCGGCTGGTGCCCACCGCCTTGGCCGCAGCGGTCTCCGTCATCGCCCTGCTGTCCCCCACCGCCACCGCAGCTCCGACCCCGTCCGCCACGGGCACCCAGCCGATCATCGGCGGCGGTTACGCCTCGAACGCGCCGTGGGCCGCGCGGCTCTTCTCCAACGGCAGAGAGACCTGTTCCGCGACGATCATCGCGCCCACCTGGATCCTGACCGCCAAGCACTGCGTCTCCGGCGGCGGCCTCTCCTTCCGCATCGGCAGCCTCGACCAGCACAGCGGCGGCACCACGGCCAACGGCGCCCAGACGTACACGCACAGCTCCGACCTGGCCCTGGTGCGGCTTGACCGCTCGGTGTCCGGCACGTACTCGCGGCTCGGGCAGCCGGGTTCGGTGTCGGTCGGGCAGAGCGTGCAGGTCTACGGCTGGGGCGCCACCTCGCAGTGCGGCTCGGAGATCAACTGCCAGTCCCGGATGCTGAAGGTCGCCAACGTGACCGTCACGGGCGGTTGCAGCGACGCCTACGGCGGCTCGGCGATCTGCGCCCGCCGGGGCAACGGCATCACCGCGGGCGGCGACTCGGGCGGCCCGATGATGGCCAACGGCAGCCAGGTGGGCGTCGCCTCCACCAGTGACCGCCAGACCACGACCGCGTACACGAACGTCACGGCCTACCGGTCCTGGATCCGCTCGGTGGCGGGAGTCTGACCTCTCGCCGCGCGCAGTGCCGTCGCCGGGCGCTCCCCCGCCGGGCGGCGGCGTCGTGCCGGGGCCCGGCCGCTCAGGTCGCCGTCCTCTCCCCCCGCCCGCCCGGTCCCCGTAACGGCGGCAGGTCGGGACGGCGGATGCGGGAGCCTATTTGGCGGGCCGTCGGGAGCACCGTGTCGACCCCCAGACGCACGACGACGACCAGCGTCGTGACGCCGAGGGCGGCGCCCCGGGCGTGCAGTCCCGGCAGGGTGAGCACGCCCGCCAGGAGCAGCGCGGCCAGGGTCGTCGCGACCGCCCCGGCCAGGGTGACGCGCAGGTGGACGTACGAGAGGTACTCGGCGGTCGGCCGCCCCGACCGGATGCCCGGGACGAAACCGCCCTGCCGTTTCATCCGGTCCGCGATCCCGACGGCGTCGAACTCCAGTGCCCCGCGCAGGAACACCCCCACGAGGACGACCAGGGCGTACGCCGCCACCAGCCAGGGGGCCGGCGGGGCGGGCAGCAGCAGGAGCAGCGAGCCCAGCAGCATCGCGTCGAAGCCGCCCCTGCCGCCGTGGATCGGGACGTACGCCGTGGCGCCGCCGTACGCCCTGCGGCCGATCATGCGTTTCGCGTACTGGACCGGGACGCGGCGCGCGCTGTGGCGGACGGTGACGACCAGGGCCGTGGCGAGTGCCAGGGCGAGCAGGAGGGCCAGGGGGGCGACCGCCCCGGCCCAGCCGCCGTGGGCGCGGGCCACCTCCCGGACCTGGCCGGGGAAGACCGCCGCGACCTGGGCGAGGAGCAGGAGGGACAGGCCCTCGCCGAAGCCGCGGTGGGTGATCGTCGCGCTCAGCCACAGCACGGCGGCGGTGCCGGCCGTCAGGCAGGCCACCAGGGTGATCTGCGTGAGCGCGCCGGTGTCGCGCAGGACGTCCGTGCCCGCCCCGGCGAGCGAGGGCCGGCCGTTGACGGCCATGCGCACGACCAGGACGGCGGACCCCGCGCCGAGCAGCACGGCCACATACCGGGCGCAACGCGCCAGCAGCGCCTCCCCCGCCCGGCCCGCCTCCGCCGCCGCGCGCAGGCGCGGGAGGAGAAGCCCGCCGAGCACCAGCACCCAGTGCGCGGCGATCATCGGCAGGACGCCGAACGCGAAGACCGAGAGGTGCGCGAGGCCGCCGCCGGTGAGCAGGTCGAGGAGGCCGGGGAGTCGCCCGCCGGGCCGGTCGGCCGCCGCGACGGCGGTGACGTCGACGCCGGGCAGCGGCAGGTGCTGGCCGAGGCGGAACAGCAGGACGGCCAGCAGCGTGACGAGCAGCCGCCGGCGTACGTCGGGCATCGTGAAGACGCGCGTGAGCAGCATCGTGTTCCCCTCTTCCTCGTGCGTGGGGCCGGGCGGGCGGGTCGGGCCGGGGTGCGGGTCGGGCCGGGGTGCGGGGCGGTGGGTCGGGCGCACCCGGGTGGGGTGCGGTGGGGCCGGGGCGTCAGGCGAGGCCGTGTTGCTGGAGGCGGCGGAGGTGGGAGGCGGCTCGTTCCGAGCCCTTGGCGACGGCCTGGCGGTACCACTGGGCGGCCTCCGCCGGGCTCCTGGCTTCGAGCACCTCGCCCAGGTTGAGCATGCCCATCGGCTCCCCCGCCTCGGCCGAACGCCGGTACCACTGCTCGGCCTCGGCCCCGCGGTCGCTGTGCCGCAGGATGTTGCCCAGGTTGTTCATGGCCTGGGCCTCGCCCTTGTCGGCGGCCCTGCGGTACCACTGCTCGGCCTCCGCGTGCCGCTCCAGCCGCTGCATCAGCAGGGCCAGACTGAACATGGCGGGCGAGTGCCCCTTGTCGGCCGCGGCGCGCAGCCACTTCTCGGCCTCCGGGAGCCGGTCGCTCTCGTTGAGCATCATGCCGAGCACCAGCATCGCCTCCTCGTCGCCCTTCTCGGACGCGCCGCGCAGCCACCGCTCCGCCTCCGGCATCCGCCCTTCCCGGTAGGCGCGGAATCCTTCCTGCACCATCGCCGCCGGGTGTCCCCCCTCGGCGGCGCGGCGCTCCCACGCCGCGGCCTCGGCCGGCCGGCCCGTCCGCTTGAGGACGACGGCGAGGTTGTTCATCCCCAGCGGGCTGCCGAGGTCGGCCGCCCGGCGGAACTCCCGCAGCGCTCCCTCGGTGTCGCCCCTGTCGAGCAGGGCGACGCCCAGGCGGATCATCGCGTCCGGGTCGCCGGTCCGCGCCTCGCGGGCGTGGCGGGCCTCCCAGGTGTCGAGACCGGGGTCGGCGGTCATGCGCACCAACGCCCGGAGCAGCGGCTCCAGTTCGGTCCTGCGGCGCCCGGCGGCGCGCCCGTGCTCAACTCGGCCGTACGACACGGCAGTTCCCTCCTCCGGCCCCGCTGTCCCCACTGTCCCGGCGGTCCCGGCGGTCCCGCTCGGCTCTGTCCTCTCGGACGCCGCCGGGTCGACCGCCAGTTCCCAGTCGAACTCCCAAGTCTTCAGGTCTCCTTCGGCGTCCGCGACCAGCGCCCAGCAGGCGTCCGGGCCGAGCACGGCGTCCTGGCACGCGCCGTCGAGTGCGCGCAGGCAGCGGCCGGTGTCCAGCGACCACACCCGCAGCGCGCCGCGGCTGTCGCGCGAGAGCGCGAAGCGGCCGTCGGGGGTGAGCCGGATGGCCCGTGAGCAGTCGGGCTGGCCGTCGAACTCCCTGAGGCACCGGCCGGTCCGGATGTCCCAGAGGCGGATGCGGCCGTCGCCCCGGCCGCCGCAGGACACCAGCAGGCCGCGCCGCTCGTCGACGGCGATCGCCGCCACGGGTGCGGTGTGGCCGCGCAGCTCGCGCAGGCGGCGGCCGGTGGTCAGGTCCCAGATCCGCACGGTGTCGCCGGGGCCGGCGCTCGCGGCGGTCCGGCCGTCGGGGGCGAGCCACAGCCCGGGGTCGTGGCCGTGGTCGCCGTCCAGGGTGCGCAGGCACGTGCCGTCCGCCAGGTCCCACAGCCGTACGCGCCGGTCGGCGCTCCACACCAGGGCGCGCGTCCCGTCCCCGGTGAAGGCGGCGGCCGCCGCGCCGAGAGTGAGGCGCAGGGAGGCCCGCCGGGCGCCGTCGGCCACCGACCAGGCGTCCAGGGTGCCGTCGGCGTTCGCGGTCAGCACGGTGCGGCCGTCGGCGGTGAAGCGGACGGTGCGCAGGACGTTCATGCCGTACGTCTCCGGCAGCCCGCCGATGACCGTGCCGCGCTCGCCGGTGGCCACGTCGAGGAGGTGGAGGTCGTGCGGAAGGCGGACGGCCGCCGTGCGGCCGTCCGGGGACAGCGCGAGGTTGGTGCGGCCCTCGAACCTGCCCAGCGTGCGCGAGGGCCAACTGGCGAGCAGGCCGGTCCTGTTGACGTACGGTTCCCGGCCCAGGGCGCGCCAGGCGGCGAGGGCGTGGGGGTCGCGTTCGTGGCCGGGGACGGCGCGGGCCCGGATGAGCCGGTCGAGGGCGGCGGCCGGGCGGCCGCCCCGCCGGTCCTGTTCGGCGGCGTCGACCAGGGCCGCGACCCTGCTCTGCAAGGTGCTCAGTTCGTCGTGGCGGCGCGGGCGGCTGAGCCGGGCGGCCGCCGTGTACGTCCCGGGCAGCCGGCGGCGGCGCACGGTGCGGTCCTGCCCGGCGGAGAGCAGGTGCAGCCCGTCGTCGAGGAACACCACGGCCTCGACCGGGCCGTCGTGCCCCCGGTAGGTGCGCAGGACGCGGCCGGTGGCCACGTCCCACAGCCGGACCCCGCCGTCCCGGCTGCCGCTCACCAGGAGGCGGCCGTCGGGGCTCAGGTCGACGCAGGCGGCGGAGCCGGGGAGGGTGCGCAGCAGCTCGCCGGTGGGCGGGGACCACACGTGGGTGCCGTCGTGGGTGGCGCAGGCCGCGGTGCGTCCGTCGGCGGAGAGGCACAGGGGCGAGGGGAAGAGGCTCCGCACCGGCGCGTGCGTGCAGGCGCGCGCGCCCTCCGGGTCGCGCACGGACACCGCTCCGCCGGGCCCGTGGAACACCAGGCGGCGGCCGTCGGCGGTCGCCTGCGTCGGCCCGTGGTGGAAGCCCTCCAGGGTGTAGCGCACCCGGCCCGTGGTGACGTCCCAGCCCAGGAGCGTGCCGTCGCTGGTGCCCGCGACGACCAGGCCGGGGCCGGGGAGGTAGCGGGGCGGCCGTACGGCGGTGTCGCCGGAGCGGTAGGCGGGGGTGAAGGTCCGGAGGCAGTGGCCGCGCTCCGCGTCCCACAGCCGGACCAGGCCGTCGGAGCCCACGGCGGCGACCCGCCGCCCGTCCTCGCCGAGGTCCACCGGGCCGTGGCTGCCGTCGAGCCGGCGCAAACAGCGACCGGTGGCGAGGTCCCAGAGGCGGACCGTGCCCCGGACGACGGTCAGGGCGCGGCGGCCGTCGCGGGTGAGCCGCACCTTGGTGCCGTTCGTGGGGTGCGACAGCCAGGGCAGCTCGCGCACGTCGTCCCGGGGGCCGGTCGCGCCGCGCTCGCGCTGCACCTCGGCGAGGAGGGGGCGCACCCGGTCGGCGTCCTGGGCGTCGGCGCGGGCGGCTTCGAGGGCGGTGACCAGGTCCTCGTCGGTGACCGCGCCGCGCCGCCAGCGGGCCAGGCCCGCGTTGTAGGTGGCTTCGGGGTGGCGGGGGTCGCAGGCGAGGGCGGCGGCGAAGGCGGCGTCGGCCTCGTCGGTGCGGCCGAGGTCGAGGAGGGAGAGGGCCCGGTTGTTGAGTTCGTCGGCGCGCAGCCCGGCGGCGCGGGGCCGCGTCCGCGGGTAGGGAGTCCCGGTCAACCGGGCATACAGCGCGCTGAGTTCGTCGGCGACCGCGAGCATGGACGACGGCCGTTCGGCCGGGTCCTCGCGCAGGCAGCGCGCCAGCAGGGCGGCGACCTCCGGCGGCAGCGGGAGGGGCCCCTCGTGCTCGGCCCGCCGTGCCGCGAGCGACTCGCCCGCGACGGGGCCGATCAGCCAGGTCACCTCGCCGGTGAACATCTCCAGCAGGGAGACGGCGAAGCTGTAGACGTCGGTGCGCACGCCCAGCGGTCTGCGCAGGGCCTGTTCGGGCGAGGCGTACGCCATGGTCATGCCCGCGGCGGCCGCCTCGCCGCCGGTCGCCTCGCGGGCGCGGGCGATGCCGAAGTCGGTGACCTTGGCGGTGCCGTCCGCGTCGAGGAGGACGTTGGCGGGTTTCACGTCCTGGTGGACGAGGCCGGCGTCGTGGGCGTGCTGAAGGCCCCAGGCGGTCTGCACGGCGAGGTCCAGGACGCGGGCCAGGGCCCGGGCGGGGCCGCCCTCGTACAGGCGGCCGTCCCGGATCAGGTCACGCAGGCTGCCCCCGGGGACGTACTCGGCGAAGACCCTGGGAACACCGCCGAGGACGCGTACGTAGTGGCAGCCGCAGACGTGCGGGTGCAGCCCGAGGGACACCCAGGTCTCGGCCTCGCGCACGAAGTCCCGCCGCTGTTCGGCCGTGCGGAACAGCTCGGGGCGCGGGCACTTCACGGCCAGGTCCGAGCCCCATTCGCGGTGCCGCACCCGGTAGACGAGGCCCATGCCGCCGGCGGTGTGCACGCCGGTCACCTCGTACTGGCCGGCGACGACGTCGCCGAGCTCCCACAGCTCCCCGGCGGGCGGCACCTCAGCGGGTCCGGAAGGCGGGCAGCGCCTTGAACTCCCGGGCCACGGCGGCGCTTTCGCGCACGGTGCGCGCCCACGCCCGCGCCTTGGTGAGCGGGTGGCGGGGGAACTGCTCGTCCCACGCGGGATCGTCGCTCGGCTCGTACGGCAGCCCGGGGTCGTACGGGTGGCCGCCCCGCCGCCGGTCCGGGCCGCCCGTCTTCATGCTGACCAGCGACTCGCGCACGCCGCTGATCTCCCACTCCTCGAACTGCCCCGTCAGCACGGCGGTGCGGTCCTTCTTGGCGAGCACGAAGGAGGCCCGGAACAGCCGTCCCGTCGCCGATCTGGGCAGCTTCTCCGCCACCAGCGTGTACAGCGCCAGGCACCCGTCGAGCACGACGGCGTCCGCCTCCAGGAGCCGTGCGGTGGGACGCGGGTCGAGGCCGGTCGCCGGCCCCGGCACCGGACGGGCGGCGTGGGTGTGCGCCAACTCCCGCCGCAGCACCTCGATCTCGTACAGCCAGTGGGTGCTGCGCGGCAGGGCCTCGTGCACGCCGAGCACCACGACGTCCCGGGTGTGCGGGTCGAACCACCGGGTGCCGTCGAGGGGTTCGAACCCGGTGGTGTCGAAGGTGATCGGCCGCGTTTCCCAGTCCGCTTGAGCCACGCGCGCAAATTAACACGCGCCCCTCGGCCCGCACCACGGCTGTTTCGCGTCGCCCGCCCGCTCGCCGGCGTCACTCCACGTCCGCTTCACCCGCCCCGAGTTCGATCGTCGTGGTGATCCGCGTGAGGGCGGGGTCGCGGGGCACCGAGCCGAACCCGAAGCGGACCGGCGGCTGCACCGGGGCGAGACCGCCCAGGTCGACGCCCTCGAAGGTGCCGGAGAGCCAGGTGACCGGGTGCAGGTCCCGCGCGCCGTACCACTCGCGGCGCCCGCCCCCGGCGCTGCCGCGGGTACGGACTCCGGGCAGCACGAACCGTACGGACAGGTCCGTCACCGCGCACCACGCAGGCTGGGCGGCCAGCGGGCCGGGCACCGCCCGGAGCAGCCGCCCGAGCGGCCCGCGCCCGCCGACCCGGAACCGCAGGTCGAGCGGGCCCGCCGAGACCGCCCAGGTCCCGTCCGCGACGCTCACCCGGACCGGCGTGACGCGGACGGCGTCATAGGTGTACGTACGCCGGATGAACTCGGCGGTCCCGGGGGTGGGGGCCAGCAACAGCCGCTCCCCGTCGGCCCGTTCGACCATGACGTCGCTGAGCGGGCCGAAGGGGGACCGCGGCCAGTGCCCGAGCACGATCCGGGTGCCTGCGGTGGTGCCCATTCCGGCGATCCAGCCGTCGAAGCGCAGCCTGCGGCGGGGGGCGGTGGTGCGCGGTTTCGGGTTCACCCCTCCATGGTGTCCCCGGTTCGCCCCGGTGTCACGGCGTCGGCTACGGCTTGAGCAGGGTCTTGACCATGGCGTCGGCTACGGCTTGAGCAGGGTCTTGACCATGGCGTCGGCTACGGCTTGAGCAGGGTCTTGATCATGCCGTCCTCCTTCGCCTGGAACATCTCGTACGCCTTGGGGCCCTCCTCCAGCGGCATCGAGTGCGTCGCGAAGCCCTCGACGCCCAGCGGGTCCTCGTCGGTGAGGAGCGGGAGCAGGTCGTCGACCCAGCGGCGGACGTTCGCCTGGCCCATCCGGAGCTGGATCTGCTTGTCGAACATGGTCAGGAGCGGCAGCGGGTCCGCCGCCCCGCCGTACACCCCGGCCAGCGAGATCGTGCCGCCGCGGCGGACGATGTCGACGGCCGCGTACAGCGCGCTCAGCCGGTCCAGGCCCGCGGTCTCCATCAGCTTCTCCGCGAGCGCGTCCGGCAGCAGCCCCACCGCCCACTGCGCGGCCTTCGCCACCGGCGCGCCGTGCGCCTCCATGCCGACCGCGTCGATCACCGCGTCGGGGCCCCGCCCGTCGGTCAGCTCGCGGATCGCCTCGCCGATCTGCTTGCCGTGGCGGCGCAGGTCGATGGCCTTGATGCCCCGGCTGTGCGCGCGGGAGAGCCGGGCGGGCACCAGGTCCACGCCGATGACCAGGCCGGCGCCCCGGTGCTGGGCGATCCGGGCCGCCATCTCGCCGATCGGGCCCAGGCCCAGCACGGCCACGGTCCCGCCGGGAGGCACATCGGCGTACTCGACGGCCTGCCAGGCGGTGGGCAGCACGTCGGAGAGGTACACGAAGCGCTCGTCGGACGGGCCGTGCGGCACCTTCACCGGGAGGGTGTTGCCGAACGGCACGCGCAGCAGCTCCGCCTGGCCGCCCGGCACCTGGCCGTACAGCTTGGTGTAGCCGAAGAGGGACGCGCCCATGCCCCGCTCGCGCACCTGGGTGGTCTCGCACTGGGAGTGCAGGCCCCGGTCGCACATGTAGCAGCGGCCGCAGGAGACGTTGAAGGGGACGACGACCCGGTCGCCGGGCGCCAGCGCCGTGACCTCGGCGCCGACCTCCTCGACGATGCCCATCGGCTCGTGGCCGAGGATGTCGCCGGGGTCCAGGAAGGGGCCCAGGACCTCGTACAGGTGCAGGTCGGAGCCGCAGATGCCGGAGGAGGTGATCCGTACGATGATGTCCGTTGGGTCCTGGATCTGCGGATCGGGGACGGTCTCGACCCGTACGTCGCGCTTGCCGTGCCAGGTCAGTGCTCGCATCTCTGCCTCCTGCGGGCGGTGGCGGCGGCCACGCGGGGTGTCCGCCGTTCCTGCCCTGTTCTCGGTCGATTCGACCCGGCTGGGTCCTGTGCCCGGTTTCCCCTGTCGGCGTCCGTCACACGTCGGACGTGAGGGGACGCCGCTGTGGGGTACGCGGAGCGGGTTCGACGGCTCGCGTCAGCTCACGTCCGACGGCCCGCCCTCCAAGGAGATCTCATGTCGTACACACCCGCCACCGGCGCCGCCCGGGACCTCGACGGGCTCTCCGCCGTCGTCACCGGTGGCTCCCGGGGCCTCGGTCTGCTGCTCGCCGACGAACTGCTGCGGCGGGGCTGCGCGGTGACCGTCGCCGCCCGCGACAAGGCCGAACTGGAACGCGCGGCGGCCCTGCTCCGGGCCCGCCGGCCGGGGGCCGCGGTCCGTACCGCCGTCTGTGACGTACGGGACCGCGGGGCCGTCGCCGAGCTGTTCCGGGGGGCGAGGGAGGCCCGCGGCAGCGTCGACCTCGTCATCGGCAACGCCGGGATCATCCAGGTCGCCCCCGCCGAGACGGTCGGGACGGCCGGGTACGAGGACGCGATGGACACCATCTTCCACGGCGCGCTGCACACCGCGCTGGAGGCGCTCCCCCATCTGCGCGAGAGCCGGGCGGGCGGACGCCTCGCGCTCATCGGCTCGGTCGGCGGGCTGCTCGCCGTACCGCACCTGCTGCCGTACTCGTGCGCGAAGTCGGCCGTGGCGGCGCTGGCCGAGGGGCTGTACACGGAGGCGGCGCGCGGCGGGGTGTCGGTGACCGCCGTGCACCCGGGGCTGATGCGCACCGGGTCGCATCTGCACGCCGTGTTCGGCGGGGACCGGGAGCGGGAGTACGCCTGGTTCTCGGCGCTGGCGAGCACGCCGCTGGTGTCGATGGACGCCCGGCGCGCCGCCGACCGCATCGTGACGGCGGTCGAGAAGCGGAAGGTGCGCGTGGTGCTGACCCCGCTGGCCAAGGCCGCGGACAAGGCGCACGGTCTCGCGCCCGTGCTGACGGCCCGGCTGAGCCACGGCGCGGCGCGTTTCCTGCCCTCGGCCGACGGCGAGCCGGAGCTGCGGGAGGGCGCCGACGTGGAGGCGGCGACGCCGCGCTCGGCGCGCGAGCAGCTCCGGTCGCTGGCCGCCACCTTGAACGACCGGGCGGCGCGCGCCTACAACGAGCGCCGGCGCACTACCGGGACCTGACTTTCCCGGCAGGGCCGGTGCGTAGGTCCGCCGTGCCGGGGCACTCGCCACTCCATGCACGGACGACACGCACGCCACGCACCCAGCACTCCGCCGCACGTGTCTGCGTCGACCGGTGGGCCCGGCGCCAAGCACTCGCGCCGTCGGGGCCGCACCACCGGCCGTCTCCGACGGCGCCTCCTGGCGTACCGGGCGGTCGACTTCCGCGACACCCACATCCCGCAGGCCCCGTCCGGCCGGGTCTCCGAGGAATGCCTGCTGCTCGTCCACGTACGGCGGGTCGTCGGCCAGGTCCACTACCGGATGTGCGAGCGCTGTGCCCGGGGCGTCATCACGGACATCAGCATCGACGAACACTTCCACAAGACGGGCCTGGGCACCCGCGCCCTGTCCCATCTGCGCGCCCGCCACCCGGGCGTCACCTGGCGCAACACGCTCACCGGCCGCAGCACCCGGGACCTGGTGCGCCGGATGTGCATCCCGCCGGGCGACGCCCAGCCGTGCGCCCACACGGCCTGACCGGAGTCCCCGAAACGCCCCGTTCGGCTCAGGCCCCGGCGTCGGGGCCCGTCTCCGCGTCCGCGTCCATCGTCATCCGGGCCACGTGCAGCGCCAGGTAGGAGACCTCGTCCTCGCTCAGGCTCTCGCCCAGGCGCATCTCCACGATCGTCGCCAGGCGCTGCGCGGTGCGGGTCGCCTCCGGGTAGTGGCGGCGGATGCCCGTGCCGATCGTGGACTCGTGGCCCGTGAGCTGCCGGTGCTGCTGGATCCGTACGAAGAGGTAGCGCACGTGCGTGATGAAGCGCGCCGCGCTCATCGACTCGCGGGAGGCGTCCAGCCCGTACTGCCGCTGCACGACGGCCAGCATCTGCTGGATGACCCCGGTCATCGTGTACGTGAAGGACAGGTCGCCGGAGGCGAAGCCCGCGTTGACCAGGTGCAGGGTGAGGGCGGTCGCCTCGGCGGGGTCCAGCTTCGGGTCGACGCGTTCGTTGATCGCCGCGAGGAGGCGCTGCGCCTGGGCGTACTCGTCGGCGTACAGGGCCTGGGCCTCGGCGCGCAGCGGGTACTCCACGACGACGCCCCGCCTGGCCCGGTCCAGTGCCCCGGCGACGTGGTCGGCGACCGCGATGGCGAGGGTGGGGCGGGTGGACTCGCGGCCCTCGATGCCGACCTCGCCCAGCGCGATCACGACGGCCCGCAGCACTTCCTCGCCGACCAGGGCGAGCGCTTCGGCCAGGTGGTCGGGGTCGCGGCCGTCGGCGGGGACGAAGACCCGCACGATCAGCGCGGGGTCCACGGGCTTGCCCTGGCGGGCGTTGAAGCCGATGCCGCGCCCGGTGAGGATGACCTCCTGGCCCTTGTCGTCGCGCGCGAGGACCACGTTGTTGTTGAGGACACGCAGCGTTTTCAACGCCCGCTCTCCTTGGCTCGTCCGTGGTGGTTCGTCCGTGGTGGTACGTGCGCGGGTTTCGTCCGCGGGGTTTCGTCCGTGGAGTTTCATCTGTGGCCCGGTTTCCGGCCAATGATCATGCATTGCCCGCTCTACGGTCCATCCTCCCCCGAACCGTGTCGGTGCCCGCACGCACCCCCTGCGGGACGCGTGCGGGCACCGTGGCGCAACCTGTGCCGTCGCGGTCAGCGGCGCACGGTCACCACCGGCGCGCCGGCGCTCACGTCCTGCCCGGTGTGCGGCTCGACCGAGGCGAGGTCGGCGGTGTTGGGGACGGTCATGAGGGTGACGGCCGGGTGCCCGGCGGCACGAATGGCGGCCAGGTCGACCTCGGCGAGGAGGTCGCCCGCGCTCACCCGCCGGCCGGCCTCGACCCGTACGTCGAAGCCCTCTCCCTTCATCTGCACCGTGTCGATGCCGACGTGCACGAGCACCTCGACCCCGTCGGCGGTGCGGATGCCGAAGGCGTGCCCGGTGGCGGTGACGGTGACCAGTTCGCCGTCGACCGGGGCGACGACCCGGCCGTCGGCGGGCTCGACGCCCACGCCCTCGCCGAGCGCGCGGGAGGCGAAGACGGGGTCCGGGACCTCGTCGAGGCTGATGACGCGGCCCGCGACCGGAGCGACGAGGACGGTCTCCTTGCCACAGGCGCGGGGGACGCCGGACGCGGCAGCGGCGGCGGTGCCGCCGACGGACGGGGCGGCGGCCGACGCACCGGCGGCGGAGGCGCCGACGGCGGCGAGCTCACGGTCGTCGGCAGCGGCAGCGGCAGCGGGAGCGGCGATGTCGGCGTCGGCGGCGCCCGCCGCACCCGCGCCCTCCGCCGCGTCCCGCTCGGCGTTGGTCTCGGCGCGCTCCTGCGGCGTACGGAAGTCGGAGAAGTACACGAGGGCCATCGAGACGAAGAAGGCCGCGGTGATCGCGATGCCGTAGGTGGCCATCGGGGAGAAGACCGGGATGGTCAGCAGCGAGGTGAAGGCGAACGCCTTGGTGTCGACCCCGCCGAGGACGCCGACCAGCACGCCGCCGACGAGGCAGCCGACCAGCATGCGCGGGTAGATCCGCTTGAAGCGCAGGTGGATGCCGTACAGCGAGGGCTCCGAGATGCCGCCGAAGAGGCCCGCGGCGAGCGCGCCGGTGGCGGTCTGGCGCATCTCCTTCTCGCGGTGGCGCACGGAGAGCAGCAGCACACCGGCGGTGGCGCCGAAGCAGGCGAAGTTCCACGCGCCCATGGGGCCCTGGATGAAGTCGTAGCCGAGGGTGTTGATGTTGACCAGCATCAGCGCGTTGAGCGGCCAGTGCAGGCCCAGCGGGACCAGGAACGGGTAGATCAGCGGGATGATGATCGCGAAGACGATCGGGGCGTTGCCGTTCAGCCAGGACAGGCCCTCGCCGAGGCCGTTGCCCGCCCAGATGCCCATCGGGCCGATGAGGAAGGCGGTCACCGGGATCATGATCAGCATGCTGAAGAACGGCACGAAGACCATGTGCACGTTCTCCGGGAAGATCTTCTGGAGGCCCTTGTAGACGAGGGCGAGCAGGGCGACCATCAGCAGCGGCACGAAGACCTGGCCGCCGTAGTCGTTGAGCTGCATCGGCAGCCCGAAGACGTGCGCCACGCACTCCTGGGTGCCCAGGGTGCCGTTGGTGGTGCAGGTGATGCCGGGGATGCCGGAGTCCTTGTTGAGCATCCCGGTGAAGTTCGGGGTCATCACCGCGGCCATCACGGCGGCGCCGACCCACGGGTCGATCTTCAGCTTCTTGGCCGCGTTGTACGCGACGAAGATCGGCAGGAAGTACAGCACCGAGCGCCACATGGCGTCGACGAAGACCCAGGTGGCGGACTTGTCGGCGGCCCGGAAGTCGACCACGCCGAACGCGTCGAGCACGGAGGCGATCGCGATGATCAGCGAGGAGCCGAGCAGCACGCCCATCAGCGGGCGGAACGAGTCCGAGAGGTACTCGAAGAAGTTGTCGACCCAGCCGTAGCGGCCCCGGCCCTTGGCCCTGGCGGCGGCCTTGACCTCGGCGTCGGACTGCGGGCGGGGAGTGCCGCCGCCGGTCATCGAGGGCAGGCCCGTGATCGCGGAGTAGACGCGGGCGACGGCTCCGCCGATGACGATCTGGAAGCGGTCGCCGGACTGGGCCACCGTCCCCATGACGCCGTCCAGGGCGTCGAGGGCGGCCTTGTCGACCTTCTCTCCGTCGTGGAGCTGGAAGCGCAGCCGCGTCGCGCAGTGCGTGAGGCTCTCGACGTTCGCGGCGCCGCCGACACCGCGGAGAATCTTCTCCGCGAGTGCCTCGGGTCCCGTTGCGTGTGTGTTCATGATGCGTCCTTGCACCTGTGGGCACGTGCCGTGCTGGATCGGTCCGCGACCTCGTCCGCCGGATACGCGCCGCGTGAGGACAAAAGCCACCACAGGGCAACAAAAAAGGCCCGGGTCGCGCACGCGGCGCGTCCCAGGCCTTGCCTCCCCTCAAGCGGTGAGCCACCGTCGCATCGCGCGGGGCGATGAACGGTCACGTCCTCGGGGAGTAACAATCCTGCGATCGAGATCGATCAGGGCGACTGTAGCACCTGCTCCGGGGTGCCCCCGCACCCTCCGCCCCGCCCGGCCGTGAACGGCCTCCCCGCCCCGGCCGCGGTGGACCGCGTCAGGAGGTCACCGTGGCGACGAACGCCGCGAGGTTGGCCATGGTGCGCTGGACCTTCTCCTCCAGGGTGAGGGACTCGTGCAGCCGGGAGCCGACGCCCGCGTCCTTCAGGCCGCGCAGGTAGAGGGAGCACGCGAGGTCGCTGCAGAGGTAGATGCCGGTGGAGTTGCCCTGCTGCCCGGCCTTGCCCGCCTTCGGCGCGACCATCAGCGAGACGCCGCCGGTGCGGCCGGTCATGCAGACGTGGCACATGCTGGGCCGGTTCTGCCAGGAACCCGCGCCGGGGGTGCGGAGCTGGACGCCGACCAGGCGGCCGTCGAGTTCGGCGACGAGGTAGGCCCGGTCCATGGCCTGGGGATCGCGCCAGCCGAAGTAGTCCAGCTTGTCCCAGGGGCGGTCCGCCAGGTCGTGGGGTACGTGCATCCGCTTGGCCTCGCCCTTCGTGCAGTTCACGAAGGCGGTGCGGATCTCTCGTTCGGTCAACTGCTTCATAACGGCAACGCTAATTTGCCTAATGACATTAGGCAAATGAATAATCGTCTCCGCAGGGACACGGTGTGGACGACGAGGCGGAGGTGGGCATGGCCCGGGCAGGACTGACCACGGAACGCCTGGTGCGGGCGGGCGCCGAGCTGGCGGACGAGATCGGCTTCGAGCGGACGACCCCGGCGGAGCTGGCCCGCAGGTTCGGGGTGAAGACGGCGAGCCTGTACTCGCACGTGCGGAACGCCCACGACCTCAAGACCCGCATCGCCCTGCTCGCCCTAGAGGAACTCGCCGACCGGGCGGCCCTCGCGGTGGCCGGACGGGCGGGCGAGGACGCCCTGACCGCCTTCGCCGACGCCTACCGCGACTACGCCCTGGCCCACCCGGGCCGCTTCACCGCCGCCCGCTACCCCCTCGACGACGAGACCGCCGCCGGCGGCGCGGGTGTGCGGCACGCGCAGATGTCGCGGGCGGTGCTGCGCGGGTACGGTCTGGCCGAACCGCACGAGACGCACGCGGTACGGCTGTTGGGGGCCGTCTTCAGCGGATACGTCACGCTGGAGTCGGCCGGGGGCTTCGCCCGGAGCGCGCCCGACGCGCAGGAGAGCTGGACGGAGATCGTCCGCGCCCTGGACACGTTGCTGCGCACCTGGCCGACGGCTCGCTGAGCCGGACCCGGCGGGCCGGTGCCGGCCCGCTCCAGGTCCTCCGCGCCTGTGGCCGCCCTTCGGGAAGCGGGTGCTACTTGGGCGTCTCGGCCAGGGTGTGGGCGACCAGGGCGTTGGCGTGACCGTGGCCCAGGCCGTGTTCGCTCTTGAGCCAGGAGACGAGTTCCATGTGCTTGGTGAGCGGGGAGGCCCGGATCAGGTCCTGCCACTCGGAGACGGGGCGGCCGTACTTCTTCTCGATCGAGGGGAAGTAGCTGGCCGGGCCCTTCACTGCGTCCGTCATGTCAAGTCCTCTGCTGTGGAGTGCGGTTGGTCGGTCAGTGCGGTACGGGGGTGGCGGTGAGCCGGAGCAGTACGGCGCTGAGCCACAGGAGTCCGAGCGCCGCACCCGCGGTGAAGGCCAGGACCGAGGCGGCCGAGGCCGCGAAGCCCGCGAGCACCACGGCCGGAACGACCCGCGACGCCGCGGCCCAGGTGCGGTGCCCCCGCTCGGCGAGCGGGCGGGCCAGTACAAAGAACGCGGCGCACAGCGCAAGGTAACCGATCATGCCCGCGGCCATGTGCGCGGCACCGGTACCGGTCATCGCGGTCGCCTCCGGCGCGCCCACGGGGAAGCCCGCGCCCGCGTCGGCGGGGAAGGCGGCGGCCGCCCAGAAGGACAGCCCGAAGACGGCGATCAGGACCGGGCCGCCTCTGCCCGCCGCTCGCGTCCGGCGCAGTCCGCTCGCGCCGACGAGCAACAGGGCTCCGGCGACGAGGAAGTTGAGGGTCTGGACCCAGCCCGCTCCGCCCAGCGCGAGCTGGCTCAGCGCGTTGCGGGTGAGGTCGAAGCCGTCCCGGGTGAGCGCCTGCGCCGCACCCGCTCCGAGAAAGAGCGGCCCCGCCGCGACGGCGCAGCGAAGGGCCCGACGGCCGCCGAGGCGGGAGGGGACCGCCGTGCGGGCGGGGGTGGCCGTGCGGGTGGCGGGGGAGGTGAGCGTAGGCGTCATGTCCGGTCCTTCTCCGTCGCTGCGGCGGTCTTGTCCATCGCCGTGTGGGTGATGGGTGGACCGGCGGCGGGGAAAGTCATCGCAGGTGGGGTGTGGGGCGGGTCACAACGCGGGGGTGCGCCGGGGCGGCGGCGCGGCTCGCGGCGGCGGTGTCCGCGACGGACGGCGGGCCGGACTCGCGACGGACGGCGGACTGGGCTCGCGGCGACGACACCCGCACCGGGCGACCGGGCCGGACTCGCGACAGTGACACCCGTACCGCACGGCCGGCCGGGCCCGTTCACGCGTACGGGTGTGGGCCGCCCCGGCAGCTGCCGGGGCGGCCCACACCCGTGTGGTTCAGAACCGCTTCGCGCTCAGACCTCCGTCGGGAAGCGCTCCCAGACGCGGTGCTTGGCCAGCAGTCCGGTGAGCTCGCCCAGCACCGCGGGACCCTCGTCGCCGAGCACCACACCCGGTGCCAGGTCCGGGACGCCGGCCGCCTCCAGGACGTGCAGGGCGCCGGACCAGCCGCCGATGGCTTTGCCGTGTCGGTAGGCCTCGGAGACCAGGAGCAGGACGCGGGGGTCGGTGACGTGGGCGCGGGATTCGTCGGCCTTGGCGTCGCGGGCGGCGTAGGCGTCCGCGCCTGCGGCGGGGGTTCCGGCCAGCAGGATCGCGTCGAACTCGATGGAGCGGGCGGTGGTGAAGGTGCGCTGGACGGTGACCGGCTCGCCCGTGCCGTCGTCGAGGGTGCCGCCGGTGGCCGCGACGACCAGCGGCACCATGCCCGCGTCCAGCACCGCCTGACGCACCTCGCGCAGACCGGTGAGGTCCTGGCCTGCGACGATTCCGATGATCCGCCCGTCGGCCGGCCATTCCCCGCCGACCTGCGAGAGCGCCGGGCTGGGATCGACGGATGCGTGCGGGACGGTCGCCTGGGGGGCGGGCAGGCCCAGCCCGGTGGCGACCTGGGCGCACAGGTCGGCATCGATGTTGGCGAGGACCTTCAGCGCCCGTTCCTTGATGCCCTGCTCGAAGCACTTGTTCAGCTCGAAGGTGTACGCGGCCACGATGTGCTCGCGCTCCACGGGGGTCATGCTCAGCCAGAACTGGCGCGGCTGGCTGAAGTGGTCGCTGAAGGAGGCCGGCGACTGGCGCACCTTGCGCCCGGCCACCGGCTGGGCGACCTCAATGTAGGCGGACATGTCCTCGCCCGCGAGGAAGGGACAGCCCCCGTCCAGGGAGTTGGGCTTGTACGGGGCGACCCCGGAGTGGACGGCGGTCTGGTGCATGCCGTCGCGGAGCATGTCGTTGACGGGGGCGTGCGGGCGGTTGATGGGAAGCTGCCCGAAGTTGGGGCCGCCCAGCCGGCTGATCTGGGTGTCCAGGTAGGAGAACAGCCGCCCCGCCAGCAGCGGGTCGTCGGTGATGTCGATGCCCGGCACGAGGTGGCCGGGGTGGAAGGCGACCTGCTCGGTCTCCGCGAAGTAGTTCGTCGGGTTCGCGTTCAAGGTCAGCAGCCCCAGAGGCTGCACAGGCGCCAGCTCCTCGGGGACGATCTTCGTGGGGTCCAGCAGGTCGATGCCCTCGAAGACCTGCTCGGGGTTGTCGGGGAAGACCTGGACACCCAGCTCCCACTGCGGGAACGCCCCCGCCTCGATCGCATCGGCGAGATCACGGCGGTGGAAGTCGGGATCCATGCCCGCGGTGAGCTGCGCCTCCTCCCACACCTGGGAGTGCACCCCCAGCTTCGGCTTCCAGTGGAACTTCGCCAGCGACGTCTTGCCCTGCGCGTTGACCAGGCGGAAGGTGTGGACGCCGAAGCCCTCCATCATCCGGTACGAACGCGGAATGCCCCGGTCCGACATGTTCCACATCGTGTGGTGCGTGGCCTCGGTGTGCAGGGTCACGAAGTCCCAGAACGTGTCATGGGCACTCTGCGCCTGCGGGATCTCCCGGTCCGGATGCGGCTTCCCGGCGTGGATGACGTCGGGGAACTTGACGGCGTCCTGGATGAAGAACACCGGAATGTTGTTGCCCACCAGGTCGAAGGTCCCCTCCCCGGTGTAGAACTTCGTCGCGAACCCCCGCGTGTCGCGCACCGTGTCCGCCGAACCCCGCGAACCCAGCACGGTGGAGAACCGCACGAACACCTCCGTCTCCACCCCCTCACCCAGGAACGCGGCCTTCGTCACCCCGGCAGCCGTCCCGTACGAGGTGAACGTGCCGTGCGCGGCCGCACCACGCGCATGCACCACACGCTCGGGGATGCGCTCGTGATCGAAGTGGGTGATCTTCTCCCGCAAGTGGTGGTCCTGCAACAGCACCGGACCCCGCTCACCCGCCTTCAGGGAATGATCGGTGTCGTAGAGCCGGGCGCCCTGCGCGGTCGTCAGATACGCCTCACGCTGCGCCACCACCTCCTGGTCGACCCCGGTCGCCTCACCCGTCGGGCTGACCGTCGCGGGACCCCGCTGGTCCGGCTTCGGCGGCAACGGCCCACGCACCTGCGTCGGCTCCTCCACCGGCACCGGCACCGGCACCGGACGACCCGGAACGTCGGGACCGCCGCCCGTTCCGGGCCGCAGCGCGTCGACGATCTTCTCTGCGGTTTCCTTCACCGGGTTGCCACGCGAGTGCTCACGGGGGCGGGACTCTTCCACTGCGATTCCTCCGGTCGTCTGGCTCCAGGTCCGGCGACGGGGCGGAACCGGAATCCGGAACCGCCGCTCCCGGCCGCCGTGCGTGTCGCAGAGCCGAGTGCCCCGGGAGCGATACATAAACCGGATAGGCCGGTACGAAACCTCGGCCGCCCGGCGCCGCCACCGCCCTGCCGCACCCCCCGACCTGCATGAAAGCGCCCGGTCAGGGCATCCGGTCCCCCTGGATCGGGAGGGAACCATGACCATCACGGAGCAGTCGGCGAAGCGCGCCCGGGAGGACGCCCGGACCCCCCGGGAGGACGCCCAGGACACTCAGCCGGACGCGGCACGGTGCGGGTGCCGACACCCGGCGGAGCCGCAGCTCGCACAGCCGGCCGCGGCAGCCGAAGCCGCCGAACCGCCCGAGCCCGCCCGCGAGCGGGTCAACCGGCGCTGGCACGAGATCCTCCAGGAGACCCGGGTGGCGCAGACCGGGGTGCAGATCCTGTTCGGGTTCCTGCTCAGCGTCGCGTTCACCCCGCTCTTCCGGGAGCTGGACACCTTCGACCGGGTCGTCTACGTCCTGACCGTGGTCCTCGGGGCGTCCGCCACCGGTTCCCTGATCGCGCCCGTGTCGATCCACCGCTTCCTGTCCGGCCAGCGTATGAAGGACGAAGTCGTCGAGGCGGCGGCCCGGTTGATGATCCTGGGCATGGTGCTGCTGGCTCTCACCATCGGCTGCACGCTCCTGCTGATACTGCGGCTCGTGGTCCCCGGCGTGCTCGCCGAGATCCTGGTCGGCGCGGTGATGCTCTGGTTCGGCTTCTGCTGGTTCGTGCTGCCGGTCCGGCTGCGCCGCAAGGCCGCCCGCCGCGTCCTGCGGGCCGAGAAGGCCCACCGTACGGAGGAAACCGGATGACCACACCTGATGAGAACGGACCGACCGCACCCACCGGGAGCGGAACGGCGCCGCCCGCCGGGACGCGCTCCCGCGCCTGGCCGGCCTACGCCATGACCGCGGCGGCGGTCACCGCGTGCGCCGTCGTCGGCGCGCGGGCGGTGGACGCCGACAGCGGCTGGTACCGGCGGCTCGACAAGCCGTCCTGGCAGCCGCCGTCCTGGACGTTCGGCGCCGTGTGGACGCCGCTGTACGCGTCGCTGGCCTGGGCGGGCGGCCGCGCCCTGCACCGGACGCAGGGTGCCGAACGCCGGCGCACCGCGCTGAGCCTGAGCGCGAACCTGATGCTGAACGCGGCCTGGAACCAGCTCTTCTTCCGCCGCCGCAGCCCCCGGGCCGGCCTGCTGGGCACGCTCGCCCTGGACCTGAGCAACGTGGAGCTGATCCGCCGCACCGCCAGCACGGACCCGGTCGCCGCCCGCGCCCTGCTGCCGTACGCGGCCTGGTGCGGTTTCGCGACCGCCCTGAACGCCTCGCTGGCCCGGCGCAATCCCGCCGGGGCCCGCCGGAATTCCGCCACGGACTGACCCGGACGCAGCAACCGCCGCGTTCCCCTCCGAGATCACGGGGTACTTCCACTCCCATGCCCATCGACTTCACCGGCCCCGCCCTTCCCCCGGCTCGGGGGCCGCTCTCCGAAACCGTCCTCGGCCTGCTCCGGGGGACGCCCCGGGCGCATCCGCCGGTCGAGGAGGCCGACCCGTACGGCGACGACCTGCAACTCGCCCTCTACCTCTGCTACGAGCTCCACTACCGCGGGTTCGCGGGCGTCGACAGCGCCCTGGAGTGGGACCCGGACCTGCTGCGCCTGCGCGCCCTGCTGGAGGACCGCTTCCTGACGGCGCTGCGTACGGACGCGACCCGCGTCCGCGGCGTCGACGAGGCGGTCGGGGAACTCCTCGTCGAGCCCGTCAACGGCACCGGCGTCTCCCACCGCCTCCGTGAGAAGGGCGAGTTGTGGCAGCTGCGGGAGTACGCGGCGCAGCGCTCGCTCTACCACCTCAAGGAGGCCGACCCGCACGCCTGGGTGCTGCCCCGGCTGTGGGGGCGGGCGAAGGCGGGCATGGCGGCGGTGGAGTTCGACGAGTTCGGCGGCGGACGCGGTGAGCGCGTGCACGCCAAGCTGTTCGCCGACCTGATGGCCGACCTCGGTCTGAACACCGAGTACGGCCACTACCTGGACGCCGGGTGCGCGCAGGTGCTCGCCACCGTCAACCTGATGTCCCTCTTCGGCCTGCACCGGGCCCTGCGGGGCGCGCTCGTCGGGCACTTCGCCGCCGTGGAGATCACCTCGTCGCCGGGCTCGCGCCGCCTCGCGGAGGCCATGGCGCGCACGGGGGCGGGACCCGCGGCCGAGCACTTCTACTCCGAGCACGTGGAGGCGGACGCGGTGCACGAGCAGGTGGTGCGGCACGACGTGATCGCGGGGCTGCTGGAGGAGGAGCCGCACCTCGCGCCGGACGTCGTCTTCGGGATCGACGCGACCGGGTTCCTGGAGGACCGGCTCGGGGAGCACCTGCTGGCGAGCTGGGAAGCGGGCAGGTCGTCGCTCCGGGTGCCGCTGGAAGAGGCGCGCGGATGAGGCGGGCCGGGGAGATCGGGGGAGCCGGGGGAATCGGGGGAATCGGGGAAACCAGGGAAACCAGGGCAACCGGGGAAACCAGAAACAGAGGACCGCGCGTGAAGCTGCTCGCGCTGCCCGGGGTGTACGCCCCGCAGGCGGACACCGCCCTGCTGGCCGCCGCGCTGCGCCGGGAGGCCCTGCCGACTGGGGCGCGGGTGCTCGACGTGTGCACCGGGACGGGCGCGTTGGCGCTGGCCGCGGCGCGGCTGGGGGCCGAGGTCACCGCCGTGGACGTGTCGCGGCGGGCGGCGTTCAACGCCCGGCTGAACGCCCGCCTGGCCGGGCTGCCGGTGCGGGTGCTGCGGGGCGACCTGCTGGCTCCGGCCGCCGACCGCACGTACGACCTGATCCTGAACAATCCGCCCTATGTTCCCGCGCCCCGGCCCGGGCTGCCCGCCCGCGGCAGGGCGCGGGCGTGGGACGCGGGCCTGGACGGGCGGCTGATCCTGGACCGCATGTGCCGGGAGGCTCCGACGCTGCTGAGGCCCGGCGGGGTGCTGCTGGTGGTGCAGAGCGCGCTCAGCGCCCCGGAGCGGACGCTCGGGATGCTGCGCGACGCCGGGCTGAAGGCGGCCACGGTGGAGCGGTCGTTCATCGGCTTCGGGCCCGTGCTGCGCGGCCGACGCGGGTACTTGACCGCCCAGGGGCTGGTCGGCCCCACGGACAACGAGGAAGAGCTGGTGGTCATCCGTGCCGAACGAACGCCCTGAGCCGAGCGGTGCCTCCTGCGGTACGGAGTCCTGCGCGGCCCGTGTCGCCGTCCAGCGGGTGGGCCCGCTGATGGTGGACGGGCCGGTGGAGGTCACCCTGGAGGACGGCAGCACGGTGCGCTCGGACCGCTTCCGGGTGGCGCTGTGCGTGTGCCACCGCAGCCGCCGCTATCCGTGGTGCGACACGAGCCACCGGCAGCGGACCCGGGAGTGAGCCCTGCCGCCGTTCCCCCGCGTCAGGCGGTGAGGAGTTCGAGCGTGTCGATGACGCGGTTCGAGAAGCCCCACTCGTTGTCGTACCAGGCGACCACCTTGACGTGCCGGCCGTCGACGCGGGTGAGGGCCGAGTCGAAGACGGACGAGGCGGGGTTGCCGGTGATGTCGGAGGAGACGAGCGGGTCCTCGGAGTACTCGAGCACCCCCGCCAACGGCCCCTGTGCGGCGGCGCGGTAGGCCTCCAGCACGTCGTCCCGCGTCACCTCGCGCGCCACCGTCGTGTTCAGCTCCACGATCGAGCCGACCGGCACGGGCACGCGGATGGAGTCCCCCGACAGCTTGCCGTCGAGGTTCGGCAGCACCAGGCCGATCGCCTTGGCGGCGCCGGTCGTGGTCGGCACGATGTTGACGCCGGCGGCGCGGGCGCGGCGGGCGTCGCGGTGCGGGCCGTCCTGGAGGTTCTGCTCCTGGGTGTAGGCGTGCACGGTGGTCATGAACCCGTGCTCGATACCGGCGAGCCGGTCCAGTACGGAGGCGAGCGGCGCGAGCGCGTTGGTGGTGCAGGACGCGCTGGAGACGACCGTGTGGCGGGCGGGATCGTACGCGTCGGTGTTGACGCCGAACGCGAGCGTGACGTCCGCCCCCTCGGAGGGCGCGCTGACCAGCACCTTCTTGGCTCCGGCTGTGAGGTGGGCACGGGCGGCCCCGGCGGAGGTGAACCGTCCGGTGGACTCCAGGACGACGTCCACACCGAGTTCGGCCCAGGGCAGCCGGGCCGGCTCGCGCTCGGCCAGCACCCTGATGCGCCGGCCGTCGACGACGAGGGTGTCGCCCTCGACGGTCACGGGCCGCCCGAGCCGCCCGGAGGTGCTGTCGAAGGCGAGCAGGCGGGCGAGGGCGGCGGGCTCGGTGAGGTCGTTGACGGCGACGATCTCCAGCGCGCTCTCCCGCTCCAGCAGGGCGCGCAGCACGTTGCGTCCGATGCGGCCGAATCCGTTGACGGCGATGCGGGTCATGGGTGAAGCCCCTTCTGGTCGCGGTTCTTTCGCCATCAGGTTCGCGCGCGGCGCGCGGGGCGGACAGTGGCGCGGGCGCCATGGTTCGCGAGGATCCCGCCAGGGGTTCAGGTGCCGTGGGTGAAGGTGCGGCGGTACTCGCTCGGGGTGGTGCCGAGGATGCGCTGGAAGTGGAGGCGGAGGTTGGCTCCGGTGCCGAGGCCGGTGTCGGCGGCGATCTGCTCGACGGCGAGCTGGGAGCGTTCCAGCAGTTCGCGGGCGAGGTCGACGCGGGCGCGCAGCACCCACTGCATGGGGGTGCAGCCGGTCTCCTCGACGAAGCGGCGGGAGAAGGTGCGGGCCGAGACGCCCGCCCGCCGGGCGAGCGCGTCGAGGGTGAGGGGCTCGCCGAGATGGCGCAGCGCCCACTCCCGGGTGGCGGCGAACCGCTCGCCCAGCGGCTCCGGAACACCGCGCGGTACGTACTGGGCCTGGCCGCCGCTGCGGTAGGGGGCGGCGACCAGGCGCCGGGCGGCGTGGTGGGAGGCGGCGACGCCGAGGTCGCCGCGCAGGACGTGCAGGCAGAGGTCGATGCCGGAGGCGGCGCCCGCCGACGTCAGCACGCTGCCCTCGTCCACGAACAGCACGTTCGGGTCGACCCGCACGAGGGGGTGCCGGGCGGCGAGGGCGCGGGTGTAGTGCCAGTGGGTGGTGGCGCGCCTGCCGTCCAGGAGGCCGGTGGCGGCGAGGGCGAAGGCGCCGGTGGAGATGGCGGCCAGCCGGGCCCCCCGCCCGTGGGCGGCGACCAGCGCGTCGACGACGTTCCCCGGCGGGTCCGCCCGGTCCGGCTGCCGGTACCCGGGAACGAAGACGAGATCGGCCCAGTCGAGCGCCTCCAGCCCGTGCGCGACGTGGTACGCGAGCCCGTCCCCGCCGGCCACGAGCCCCGGCGCGGCCCCGCAGACGCGCACCTCGTACGGCATGCTGGCACGGGTGGTGAAGACCTGGGCCGGAATGCCGACGTCGAGGGGCTTGGCCCCTTCGAGCACGAGGACGGCGACACGGTGCAGCACGGTCCGAGGGTACGGGGGCACGGGCGGGCCGCCGCCGAGGGGGGCACGACGCCCCGCCGCACGGGAATCCGCCGCCGCCCCTGCGGGGCGAAGGCGAACGGCGAACTGGGCACGCTGTAGCGGTAGTTGTCCCGCCCGCCCCGGGTGTGCCCGTGTGACGCAGTCCTCGGACACACCCGGGGCGGGCGCGGCCCGGCGGGGGCCGGGGGCGGGGTGGGGTTACCGTCAGCAGCATGACCGACAACGACAAGACCCTGCGTTCCGTCACCATCGAGCGCTCCGGCCCCGGCCGCTTCACCGTCACCAACGCGCGCGGCGGCAGCCTCAGCTTCGGCACCGGCGGGGACGCGGACTTCACACCCGTCGAGCTCTTCCTCGCCGCGCTCGGCGGCTGCACGGCCGTCGACGTGGAGTCCGCCACCGGGCGGCACACGGAGGCGACCGTCTTCTCCGTCGAGACCAGCGGCCACAAGGTCGCCGACGAGAGCGGCAACAGCATGCGGGACCTCCGGGTGGCCTTCGAGGTGGCGTTCCCGGAGGGGCCCGAGGGCGACCGCGCGCGGACGATCCTGCCCCGGGCGGTGAAGAGCTCGCACGACCGGCTCTGCACGGTCAGCCGCACCGTGGAGGCGGGCACCCCGGTCCGTACGAGCGTGAACGAGGACGGGGACGGGGGCGGGGGCGGGAACGCCTGAGGGCTGCCGCACGGCCGAGCCGACTTCCTTGCGCCTGGACCGACCTGACGTGTCGTCAGCCGACGGCGCGGTCCGTGGAGCGTTCCACCGATGCCCTCGCGGAGGCCGCGATGACCTCTGGACGTATCGCGGGACTTTCTTCCTGAATGTGACGTAAAGCACGGGTAATGGGCTGTACGCACTTTCCCAAAGGGGCGGGAAGGCGCAAGGAATTCGGCTCGGGACCTTTGGCTCAGGGCCTTCTTGCGGCGAATGCGCGCTTCGTTCCGGCCGGTGCACGATGAATTCCGGAAAGACCGTGCCGGGGAAAAGGCCCCGGCCGTGCAAGGAGGTTCCGCTCATGCGCAAGGCATTCACCGCTTCGGCCGTCACCGTCGTCACGGCTGCGGCACTCGCCGTGCCCGTGGCCGCGTTCGCCGACGCTCCGGCCCCGTCGCCCGCGCCGGCCGTCACGGTGTCCTCGTCGCCGGACGACAGCCGGTCGGGACGACAGCAGGACGGGGACCAGAACGCCGTCCAGGCCGACAAGGCGCAGGTGACCCTCCGGCTCTCCTCCCCCCGGGACCGTGCCGGATTCCGCGCCGGGGAGAGCGTCACCATCACGGCGACCACCTCCGCCAACGCCTCCCGCGGCGTCACCGTGTCCTCCCCCGCCTTCGGCACCGCCCACCTCGCCGCGACCGACGCCTCGGGCACGTCCTGGTCCGGCACCGCCGTCGTCTCCCGGGACGCCGGCACAGGCACCCTCCCCGTGAAGTCCGTCGCGGACTTCGGCGACACGGGCGCGCAGACCTCCGCCCGCATCCTGGTGAACACGGTCGCGGCCCCCGCCCCCCGCCGCGCCTCCCTGAGTCTGTCGACGGACGGGGCCGGGCCGGGCGACCGAGTCCGCGTCACCATCGACAGCGGCGACCTGAAGGGCTCCGCCCGCGTCCGGTCCGGCGCCTTCGGCGGCACGGTGAACCTCACCCGCGACGCGGACTCCTCCCTCTGGCACGGCACGGCCACCGTCGCCGCGAACGCCAAGCCGGGCTACGACCGGGTGGACGGGTACGTCGGCGACCGGAAGATCGACTCGGTGAAGTTCGGCATCGCCGATGCCCCGCACCCGCACACGACCCCGAACGAGCACCACGCCGTGGCCCCCGTGGACCACCGTGCCGGGACTCCTGTGCAGCACCGTGCCGGGACTCCCGGGCAGCACCACGCCGGGGCTCCCGTGCAGCGCCACGCCGTGGCCCCCGTGCACCGCTCCGCCGGAACGTCCGCCCGGGTCGAGGACCGCGCGGTCCCCCGGGGCGCCGTCAACGCGGGCGCCACGATCGCCCCCGCCCCGGGCGCCGACACAGGCCTCGTCGCGGGCGCGGCCGGCCTCTCCGCCGTCGTCCTGCTCGGCGGTACGGTCCTGTGGCGCCGGCGCGGCACCCAGAGCTGAGACCGGGCCGGGCCCACGACCGCCGGAGCCGGCCGTCCGCAGTCGAGCGGGACCGTCGCGCACCGCGGCCGCCGAAAAGGGCCCTGCGCCGAGTCCCCCTGTACGTCGAGGCGTTCAGGGGGTACGAAGCGCAGGGCCTCCGGCGGCCTGGGTCAGTTGCCCACGTCCTTGTTGAACTTGTCCGCGCACGCGTCCTTCTCGCTCTGCGTGTCCGCCTGCTGCACACAGTCATTGAGGTTCTTGAACTCCTCCGAGTTGAGGAGCGAGGCGCCGACCGCGATGATCACGCCGGAGGCGATGATGCCCAGGCCGCCGAGCACGGCGCCGATGATGGCCATCACGCCGTTCGGGGCGCGCCCGCCGCGTGCCTTCCGGGCGGCGATGATGCCGAAGATCACCGCGAGCAGACCCAGCAGGATTCCGCCGATGAGGGTGATGGAGGCGAAGAGGGACAGGATGCCGAGGACCAGGGCGGCGATGGCCAGCCCGTTCTTCTGCTGCGCCGGGGTGCCGTGGTGCGGCTGGCCGTAATCGTTGTTCTGCGGGGGGTGGTGGGGATAGGACATGCCGTCACTCGCTTCTGTTGTCAGGGAACATTTGTTATGTATGGCAACATTCCAGCAGAAAAGGGGCCTCCGAGGAAACCCGCCCGCCTTCGGCTCGCCTTCAGGACCGCACGTCTACCCCCGACGAGTACGGATAGACGCGAGCCGGCCCGTGGATTCCCCGGCGGGGGTCCCGCTCCGGGAGGAATCAGCGGGACAGGGCCAGGAGTTCGTCGAGTGCCGCCGGCGGGCCGCCGTGCGTGAGGTGGGCGACGGCCGCCATGGGTGCCACCACCCGGCTCCAGGCGTACAGCCGTTCACCGTCCAGGCCGCAGGCACTCGCCACCCGTCGGCAGCGGGCCTCGACGCCCTCGTCACCCGCCCCGGCGACCACGTAGTCGACGGCGTCGAAACAGGGGTCGCCCACACAGGCCTTGGGGTCGATCGCGACCAGGCCGCGCGAGGGGCCGCCGTCGAGCGCGTTGCCGAGGTGCAGGTCGCCGTGGAGCAGCACGGGCTCCTCCTGGCTGTCCAGCAGGGTTTCGCAGCGCCGTATCGCCCGCCGCCACGCGGTCCGGCCGACGCGGGCGCCGATCAGCGGCTCGGACAGCCGGCGTCCGATCCGGGCGAAGGACTCCTCGAACCGGCCCCGCAGGTCCAGCGGCCAGTGCGCGGGCGGCGCGACGGCGTGCAGATCGGCGAGCAACGCGGCCCACAGATCAGGGAGTTGATCCTGCGGCAGGTGTGCGGCCTCGGTGCCGGGCCGGACCTCCTCCAGCACCATGGCCCCGACGGCGGCGTCGACGGCCAGGACGCCGGGCACGCGGCCCGACGGGGCGAACAGGCGGAGCATGTCGGCCTGTCGGGTCAGCAGGACGCGGTCCGGGCTGAGTTTGAGGACGGCAGGTGTTCCGTCGGTCCAGCGGCAGCGCAGCACGACCGAGGAGGCCCCGGCGGCGAACACCTCCCCCGGCACGAGTCCCCACCGCGAGGCCAGCCGGGCGGTCAGGGCCGGGACCGCGCCGGCCCAGCCCTCGGCCCCGGGGCCGTACCGCCCGACCAGGAGGGCGTCCACCTCGGCCATGTCCACGTTCGCGTCCGGTCGCATCCCCGCAGCTTGCACCGGTGGGGGCCGTCCGTCACCTGCTTTACCGGGTGGTGGGCACAGCCGGCGCGGGCGCACGAAAGGGCGGGCCCCCGGGTGGTTGCCGGGGACCCGCCCTGCCCGTGGAAGGGGCGTACGCCGGGGGTCAGCGCGTGAAGGTGTCCTTGGCCTTCTCCTTGGCCTCCCGGGCCTCGCCCCGTGCCTCCAGAGCGGCGCCCTTGGCGGCCGTGGTGTTCTGGCCGGCCGCGTGGGCGGTCTTCTTGACGGCCTTGCCGACGACCTGTTCGGCCTTGGCCTTGGCCTTCTCTCCAGCGCTCATGATGTGGTCCTTCCTTCGTCGTTCGAACAACCGCCTGCCCTTCGCGTCCGGCGGGAAACGGGGCCCCGGCCGAAAAGAATTCCCCGGGCGAGCCGGCTCGCGGTGCCCACGGTCCGGGCGGACGAGCCGCCTTGGGCGGCGCCCGGTCCGGGCAGGATTACCCCGCAGACCCACCCCCCTGGGAGTTCCGATGACCCGCGACCGGCACCGCCACCGCCTCACCCACACCACCCCGGAGGCCGCCGAACACCTCGAACAGGCCCTGGACGCCCTCCTCTTCTTCCGCCCGGAGGTCGTCGGCCACACCGCCGACGCCCTCCGGGCGTCGCCCCGCTCCCCCGTCGCCCACGCCCTGAGCGCCTACCTCGCGGCCCTCGGCACCGAGGAGAAGGACGCCGCCGCGGCCCGCGGCCCGTACGCCCGGTTCCGTGCCGCCCTGGACGCGTCCGCCCTCACCCCGCGCGAGCGCCTGCACCTCGCCGCCGCCGGAGCCTGCCTCGACGGGGACCTGCACGGCGCCGCCCGCGTCCTGGACGAGTTGTCGGTCGGCTGGCCGTGCGACGCCCTGGCCCTGCTGGCGGGCCACCAGCTCGACTTCCTCACCGGCGACGCGGGCCGCCTGCGCGACCGGATCGGCGGGGCGCTGAGCGCCTGGGACGAGGAGGACCCCCACTACGGGCCCCTGCGCGGCATGTACGCCTTCGGCCTGGAGGAGTCCGGCCACTACGAACAGGCCGAGGAGGCCGGCCTGGACGCCCTCGCCCGCAACCCGCGGGACGTGTGGGGCGTGCACGGCGTGGCCCACACCTTCGAGATGCGCGGCAGGTTCGCCGAGGGCATCGGCTTCCTCGACGCGCGCGCCGCCGACTGGACGACCGGCAACTTCCTGACCGTGCACAACTGGTGGCATTACGCCCTGTTCGCGCTGGAGGCGGACGACACCGCCCGCGTCCTGGACGTCTACGACAGCTCCGTCCACCCGCCGGACGCCCCGCCCCTGGCCATGCAACTCCTGGACGCCTCCGCCCTGTTGTGGCGCCTGCTGCTCGCGGGGCACGACGTGTCGGCCCGCTGGGAGCGCCTCGCGGGGGACTGGGCGGGACGTGCGGACGGCCCGCACTACGCCTTCAACGACATGCACGTCGTGATGGCGTACGTGGGCGCGGGCCGCGTCGGCGACGCCGAGCGGCTGGTCGCCGACCGCCGCCGCTGGCTCGCCACCGCCCCCTCGTCCTCCAACCGCGCCATGACCGCCGCCGTCGGCCTCCCCGTGTGCGAGGCGCTCGTCGCGTACGGAACGGGCCGCGACGAGCGGGCGATCGACCTGCTCCTCCCCCTGCGCCACCGCCTGGCCTCCTTCGGCGGCAGCCACGCCCAGCGGGACGCCGTCCACAAGACCCTGCTGGAGGCGGCCCTGCGGGCCGGCCGCCACGACCTGGCCCGCACCCTGCTCAGCGAACGCATCGCGCTGCGTCCGTCCAGCCCGTACAACTGGCTCGCCCAGGCCCGCCTCGCCGACCGGCTCGGCCACCACGCGCAGGCGGCGACCGCCCGGCACCGGGCGCGGACGGGCTCTTGGGGCGTGCCGGGATGCTGAGCGACGAGGTCACCGAGGTCCTGCTCGCCGCCGTGGGCGCTCCCCGGCGGGCCGAGCTCCTGGACAGCAGCCCGCGTTCGCGCGTGTGGCGGGTGCGGCTGGCCGGCCGGCGGCTCGTGGTCGTCAAGCAGATCACCGACGGCGGGGACCCGGGCGCGGACGCGGACACGCGGTTCGCCCGGGAGGCCGCCGGGCTGCGCCTCGCGGGGCGGGCCGCCGCGCCCGCCGTGGCCCCGGCGGTGCTCGCGACGGACCCGGCCGCGCGCGTGCTGGTGCTGGAGCACGTGGCGGACCTCGGCAGGACCGACGACTGGCTGCCGGGGTACGCCGAGGCGCTGGCCCGGCTGCACGCCCTGACCGCTCCCGCCGACGCGGGCGCGCTCCCGGCCTGGTCGGGGCCCACGGCCGCCGACGCGGAGTCCTTCCTCGCGCTGGCCAGGGCGCTCGACGTGCCGGTGCCGGGCGCGGCGCCCGAGCAGCTCGCCGGTCTCCTGGACCGGCTGGACCCCGCTCCGTACCACGCGCTGCTGCACGGCGACCCCTGCCCCGGCAACGATCTGCGCACCGCCGAAGGGGTCTGCTTCGTGGACTTCGAGCGGGCCGCGCTCGGCAACGGCCTGACCGAACTCGCCTACTTCCGCATCGGGTTCCCCACCTGCTGGTGCGCCCTGTCGGTCACCGGGGCCCCGCTCGCGGAGGCGGAGGACGTCTACCGGTCCACCTGGCGCGACCGCACCGGGAAGGACGTGCCGGGGGACCTCGCCGACGCGTGCGCGGGCTGGCTGATCCAGGGCGACGCGCTCGTCGAGCGGGCTCAGCGCGGGACCGCCGACCAGCTCGCCCGGGTACCGGTCCAGGACTTCGCCTGGGGCTGCGTCTCCGCGCGTGAGCGACTCGTGCACCGGCTGGGCGCGGTCGCCGCCATGACCCGCGACCACGACCGCCTGCACGCCGTCGGCCGGCTCGGCTCCGCCCTGGCCGACCGGCTGCTGGAACTCCGGCCGCGCCCGCGTCCGCTTCCCGCCTGGGACGCCCGCCCCTGGTGAGGCGACGCGGTGTGCTCGCGGCGGCCCCGCCCGGCGGCGACGGCTCAGCCGTTCTCCCGTCCCGGCAGCGGCGCGCCGTCCAGGAAGGCGCGGTAGGCGTCGGCGGCGTCCGGTTCGATCCGCGTGGTGCGGGGGCCGTAGCGGGTGTCGGTGCGGTCGCGCTTCGGGCCGGACACCCAGAACTCCTCGCCGCTGACCGTGTCGTAGAAGTTCGCGCCGGACCTGCCTGCGGCCCGGCGCAGTGTCCTTCCGTGGAAGGAGGCCGTGCGCCAGGTCGTGGAGAAGTCGGCCCACCCGATCCAGGAGGGCCCGTGGTCGGTGTCATGACCCGTCTTCAGCTGTACGAACACGATCCGTCGAGGCATACGGTCAGGGTCGCAGGGGCCGCGGCACCGCGCATCCGGATATCCGCGCGCCTCCCGGGCGGAGCCCTCCCGCGCCTCCCGCATGTCACGGCGGCCCCCGGCGCCCCGGTGGGTTAGAACTTGCCCTACCAATACGGACATTCGGGACGGTGTGGCAGTGCGGCACAACACGGAGGACAGCGGCGGCGGGCCCGGGCGGCGGGCGGTACTGGGACTGGGCGCGGCAGCGCTCGCCGCCCTGCCGGGGACGGTGGCGCGCGCGGCGGCACGCGACGCACCGCCGCATCACCGGCAGGCGCTGGACGTGGCGGCCGAGAACGCCCTGCCGGGCGCGGCGGACTGGCGGATCACCCGGGCGGGGCCCGCGCGTGCCGTGGAGGGTTTCGCCGAGCGGGTCAGCGTGCTCGCGGGCGAGCCGCTGGGGCTGCGGGTCTCGACGACGGCGGCGGCGTACACCGTGTCCGCGTACCGGATGGGCTGGTACGGGGGACGGCGGGCCCGGCTCGTCCACCGCTCGGGGCCGCTGCCCGGCCTGCGCCAGCCCGCCGCGGCCACGGACGCCGCGACCCGCATGGCCCGCGCCCCCTGGCGGCGGACCGCCGAGCTCGACACCTCGGGCTGGCCCGAGGGCAGTTACCTGCTGCGCCTGGACACCACGGACGGACGGGCCCAGCGCTTCGTGCCCGTGACGGTCCGTTCGCCGGACGCGGCCGGCCGTACCGTGCTGGTGAGCGCGGTGGCGACCTGGCAGGCGTACAACCGGTGGGGCGGCGCGGACCTCTACCGGGGGAAGAGCGGCACGGCGGCGTCCCGGGCGCTGCAGGTGTCCTTCGACCGCCCGTACGCGAACGCGCGGGGGGCCGGCCAGTTCCTCGTCTACGAGGCTCCGCTCGTCGCCCTCGCCGAGGAGCTGGGCCTGCCCCTGGCGTACACGACGGGCGTCGACCTGGCCCGCGACCCGCACGCCCTCGACGGGGCGGCGGCGGTGGTCTCGCTCGGCCACGACGAGTACTGGAGCCCCGAGCAGCGCCTGCACGTCACCCGCGCCCGCGACTCCGGGACCAACCTCGCCGTGCTGGGGGCGAACTGCTGCTACCGGCGGACCCGCTTCGAGGGCTCGCCGGTCGGCCCCGACCGGGTGGCCGTCTGCTACAAGGAGGACTACGCGCGGGACCCCGGCTTCCGGCGCGGCCTCCCCGCCACGAACGACTTCCGGCGCCTCCCGGACCCCGATCCGGAGAGCACGCTGCTCGGGGTGATCTACGCGGGTTATCCGGTGGACGCCCCGTACGTGGTGACCCGCCCGGAGCACTGGCTGCTGGCGGGCACGGGGGCCCGGGCGGGCGACGCGTTCCCGCACCTCGTCGGGGTGGAGTTCGACCGGGTGAACCTGGCCCATCCGACCCCGCGGCCGCTGGAGATCCTGTCCCGCTCCCCCGTGGTGTGCAAGGGCCGCCCCTCGTACGCGGACACCGCCTATCTGACGCTGCCCGGCGGGGCGGCCGTCTTCGCGACCGGCACCATGCGCTGGGTCGAGGCCCTGGACGCCACCGGCCCCGCCGGCGGCCGCGCCAACCACGGCCTGGACGCCCGCGCCGGACATTTCACCCGCACGGTCACCGCCAACGTCCTGCGCGCCTTCGCCCGGGGCCCGGCGGGGCGGAACCGGCCCGCCGAGGACAACGTGGCCGACCCGGTCCCGGGCGGCCCGACCCCGTAGCGGGGCGGCGCGGGCGCGGTGAACGCGCGAACCGCGGGCACATGAACCCGTACGAGGTCGAGGAGCAGGAGGCACGGGTCATGACGACGGCGATGACACCGCGGCAGGGCGGCGGCGGGGGCACGAGCGGGCTGTACGACGTACTGGAACTGATCCTGGACCGGGGGGTGGTGATCGACGCGTTCATCCGGGTGTCGCTGGTCGGCATCGAGATCCTGAAGATCGACATCCGGATCGTCGTGGCCAGTGTGGACACCTATCTGCGGTTCGCCGAGGCGTGCAACCGCCTCGATCTGGAGACCGGCGCCAAGAAGCCCGCGGGGCTGACCGAGCTCCTGGGCGGCACGTCCGGGTCGGGCGGCGGCAAGGGCACGTCCGGGCCGCGCAGCGCGAAGGAGGGGGCCATGACGGGGGTCGCCAAGGGGTTCTCCGAGGTCCTCGGGCAGGTCCGGGAGAACCTGGAGAACGCCAGCCCCCGCCGCTGAGGCGGATTCCGCTCCCGGCGGGTTGACGCTGCGTGGTCGGTTCGTCGCACGGTGCGGTCGCGAATGTTGGATGATGTCCCTCAGCGGTTCCGGATCCGCGTCTTCCGGGTTCCGGTCCTTCGGTCAAGAAGCACGCAGGGAGGGGCAGTTCGTGGCGCAGGCCCATGTGGAGAGCGAGCGGGTGGCGGGACGGTCGTGGACCGTACGCCTGGATGCCGTGGGGCGTGACGTGGCGGCGGTGAAGGTGGCCTGCAGCCGTCCGGCCTGTGCGCCACGGCAGTTGCCCTCGGCGGCCGAGGGGCGCGCCTACGCGAACGCGCACCTCACCGCGCATCTGCGGGCGGCGGGCGGCCCGCGCGCCCGGGCGGCCTGCGCGTGCCGCGCCGAGGGGTGCCAGGCGCACGCCGAGACCGGGCGGAACGCGCCGGCTCCGCAGTGCGGCGGGGCGGTGGTGCTGGCGGTGGCGGTGGATCCGATGGGGCGCTGGTGGCGGGCCTGGGAGTGCTGCGCGCGTTGCGCGGCGGCCCGTCCGACGGCGCGGGTGGTGGCGTCGGCGCAGGAACAGGCGCAGGGACCGGGCCGGCAGCGGACCCAGGGACCGGGCGAGGCGCAGGCCGCCGCGCCCGGTGGCGCGGCGCCGACCGTGGGCGGGGTGGGCGCGCCGCTGTTCTCCGCCGCGGGGGCGTCCGTGCCGGGGGCGGGGCCGGCTCCGGGCGCGGGCCCCGGCGGGCCCGCGTACCGGGCGACCGCGCCGCGGCCGCGGCGGCCCCGGCGGCAGGGGAAGATCGCGCAGCGGCTGGTGCCGCACGACCTGCGGCCGGTGGCCCTGCGGGACGAACTCATCGAGCTGGGCGACGCGTTCCGCGCCTACCAGAAGTCCGGCGAGCCCGACCTCGCCGCCCTGGCCGGGCTGCACGAGCGCAAGGCGCTCGCCTTCGTCGCCTGGGCGGACAGCACGGGCGACGGGAGCCTGCGCGCCGAGGCGCGGCGCGCGGAGCAGGCCGCGGCCACCGCCCGCACCCAGCACGCGCACCGCACCGGCGAGGGCCTCTCGGACGGCGTCGAGCGCCTGCTGAGCAGCCCGAACCACTGGACCCACGCACGGACGGTGCTCGCCCACGTACGGGACCACGCGCCGGTGCCGGGCCCGGAGGCCCGCCTGCTGACGCTGCTGCTCACCCTGCGCTCGGCCCGCACCGGCCACGGCAACGTCACCGGCCAGGACGTGACCGGCTGGCCGCTGGGCGACCCCGCGCGGGCCCTCCAGGACCTCGTCGACGCCGGGTGGATGCGACTGCCCTCCACCGTGGAGGACTTGCTGACGTCCGCGCCGGAGAACCCCACCGGCATCCTGGTGCCGTCGCTGGTGCCCGCCGAGGGCGCGGCCGGGCCGTTCGGCTTCGGCAAGCTGGCGCGTACGAAGCTGTCCGGGTGGGCGCAGAAGGGCGTCGGCGACCGCAAGCTCCGCAAGAAGAAGACCCCGGCGGCGACGCGGCTGCTCGCGCTGGCCTGCGCGGCGCACAGCACCGCCGACGGGGGCCTGGGGGCGGGCGGGGAGGGGCTGGAGGCGGCGGAGCTCGCGTCGCTGTGCGGCGTGGACGCCGGGCAACTGGGCGAGTTCCTGGACCAGTTGACCGCGTACGACTGGCTGGCGGAGGCGTCCCTGACCGAGGACCGGGTCCTGGGCCGGCTGTCCGAGCGGGTGCTCCCGTTCGGCTGCCCGCTGCTCCGGGAGGACGACGGGCTGTAGCCGCCGCCTCGTTCCACGTCGGCCGGAATACCTGACCAAGGATGTCGTACATGGGTTGAGAGGGTCATGACCGCGACGTCGACGGACGTACGCACTCCCGTGTTCCCCGTGGGGGCTTCCGCGCGCCGGATGCCCGCACGCGTCGAAATGGAGCCGTCATGGCAATCGAGCGCACCCCCGTCAACCCGGTGGACTGGTCCCTGGAGCTGGGCTTCCACCAGGGCGAACTCGTCTCCGGCGAGACCCGCACCCTGTACGTGTCCGGGCAGACCGCGATGGACGCCGACGGCAGACCGCAGCACGAGGGCGACGTCGCGGCGCAGCTCGCCCTGAGCGTCGACAACCTGGAGGCGGTGCTCGCCGAGGCGGGCATGACCCTCGCGCATCTGGTCCGGCTGAACGTCTACAGCACCGACATCGACCGGCTCTTCCCGCACTACGGCGCGCTGGCGGGGCGGCTCGGGGCCGCCGGGGCGACCCCGACGACCACGATGCTGGAGGTACGCCGACTGGCGGTCCCCGGGCAGGTGGTGGAGCTGGAGGGCACGGCCGTCGCGTAGCGCACGCCCCCCGTCAGCCACGGCTTTCCCGTCAGCCACGGCCCTCGCGTCGTCCACGGCCGTCCCATTCAGCCACGGCCGCCCCTCGGGGACGGAACTCGTCCGCGGGTTGTCCCCGAACATCGGCGGAATTGTCCGTAATCCGTAACGGACGGATCCCTTCGCCGCCGCGCCTCGTCCTGCCCAGTGATCGCACGGCACGGACGAGGAACAGCGCGGACAAGGGGCGGACATGGGACGACACGACAGTGGACGGGGCTGGTACGGCAAGGCCGTCGGGGCGGCGCTCGGCGTGGCCCTGCTGGCGGGCGGCGCCTCGGTGTGGACGGCACAGGCCGGCACCGGGGCGCCGCCCACGGCGAAGGCGCCGGCCACCGCCGCTCCCCGCACCCCCGCCCGGCCGGTCGACGCGAGCATCGCGCACGCCTCCGACGCGGGCCCGCGCGGCCTCAACCTCACCATCGACGACGGCCCCGACCCCACCTGGACCCCGCAGGTCCTGGAGCTGCTGCGCGAGCACCGGGTGAAGGCCACGTTCTGCATGGTCGGACCGCAGGCGAAGGCGTACCCCGACCTCGTGAAGAAGGTCGTGGCGGCCGGGCACCGGCTGTGCGACCACTCGGTGTCGCACGACACGGCCATGGACAAGAAGTCCCCGGCGTACCAGAAGCAGCAGATCCTCGACGCGGAACACATGATCACCGAGGCGTCCGGCGGCGTGCGGCCGATGTACTACCGGGCGCCGGGCGGGGCGTTCACCCCGTACAGCCGGGGGCTGGCGGCCGACCGGGGCATGCGTCCCCTCGGCTGGAACGTGGACAGCAAGGACTTCCAGCGGCCGGGTGCGGCCACGATGGTGGAGACCGTCGGGCGCGAACTCCGCAACGGCCCGACGATCCTCTTCCACGACGCGGGCGGCGACCGCACCCAGACCGTCGCGGCACTGCGCAGGCTGCTGCCCCAACTCCTCTCCCAGGGTTACGAGTTCGGCTTCCCGGTCCGATGAGGCGGGTGCTCGCGCGCGCATGACCGAACGGTAGGTTGCCCGGCATGAACACACCGGACCCCTGGCCCCCCGAGCCCCTGCGGACCGAACGCCTGGTGCTCCGCGCGTCGCAGGCGCGGGACCGCGGAGCCTTCGTCGACCTGTTCTCCTCCCCCGAGGTGAACGCGTACGTCGGCGGCCCGCAGCCGCGCGAGGAGCTCGAACGCGCGATGCCCGAGGTGCCGGGCCGGCGCCCGGGCTGCTTCGTGATCGAGCGCGACGGGGTGATGATCGGCCGACTCACCCTCCAGCGGGACACGGGGCTCCTCCCGCAGGCCGCCGGGCGGACCGAACTCGGCTATCTGTTCCTGCCGCAGGCGTGGGGACACGGGTACGCCGCCGAGGCGTGCCGGGCCGCACTCGACCGGTTCACCGCGGCGCACCCCGGCGAACCGGTGGTACTCGCCACCCAAACCGCCAACGTCCCCTCGATGCGCCTCGCCCGGAAACTGGGCTTCGTCGAGGCGGAACGGTTCGAGGCGTGGGGCGCCGAGCAGTGGTTCGGCGTCCGCCCCGCCCCCGCGCCGCGCTGAGCCCCGGCCGCCGCCGGGGGCCCGGTGCGGGCGGATGTCCGCACCCGGGAACTTCCTTGCCCGCCCCGCCCGTTCAGCCTCACATGACGAACGCGGTGTGGCAGGCGGCCGTTCTCGCCGGGCTCGCCGCGGCGATCTTCCTGGCGGACCGTGCCCTGCTCTGGATGGAGGGCCGGGGCTGGGTCCACTGGCGCAGGCGCAGGGGCCTGTCCGCGATGGGCGCGGACCTGCTGCGGGACCTGTCCCCCGCCGCGCAGACGCAGCGGCGCGAGCTGGAGCAGGAGCGCGTCCGCAAGAACGTGCGTCCGGCGGAGGAGCCGCCGTTCCAGGTGGACCTGGACGCGAAGGTGGTCCGCATCCGCGCCCGAGGGCCCGAGCGGCCACGGCGCTGAGGAGCAGTCGTCCGCCCGCGTCAGGGCGGCGTGAGGCGTGCCCGGTCGCTCTGCCCGTCGGAGAGGAAGGCGGCCAGGCGCTGCCCCTCCTCGGTCAGCGCGGTGCGGTCGGTGCGGGAGAGCCGGGTGAGCGGGGTGACCGTCACCGTGCCGTCCGCGTCCGTGATCCACGTCGCGGCGACCCGCCCGTCGACCAGGGCGACCCGGGTGCCCGCCACCGAGAGCCCCCGGTGGGCGTCGTCGATGATCCGGCTGCGGTCGTGGTAGCCGAGGACGGCGTTGTCGAACGCGGGCAGGAACCGTACCGGGGCCGGGGTGTCCGGGTCGGGGCGGGGCGCGTCGGGCAGGTCGAGGAGTTCGCGGCCGCGTTCGTCCCGGAAGGCGACGAGCTCGCCGCGTACGGCGGCCACCGCCGCCGGCAGTCCCGCGACACCGCACCAGGCCCGCAGGTCCGCGGAGGCCGCGGGTCCGTACGCGGCGAGGTAGCGGCGTACCAGCGTCTGCCCGACCGGGTCGTCGGCAGCGGCCGGCAGCGGGTCCGGGGCGCGGCCCAGCCAGAGGGAGAGCGGGAGGTTGCGGACGCCGGCCCGGGTGCGCCAGAGGCCGCGCGGGGGCAGTTGGGCCATCGGGACCAGGGCGGAGACCAGCAGCTCGCCCAGGGGGCGCACACCCGGTTCGGGCCAGCGGTCGACGAGGGCGCGGGAGAGTTCGGCCAGGGTGCGGGGCCGGCCGTCGGCCATGACCTCGCGGCCCGCCGCGGCGAGCTCCGCGAGGTCGATCCCGGCGAGCTCCCGGCGGTAGGCGGCGAGCACCTTCTGCTGGAGCATCGCGTCGTGGCGGGAGCGCCAGGCGAGGGCGTCGTCGGCGGTGACGAGGTGGACGGTGCGCCGCATCAGATGCGTACGGACGACCTGACGTTCCGTCAGCAGGTCGTCCAGTCGCGCGGGTCGGAACCCTTCGAGCCGTGACCAGAGCCCGATGAAGGGTTCCTGCGGCTCCTGGGCCTGGAGGCCGCCGAGGTGCCGCACGGCGTCCAGGGGCGACAGGTCGGAACGGCCGAGGAGGAGCTGGCGGGCGAGGGTCGCGCGGTTGAGCGCCCGGGCGTCGAGGAGGGCGGCGGTCATCGGGGCGGACTCCGTTCCTGACGGCGGAGGGCGGCTCCGCGCAGGATATCCGGGTCCGGGCCGGCCCGGCCCGCCCCCTCAAGTGACGATCGCGAAGACCCACAGATGCGGGTCCGGGCCCGTCAGGATCACGTAGTGGACGATGGCGGCGGACGTCGTGATCACCCGCACCGTGTCGTCGAGCTCGTACTTGTCGGCCTGCGGCCACGACCACGGGTCGCCGCACGCCCGCAGCACGGCCGCGTGGATCTCCTCCTTGACCGGGGCCGGCAGGTCCCTGACGGTCCGTCCGACGTGCGCGGCAAACCGCGCCGGGATCGCCCTCACGTGCCGAAGTCCTCTGCTCATGTCCGTCGTTCCGGGTGCGGTGCGTCTCGTCGCTCCTGACCCTACGCGTGCCCCGGGACGCACGGCGCGGGGCCGGCGGGGCCGCCCGGCCGCTCCGCGCGGCTACTCCTGCGGGGCCGTGACGACACGGCCGTTCTCGTCGAGGGTGTGGGTCTGCCAGTACGTGTCCCACTCGTCGCCCACCCGCTCCGGCACCTTGCCCTCCGGGAAGCGGGCGTAGCCCTTCGGGGGTTCCTCGCCCTCGGGGGCGCAGGCCCGGCCGGTGGAGCCCACCGCCAGGACCGGGTACTCGTCGCCGCCGCAGATGGCGTCCTGCGCCGAGCAGCCGGAGAGGACGAGGACCGCCGCGGCGGAAGCCGTGACGAGGACGGCGCGGGCGGTACGGGAGTGCCTGGCGTGGCGGAGGTGCACGGTGGGCTCCTTGCGGGTCGGCGACGGAGGTAAGCCTGACCCGTTCGCGGGGTGTCAACCCTCTCGTCCGCTCCTCCGTACGGCGCTCGTCGGCACGGGCGGGGACGACGGTGGGGGCGTTCACCGTAAGGAGTGATCAATTGGCCCTCCCCCAGCGGAAGTTCGGGCCCGGTCCGGCGCCGTGGGGAATACTGCGCAGCATGGACACGGCCGTACAGCAACAGCCCACGCACGAGGAATGGCTGGCCTCCATGGTCCGCACGACCTCCGCCGCCTCCGTGGTCTTCCACGACCCCGACCTGCGCCTGCTGCTCCTGCACGCCACGTACGAGGACGTCTGGCAGTTCCCCGGCGGAACGGTCGAGCACGGGCAGGACCCGTGGGAGGCGGCGGTCCGCGAGGTGGACGAGGAGACCGCGCACCAGCTCACCTGCGGCCCCGCCCTGCTGGGCGTCGACTGGTGCCGCCCGCGGGGCCTGGCCCCGTACGCGCAGTTCCTCTTCCGCGGCCCCGCGATCACCCGCGCCTCGTTCACCCCGGTGCTGTCCCCGGAGCACGACGACTGGGGCCTGCGCACGGTGGAGGAGTGGGAACCCCTGGTCGGCCCGCGGCAGACGGCGCGCCTCGCACTCGTACGGGAGGCGCTGCGCACCGGCGGAAGCCTGTACTTGCAGGACGGCGGGCCGGTGCCGTCCTGAGCGCGGTTACCGTGGCCGCGTGATCATTTCGACGTATGCCCTGCCCGAAGGGGTCGACCTGCGCCTCGCCGCCCTCGAGGACGCCGAGGCGCTCGCCGCGGCCGTGCGGGAGAACCGGGAGCACCTGAGCCCCTGGGAACCCCGTTGGCCGGAGAGCTACTTCACCGCCGAGGGCCAGGCGGACCGGCTGCGGGACCGGCTCGCACAGTACGAGGAGGGGAGGCTCGTACCGTGGCTGATGGTGCGGGAGGGGCGGGTGGTGGGTGCGGTGACGCTGTCGGGGATCGTGCGGGGGCCGTTCTGCAGCGCTTCCCTCGGGTACTGGGTGGCCGCCGGGCACCTGGGGCGGGGACTGGCGAGCGCGGCGGTGCGGCACGTGTGCGAGGCGGCGGGCGAGGCGCTCGGGCTGCACCGGGTCGAGGCGTCGACGGTGGTGCGCAACGTGCGGTCCCAGCGGGTGCTGGAGAAGTGCGGCTTCGACCGGATCGGCACCGCGCCGCGCTATCTGCACATCGACGGGAGGTGGCAGGACAGCCATCTCTTCCAGCGCGTCCTGCACGACGAGCCGCCGGTGATGTAGAAGCCGTACGGTGAAAGGCTTCTGACGGTACGTCAGTACTGGTCGCCGTCCGCCACCGCCACCAGCAGCACGCGCGTGTCCGGGCTGGTGGCGCGCCAGCGGTGGCGCACGCCGCCCGCGAGGTACAGGGTGTCGCCGCGTTCCAGGACGAGGGTGCGGCCCTCGGCGTGGACCTCGGCGGTGCCGTCCGCGACGTACATCAACTCGTCGTTCTCGTGCAGGAATTCGCGGTCGGCCTGCTGCGGCCCGGTGAATTCGAGGGCGTGCAGCCGGCGGTTCCCGCGCACCAGGGGGCGCACTCCCGCGTTCCGGGCGAGGCCGGGATCGTCCTGGGCGCGGACGACGTGGAGCGGCGCGCGCGCGTCGTCGGCGGCGGCCATGAGCTGAACGGCGGTGCTCCGGAGGCCGTCCGCGATGCGTTGCAGGGAACGCATGCTGGGGCGGGCGCGCTCGTTCTCGACCTGGCTGAGGAAGGGCACGGAGAGGCCGCTGCGGTCGGCGAGGGCGGCCAGGGTCAGGTCCAGGGCGCGCCGCCGCCGGCGGACGGCCCTGCCGAGTCCACTGTGCGGCCCGCCGCCACGGCCCGGCGCGTCCGTCCCCGGCACACCCGCGTCCGGCTCCTCCCCCGCGCCCGTACCGCCCACATCCACGCTCCGTCCTGCCACGCCCCGCGCACCCGTTTCCGCCATGGTCGCCCGCCTTCCGCGGTCACCCTATGCGGGGTCGCGCGAGGCTTCGTGCTCCTGTCACACCGCTGACACACAACTCCCCTAGCGTCAAAGGAGTTCCACCTCGTCAAAGAAATTCTGACCCCATCGGAAGGGCCCGCCGTGACCACCGTCGACCAGAATCAGCGCCGCCGCCGCGGCACGGGGCTCATCGCTCTGGACCCCGACCGCGCCTTCCCCGGATACACCCTCTTCGCACCGCTGACCGACGGCGGGCGCGTCCACCTGATCGGCCTCGACGGCACCGAGGCGCACACCTGGAAGCTGCCGTACCGGGCCGGGCGGCACGCGCGGATCCTGCCCGGCGGGGACCTCGCCCACAACGGCGTACTCCCCGGCCGGCAGGCCCTCTTCCCCATGTGGCACAAGTACCGGGGCGGAGTCATGGGCGTCTACGCCCCCGACGGCACTCCGCTGCGCGAGCACGTCGACCCCCTCCAGCACCACGACGCCCACCACCTCGACGACGGCGGCGTCCTCTACACCGCCGTCGAGCCCCTGACGGGCACGGACGCGGAAGCCGTGCGCGGCGGAGTGCCCGGTTCCGAGGCCGGGGGCGGGACGGTCTGGGCCGACACGATCGTCCAGCTCGACGCCGACGGCTCCCCGGTGTGGTCCTGGCGCGCCGCCGACCACCTGGACCGCGAGGCGTACGCCCTGCACCCCGACTACGCCCGCGAGCACTGGCCGCTCATCAACTCCGTGACCCCGCTCGCCGACGGCAACGTCCTGGCCAGCCTGCGCAGTTCCTCCGCCGTGATCGTCATCAGCCGCGAGACCGGCGAGGTCGTGTGGCGCACGGACCCGGGCACGGTCTCCCAGCAGCACCACCCCACCGAGCTCCCCGACGGCAACTTCCTCGTCTTCGACAACGGCGTCTTCCGCCCGGGCCACGACGTGCCGTACTCGCGGGTCATCGAGATCGACCGGACGACGCGGGAAGTGGTGTGGGAGTACCACGACCCCGCCAGGGAGTCCTTCTTCGCGCCGTTCATGGGCTCGGCCCAGCGTCTCCCGAACGGCAACACGCTCGTCGCCGACTCCCCCGCCGGGCGTCTCTTCGAGGTCACGCCGGACGGGCTGGTCGTCTGGGAGTACGTCGTCCCGTACTTCGGCGGGTACGCGGAGTCCGAGGTGCGCGGGCTCTTCCCGGCCGAGCCGAACGCGGTCTTCCGCGCGTACCGCTACGCGGCGGAGGAGCTGCCGTGGCTGGAGACGGCGCGGCCGGCGACGGCACCGCTGGAGACGGGCCGATGAGCAAGCCGCTCACCGGGGCCGCGGAGGCCCCGGGGGCCGGGCAGGCCCCGGAAGTCGCGGCGGTCGACGAGCGGGTTCCCCTCGCCCGCCTGGCGCCGCTCGCCGTCCAGCACGTGCTCGCGATGGCCGCGGCCCCGATCTCCACCGTCTTCCTGACCTCCGCCGCCCTCCACCTCTCCCCCGCCCGCACGGCCTCCCTGCTCAGCGCCGTGCTCGTGCTCTGCGGGGCGGGCTCCCTGCTCCAGTCCCTCGGTGTGTGGAAGGTCGGCGCCCGGCTGCCCTTCGTGATGCTGCCCGGCGGGGCGGCGGCCGCGCTGTTCCTCCAGATCGCCGCCGACCACGGACCGGCGGTGGCCACGGGCTCGGTGTTCCTGGCGGCGCTGCTCCTGCTGGCGGTGGTGCCGCTGTACGCGCGGATCGTACGGCTCTTCCCGCCCCTCGTCATGGGCGTGACGGTGCTGCTGATCGGGATCGCGATGGTGCGGGTGGCGGCGCAACTGGTCACCGGGCCCACCGGCCGGGCGCTCCCGGCGTCCGTCGTGCTGGCCGCTCTGACGGTGGCCGTCACCCTCGCCGCGTACCTCCTGCTGCGCGGGGTGTGGCGCCAGAGTGCCGTCCTCATCGGCATGACGGCGGGCACGGCGATCGCGGTGACCACGGGGCTGGGGGCCTTCACCCCGGCGGCGGGCGCCGGCTTCGCGCTCCCCGCCCTCCTGCCGTACGGAGCGCCGCGGTTCGACCTCCTGGCCGCCCTCCCGCTCCTGATCTTCAGCCTCACCACGCTCGCCGAGATCACCGGCCAGACCGTCCTGAACAGCGAGGCCTCGGGCCGGGCGGCCGCACCGGGGCGGGACGTGCCGAAGGTGGCGCGGGCGGACGCGGTGATGTCGTTGCTCGGCGGTCTGTGGGGCACGTCCCTCATGGTCACGAGCTCCGAGAACATCGGCATCAGCCGCCTCACGGGCGTGCGCAGCCGTTACGTCACGGCCGCGGCCGGCGCGCTGCTGGTGGCCGTCGGTCTGCTGGCCCCGGTGTCACGGGCGGTGGCGGGCGTCCCGCCGGCGGTGGTGGGCGGCAGCGCCCTGGTCGTCTACGCCCTCATCGCGGTGATGGGCGTGCAGATGCTGGCCCGCGCGGACCTGGCGCGGCAGGGCCACTCGATGGTCGCGGCGTCGGCACTGGCGGCGGGCCTGCTGCCGGTGGTGGCTCCGCAGCTCTACGCGGGCTTTCCTTCCTGGGTACGGACCGTGCTGGGCTCGGGGGTGGTGGCGGGAACCCTGACGGCGGTCCTGCTCCACGGCCTCTTCACGCTGACCGCCCGCTCCGGACGCGCCGCCGGAGGCGTCGGCGCCGGGCGGCCCTCCGGCTGACCCGGGGAGGGGTACCCGGCGCGCCCGGCGGCACGCCGGGGCCGCCCCGCCGCACGCCCCGGCCGCACGCGTCGGCCGCACGCCCCAGGCCGGGCGCGCCCTGCCGTCCCGGGTGTTACGCGACCTTCTTGCGCACCGACCCCGCCGCCGCCTTCGCCCGCTTCTGCGCCGAGCCCGCCGCCGCCCGTGACCTGCCCTGCGCCGAGCGCAGCGAGCGGGCCCGCGCCGCGTCGGCCCGACGGACCGTCAGCTCGGCGCGCCGGCCCGCCCGTTCGGTAGCGCGCCGGCCCGCCGTGGCCGACCTGCGGGCCCGCCACGCCATCGACGGCTTGCCGTGCGTGTCGGCGGCGGTGATCAGCAGCGCGCCCGCCAGCGAGAGGTTCTTGAGGAAGTGGTTGCGCTGCTCCGCCTTCGCCTCCGGGTCCTTCTCCTCCCAGAAGCGGTGTCCGGCCAGCGTGGTCGGCACCAGCGTGCCCGCCAGGGCCAGCGAGGCGAGCCGCGGGAAGCGGCCCAGGGCGAGCAGGGCGCCCGCGCCCACCTGCACGGCGGCGTTGATCCGTACCAGCTTCTCCGGGTCCGTCGGCAGCTTCGGCACCTTCCGCGCCAGCGGAAGCGCCACGGGCTCGGCGGCGGCGGCCGCCTTCTCCGGGTTCCGGAGGGTGCCGATTCCACCGCTGATGAATGTCGAGGCCAGCATGGGCCTTGCGATCCTCCTGATGAGTGCCATGCGGCACGGGTTCCCCGCCCCGTCGCCCGCCATGCACGAAGCGGGCAGATGTACGACAAACGCGCGGCAGGTGCGCGCCGACGGGCGCACGGCCGGTCCGCCGTGAGCGAACCCCCTGGGCATCGCCGGGTGACGGGTGTTGGCTGAGCCGCATGGAGATCTTGGTTCTGGGCGGTACGGCATGGGTGGGCCGGGAGTTGTCCCGGCAGGCGATCGAGCGCGGGCACACGGTGACCTGCCTGGCGCGCGGCGAGAGCGGCGAGGCGGCGAAGGGGGCGCGGCTGGTGGCGGCCGACCGCTCGGCCCCGGACGCGTACGCGCCGCTGCTGGACCGTACGTGGGACGCGGTGATGGAGGTGTCCTGGCAGCCCGGTTTCGTACGGGACGCGCTCGACGCGCTGAAGGGGCGGGCCCGGCACTGGACGTACGTGTCCTCGTGCAGCGCGTACGCCACGCACGGCGAGCACGGCGCCGACGAGTCGGCGGCCCTCCTGGCTCCGACGGAGCCGGAGGTGCGCGAGACGGGGCGCGAGCAGTACGGCGAGGCGAAGGTGGCGTGCGAGCAGGCGGCCGTGGCGGCGGTGGGCGACCGGCTGCTGATCGCGCGGGCGGGGCTGATCGGCGGTCCCGGCGACCACAGCGACCGTTCCGGCTACTGGGCAGCCCGCGCGGCGCGCGACCCCCGGGACCCGTTGCTGGTCCCGGACGAGCCGTCCCTGCCGACCCAGGTGATCGACGTGCGCGACCTCTGCGGCTGGCTGCTGGACGCCGCCGAGAAGGGCACGACGGGAACGTACAACGCGGTGGGTCCCGTGCTGCCGCTGGAGGAGTGGATCGAGCTGTCGCGTGCGGCGGGCGGGCACACCGGTCCGGTCGTCCGGGCGTCGTCGGACTGGCTGCGCGAGCAGGGGGTCGCGGAGTACATGGGCCCCGAGTCGCTGGCGCTGTGGATCGTCGCGCCCGGCTGGCGGGCCTTCTCCGACCGCAGTGGGGCCGCGGCCGTCGCCGCCGGGCTGCGCCACCGCCCGCGCACGGAACTGATCGCCGACACCCTCCGCTGGGAGCGCGAGCGGGGCTTGGACCGGGAGCGGCGCACCGGGCTGAGCGCGACCCGCGAACGCGAGCTCATCGACGCGCTGGGCTGACCGGGAACCGGAACGCCCCGGCGGCGGACACACGAAAGGCAGGGAGACCGCTCTCCCCGCCACAACCAAGGTATACCCCACCGGGGGTCTTGCCACAAGGCCCCCGGAATGCCGCAGAATCACCCGCCGAGGCCACCACCTGCGGAAATGAGAGCGGCACAGATGAGCGAGCAGTATGCCGGGCAGTCAGCGGAGAAGCAGTACGACGGGCAGCAGGACGACGGGCAGCAGGACCACGACAAGTACGTGCGGGACCTGCGCGCGACCGACGGCGCGCGGCTCGGGTCCGTCGGCGGCAAGGGCGCGCACCTGGCCACGCTGTCCCGTATCGAGGGCGTCCGCGTGCCGGACGGCTTCTGTGTGACGACGGAGGCCTTCCGGGACGTCGTCGCGCAGGCCCCGACGGTCCTCGCCCCGCTGGACGAGCTGGCGGCCGCGGCCGCCGACGACCAGGAGGCGGTACGCGCCCTCAGTGCCCGGGTCCGCCGGGCGGTCGAGGAGATCGCCCTGCCCCCGGCCCTCGTGCGGGAGGTCACCGAGGCCCTCGCCCGGCACGGCGCGCACGACGCCTACGCGGTCCGCTCCAGCGCGACGGCGGAGGACCTGCCCACGGCGTCCTTCGCCGGGCAGCAGGACACGTATCTGAACGTCGTGGGAGCCGAGGAGGTGCTGCGGCACGTCAGCCGCTGCTGGGCGTCGCTCTTCACCGAGCGGGCCGTGGCGTACCGCGGGCACCAGGGCATCGACCACCGGACGGTGCACATGGCGGTGGTCGTGCAGCGGATGGTCTTCCCGCAGGCCTCCGGCATCCTGTTCACCGCCGACCCCGTGACCGGGGACCGCAGGACCGCGACCGTGGACGCCGGTTTCGGCCTGGGCGAGGCACTGGTGTCGGGCCTGGTGAACCCGGACGTGTTCGCGGTGCGGGACGGTGAGGTCACCGCCCGCACGATCGCCGCCAAGCAGCGGGCGATCGAGGCGCTGCCGGGCGGCGGCACCCGGGAGGTCGCGGTCGACGCCGGGCGGCAGGAGCAGCCCGCGCTCACCGACGCGCAGGCGGTGCGGCTGGTGGAGCTGGGCCGGCGCATCGAGGCGCACTTCGGACGCCCGCAGGACATCGAGTGGTGTCTGGTCGACGACGGCTTCCAGATCGTCCAGAGCCGTCCGATCACGACGCTCTTCCCGGTCCCCGAGGCCGCCGACCGGGGCAACCACGTGTACGTGTCCGTCGGCCACCAGCAGATGATGACCGACGCGATGAGGCCGCTGGGCTGGTCGATGTGGCAGCGCACGGCGATGGCGCCGATGCAGGAGGCGGGCGGGCGGCTGTTCGTCGACGTCACCGCGCGCCTGGGCATCCCCTCGGTCCGCGCCGGCCTCCTGGACCTGATGGGGAAGGGCGACCCGCTGGTCCGGGACGCGCTGGAGACCGTACTGGCACGGGAGGGCTTCGTACCGGAACTGCCCGAACCCGAGCCCGCTCCCGGCCCGGCCGCCGGGACGCACGCCGCCCCCGAGCCGCTCGGGAACGACCCGGCGGTCGTCACGGCCCTGATCGCGCGCAGTGAGGCGTCCGTCGCCGAGCTGGAGGCGGCCGCCGGGTCGAAGGCGGGACCCGCGCTCTTCGACTTCCTGGACGAGGCCTTCGAGGAGCACAAGCGGGTGCTCAGCGACCCCTTGAGCATGCGGGCGATCATGGCGAGCCACGAGGCCACCTGGTGGCTCAACGAGAAACTGGAGGAGTGGCTCGGCGAGAAGAACGCCGCCGACACGCTCACCCTGTCCGCCCCCGACAACATCACCTCCGAGATGGGCCTGGACCTCCTGGACGTCGCGGACGTGATCCGTCCGCACCCGGAGGCGCTGGCGTACCTGCGCGGCGTCGAGGGCGACGACTTCCTGGACGGGCTGGCGGAGGTCCCGGGCGGGGCCGCGGCGCGGGACGCGATCGAGAAGTACCTCGACCGGTACGGGATGCGCTGCGTCGGCGAGATCGACATCACCCGCCCGCGCTGGCGGGAGCGCCCGGGCACGCTGGTGCCGGCGATCCTCGACAACGTGCGCAACTTCGGTCCCGGCGCGGCCGCGAAGCGCTTCGAGGAGGGCCGGCTGCGCGCGGAGCGCAAGGCGGACGAGGTGCTGGCACGCCTGCGGGAGCTGCCCGACGGCGAGGCGAAGGCGGCCGAGGCACGGCACATGATCGAACGGGTCCGGACGTTCATCGGCTACCGGGAGTACCCCAAGTACGGCGTCATCTGCCGCCTCTTCGCCTACAAGCGGGCCCTGCTGGCGGAGGCGGAGCGCCTCGCGGCGGCGGGCGTGCTGGCGGAGGCGGAGGACGCCTTCTACCTGACGTACGAGGAGTTCCGGGAGGCCGCCCGCTCCCGGCGGGTGGACCGGGACCTGGTCCTGCGGCGCAGGGAGGACTTCCGTACGTACACCGCCCTCACCCCGCCCCGGGTGCTGACCTCGGACGGCGAGGCGCTGAACGGCTCCTACCGGCGCGACGACGTGCCCGAGGGCGCGCTGACGGGCCTCGCGGTGTCGGCCGGGACGGTGGAGGGGCGGGCCCGCGTCGTCCTGGACCTGGCGGACGCCGACCTGGCGGCGGGCGACATCCTGGTCACGTCCTTCACGGACCCGAGCTGGTCACCGCTGTTCGTCGGCATCGCGGGCCTGGTGACGGAGGTGGGCGGCCTGATGACGCACGGCGCGGTGATCGCGCGTGAGTACGGGCTGCCGGCGGTGGTGGGGGTGGCCGGGGCGACCCGGCTGATCAGGGACGGCCAGCGGATCCGCATCCACGGCACGGACGGCTACGTGGAGCTCCTGGACTGAACCGTCCCGGACCGGGCCGTCCGACAGCGGGACCGGGCCTCCCGCCTCAGGCGGTGGGGCGCGTGTACCTGCGGATGCGGTAGCGGAGCCCGGAGGTGGAGGTCTGCCAGTCCTGGTCCTCGGCGGCCCGCCACGCCGGGCCCGGCACGGGGGCGTAGGTGTCGCCGGCGACCGTGGCGTCGATCTCGGTCACCGAGAGCAGCGTGGCGTGCTCCAGGGCGGCCCGGTAGACCTCCCCGCCGCCGATCACCCACACCTCGGCCGCTTCCGGCTCCCGGGCCGCGAGTTCCAGGGCCTCGGCGACGGACCCGGCGCGCTCGGCGCCCTCGGCGGCCCAGTGCGGGTCGCGGGTGACGACGACATTGCGCCGGCCGGACAGCGGGCGGAAGCGCGGGGGCAGCGAGTCCCAGGTCCTGCGCCCCATCACCACGGGGTGGCCGAGGGTGGTCGCCTTGAAGTGGGCCATGTCCTCGGGCAGCCACCAGGGGATGGCGTTGTCCGCGCCGATGACGCCGTCGCGGGCCTGCGCCCAGATCAGTCCGACCCTGGTACCGGCGGCGCTCATACGGCGACCGGGGCCTTGATGGCCGGGTGGTGCCGGTAGCCGGCGACCTCCACGTCCGCGTAGGCGTAGTCGAAGAGCGAGTCGGCCTTGCGCAGCCGCAGCTCGGGGAAGTCGAAGGGGGTGCGCGAGAGCTGCTCGGTGACCTGCTCGACGTGGTTGTCGTAGATGTGGCAGTCGCCGCCGGTCCAGATGAAGTCCCCGGGCTCCAGGCCGACCTGCTGGGCCACCATGTGGGTGAGCAGGGCGTAGCTGGCGATGTTGAACGGGACGCCGAGGAAGAGGTCGGCGCTGCGCTGGTAGAGCTGGCAGGAGAGCCTGCCGTCGGCGACGTGGAACTGGAAGAAGGCGTGGCACGGGGCGAGCGCCATCTTGTCCAGCTCGGCGACGTTCCAGGCGGAGACGATCATCCGGCGGGAGTCGGGGTCGTTGCGCAGCGTGTCCAGGACACCGCTGATCTGGTCGATGTGGCTGCCGTCCGGGGTGGGCCAGGAGCGCCACTGGACGCCGTAGACCGGGCCGAGGTCGCCGTCGGCGTCGGCCCACTCGTCCCAGATGGTGACCTTGTTCTCCCGCAGCCAGCCGATGTTGGAGTCGCCGCGCAGGAACCACAGCAGCTCGTACACGATGGACCGCAGGTGCACCTTCTTGGTGGTGACCAGCGGGAACCCCTGCGAGAGGTCGTACCGCAACTGGTGCCCGAAGACACTCCGGGTACCGGTGCCCGTCCGGTCGGCCTTGGCCGTTCCGGAGGTGAGTGTCAGCCGCAAGAGGTCTTCGTACTGGTTGTCCGCCACAGTCCCGGAGTCTACTGATCCCTCCCGCGCACCCCGAAACCACGTCCGGCGGGGCACGCCGGACCGCACGGGTGGGGAGACCGTGCGGGCCCCCGGTGGAATCAGGCCCGGGTCCCGCTGCCCGGCGGCGCCGGGGCCGGGCTGCCGGGCTAAGGGCTTGCGCTGGAGCGCGCTCCAGCTCCTAGGGTTCGTTCCCACGACCGGCCGCACGCGAGCGCCGGGCCGCCTTGCCGAACTCGAACTCGAACCCGAACCCGCATCTGCGAAAGGCACCGCCATGCGCTACCGCACCCTCGGCCGGACCGGCATCGAGGTCAGCACGCACTGCCTCGGCACGATGATGTTCCAGGCCGGCTTCAACGGGGATCACGAGGAGTGCGTACGGATCGTCCACGCCGCCCTCGACCACGGCGTCAACTTCCTGGACACCGCCGACATGTACGGGCAGGGCGAGTCCGAGGAGATCGTGGGCAAGGCGCTGCGCGGCCGGCGGGACGACGTCGTACTCGCCACGAAGGTGCACTTCCCGATGGGGGAGGGCCCCAACAGGGGCGGAAACTCACGGCGTTGGATACTCCAGGCCGTGGAGGGCAGCCTCAGCCGCCTGGGCACCGACCGGATCGACCTCTACCAGGTCCACTTCCCCGACCACACCACCGACATCGAGGAAACGCTCTCCGTCCTCACCGACCTCGTCCGCGCGGGCAAGATCCGGGCCTTCGGCTGCTCGAACTTCCAGCCGGACGAGATCGTCGAGGCCCACCACGTCTCCGAGCGCCGCGCCCTCGGCCGTTTCCGTACCGCGCAGCCGCCGTACTCGATCCTGGCGCGGGGCGTCGAGAGGTCGCTGCTGCCGGTGGCGGAGCGGTACGGGATGGGGGTGCTGGTGTGGAGTCCGCTGGCCTTCGGCTTCCTCACCGGCAAGCACCGCAAGGGGCGGGCGGTGGACCTGGACGCGGGGCGGGCCGCGTTCCGCCCGGGCAACTTCGACCCGTCCGTCGCCGCGAACGCGGCCAAGTACGAGGCCGTGGAGCAGCTCTCGGAGCTGGCGGCGGATCTCGGCTGCACGCTGCCCCAGCTCGCGGTGGCCTTCACGGTGGCGCACCCGGGGGTGACGTCGGCGATCCTGGGCCCCCGGACGATGGAGCAGCTCAAGGGCCTGCTGGAGGGGGCCCCGGTCGTCCTGGACGACGCGGCGCTCGACCGCATCGACGCGATCGTCCCGCCCGGGGCCGACCTGTACGACCCGGCGGCCTACCTGCCCCCGCGCTCCCTGTCCGTCCCGGCCCTGCGCCGCCGCCCGCCGGGGGAACGCGCGGCGGGCTGACGGCCGGGGTCCCACATCCGCTTCCGCGTCCCGTGGCCGGGTTGACGGAGCAGACGCGGCGTGATCGGCTTCCACCGCCCGTACGCCCCCCGAGGAGCCTCATGCCGCACCGGTCGACCGTCGTCATACCCCCGTACGCATACGGCCTGCCCGGCGTCGGCTTCGGCGGCTACGCGGCGGGACTGCTCGCGCGCCGCTTCGACGGCGGCCCCGTGAAGGTGAGCTTCCGGCGGCCGCTGCCCCTCGGCACGCCGGTGGAGGTACGGGCCGGCGAGGAGGGAACGTACGAGATCGCCGACGGCGACGGCCCCTTCGCCCGCGCGCAGGCCGTCGCCGGCGTCCCCCTGCCGCCCCGCGTCCCGACCTGGGAGGAGGCCCGGCGCGCCGAGAAGGAGCACCCGCCGGCCGACACCCCCTACTACACGCCCGACTGCTACGGCTGCGGCATGGACCGCGAACCCGGGCTGGGCCTGCGGCAGAACGTCTCCGCGCTGCCCGGGCACGACATGGTCGCCACGACCTGGCGGCCCGACCCGGAGCTGAGCCCCGGCAGCGCGTTCCTCCCCGCCGAACACGTGTGGGGGGCGCTCGACTGCCCCGCCGGGTGGACCTGCCACCTGTTCTCCGCCGCCCCGCGCGGCACGGTCACCGCGTACCTGGCGGCCGAAGTGCGCCGGCCGGTCGTGCCCGGCGAGGAGTACGTGAGCTTCGCGTGGAAGGTCTCGCACGCAGGCCGCAAGTACGTGGCGGGCAGCGCCCTGGCCACCCGCGACGGCGAACTCTGCGCCCACGCGGAGTCCCTGTGGCTGAGCCCCGTCCCGCGCGCGGAATGACCGGCTCCCCACGACCGGGGGGAACCGGCCACGGACAGCCCGCGGGGGCGGTGCAGGAGGTGCCGGGGCGTCGCACACCGCGGACGCCGGGTGTGCGGGCGCTGCCGCGAGCATCCCGTCCGGGACGAGGTCGCCGACGAAGTCGTGGGAAGCGTGGTGGAGGGGGCCGTGGAGGGTGCCGTCCGGGCCGTCCTCCGCGCGATCTGGCACGGGGTGAAGGCCGTGCTCAGGGCGGTCTCCGACTGACGTGGGGCAGGCCCGCAGCACCACGCCTCCCCTGAACCGTCCCGGGCCGCGGACCCTCGGGGGAGAATGCCGCAATGGAACATCGGTTCGCAGGAATACCGGAACTGGCGGCTGCCCCCGTGCCCCGCGCCGCGGTGGTCGTCGACGTCATGCGCGCCTTCACCGTGGCCGCCTGGGCCTTCGAGCGGGGCGCCGAGAAGATCGTCCTCGCCGCTACCCCGGACGAGGCGCTGTCCCTCAGGAACGCCCACCCGGGCTGGCTCGCGCTGAAGGACGGGGCCCTGTCGGAGGGTTTCGACGCGGTCAACTCGCCCGCCCTGCTCCGGGAGCTGGACCTGGCCGGCCGCACCGTGGTCCAGAAGACGACGGCGGGAACCGTGGGCGCCCTGGCCGTGGCCGCGTCGCCGCTGGTCCTCTGCGCGGCCTTCGTGGTCGCGGAAGCGACGGCCCGGGTCCTGCGGGAACGCGGCGCGGACGAGGTGACCTACGTCGTCACCGGCGAGGACGGCCGCGCGGACGAGGACCTGGCGTGCGCCGAGTACATCGCCGCGCGTGCCGGGGGCGAAGAGGCAGAGGCGGGCCCGTACGTCCAGCGCGCCCGGGCCTCCCGAGCGGCCGACGAACTCACCACGGGCGTACGGAGCGGCTCGCACCCGCAGGACGTCGAGCTCTGCGTCCAGCCGGACCGCTTCCCCTTCGCGATGGAGGCCCGCCGGGAGGGCCCCCTCGTGGTCCTGCGCCCGGTCCTTCCGGGCGGGTGAGCGGACACCGCGTCAGCGGAGCAGCGGGGCGACCGCGTCCCGCAGTTGGCCGATGCCGCGGTAGTGGTGCCCGGTCAGGCCCGTCTCGCGCGCGGCCTCGACGTGGGCCGGGGTGTCGTCCACGAACAGGCAGCGCTGCGGGGGCACGCCCGCCCGGCGGGCCGCCTCCGCGAAGACGCGGGGGTCCGGCTTCGCGAAACCGAAGCGGGAGGTGTTGAGCACCGCGTCGAAGGAGCCGACCAGACCCCTCGCCGCCAGGCAGGCTCCTCCTGGATTCGCGCCCTGCACGACGGCCGCCCCGAGGCCTGGCGGACCTGGGAGCGCGCCCAGCGGGCGGCGTACGAGTCCGTGCTGGCACTGGTCTGGCCGCTGGTCCAGGACCTGCACCGCGCCGAGTTCGCCCGCCATGCCCTCATGCTCGCCGAGCAGGGCGCCGGGGCCGCGCTGACCGCCCTGGCACCGGGGTCCCGCCTGCGTGACGGCGTGTGGGAGTGGGACGGGAACGGCCCGGCCGAGGGGGTGCGGGACGTGCGGCTCGCCGGGCGCGGGCTGGTCCTGCTCCCGACGTTCCACTGGCGGCACGGCCCCCTCGTCCAAGACCTTCCCGACCGGCCCGAGCGGCCGGTCTCGCTCGCGTACCCGGCCGGTCCCGGCCTCCCGCTCCTCCCGGAGGCGGGTCTGCCGGACGAACCCCTCGCGGGCGTCCTGGGCCGCACCCGGCTGGCCTGCTGACGACCACCCGCACCGGCCTGTCGGTACGTCATGAGCGCACCTCACTCGGCGAGTTGCTGCTCGGCGGGACGCCCTAGCCGAGGACGAGCACGGCGGCGAGGGCCGGGCCGAGCGCGCCGCCGAGCTGGTAGCAGAGGACGAAGAGGCCGATGGCGGAGGGCCGTTGGGCCTCGGCGGCGTGCTGGGCGACGCGGACGGAGAGGACGGCGTTGCTGCCGGTGGCGACGAAGACCGCCGCGGCCGCGGCCAGGAGCAGGGCGGGCCCCCAGGTGACGAAGGCCGCCGTGAGGGGTGCGGCCGTGCCGAGGACGAGGAGGACCGCGAGGACCTTGCGGTGCCCGAGCCGGCTCGCGGCGGCGGCGAGCACCCAGGAGAGCAGCGAACCGGCGAGGAGGGCGACGAGCTGCCCCGTCCCGATGGCGGCGGCGCTCCAGCCGGTCCGGCCGCGGGCGATCGCCGGGAGCGCGAAGAGCAGGACGAAGTACGAGGTCGAGAAGACGAACGCGAGCAGCGCCGAGCCGATGAAGACCCGGGACCGCAGCACGGCGGCCGGGGCGAAGCCGTCGGGGCGGCGCCGGACGTGCAGGGCCAGGGGGACGACGACCAGGGCGGCGGCGACCAGGCCGGGCAGGGGAGCCGTGGGCAGCAGCACGAGGGCGGAGACGAGTGCCACGACGAGCCCGGCTCCGACGGCGTCGAACGCCGCAGCGCCGCGTGCGGCGGCCGCGGCCTTCCCGGTGTGCCGCCACACGGCGGGCACGGCGAGCAGCGCCGCTGCCGAAAGGGCGAGCGGGGCACGCCAGTTGACGGCCTGCGCGAGCAGCGACCCGAGCAGCGGTCCCGCCGCTCCCAGCACGCCGAACCCGGCGGTGATGACGCCCATGCGCCGGGTCGACCCGGCCAGGTTCATGGCCACGGCCACCAGCCCGGCCCCCGCGGCGGCCTGAGCGGCACGGCCGAGCAGCACGAGCGGGAACCAGGGGGCGAGGACGACCAGGGCGGTGCCGCCGATCGCGGCGGCGCTGCTCGTGAGCAGGGTGACCCGCAGCCCCCGGTGCCGGACGAGGGCTCCGAGGAGGGGCGTGCCGACGGTCATGGCCCAGGCGAAGACGGTGACGATCCAGGCGACGTGCGCGGTCTCGGCGCTCAACGACCGAGCGATGTCCGGAAGGATCAGCACGGGTGCGTTGGCCCCGGTGGCAACGGGCGCGGCGAGAAGGGCGAGCCAGAGCGGGGAGGGGCGAGCGGGGCGGGTCTCGGTGCTGGAGTGGCGGGCGGGGGCGGTGGTGACCACGGGGACTCCCTGAGCATCCGTTCAAGGTTGATAATCTCAACGTTGAGATAAAAACACCGCCACTGGTTCAACGTCAAGTGTTTCAACGTTGAGATAATTCGGGATAGCCTGAAGCCATGGACAACGCGACCGCCGACCCCACCGACACCGCCACCGATAACGCCGATGCCACCGATGACGCCACCACCGACTCCATCGACAGCATCATCGACCTCTGGACCCACGAGCGTCCCGACCTCACCGACGCCCTCTGGCCCGTCGAGGTCCTCGGCCGCCTCCAGCGCCTCGGTGTCGCCCTGGAGAAGGAGTTCCGCGCGTTCGCAGCCGAACGGGGCCTGGAACTCGGCGAGTTCGACGTCCTGAGCACCCTCCAGCGCTCCGGCCCCCCGTACGAACTGACCGCCGGCGCGTTCCGCAAGGCCGCCATGGTCACCTCGGGGGCGATCACGAACCGCATCGACCGCATGGAGGCCAAGGGCCTGGTCGAACGGGTCCGGGGCACCGAGGACCGCCGTTCGGTGAAGATCCGCCTGACCGAGAAGGGCCACCGGATCACCCGCGACTACCTGACGGCCCACCTCGCCAATGAGGCCCGCATGCTCGCCCCCTTCGACCGCGAGGAGTGCGCGGACCTCGCCGACAAGCTGCGCCGCCTGCTGGTCTCCCTCGGCGACACCAGCATCACGTAGCACTCCGGGCGGGAACCCGCGCAGGCCCCGACCGGGGACTCAGGCCGCGACCCCCACATTCGTCACGTACTCGCAACTCCCCCACTCCGATCCGAGGTCGACCACCGTGTCGCCCCAGGCCGCCTCAAGACCCCCGGGAAGGCACGGCCGCGGGGTGTGGCGGCAGGCCGACCCCCGGCCGTCGCACGGGCGACCGCCCGGGGCACGGGGGCCGGTGCCTCGGCCGGCTCGGCGTCCGCGCTCCCGCACTCGGCCGGGTCCAAGTGCTGGGCAAAGCCGTTGATGCGCCGGCCGGCGGGGCGGCCGCACAGCATGCACGGCTCGGGCACGGCAAGGGCCTCGACGCCGTCCTCCACGGCCTCCGCGGGCTCCGGTTCCGACGCCTCCTCGGGCTCGGGCTCGGTGACGAGCTTCGCGCAGAGCCCGTCGAGCAGGTGCGCGTACCGCTTGCGCGTCTCCCCGACGGGATCGCCCCCCTCACTCCAACGGCCGAACCCGCGACGCCCCGTCGCAGGCGAAGCCCGGAGCGAGGAGTCCGGTGAGGAGACGGCGCACCGCCTCCGTGAACAGCGCGGCGGGCTCCGCCTCCGGCGCGGACGAGAGCGCGTCCCGGAGGTGCGGACGCCCCTCCGCCGCCCGTGCCAGGTACGCCGCCTGCGCCGCGGCCCGCCCCGACGGCGCCTCCCCCGCCCGCAGCTCCGCCCGCGCGAACTGCGCGACCAGCGCGTGCAGCAGGGCGACGACCTGGAGCCTCGCCGGCCCGGGCAGCCCGGCCGGGGCCAGCGCCGCCAGCGCGTGCTCCAGGTGCGCCACCCCGTGGGGGCCCAGCCGCAGGGGCTCGGGGGGCAGGTCCGCGAGCCACGGGTGCCGCAGGTGGAGCGCCTTGACCCGAGCGGCGAGCGCGGCGAGGTCCGCCACCGCGTCGCCGGTCAGGGGGTCGTGCCCGAGGTCCGCGACGACCGCGTCCGCCATGAGGTCGAGCAGGTCGTCGCGCCCGGCGACGTACCGGTAGAGGGAGGCCTGCCCGGTCCCCAGCGCCTGGGCGACCTGCCGCATGGAGACCGCCGCGAGCCCCTCCCGGTCCGCGAGGCCGACCGCCGCCACCGCGAGTTCGGCGCGGCTGCGCACGGCGGCGGGGCCGCGGGCGCCCCGTTCGGGGCGGTCCCAGACCGTGGTCGGCTCCTGCGTCACTGGCACTCCTCCTGGCGACTCCGGCCCTTCCGGAGGGGGCCCGGATGCCCTAGTCTAAAACTGCGAACGCCGATCGCAGTTAATGGCCGGATCGTCGTCGACCCCCGAGAAAGCAGGCCCGCCATGACTCCACCGCCCGCCTCCCCCTGGGGCCCCCCGCGCCGGGCCGTCAACGGGCCCGTCCGCATCGCCTTCGACGAGTGGACCGAGCCGACCGCCCGCCCCGCCACCGAACCCCTCCTCCTCGCCACCGGCCTCGGCGCCAACCGCTTCTGGGTGCCCGACGGACTCTGCCGCCTCCTCGCCGCCCACGGCTTCACCGTCGTCCGCTACGACCAGCGCGACGGCGGCGAGTCCACCCACCTGCCGCCCACCGCGGCCCGCAACCCGATCGCGGCCCTGTTCGCCAAGCGGCAGACCGCGTACACGGCGGAGGACATGGCCGACGACGCCGTCGCCGTCCTCGACGAACTGGGCTGGAAGTCCGCCCACCTGTTCGGCGTCTCGCTCGGCGGCGCGATCGTGCAGCGCGTGGCCCTGCGCCACCCCGAACGGGTGCGCACGCTCACCACCCTGGGCTCCGTCCCCGGTGACGTCGCGGGGCTCAGGGCCCTTCCGTACCTCAGGCTCCGCACTCTCGCGAAGTTCGCCCGGCTGAGGTTCCCGGACACCCGGGAGGGGGCGGTCGCGGCCGGCATTGAGATGTCGCGCCTGCTCGCCTCGCCCCGCCGCCCCTTCGACGCGGCGGCCACCCGCAGGAGCGTCGAGGCCAACCCCGACGGGGGCGTGTACGACCAGCAGGCGCAGAGCCGCCAGATCGGGGCGCAGTGGCACGGCCCGTCGATCGACCGGATCGTCCGCCCGCTGCTCGTCCTGCACGGCGAGGACGATCCCCTGATCAAACCCCGTGCCGCCACGGCCATCGCCTCCCGGGTGCCGGGGGCGCGCCTGGTGCCGCTGCCCCGGGTCGGGCACGAGGTTCCGGAGCCCGCGTGGGAACGCGTCGTGACGGAGATCCGGGAGCTGGCGGCCCCGCACCGCCCCGAGGGCCCGCCGGGCGCCGCAGGGCAGCCCGGGCCCCCTTCCCCGGGTGCCGTGGTTCACAAGGGATGACAGCTTCGCTACATTCGGTGATCCGCTTGCACGCTCCACGTCCGAAGGCGGTCGCCCGTGACGCAGCTCCCGAGCCCCGGTTCCCCGGTGAGTTCACACAACGAATGGGACCCCCTGGAGGAGATCGTCGTCGGCCGGCTCGACGGCGCGACGATCCCCTCGGACCACCCCGTGGTGCTCTGCAACATCCCGCCGTGGGCGGGCCGCATGCAGGCCAAGGCCGCCGGGTTCCGCTATCCGAAGCTGCTCGTCGAGCGCGCGCAGCAGGAACTCGACGGCTTCGTCGCCCTGCTGGAGTCCCTCGACGTCACGGTCCGACGCCCTGACGCCGTCGACCACAAGAAACGCTTCACCACCCCCGACTGGTCGTCGCGCGGCTTCTGCAACACCTGCCCGCGCGACAGCATGCTCGTCGTCGGCGACGAGATCATCGAGACGCCGATGGCCTGGCCCTGCCGGTACTTCGAGACGCACTCCTACCGGACCGTCCTCAAGGACTACTTCCGCCGCGGCGCCCGCTGGACCTCCGCCCCCAGGCCCCAGCTCACCGACGAGCTCTTCGACCCGGACTTCACCGTGCCGAAGCCGGGCGAGCCGATGCGCTACCTGCTCACCGAGTTCGAACCGGTCTTCGACGCGGCGGACTTCGTGCGGGCGGGCCGGGACCTGTTCGTGACGCGCAGCAACGTCACCAACGCCATGGGCATCGAGTGGCTGCGCCGCCACCTCGGCCCCGGCTACCGCATCCACGAGATCGAGAGCCGCTGCCGCACCCCCATGCACATCGACACCACGTTCTGCCTGCTCGGCCCCGGAAAGGTGCTGGTCAACCCGGAGTACATCGACGTGGACAAGCTGCCGGACGTGCTGCGCAACTGGGACGTCCTGATCGCCCCCGAGCCCGAGCCGATCCGGGACCCGCTGCTCAGGCTCACCTCGATGTGCGGGAAGTGGCTGAGCATGAACGTCCTGATGATCGACGAGAAGCGGGTGATCGCGGAACGCCATCACACGGGCATGCTGCGCGCGCTGGAGAGCTGGGGCCTGGAGCCCATCCCGTCCGACCTGCTGCACTACGCGCCCTTCGGCGGCTCCTTCCACTGCGCCACGCTCGACATCCGCCGGCGCGGCACCCTGGAGTCGTACGTCGACTGACGTGCTCGGTGCGGGGGGGGGGGACTGCTCGCGGCGGCGACTCCGTTTCGCCCGGGGCCGTACGAGGTACCCGTTGTCCCACACGGACCCGTGGAACCCCGTCCGGCCCCGGGAGGCGACATCAGCACTGCGAACGTCCATGTCGGAGCCTGTTCATGGACCGACCCCGCACTCGTCGCCAGCGGCTGGTACCCCCAGGGAGCCCGCGACGCCGAGGGGCGACTGCGTCACTACGCCTCGCGGTTCCCGCTGGTCGAGGTGGACAGCACCTTCTACGCGCTGCCCACCGAACGCGTGGCGAAGCTGTGGGTGGAGCGCACGCCGGACGACTTCGTCCTCGACGTGAAGGCGTTCGCCCTGTTCACGGGCCACAGCGCGCGCAGTTCGGCGCTGCCGCGCGAGCTGCGGCCGGCGGCCGGGGACCGCTCCCGGGTGCGCAGGCGGGACCTCGCGCCGGAGGTGCTGGACGAGCTGTGGCGGCTGTTCCACGCGGGGATCGCCCCGCTGCGGGAAGCCGGGCGGCTGGGGAGCGTGCTGTTCCAGTTCTCGCCGTGGTTGGCGCCGGACGCGCGGGCGCGGGCGCTGGTGGAGGAGTGCCGGGAGCGGGCGGGAGCGCCGCTGAGCGTGGAGTTCCGGCATCCCGGCTGGTTCGCGCCGCACCAGCTCCCGTGCACCATCGACTTCCTGCGGGAACGGCAGATACCCCTGGTGGCCGTCGACACCGCGCAGGGACTGCCCTCGTCGCTGCCGCCGGTGGCGGAGGCCACCTCGGAGGAACTCGCGGTCGTACGGTTCCACGGCCGCAGCCCGCAGTGGGGCACCGGCAACAAGGAGGAGAGCTACCGGCACCGCTACACGCGGGAGGAGCTGAGCGCGTGGGTGCCGCGCGTGCAGGCGCTCGCGAAACGGGCGCAGCGGGTGCACGTGCTGTTCAACAACTGCTGCGCGACGGCCTCGGTGGAGGCGGCGGAGACGATGCGGGATCTGCTGGGCCAGGGGGCGGAGGCGGGGCCGGGGCCGGAACTGGGCGGGACCTCGCCGGACGACGGGACGGGCGGGGGCGACGCCGGGTTCCTGTGGTGACCGGGAGGACGCCGGGTTCCTGTGGTGACTGGGGGGACGCCGGGTTCCTGTGGTGACTGGGGGGACGCCGGGTTCCTGTGGTGACCCGGGGGGTGACGCCGAGGGCGGGACGGGGCCGGGGGCCCGGGCCCCCGGCGGGGGTTCATTCCTCCCGTGCCCAGCCCTGGAGCACGTCGCAGCAGTTCTGGCACTCCTCCATGAGCCGGGTCGCCTCCACCACCAGCACCCCGTACGGATGCGCGGGATCGGCGAGCGGAAGGCCCTGCCGGGAGGCCTCCTCGCTCAGGGCGCGCCGGCACTCCTGGGCCTTCTCGGCCAGGCCGCACAGTTGTTCGGCCTGCTCAGGCAGCCGGTCCTCGTCCAGTTCGCCCAGCACGTCGGTGAGCGCGGCGAGGGCGTCCAGGAAGTCCGCGTACCGGCGCAGGAAGGGCCGGTCGTCGCCCTCCACGACGCCGCCCTCGCTGTCGCCGTACCACTGGTCGAGGCTGCGGGTGAGCGAGGCGACCTGGTAGAGCGTGCGGACCAGGGCTTCGAGCACGGCGCTGTAACCGTCGAAGGAGACGTGCCGGCGGTGCCCGCGCAGCCGTCCGCGCGGGTTGAGGTGGACGCTCTCCTGCGCGGTGCGCAGCCCGGCGCGCGCCTCGTCGATCAGCCGGTCGGTACGTGCGGCACGCCGCCGCCACTGCGCGGCGCTCTCCCGCTGCGGCGCGCCTTCGCGCAGTTCGGGGACCATGTCGCTGAGCAGGGCGCGCAGCGTGTGGGCCAGGGTGTGGATGCTGTCCTCGGCGCTGCGGTGGCGCAACGGCGGTACGAGCACGATGTGCACGAGGGTGCCGACCACGCAGCCGATCGCCACGAGCGCGACGATCTGCGCGAGCTGGCCGATCCGGTCCGCGCTGTCGGCGGCGGCGACGTACGTGGAGAACGCGAAGAAGGCGGCCGTGGGCACCTGCGAGCCCTGCGAGCCCAGCACCGGCCAGCGGGCGATGGCGAGCGCGATGATCGCGACGAGGACGAAGGTCAGCAGGTCGGGGCCCGCGATGAAGCCGAGCGCGGCCTGCACGGCGACGCCCACGACGACCGCGCCGACGTACCGCAGCGACTGCACGACGGACTGGTAGACGGTCGTCTGCATGACCAGCACGGCGGAGAAGGGTGCGAAGGCCGGGGAGCGCGCGCCCATGACGTCGTACGCGATGAACCAGGCGAGGGTCGCCGCGACGACGCTCTTGGCGGCGAGCAGTAGGGTGTGCCGCTCGTGCCCGGAGTGGTGGAAGGCACGGCGCAGCCAGCGCAGGGCGCGCGGAAGCACGCCCTCGCCGCCGCTGCCCGTTTCCTTCTCCTTCGCCGTGTTCGTCGTGCCGCGCCTGCCGCCGACCCGGCCGGCGGGCTCTTCGTCGTGCATCGTGTTCCTCTCGGGAGGTTCCGCCCGGGTTCTGCTCAGGCGTGCGGGGACGGTCGTCGACCCTGCCCACTGTCCTGATGTGTCGCGTACGCCCGTTTGTGCTTGCCCTATGCACCTTTCAGGTGCCCAGGGGCGGCCGGGCCAGTCACACGGCCGGAGGCGTGCGACGAGCGTCACGCGAGGGCCCGTCACCGGGCGGTCCGGACCGGTCCGGCCGGGTCCGGTCTGGTCCGGTCCTTGTCCGCCGCGCCGGAGCGCCCTACGCCCGCTCTGCGCCCTGCCGGGCGACGTCGGACGCGGCCCGGACGAACTCGCGGACGCTCGGCGTGGTGTTGTCCGCCCGCCAGACCGGCCCCCGTTCGATCGGCGGGGCGTCGTGCAGGGGGATGTAGGCCACGTCCGGGCGGGGGTAGTAGCGCCGGGAGTGCTCGCCGACGGGCAGGACGCCGCGGCCCATCGCGACCAGGGTGAGCATTTCGGAGAAGGAACCTCCGGCCGGGCCCTTCGGCACGGGCCGGCCCGAGGGGGTGGCGTCCGGAGTACGGTCCCGCTTGAAGCCGGTCGAGGTCACCGCAGGGAACTGCACCACGGGGTGGTCGGCGAGCACTTCGAGCGACACCGATTCCTCGCGGGCGAGGGGGTGCCCGGCGGCGACGGCCAGCACGCGCCGCTCAGTGAGCAGGACCGGGCCGCGGGCCATGCCGTCGAAGGGGTACGAGGCGATCAGGACGTCGATCGAACCGTCGACCAGACTGGCACGGGAGTTGGCCAGTTGGACCTCGCGCACGTCCACCCGGCAGTCGGGGTGGCGCTCGCCGAAGAGCGCGACCACCTTCAGGAGCACGGGCGCGGTCCACTCGCCGAGAAAGGCGACACACAACTCACCGGAGACCCGGCGGCTCGCCCGGGCGGCCCGGCCGAGGGCCTCCTCCATCGCGGCGACCAGCGGCGTCAGGTCCTCGGCCAGCCGCTGTCCGACCGGGGTGAGCCGGACCGTACGGCTGGTCCGCTCGAACAGCGGGCCGCCGACCCGCCGCTCCAGCTTCTTGATCACCTGGCTGACCCGGCCGGTCGTGACGCACAGACGCTCGGCGGTGCGGCCGAAGTGCAACTGCTCGGCGAGCGTCAGGAACGTCTCGATCTCCACGCGCTCCAGCACGGGCCCTCCCCCGTTCGTTGAATCCTGCTCAACGGTCGTATGGCGATCCCGCCTTGATGGCGGGTGCTCCCGGGCGGATCGTAAGGGGTGTCACTCGCACACACGACGCACTCACTCACTCACCCACTGGGGGACCCCATGGACCTGCGCATCAAGGCCTTCGACCACCTCGTCCTCAACGTCTCGGACGTCGAGAAGTCCCTGGACTTCTACGCCGGGCTGCTCGGCCTGGAGCCGGTGCGGGTCGAGGAGTGGCGCGCGGGCAAGGTCCCGTTCCCTTCGCTGCGCGTCACCGCCGAGACCATCATCGACCTCATGAGCCGTCCCCGCGGCGAGTCCAACGTGGACCACATCTGCCTGACCGTGGAACCCCTGGACTGGGCGGAGTTCATCGCCTCGGGGGCCTTCACCGTCCTCGAAGGCCCCGTCGACCGGTTCGGCGCGCGCGGCACCGCCACGTCCGTGTACGTCCGGGACCCGGACGGCAACACGGTGGAGCTGCGCTGGTACCCCGAGGACGCGGCGGCCTGACCGCGCTCATTCGGCGAAGGGCCCCAGCACCTCCCCCGGGGTCGCCGACAGCTCAAGGGTTTCGAGCACGGTGAGCAACTGCCGCTCCTCGTACCGGAAGTGGTTCTCCATGATCGCACCGATGCCTTCGAGGTGCTGGTCGAGCTCCTCGGGCGGCGCGGCACGCTCGACCGCGGCCTGGAGGCCACCGATCAGGTGGGCGATCAACGAGTGGTCCTGCTCCAGGGCGCGGAGCACCGGGCGCAGATCGGGGTACGCGGCGGCGATGGCCGGGAAGAGGGTGCGGTCCTCGCCCCGGTGATGTCGGTCGAGCGCGGAGCAGAAGCCGTGGCAGTACAGCAGGAGTTCCCGGGTGGCGGCCTCGCCGGGGGTGCCGTCCGCGAGGGAGGCGCGGGTCACCGCCAGTGCTTCGCGCAGTCGGTGGTGCACGCGGCGGAGTTCCTGGCTCCAGGCGGTGAGCCGGGCGGACTCGCGTTCCGCCGCCGCGCGCCCAGCCTTGTCGCTTGCGATCGCGTCGCTTGCGGTCACGTCGTAGTCGGTCACGTCGAATTCAGTCATGCTCGATCACGCTCAATTGCGCGAGAGCGAAGGGCGCGATGCGTACATCGGCGGTCTCCTTCGGTTCGGCGCCTCCATGCCTGACACGGTCTGCCACCGGCACGCGACGCTGGCCCGGACACTACCGTGCCGTCCGCCCCGATGGCCACCCCCCCTTTTTCTCCCGCAGCAGTGGCCGGGAAGTGGCGGGGCCTCCCGTGCCGGCGGCCCCGCCTCGTACCGCGTCTCGTACCGCGTCCGCTCAGACGACCCCGGAGCTCGTGATGGTGACCGGGGCCTTGGTGGTGCCTTCCGGCGAGCCCTGGGCCTCGGCCTTGCGGACGACGTCCATGCCTTTGACGACCTTGCCGAAGACGACGTGCTTGCCGTCGAGCCACGGGGTGGCCGCGGTGGTCACGAAGAACTGCGAACCATTGGTGTCGGGCCCGCTGTTGGCCATGGAGAGCGTGCCGGGGTCGGTGTGCTTCAGGGAGAAGTCCTCGTCCTTGAAGGTGTCCCCGTAGATGCTGCGCCCGCCGGTGCCGTCGCCCGCGGTGAAGTCGCCGCCCTGGAGCATGAACTGGGGGATGATCCGGTGGAAGGTCGAGCCCTTGTAGCCGTAGCCCTTCTCGCCGGTGGCCAGGGCGCGGAAGTTGGCGGCGGTCTTCGGGGCGACGTCGTCACGCAGGGCGAATTCGATGCGCCCGGCGGGCTTGCCGTCGATGGCGACGTCGAAGAAGACGTTCTTGCCGGGGGCGGCGGGCTTGCCGGACGTGGATTCGTCGGCGGCGGGCGCGTCAGCGCTGGTGCAGCCGGTGAGGAGCGAGGTCGCCAGAGCGGCGGAGGCGAGGAGTACCGAGCGACGGCGCACGTGTGCGGGCCTTCCATCTGGAGGGAGTAGGAGCGGTACATGTTCTCCCGGACCCGGGCAGTGTCCGAAATGACACCACATCGGCCACCCGGACGGGTACGGGGCTCCAGACCGCCCGGACGGGTACGGGGCCCCAGGCCGCCCGGACGGGTACGGGACCCGCCCCGGACGGGTACGGGAGCCCGACCGCCCGAACGGGCCCAGGAACCTCCAGCCCACCCGGCCGGGACGGACCAACAGGCCACCGGACGGACATGGGCTCCGGGCCCCGGACGGATACGAGGCCCCGGGCCCCCGGACGGGCCCAGGGACCTCCGGCCCACTCGGCCGGAACTGGATCAACAGGCCGTCGGACGGACACGGGCTCCGCCTCCTCGGACGGGCACCAAGGCCCGAGACAGCCGAACAGATTCAGGGGCCTCCAGCCTGCCCGGCCGGAACCGGACCAATAGGCCCCCAGACGGACCCGGGGCCCCGGACCCCCGGACGGGTACGGAGGCCCGGACACCCGGACGGTCCCGGGACCCCCAGGCCACCCCGACGGGCACGGGCCCCGGGGCACCCGGCCGGGCCCCGATCTCCAAGCTCCCCGACATACACAGGGCTTCAGAGCCACCCGGACGAGCAAGGGCCCCTAGCGTCCACGGACGACCCCGGGCTCCCACACTCCCCCACACACACGATCCTCCGACCCCAACGATGAGACCGAGCCACGCACCACGGCCCGCCCACGCAGAGCCGAAGCCTCCGACCGCACCGCAACGGCCCCAGCCGCAGGCCGCTCACCGGAAGCCGGCCCCGGTCACCGAAGGGAGACCCGGCAGGACCCCCGCTCAGCCCCGCCCTCCCCCGTATTCGGCCTTCAGCGCCAGTTGCCGCAGCAGGTCACCGGACGAGGTGTCGGTGCGCCCCGCGTCATGCACCTCCGCCAACTGGTGGAAGACGAAGGCGAACACGCTCACCAGCCGCGCGGTGGACCTGCGCAACTCCCGCTCCTCCTCCTCGGACAGCCCGGACGGCAGCGCCCCCTCCAGGAGTTCGGCCACCAACTCGCCGACCACACGCCCGTCGGCGGGCTCGTGCCCGTGCGGATCGCGGTGGATGTCCCGGAACCACTCGCCGCTCTGCGTCAGCACGCCGATCACCCTGGAGAGCATCTCTTGTTCCCTCATGGTCCGGAGCGTACGGCGATGTCGCGCGTGCCGTCGTCCTCCGCGCGATCTCGCGGGATAGCCTTGCCCGCCCACGATCGGAGCCCCTGTGTCCCACCACGTCCCTGATACGGGTCCGACTTCCCACCGCACGCCTCTGCGCCCGTTCGCCGCGCCCGAAAACGGCAGCGGCATCGACCGCACCCCCAGCGCCTCCGCCCGCGACGCCACGGCCGCCGAGCCCTCCCCGCGGACCGGGCGACGCCGTTACGGCGCGGAATGGGAAAGTCACGCCCGCACGTTCATGTCCTGGCCCGCGCTCGCATCCGTCTGGGAGGGCGACCTCCCCCGCGCCCGCGAGGACATCGCCCGTGTCGCGCGGGCGGTCGGCGAGTACGAGCCGGTGGTCGTGCTGGCCCGCCCCGACCAGCAGGCGGCGGCCCAGAAGGCATGCGGCCGGCAGGTCGAGGTCGTCCCGCTGCCGGTCGACGACCTCTGGGCGCGCGACACGGTCCCGGTCTTCGTGGAGGAGGACGGCAGGGTCACCGGCGTCGACCTCAACTTCAACGGCTGGGGCGACAAGCAGGAGCACACCAACGACGCCGAGGTGGGCCGTACCCTCCTCGCCACGTACGGCGCCCCACGCGTCCAGGCCCCCTTCGTCGCCGAGGGCGGTTCCTTCGAGACCGACGGCGAAGGCACCCTCCTCGTCACCGAGAGCTCCCTCGTCAACGACAACCGCAACCGCGGCAAGGACCGGGACCAGATCGAGAGCGAGCTGATCGCGACCCTCGGCGTCGAGAAGGTCGTCTGGCTGGCGGGCGTGCGCGGCGAGGACATCACCGACGCGCATGTGGACGGTCTCGTACGGTTCACCGCCCCCGGTGTCGTCCTCCTGGACCAGCCCTTCCCGGGCACGCCCCCCGACTCCTGGTCCCAAGCGGCCGACCAGGCCCGCTCGGTCCTGAGCAGAGCCACCGACGCCCGCGGCCGGACATTCGAGATCGTCGACCTTCCGCAGCCCGACCTGGACCGGGTCACCGGCGAGGGCGACGACTTCGTGGCGACGTACGCCAACTTCTACGTCGCCAACGGCTCCGTCTTCCTCCCCCGCTTCGGCGACCGCACGGCCGACGACCGCGCGAAGGGCATCCTGCGGGACCACTTCCCGCAGCGCGAGATCGTGCAGGTCAGGATCGACACCATCGCCGCGGGCGGCGGCGGAATCCACTGCTCCACCCACGACCAGCCGGGCGAGCCCCCCGCCTGACCGCGCCACGCCCGGCACCCCGGGCTTCCGGAAGTAAACGTTCCGCGCACATGACCTCCCACGATCACCGCCGCGCTCACCCCTCCAGTCGCACCAGCCACGGATGCCCGGGATGCACGAGTTCCAGCCACCCGCGCAGGGTCTGCCGCCGCGCCCGTCCCAGCAGGGGCAGCACCCCGTCGAAGTCCGCCTGGTCCTTGGCCCGTACCGCCTTCGCCTTGAAGAGCAGCACCAACTCCGGCACCAGATACGGAATCCCGTCCTCCGTCCGCTCGACGACCGCCTCGTACGGCAGCCGCAGGCGCGCGTCCCGCCGGCAGATCCACGTCCCGCCCTCGTGCGGCTCCCGGAACACGTCGAAGCGGAACCGTCCACTCGCCGGATCCCGAAACCAGGTCTGATGCGTGACCGCCAGCACCTCGGTCCCCGCGCCCTCCCAGACCCGCCCGCTGCCCACCGCGTCGCACGCCAGCTCGGGGAAGCATGCCCGTACCTCCGCGAACCCGGCGGCGGGCACCGCGATCTCCAGGTCCCCGTGCGCCCGCGTCCGCTCTCCCCGGAACAGGTCCAGCGCCCACCCGGCCGCGACGTACCACGGAGTCCCCACCCCGCTCAGCCGCGCCGCGACCTGCCCGGGCCGCCATGCGTCCGCCCACCGGGCATCGATCTCGTCGTCGTCGAACACGGCGCCACCGGGCGGCAGAATCACGCTCATCGCCCCAACCTACGGCCGCCGCACCCCACACGGCCCGGCCCTCCACGACCTGGGAACGTGATGAGAATGCCTCGTACGCAACGCTCGCTCCTGATCCTGAGCCTCCTGCTCGTTTCCACCCAGATCGCGTTCACCGCCGTCTACTTCTTCTGGTTCGTCCCCACGTTCTCCGGTGGAATCGGACCCGCCGAGGAACCTCACCCGTCCATGGCGTCCAGCAACCGGACGACACTGCTCTCGCTGCTGGCAGGCGGCGTCATCGTGGCACTCGACTGGTGGGGCTGCCGGGGAATCCTCCGCTCCCTGCGCCATCACGTCCCGGCCACCCGCCCGCTCACCGCCGCCTGCACGGCCCAACTGCTCCTCACCGCCTGCGCCGTCGCGGCGCAGTGGCTCCTCCCCATGGCCGCCTGCCTGCTGGCCTTCGCCCTGCTGACGGCATGCCTCTGGTACGACCGACGGGGGTGCACACCGGCCACTCCGAACCCGCACGCGGCAAAGAGCTGACCGATTCCAGCAGGCCCCAACCCCGAACCGGCCCCGGTCACGGATGATGCATCCGCGCCCCCCCTTCACCACCTTGTCCACCGCCCTCTTCGGGTGGAGCCCAACAGCCTGCGCTTCGCCTGGTGTGCTGACTCGCCGGTTCCAGAGGTGCTCCGTTCGGAGGGCATGCAACAGTCAGGGCTGCCGCCCGAGTGGGGTGGCAGCCCTGAACTGTTGGCCATGAGTGGCTGGGGCCCAGGCTTACGCGGCTTCGGTGGATGCGGTGCACGCTGGTCCGTAAAGCGTGCGTTCGCCCACCCGCACTGGTTCCGCCGCCTGCGGGTCCGCTGGGAGATCCGCGACGACATCCACGAAGCCTTCCTGGCCCTCGGATGCGCCCTCATCTGCTGGTGACGCCTGAACTCATCACGAGAGGAGTGCCTGTCCGCATTCACTCGTAACGCAGGCGCAGTGACTCCCGTTCGGCCTGCTCGATCTCGTCGAGGGTAAGGCCCGGCAGGTTGAGCTGGGCCTGCGTCACCTCAGCGCTGGTCGGCTGGGCCTCAGGAGGCACCCACCGCTCCGGTTGCCAGGCACTGGCGCGCATCAGCGACTTCGGACAGTGCGGATAGGCTTGCTCGACATGCACCACCATCGCCGTGAGCGGCGGTTTTCCAATGGGCGTGAGGTGGGCCAGCAGTTCCGGGCGCGCCGTGACGCAGGCGCGGCCATTGACGCGCAGCGTGGTCGGGCGGCCGGGAATGAGGAAGATCAGTCCGACGCGCCCGGTCTGCAGCACGTTGTGCATGGTGTCGAGCCGCTTGTTGCCGGTGGCGTCGGGGATGACCAGAGTCCGCTCGTCGAGCACCGAGACGAACCCGGCCGGACCGCCACGCGGCGTCACGTCCGCCCGGCCTTCGAGGTCTGCACTGCCGATGAACACCAGCGAGGAACAGCCGATCAACGCCCGGGCCTCCTCGGTCAGGCAATCGATCTCCTTGCGGAGCGAGTTCGGGTTCGGCTGCGGGTAGAGCTCGCGCAGTTGGTCCGGGCTGGTGAGGGCGTCCGCCTGAAGGGACTCGAAGAGCGAGCCGGCGAACCCAGTGTCGATCATCATATGGATGACCCTAGAAGGCGACCGAGGCAGTGCGCGGGTCGGCGAGGGATCTCGCCCGCGTTGACCGGTCGCCATTGCTCGGCGCAGTCGGAGAACGCGGCAGTGCACTGCCGGCCCGTACCGATGCGGATCTGTCGAGCAGGCACCCGCCAGGACGGTGCGGTGTTCGCCTCGGCTCTCTCTGCCGCGCCGTGCTGAGGACTTCGGCCAGCGCGTGACTGAGGCACGGGTCAGCGCGGACGGACCAGGTCGGTTGTCCGAGCTGTCCATTCTGTGAGGAGTTCTTACTGCTGACCGGTTGGTCGCAGCTCTTCAGACCGAAGGAGTCCGTGTTGTTGAGCGGCCCGGCCGGCATACCCACAACCGGAACGCGTGGGGCCCGTGGTGTCCGACGCACGGGGTGGTGATCCACCACACCGTCACGTCCAGCACGAACAGCGCGGTCAGTATCTGCGAGAACGGCTACTCGGGCTTGCCGGGCCCGCTGTGTCACGTGTGATCGCGAAGGACGACACCGTCTACCTGATCGGCCACTGCCGGGCGAACCATGCAGGCAAGGGCGACAGCCGGGTCCTCCAAGCGCTCATCGGCGAGAAGCCGTTCTCCCGGGCCGCGACGGCCGACAAGGACGGCAACTCGCATTTCTACAGCGGGGAATGCGAGAACCTCGGCGGTGGCCGCGGCCCGTAGACGGCGGCCCAGATGGAGAACATCGAGCGTGTTTCGGCGGCCCTGTGCCGGGCGCACGGCTGGAGGGGGGAGAGCGTGATCGGTCACCTGGATCAGCGAACCGGAGGAGGTCGACCCGAGGGGGTTCACGATGAGCGGGCTCCGTCAGCGCGCGGCGGCACGACTGAGAGGCAGGCCGGGGGCCGCAGGCTCCTTGACGTACACGGGGCGGGGAGGGGCGACACCCTCTCTGGGATCGGTGAACGGCACGGCGTGAACTGGCAGGCCCTCGCGCGCGAGAACGGCATCGTCAAACCGTTCACCGTCCACCCGGGTCAGACCCTCGAGATTTCGCGAAGCAGGAGGCACTCATGTCTGACGCCAACCAGAGGACCCTTCGTACCGGCCTTCAGACCTTCCCGGGTGTCGCGGCCGCACTGCCGCTGATCGTCGACGCGTCCGGGGTTCCTCAGTCCACTGCCGGTACGGCAGTCGCCGTCGCGGTCGCGGCAGGCGTTACCCGCGTCATGGCCCTGCCGGTCGTCCACCAACTGCTCCTGAGCTGCCTGTACCGCAACGAGTCCGTTCACGAGCCCTGCGCCCGACACGTCGAACCGGCACGGCTTTCGCGAAGGGTGGGGTGGCTGACCGGAAGCAGCGATCTCGCCGAATCAACTGAGCACGGTGAGCCGTTGACAACGCGGCGCTCTGAGGACAGAGGCAGCGTGGCCGGCGGCGAAGGCAGCATCAGAAGCGGTATGGCCGACGGGATCGTTGAACCATGCCGAGGTTCGGGCGGCCAGTTGCCGAGATGCGTCGAGGCGGCCAATGCGTATGACAATCGCCGCAAGCTCAAGGATCAAGCCCCAGGCTCTGAGCTGAATCCGGAGGTCAGGGACAGGAACTCGGCCGGACACGGTGCAGCGGGCAAACGGTGCCGATTGCCCGTAGCGGAGCCGGGTACAGGGCGCGCGCTCACCTCAAGGTCTCCGGATGGAGCGTCAGAAGCCTGCAGGCAAGAGGCAAAAGCCATCAAACTTCTGCCGACCGTTTGTGCATTCAGTCACCCACAGGGTGTGTGCGTTAGGTCACACAACTGGGCGAGTGCCGCCAATGAGCAGGCTCCTTGCCATATTTCGCGGTCAAGCCGCGGATCAACATACGGTCAACTGTCGCGCTCTGCCGCTTCATCAAGGCAAGATGGGGACCGTCGCGTCGGGGGGTGCGTGATTACCGTCACACCTGCATCCTTTGGCTTGCTTACGCGACAGTAGTCAGTATCGGGACATGACGAAGGCCCCACCCCTTGCCCGCGAAGCTCAAGGTGGAGCCTTCTGCCACTACACCGACTGCGATGCGGCCCCGACCTTCAGGTCGGGGCTCTTCGCGTCAATGGGCCAGAAACTCTCGCACGATCTTGTAGATCGCGTAGAGCGGCCCCAGCCAGCGGATGCACTTGTAATGCCGATCCCCTGCCTCGTGCTGTCGGCGGTCCTCCGGCTTTGCGGCCATCGGATTCACCCCCTTCTCATGGGGTCCACGACCTTCGTGAACACCGCGGAGAGGTCCACGACGCTCAGGCCCCAGAGGGTGATTGGTAGAGGTACCTTAGCGTCGCGTTGCGTCCGTTGCTGTTCGAGCAACTGTGCATCAGGACAGGGGAAGCGCGGCACTCAGTGCCATAGAAGAGGCGCTCAAGATCGCCGGAGTGCCAATACGGCCGGGGGGCAACGGGCCTACCTGTGCGACGTCCTGACGGACAGTTCGGGGACGGAGTGCCGGTTCCCGTCCCCGGGGTAGCGTAAATCACATTTGGAAGCACGCATTCCGCCACTCTTTTCGGGCCTTGTACACGACAAAGCGCACCGGGGTACGGAATCCGCACCCGCCGGAGCCGACGGAAAGCCTCTTCGTGCACCTGCAACGACCTGCATATATGCGGCACTTGCCAGGTCATCGGCAGGGCCTCCATGGGAACCATCACATTCTTCGCCGTCGGTTCCGGTTCCGACCTGCCGTCCGCCTTCTCAGCCGCCCGCGACCCCGCCGCTCGGCGTCGGCGGCATCGCGCCCCGGGCCGTCTCACCACCAAGACCGAGGCCGTCCTCATCGAACCCGACGTCCACACGTACAGGGCCGCTCTGCTGCGTACCGCTCTGCTGCGTACCGAAAGAACTCCTGGACGCCTTCGCCCCCCCCTGCACCAAGGGCAAGCGGGGCCTGCCGGAGTTTGGAGTACGACCGACGGCGACGCTGGGCGAGGACACTCCTCGCCACCCAGCGACACATCGAGGCCGCCCGCCGCCGCCCTTTCACCACCAGAGGCAAGGACAACTGACGAGGGCCCGCGGCCACATTCACCCCGACCGCCGCCCAGGAACAGCGCCTCCTGGCCCGCCTCCCACCACCTCCCCCGTCGGACCCACCGGACGGTAGCCGCCCACGACGGAGATCACCTCCCGGCCATCGACCACACGGGACGGCTGTTCCTGCTGAGGCGCCGTACCGTAGCCGACGTCCGCGCCCGACTGCTCCTGGCCCCACCGTCTGGCAGGCACCTGCCGTCGGCTGGCACATGATGCGCAACCAGCGGGAACGTTGTGCCGCCGAACTGTCCAACTACGACGCCCATGGGGTGGGAGAGACTATCGGGGCCGATGAGGAGTTCACTGCCCCCCCCCCCCCACGGCCTGTCCGACGTGCTGGCCCGCGGCTACGAGGACGCCTCCGCACGGCTCCGTTGCCCCGCTTTCGGTCACGGGTGCATCCGCGCCCCCTTCACCACCTTGTCCACCGCGTTCTTCGGGCCGTACACCGCGATGCCCACCAGGTCGAGCCCGGATCGGCTCACGGCTCGTACGGCGGCGCGGTTGTCGCGGTCGTTGCCGGTGCGGAACAGGTCCGAGGTGAAGACGGAGAGGGACAACGCCCTCGCCGTGGCCCTCGTGTGCGCGGTGGTCAGGTCTTCCTTCGTTCCTTCGAAGACCAGCACCGGCTGGCGGAACATCGGCAGGTACGCCGTGTCGTCGGCGTCCGTATAGGGTTCGCCGATCACTTCGGGAGCGGCCGCGCCCAGGCCGCTGACCAGGAAGGCCGTGACGTTCAGCCGCTGCCAGGTCTCCAGGTCCTCGCGCAGCAGGACCGCGATCTTGGTGTCGAAGCGGACGGGGGCGGTCGCGGCGGACACGGAGGTGGTGGTCTCGTTTCTCATGCTGCGAGACTCGCTCGTCGGGCAGCGGTCCGTCTTGTACGTTCCTGGCGTGAGCACCCCAGTCCCCCGACGTGCGAAAGCCCCGGAAGTGAAAGCCTGGCAGCCGCGGGTCCCGGGGGTCGTCGAGGTGTTCCACGCCCACTTCACGGAGCACGCGTATCCGATGCACGTCCACGACTCCTGGACGCTGCTCATCGTCGACGACGGGGCCGTACGGTACGACCTGGACCGTTTCCGGCGCGGCACGCCCGGGGACACGGTGAGCCTCCTGCCGCCACACGTCCCGCACAACGGTTCGCCCGCCACCGCGCACGGTTTCCGCAAGCGCGTCCTGTACCTGGACTCCACCCAGCTCGACGACAGCCTGATCGGCGCGGCGGTCGACGGCCCCGACCTGACGGACCCCCGCCTGCGTGCCCGAGTGGGACAGTTGCACGCCGCCCTGGCCCATCCCGGCGACTCCTTCGAGGCGGAGAGCCGACTCGCGTTGGTGCGCGAGCGGCTCCATTTCCATCTGCGGCCCCGCCTCCTGCGCTCCGGCCCCGTTCCCGGCCATCGGGTCGCCCGGGACCTCCGCGAACTCCTCGACGCCCGCCTGCACCAAGGAGTCACCCTGGATGAGGCCGCCGGTCTGGTGCACGCCCATCCGACCCATCTCATCAGGGCGTTCAGCAGTGCGTACGGAATCGCGCCGCACCAGTACCTGGTGTCCCGCCGGGTCGACCACGCCCGCCGACTGCTCCTCGACGGGCGGCCGCCGGGCGAGGTGGCGACGGCAGTCGGCTTCTACGACCAGTCACACCTGACCCGCCACTTCAAGAGGCTCGTGGGCACCACCCCGGGCCGTTACGCGAAGGGCCCCGCGAGAAGGACGACGCCGTGCGCTCCCGGACGACGACGGAGCGGGACGGCCGGCACCGCCACAGACACCGGTGGCTTCACCGCCATCGGCAGCGGCAGCAATGTCGGGGCGATCTGCTGAGCTCCTGCCCCCATTTCGGTGGCGGCGTACGAAAGTCGTGTCGAACGACGTACGTTGGGTCCCCATGAGCCCTCGTACAGCTGTAGTGGGCAGCGGCCCCGGCGGGCTTGCCTGCGCCCGCGTCCTGCACCGGCACGGTCTGCCCGTCACCGTCCTGGAGCGTGATCCGTCCCGCGACGCCCGACCGCCGGGCGGCACGCTCGACCTGCACGCGAACCTGGGGCAACTGGCTTTGGAAAAGGCCGGGTTGCTCGCGGAGTTCCGGAAACTGTCCCGCCCCGAGGGCCAGGCCATGCGTATTTTGGACACGGACGGCACCGTCCTGCGCGACTGGCGGCCCGGCCCCGACGACCTGGCCAATCCCGAGATCGACCGCGGGTTGCTGCGCGACCTGCTGCTGGGTCCACTGGAGGTCCGATGGGGGCGGGAGGTGACGGAAGTGGTCCCGCGGGCCCCCGGCGACGGCACGCTGGTGCGCTTCTCGGACGGGCGGGAGGAGACGTACGACCTCGTGATCGGTGCGGACGGCGCCTGGTCCCGAGTCCGTCGAGCGGTTTCGTCCGTGGCCCCGCGGTACACGGGTGTCACCCTGATCGAGACCTCCCTGGACGACGTAGACGTCCGCCACCCCGAGCTCGCCCGGCTGGTGGGCGACGGTTCGGTGGCGGTGTACGGGGCGAACCGCTCGGTGGTGGCCCAGCGCAACGGCGGGGGCCACGTCAAGGTGTACGCCCAGGTCCGCACCCCGCTCGACGGGCTGAGGGGCCTCGACCTGTCCGACGCGGAGGCGGTACGGTCGCGCCTCCTGACCCTGTTCGACGGCTGGGCCGAGCCCGTCCTCGACCTCCTCCGCCACGGCACGGCCTACGTCCCCCGCGCCCTGCACGCCCTCCCGGTCTCCCACACCTGGGCCCATGTCCCGGGGGTGACGCTCCTGGGCGACGCCGCGCACCTGATGCCGCCGCTGGGGGCGGGCGCGAACCTCGCCCTCCTGGAGGGTGCGGAGCTCGCCGAACTCATCGCCGAGAACCCCGGGGACCTGTTCGAAGCCACCCGCGCCTTCGAACAGCGCATGTGGCCTCGCGCCGAGACCTGGTCGACCATCACCAGCGCGGGCCTTGACCGCCTGGTCGGCCCGGACCCCGCCGAGGCCCTCGCCCTCTTCGACGAGGTCCAGTCCCCCTGAGGTCACCACGGCCCCCTGTGCGGCCGTCCGCGGTGAGGGCCAGCATCACGCCCGGTAGGGAAGGTGGTGAGCGGGATCGAGAAGGCTCCGTACAGTGCCGGCGGTCGGGCCATCGGCTGGGGCGTGTTCCTGGGGTCCGGATACGTCGCGTCCGTCCTCCTGAACAGTACGTGGACCGTGTGCGAGACAGGCGTCAATGCCTCGGCCAATCTCCTGGATCTCGTCGTGGCGTCGACAACGATGGCAGCGGTGTCCACTTCTGTGTGGTGGCTCATGCGCGGCCTCACGGGCCGGCGCGGACTGCTGCTTCCGCTGCTGTTGACCATTCCCGTATGCGCGGTACTGCTGTGGCCCTTGATGGCGATCTGGCACGCGCCCGATGGCTATCCGGTCAGCCACTGCGCGCCCGACAACGTGCCGCCGTGGTGGCCGGACCGGCTTCCGCTGTAGACGGCGGCGCGGGTGGGCCCGGCAGGACCGGCCGGCGTGAGCCCGCCCTTGCCCCTTCCCGCCGCCAGCGCGTGTGGGCCCCGGGGAGGCGGTCGTACGTCATGGGCGGGCCGCCGCCACCCCCTCCCATGCCTGCGCGAACATCTCGTGCAGCGGTGCGGTCGGCAGCACCCGCAGGTACGGGGCCGCGATCCGGTCCCGCCACAGCGGGCGCACCGCGTACGCGTCCAGCTTGGCGGCCTCCAGCGGCAGGTGCGGCGCCTTGAGCTCGGTCCACTCCCCCGGCAGGAACAGGGTCCGCCCGGCCCTGGCCCGCTTCTCCTCCAGCACCGCGCCCGTCGCGAGGAGTTCGGCGCGTGCCTGCGCGTGCTGTTTGGGGTTCCAGCCGTTCCACCGGCGGACGTCGCGGTCGGTGGGCGCGGCGAGCGTGGCGAGCTGGAGGTAGAGCGCCGCCGCGTCCGCACCGGTGCCCAGGTGGGCGGCCGCCCGGGCCACGAGTTCGGGGCAGGACTGCCGGGGGTCCGCCTCGTACGCCCCGTCCGGTACGGCCCCGGAGCGCGACCGGTGCATCATGCGCTCCAGGCCGCCGCCCGCCACCAGCGGTTCCAGCCGGGCGAGTTCCTCGGTGAGGCCGGTCTCCTCGCCCAGTCTGCGCAGCGCCTCGGGGCTCTCGACGAGCGCGGGCCGCAGATAGGCGGCGCCGCCGGGAGCGCACACGACGAGCACTCCGGAGTCGTACGGGACGACGTCGAACGGCCCCTCCTTCTTGCGTGCGTCCATCGCCACCGGCAGCCGGGCCAGCCCGAACCGCCCGGCGATGTCCTCCGGCGTGCCCGCGAGCTTCCCGCGCCGCACCTCCACCAGCATTTCGGGCCGGGCGAGTTCGGCGCGCAGGCGTTCGTGGAGGTCGTACGATCCGGCCGTCGCCGGGTCGCCGACGGGGCGGTCCGTCCACGCCCAGGCCAGTACCGCGGCGATCACTCCGTACGGCAGGCCGACCTGCGTGCGGTGGGGCAGCGGCGGCCCGGCCGGGGGCACGGCCCTGACCTCGACCCCCGAGCCCCACGCGGTGGCCGCCAGTTCCCAGCCGACGGCGGGCACCGTCGTGCCGCCGGCCGCCGCGTAACCGCCCGCGAGGCGGCGGGCCCACACTTCGCCGAGGTCGAGACCGGATTCCAGGGCGTCGGCCGTCGCGTCGTCGACGGCGGGCATGGCCTCCAGGCGTGCACACCAGACCGCCGCCATGCGCTCCGCGGCCGCCTCGACCCCGCCGGGCCGCCACAGTTCGGTGGGGTCCTCGGGCATCGCGGCGGCCAGAAGGGCGCGGCGGCCGTGGTCGCCGAGGCGGCCGCACAGGTCTTCGTACGTTTCGACCGTCTGCGGGGTCGCTCTGTACGGGGCCTTGCGGGCGAGGGCACGGGCGGCGTCGCGGTCGGGCCCGCCGACGAGGCCGGCCACGACCAGTCGGGCCAATGGCCTTCGCACACCCGTCAGTTCGGCGAAGCGCGCGGCCGCCGACTCGGGCAGCGCGACCGGGCCGTCCGCGTCCACGGCGGCGACCAGTGCCCGCAGCCGGGCGGCGTCGTCGCGGGAGACGGTGACGGGACGGGCGCCGGGCAGGGGTTCAGGCGCGTTCTCAGCTTCTGCCTGTCCTTTTGTCTGCTGGTCGGCCGCCGTCACGTACCAGCTCAGTCTGCCGCCGGCCCGCAGTCCCGCCGAGGCCACCGCCGCGCCCGTGCCGCGCAGCGCGTCCAGGGCCTGCGGATCGTCCGTGCGGCCGACCCACCAGCGGCTGCCCGCCCGGGCGAACGGCTGGTCGGCCCAGGTGTCCAGGAGGGCGAGCAGCGCGGCACGGGAGGCGTCCGGGGTCGGGTCCACCGCCGCCCGCCAGGCAGCCGCGTCGATCGTGCCCAGGAGCTGCGACCAGTCGTGCGGCGGCGCGGGCGGCGAGAGGCGGCGCACTTCCTCCCCGACCGTCCCGGCCAGGCAGGCTCCGTCCGTGGCCAGGGCGGTGAGCGTCGCCGGGAGGGCCGCCTCCGGGCCGGGCCGCCGGGCGGCGGTGGAACCGTCCACGACGAGTCCGTGCAGGGCGGGGACCAGATCGGTGTCGGGGGCCGACCGGCGGGGGGAGGCGGGCGGGGCCTGGGCGAGGAGGGCGACGCGGTGGCGCAGGGCGCGGCGGCGCTGCTCGACCCGGGCCGCTCGCCGGGTCACGGCCACGACCGCCTCGACGAGGACCGGATCGGTCACGGCGGGGAGTTCACGGGCCACCACGGGCCGCAGCGTGTCGGCTCCTGCTGCTCCTGCTGCTCCTGCTGCGCGCGAATCGGCCGCCGCGTGCGGGTCGGCCGCCGCCTCCCCTTCGGCGAGCGCCGCCGCGAGCAAGGTCTCCGCCGTCTGCGCGGTGACGGCGCGCAACGCCCGGGAGGCGGCCGGTTCGCGGGTGCGCAGCAGGTACCAGAAGGCGGGCGGGAGGGCCGCACCGTGGGAGACGGTGACCCGGCGGGTGGAGTTCACCGGGCGGGAGTGCTGGGGCGCGGTGTGTCCGTCGAGTTCCCACAGGAGGGTGCCGTCCGCCGTGTAGGCGCGTACTCCCGTACGGGTCTGGGCCTCGGCCAGGACGACGTTCTCCACCGCGCCCCCGGGTGCGGCCCACAGGCCCCACGGCTGCTGGCCCTGCCGGTCGACGTCGAAGCGGGCGCTGCGGCCGTCGATGCTCTCGACCAGGTAGTGGTCGGGGGCGTGGTGGCGGTGGCGGGTGCGGAAGAGGACGCGGGTGCCGACGAGTCCGTCCCTGGCTCCGAGGGGGGAGTCGGTCGTTCCCGCGGGCAGCGGGGCGAGGTGGAGGGCTTCCCGGGCGAGGGACAGGTCGGCCTCGGTGCCGGGGTCGGGGGCGCGGCCGGGGAAGTCGGGCAGGGGGCGTACGCCCTGGCGCTCGCCGGTGACCCGGTGGACGGTCTCCCAGGGCCTGCGGCCGAAGACGGCGTTGGTCCAGACGTGGACGCCGTCGCTGAGCTGGAGTTCGTCGCGGTCGATCCCGGCGGTCTCGCCGGGGCGCAGCACGCGCCCGCCACCGTGCCGTCCGCCGCCGTCGGCGGTCTCGAACTGGAAGCCGTACGCCCCGTGCAGGCTGCCGTCGAACGGGACGAGCCCGCCCGTCTTGTCCGGGGCGAACGGCTCGTCGGGACGGTCGGCCCACACCGCGGTGTCGCAGTGGTACGGCCTCGGTTCGAGGGTCCAGCTGACGAGGAAGGACCCGCCGACGTAGTGGACGGCGTACATGGTCGCGCCGTCCGGGACCGTGAAGCGGCACGAGCCGCGCTCCCCGTCGGGGGCGACGGCGATCGCCCGGTCCCGGCCGAAGACGGTCAGCACCGGCCAGGTGGCGGTCACTCCGGCCACGCCCGGCAGCGGTCCGCCGGTGTCGTGGCCGTCCGCCGCGAGCCGGGCGTACGCCGCTTCCAGGGCGGGCCAGGCCAGTTCCTCGGGCAGGCCGGCCGTCAGCGAGCGCCGCAGGGCGCCCGCCGCGCCCGCCGCGTCGAGGGCTGCCGCGATGCCGTCGAGCGCCGACACCGTGGGCCGGTCCAGTACGGTCTCCAGCTCGGCCATCGCCTCTTCCGCACCGGCCGTGCCACCGCCCGCGACGGTGTCGAGCAGCTTGCCGACCCGGGCGGCGACGCCCTGGGCGATGCCCTCGTTGCCGGGCAGCAGCGTCACCGCGGAGCCGGGGCGGCGGCCGCGCGCCGTACGCCAGTCGGGCAGCAGACCGGCGTGCACGGTGCCTTCGAGGCGGGGTCCGAACACCGGGTCGGCGGCGAGCGCGGCGAGATCGCGGCGGGATCGGGGGCCCCAGAAGTGCATGCTGATCTGCGCGCCGGGATCGACGACCCGCGCTCCGGCCGCGAGGCAGGCGTCCAGCACGTCGGCGTCGAAGCCCTGCCAGCGGAAGCGGTTGGCGTGCAGGGTGACCGGGGTGTCCGCGGCCCGCAGCCGGGGCCCCAACCGGCCGATCAGGTGCAGGAACTCCTCCGGCAGCGGCTGTCGGGACACGCCGCCGCCGGACTGCCGCGCGTACTGGTACATCGCCGTGAAGTGGCCGACCCAGTGGGCCACTCCGCCGTCCGGCACGATCCGGCCGGACTCCATCGCCTCGCCCGCGCCGGAGGCGATGAGCAGCCGCAGCCACGCACCGCCGTCGGTGATGCCGTCCGGGAAGACGTCGAGGAGGCCGGTCGCGACGTCGTCCGTCGGCGGGTGGGCCGCGAGCAGGGGGCGGGCCGCGTTCCACAGGACGTCCGGCACCGCCTTGTCGCGGGCTCCGGCCAGGATCGCGCCGACCGTCCGGGCGGCTTCCGCGTCCCCGTGCCCGGCCGGCTTGGCGGCGGCCCGCACTCGGCGCACCAGATCGCCGGGGAGGTCAGCCGGCGAGCGCGTCCAGGCGATCAGGAACTCCTCCAGCGCCGTGTACGCCTCGGCGGGAGGCAGGGCGGCGGCGAGGAAACCCTGATGGGCGGCGAGTTCCTTGGCGGGCACGGCACCGCACCGGGCGAACAGCAGGGCGTTGGCGATGCCGTACGCGGTGTCGACGGGCAGCCCGTGCTGCGACTCGGCGGCGCGCGCCGCCGCGTAAGCGCGGCCCGCGGCACGGCGGCCGCTGCTGCCGTGGCCGAAGAGGCGGTGACCGACCGTGTCCCAGAACCACGGCAGGTGCGGCGGGGGCAGCCGCCGTGCCTTCACGGCCATCATGTCGACGAACCGGCCCGGCTTGGACCGGGTGGTGGACAGTTCGCCGTACAGGCCGTCGACCAGGTCGCGCGCCGCCGCGGCCGTGCCGGGTGCGTGGGCGGCGGCCCAGTCGGCGTACGTGGTGGAGACGTGCGCCGTTCCGGCGAGGGGCAGAAGTCCGTCGAACGAATCGGTCATGTTCTGGATCGTCGCACGCGCCACTGACAACGCCCCGGGACCCCCTGCTCCCCCCGACTACCACCAGTACGCGGGGTACTTGTGGTCGACCCGGTCCACCTTCCCGACGAGCACTCCCGCGCCGACGACGACGAGCGTGGCCAGCGTCAGCAGCGCCAGGAAGTGCGCCGGCCGGGGGTCGGTCAGCACCACGACGACGGCGGTGGCGGAGGCGGGCGAGTGCGGGGTGCGCGCCCAGGCCATCGCGCCGATGGTGAGTCCGGCCGCGACCGCGGCCGTCCACAGCGAGTTGCCGCCCACCGCGACGGCGGCGAGCCCGAGCGCCGCCGAGACGAGGTGGCCGCCGACGATGCTGCGGGGCTGGGCCAGCGGCAGGGCGGGGGCGGCGAAGACGAGGGCGGCGCTGGCGGCGAGCGGGGGTATCAGCAGGGGTTCGTGCAGGACGACGCCGAGCGCGACGAGCAGCAGCATGACGCCGAGCCCGCAGAAGGTCATGGCCGCGAGGGTCGGCAGGGGCGCCCGGGCGGGGGCCTGTCCGGCGATGGCGGCGGCGCACCGCTGCCAACGGGTGGGACGACGACCGGAGTCCACGGACGCCTGCGCCTGGGAGGTGGCGGTGTTCAGGGTCGTGGCGTCGGGCACGAACGTTCCTTCCGTGGTGTCCGCCGGGCCGCGCGGGGCACCGGTGAGGGACGGGGTGATCACTGCAAGCTAACGGCTCAATATAACGACAGGCATTAACCCGGCTCCTCCGGCGTCCACCCGGCAAGATGGCCGGATGGGCTCCCGCACCGAACCTCCGCCGCACGACCGGCCCTTGCCGGCCGCCCCCGCCGTCCCCGCGCAATCCGCTCCCCCGCCCGCCTCCCCTTCCCCCGTGGACTCCCCCGTCGACTCCCCCGTGGACCGCCTCCCCCTGTCCGGCGAGCCCCTTCCCCTCGACCTGGTCAACACCACCTTCATCAAGGGAGGCGTACGGGGACGGCTCCTCGACGCCCTCGGGCAGACGCGCGACCTGGACCGGTGGCTCGCCCTGCACCGCGAGGGCTTCGGCGCGGAGCTGGCCCGCTTCCTCACCGCCGCCGACCGGCCGCCCGTCGGGGAGGCCCACCTGGCCCGCTTCGTGGAGCTGCGGCACGCGCTGCGCGGGCTGGCGGGGGCCCGGACCCGGCGACGCACCCCTGAAGCCAGGGACGTACAGGTGATCAACACGGCGGCACGGCTGGCAGCCCGCTGGTCGGAACTGGACGCGGGTTCCGCGTTCGCCGCCGTTCCGCGCTGGCCGGAACCCGATCCGCTGCTGGTGGCGCTGGGGGAGGTCGCGGCGCAGGGGGTGCGGCTGTTCACGGGCGAGGACGCGGAGAAGGTACGGGCCTGTCCGGCGCCCGGCTGCGTCCTGTACTTCCTGAAGGTGCCGGCCCGCCGGGAGTGGTGCACGGCGACCTGCGGAAACCGGGTGCGGGTGGCCCGGCACAGCAGGCGGGCGCGGGAGGGTGGCTGAGGGTTCCTGAGCGGGTCGGAGGGGGCCCGGGGGGGGGATTCCCGGCGGCCCCCGAGCGCCCCGCCCCGGCGGCCCGGCGGTCCCCCCTGCCCCGTGTCCGTCACCCAGATCGTCCCGTCCTGGTGCGGGCGGAAACAGGTTGGCCCCCCGTGATCCGTCGGTCGCTGCGCCAAACAGGGCCCGGGCCACGTCCCGGCGGGGCCCCTGCCGGGCCGCCCCCGACAGAACCCATGCCGGGCCGCCCCCCAGCAGCGGCCCTATCCGGCGACCTGCAAGCCCAGTGCCGTCAGCGCCTCCGCTCCCGCCTTCGCGTGCTCGCCCCCGGCCAGGAGCAGTGTCCGTGCCGCCTGGTACCGGCAGCCCGCCGCCGCGAAGTCCCGTGCCGCGCGCAGCAGTCCGGGCACGTCCCCCGTCCGCAGCGCCTGCGCCCGGTCCACCTGCGCCGATGCCGCCGGGTTGCCCGCGACCACCGTGCGCGCGGCGGCGATGCGTGCTTCGGCCTCCGGGTGCCCGGCGAACACGGCCGCCTCCGCGCGCAGCGCGACGTACCAGTGCAGCCAGATCCACGACACCCACTTCCACACCCGTTCCGGTTCCGGCGCGAGCCGCTCCAGCGCCGCGGCCGCCTCTCCCCGGTGCAGCAGCAGCATCGCGTCGAAGACGGCCCCGTACCCGTACCGGTACTCCGCCTCGGTGCCCGCCTCCTCGACCAGCGCCAGCCAGCGTGCCCGGGCCTGCTCGTCACCGCGCAGTCCGTGGATCATCGCGGCGGCCGCGGCGGCGGGCCCGAGCGAGAACGACCGTTGCCGGCCGCTCTGTTCCCACGCGTCGAGGAATCGCGTCCCTCCGGCGAGCACGCCCTGCGCGTCCCCCACGAACGCGTCCGCGACCAGCAGCCAGGAGGTGGCGTAGTGCCCCACCTCGGCCAGCATGGGCAGGTCCGCGAGCTCTTGGCCCCACCGCCTGGCCGCCGCCAGGTCGCCGACGCCGAGGGCCGTTCCGGCGGCCATGGCGAGTGCGTCGGTCAGTTCGTGCGCGCTTCCAGGGGTACGGGGGACTGCCGCCAGGACGTCGATACGCCGTCGGGCCGCGTCGGCGGCCGCGAAGCTCCGGCCCGCCCAGGTGCGGGCTCCGGACAGGGCGTCGAGGGCGGCGGACTCCGCCACCGGGTCGCCCGCCTGCCGGGCGAGAGCGACGGCCCGCTCGGCACGGGCGACCGTCTCCTCGGCGGAGTTGTCCGCGTCGCCCTGCACCGCGCCGAACGCGTCCGCGAGCACCGCCGCCTCGGCGAGCGCGACACCGGCAGCGGCGGCGGGGTCGTCGACCGGTCCGGCCGTCCTCCGGGCCTCCCCGAGCACGCCGGCGACCTCCGCCACGGCAGGCAGCCGCGTGAACTCGCTGGAGAAGCGGTACGCGACGGTGGCGGCGGCCGCGAGGTCCCGGGCGGCACCGGCGGCGTCCCCGCCCCGCCGGGCGGCCTCCCCGGCGGCCAGGTGCAGCCGGTACATGTCGTCGCCGTGCCGCCGGCACCCGGCGACCCCGGCGGCGTGCCGCAGCGCCTCGGCGGCGGGGACGGCGGCCGCCGCGGCTGCGGCAGACACCATGTCGTCGTCCCCCTCGGCCAGCTCCGCCGCCTGCTCGTAGCGCTGCTGGGCCTCGCCGAGCAGGTTCCCGGCGAAGGCCAGTTCGGCCAGGCGCAGCGCCAGCACGTACGCCTCGGGGCGGCGGGACGGCTGCCCGGCGGCCACGGCGAGGGCGGCGCGCAGGTCCCCCGCCAGGGCGTCGAAGCGGGCACGCCAGTCGGCCCCGGTGTCCGTGGCGCCGAGGGCGACGGCCGCCGACAGGCACCACGCCGCGTGCCGGGTCTGGGTGTTCAGCGCCTCGTCCGCTTCCGTGAGGCGTTCCGCACCGTACTGGCGGATGGTCTCCAGGGCGCGGTAGCGGGTGCCGGAGGCGGCGGGGAGGGCCGTCAGCAGGCTCTGTTCGGCGAGCCGGCCGAGTCCGTCGGCGACCGCTGCGGGGGTCAGCGGGGCGTACCCCGCCACTTCGCCCGCCGCCCCGGCCGTGAACGGCGCGACGAAGACGGAGACGCGGCGCAGCAGCGCCCGGTCCGCCGGGCCGAGGAGGTCGTGGCTCCAGTCCAGCACGGCGCGCACCGACCGGTGCCGGTCGGTGGCGCGGGGGCCGCCGGACAGGACGCGCAGTTGGTCGGAGAGGCCCGCGGTGAGCCCGTCGAGGCCGAGCGTCGCCCAGCGGGCCGCCGCGAGTTCGATGGCGAGGGCCATGCCGTCAAGGCGCTCGCACAGGGCGACCACCCTGCCTCGTACGGTCGGATCGGGCGGCAGGCCGGCCGCGGCCGCACGTTCCATGAAGAGGCTGACCGCCTCGGACGCGTCGCCGCCCTCCCGGGACAGCGGCGGCACCGCGTACACCCACTCGAAGGGCGTCAGCAGGCGGGCCCTGCTGGTGGCGAGGACATGCAGGTGCGGGCAGGCGGTGAGGAGCCGTTCCAGGAAGGGGCCGACCCCGTCCCGTACTTGCTCGCAGTTGTCGAGTACGAGCAGGGCGCGGCGTCCGGCGAGCGCGGACAGGAGCGACTCGTCGATGTCACGGCCGGGCTGCTCGCCCACGCCGACGGCTGCGGCCACCGTCGCGCCGAGGCGGGCCGGGTCGGTCACCGGGACCAGGTCGACGAACCACACCCCGTCGGGGAAGTCGCCTTCCGACGCGGCGATCCGGGCGGCGACCGCCAGGGCGAGGCGGGTCTTGCCGACGCCGCCGGGCCCGACCGCGGTCACCTGCCGGCGCGCCGTGACCGCCTCGGCCAGCTCCGCCCGCTCGCGCACCCGGCCGACGAACGCGGTCAGCGGGGTGGGGAGGACGGGGGCGGGCGCGGACGGCTGCGGGCGGGCCTGTTCGGCCGCGTGCCGGGAGAGCGCGCGGCGGTCCGGCACCTCCAGCTTGCGCAGCAGCGAGGAGACGTGCGACTCGACGGTGCGTACGGAGATGAACAGGCGGGCGGCTATCTCGGCGTTGCTGAGGAACTCCCCCAGCAGGGCCAGCACTTCGGCCTCGCGGGCCGATATCGAAGAGGGCGGAGAAACCACGGGTCTGGGCACGGAGCCATTATCCGCAGCAGGTCCACGGGGGCTTTCCGCAGCGGGTCCACAGCGGTTTTCCACAGCGGATCCGCAGCGGCTTTCCGTAGTGGCTTCCGTGGTGGTTTTCCGTGGTGAGCACGGAGGCGGTCGCGGGGCCTTCCGCGGGAGTCTGTGACCACGAAGAACGGACACCGCCCCGCACAGGGGCCGACCTCCCACGGAGAAGCCATGACCACCGGAACCAGGACCACCGGAATCAAGACCGTCCTGCACCCCGTCTCCGACCTCGCCAGGGCACGGGCCGTGTACGCCGCGCTGCTCGGCGTCGAGCCGCAGACCGACGCCCCCTACTACGTCGGCTTCGACGTCGCGGGCCAGCACGTGGGCCTGGTGCCCGGTGGCGGGCCGCAGGGTCTGACCTCCTCCCTGGCGTACTGGCACGTGAGCGACATCGAGGCGAAGGTGGCGGAGCTGACCGCCGCCGGAGCCACGGTGCGGCAGCCCGCGCAGGACGTCGGCGGCGGCCGCCTGGTGGCGACCCTGACCGACCCGGACGGCAACCTCATCGGCGTCCTCCAGGACTGACCCGACGGCAACCTCATCGATGTTCCGCAGGGCTGACGCGCCCTCCACAGCACCGAGGCGCCCGCCCGGGCGGGCCTCTCCCCCGCCCCCGACCGCCGAAGGACGGAACCCCGCCATGAGCCCTGCACCCCGCTCCCCCGCCGAACGCCGCCGCGACACCGAGCACCGGCTCGCCCAGGACATCGACCTCTGGGTGGCCAGCGCCTCGGCGGAGGGAGTGCCGCACCTGGTGCCGCTGTCCTTCGAGTGGGACGGCGAGACCCTGTTGCTGGCCACGCCCGCGGCGAGCCCCACCGGCCGGAACCTGGCCACCGGGCGGACCGCCCGGCTGGGCCTCGGCACCACCCGCGACGTGACCGTGATCGAGGGCGAGGTCGAGGTACTGGCCCTGGACGACCTCCCGAAGGACCGGACCGACCGCTTCCACACGCGGACCGGCTTCGACCCCGGGGCGTTGACCACGGAGTACCGCTGGTTCCGCGTCACCCCGCGCTCCATCCACTCCTGGCGCGAGTCCAACGAGCTCCCGGGCCGAACGCTGATGCGGGAGGGGAACTGGGTGGTCTGACGAGCCCGCCCCGGGGGCTCAGCCGGCCGCCAGCGCCACGCAGAATTCGTTGCCCTCCGGGTCCGCCATGACCACATGCCGCCCCTCCACTTCCGCCAGGACGCTCCCGCCCGCCTCCTTGAGCCGTACGACTTCGGCCGCGAGGCGGGCGTTCCGCTCTGCCGCGCTGCCGTGGCCGGGTATGCGGACGTCGATGTGCAGCCGGTTCTTGGCGGTCTTGGGTTCGGGGACCTTGAGCAGGGAGAGACGGGGCCCGGCTCCTGCGGGGTCGCAGAGCCAGGCCCCGTCCTCCACCGACTCACCCTCCGGCAGGCCGAGGCTCGCGAACCATTCCCCGGTGGTGCGGAAGGGCGCGGGCGGTGGATTGTCGACGTATCCGAGCGCCGTCTTCCAGAAGGCGCGCAGGAGTTGGGCGTCGGCGCAGTCGAGTGTCAGATCGATTCTGGTGACCATGACGAGACCTTAGCGGCCACCACTGACAGCCCCGCCGGCCTGCGGAAACTCCCCCTCACCCCGGCGGAGCCCCCACTTCCGGCTCCGGGACGGGGGACGGGGCCGGGACAGGGGCCGGGGGCGCGGACGCGGACGCGGACGGGGACGGGGACGGGGCCCGGTGTGGGCGGGTTCGCATGCGTACCGCCTCCGTGTCGGCGTCGTTGTGCCGGGTCGCCCAGTTCTCCAGGGTGGTGCGGCACGCGTGGTCGAGGTGGTGGACGGTGGTCAGGTCCAGCTCCATGGGCCGGTCCTGGGGCAGCGCCTCCAGCGTCTCCAGGATGCGCGGCAGCCGCAGGAAGGTGGCGTTGCCGGTGAGGGTGACGACCAGCCGGCCGCCCGTCAGCTCCCGTACGTGGACGTGGACCTGGGAGGTCTCCCAGGCGACCTTGACGATCGCCAGGGCGAGCCCGATGAGCACGCCCTCGAACATGTTGGTCACCACGATCGCGATCGCCGTGGTGACCAGCACCAGCGCCTCTCCCCGGTGCGCCCGCGCCAGCGGCACGAGGTCCTTGGCCGGCAGCAGCTTGCAGCCCGCGTGGATGAGGACGCCCGCGAGCGCGGCCAGCGGGATGACGCCGAGCGCCGCCGGGAACAGCACCGCGAAGAGCAGCAGCCAGCCGCCGTGCGCGACCCGGGAGAGCCGGGTGCGCGCGCCCGCCCGGACATTGGCGGAGCTGCGGACGATGACGGCGGTCATGGGCAGCGCGCCGAGCACGCCGCAGACCGTGTTGCCGACGCCCTGGGCGACGAGTTCCTTGTCGTAGTGGGTGCGCGGGCCGTCGTGCATGCGGTCGACGGCCGCCGCGCTGAAGAGGGATTCGGCGGAGGCGATGAGCGTGAAGGCCAGCACCGTGCCGAGGACGGCGATGCCGCCCAGGTTGGCCAGGTCGCTCGCGCCCGGCGGCTGGACGGCGTGGAAGAGGCCCTGGACGGTGACGTTCTCCAGCTGGACCGGGATCGCGAGTCCGGCCGCCGTGGCCAGGGCGACGGCGGCCAGCGGCGCGGGCACGAGGCGTGCGGCGGCGGGCAGCTTCGGCCACACCACGAGCACGGCGATGGTGCCGAGCCCGACGGCCGCGGCGGTGAGCGCGACCGGAGAGGAGAGCGTGTCGGCGACCAGGCCCGGCAGGCCGGTGAACTTCTCGACGCCCGAGCGGGGCTGGTCCGCGCCGGTCATGCTGTAGAGCTGCCCGAGGATGAGGACGAGACCGATGCCAGCCAGCATGCCCTGGACGACGGACACGGATATCGCGCGGAACCAGCGGCCGCACTTCAGCAGCCCGAGCCCGATCTGGAGCACGCCGGTGAGCAGCACGATCGCGCCGAGCATGCCGAGCCCGAACTCCCGTACCGCTTCGAAGACGAGCACGGTGAGCCCGGCGGCCGGGCCGCTGACCTGGAGTGCGCTGCCCGGCAGCAGGCCGACGACGATGCCGCCGACGATGCCGGTGACCAGGCCGAGTTCGGCGGGGACTCCGGAGGCGACCGCCACCCCGACGCACAGCGGCAGGGCGACCAGGAAGACGACGAGTGAGGCGAGGAGGTCCGCTCGGAGCACGCCCGGTTCACTCAGGGCGGCGAAGGGCGCGCGGAAGGAGGAACTGAGGGTGGACTTCACGGTGGGGGTCCTGTCGTGAGATACGGGCCGGACATCGGGGTTCGGCCGTCCTCACAGCGGGACGAACGCAGGCCGCACACCTGCGGAGGAGGCGTCCGCGCCGGTCGGACGGTGCGCGGTGACCGTCCCCGTGTGGACCTCGTAGTACCAGGCGTGCAGGGTCAGCGAGCCGTCCGCGACCCGCTCCCCCACGCAGGGGTACGCCCGCAGCCGCTCGACCTGCGCGAGCACGTGCGCCTGTACGGCTTCGGCGACGTCCGGGGTGGCGGGGGCGGCGGAGCGCACGGCGGCGTCGGGTGCGACGGAGTGCTCCAGCCAGTCGCGCACGGCGGGCACGGCGGACAGGTCGTCGCCCCGCGCCAGCGCGCCGACGGCGCCGCAGTGCGAGTGCCCGCAGACGACGATGTCGCGGACGCCGAGCACGCCAACCGCGTACTCGATGGTGGCGGCCTCGCCCTGCGGGAGCGGGGCCAGGTACTGCGGTACGACGTTTCCGGCGGTACGGAGTTCGAAGAGCTCGCCCGGGCGGGCCCCGGTGATCAGGGCGGGTACGACGCGCGAGTCGGAGCAGGTGATGAAGAGGGCTTCGGGCGACTGCCCGGCGCGCAGGGCCTCGAAGGCCGCCGCGTTCCGCGGGTCCGCGACATGGGTGGCGGCGAAGGAGCGTGCGTTGTCGATCAGGGACTTCATGGTGGCCTGCCTCCTGCGTCCTCGCCGTGGGGGGCGGACGCGGTGTGGTCGGGTCGATGGTCTTACGGGTGTCAGCCTGGACGGCTCCCGTGACTCTCACTTTGCCATCACATTAACCTTTGATGACAGAGTATTTTCCTGCCAAAAAATGAGTAAATACCGTCCCTGGACTGGAAGTTGGTCAAATTCTCAAGCGTTGGTCAATGTTCGATTGGGTGGAGCCGACGGGAAAGCAAGCGCATTCCGTTTCCTTTCGGCCGACTGCCGGATGAGCGGTTCCCGCTTCCCGAAAATCGAACAGCGGTCGGCCGGATGTGGCCGGTCCCCGCCGACCACCCACTAAGCTGCAGGAACCCACGGGGGAAGCCGGTCGAAGTCCGGCGCTGACCCGCAACGGTGGGCGGACCCGGAAGGTCCGCGAGCCCGATCACCCGTGGCGCGACCCGCACCAGTCGATTCGCCGTGGACTGCGAAAGACGCTGCGCCGAAGGCGTCCCGCACGCCTCGGCCCGCCGCTTCCCTCGCCGTGCCCCCACGGCCCGAGGCGAAAGCAGCCCTGCCCCGTGGCCACCTCCGTCCCCACCGACCGTCACTCCGCCGCGCCTCCCGTCACCGCGCGCACCGGCCCCGCGCCGCCCCGCGGAACGCCCCTGCCGGTCCTCGTCCCCGCCCTCCTCCTCGCCACGCTCCTCTCCCTCGTCTGCGCCGCGGGCCTCGGGGCGTCCGGTCTGACCTGGACGGAAGTCCTCCGCTACCTCTGGGCCGGCCTGAGCGGCGGCGCCATATCCCCGGACGAGATCCCGGCGTACACGATCGTCTGGGAGCTCCGCTTCCCCCGCGCCGTGCTCGCCGCCGTCGTCGGCGCGGGTCTGTCCGCCATCGGCGTCGCGGTGCAGGCCATGGTGCGCAACGCCCTCGCCGACCCGTTCGTCCTCGGCATCTCCTCGGGCGCGGCCGTCGGCGCGAACGCCGTTCTCCTCTTCGGCGCGCTCGGCGCACTCGGCGTCTGGGCGCTGTCGACCGCCGCGTTCCTCTCGGCGCTCGCCGCGATGTCCCTCGTGTACGTCGTCGCGCGCACCCCGCGCGGGCTCACGCCCCTGCGCCTGGTCCTCACCGGCACCGCCCTGTACTACGGCTTCTCGGCCGTCACTACCTTCATGGTGTTCGCCGCCGAACGCGGCGAGGCCGCCCGCTCGGCCATGATGTGGCTCCTGGGCAGCCTGGGCGGCGCGAGCTGGGCCTCCCTGCCGATCGCGGCGGGCGCCGTGCTCGCCGGGCTGGCCCATCTCGCCTGGTCGGCGCGCCGCTTGAACGCCCTCGCGATGGGCGACGAGACCGCCGCCGCGCTCGGCGTCGACGCGGGCCGGTTCCGCAAGGAGCTGTTCGTGGTGTGCGCGGCCGTGACGGGCGCCGTGGTCGCGGTCAGCGGCGCGATCGGCTTCGTGGGGCTGATGGTTCCGCATGCGGTACGGATGCTGGTGGGCGCCGACCACCGGCGACTGCTCGCGGTCGCCCCGCTGCTGGGCGCGCTGCTCCTGATCTGGGTGGACGTGCTGTCCCGTACCGTCCTGGCGCCCGTCGAACTGCCGGTCGGCGTGCTGACGGCGGCCGTCGGGGTGCCCTGCTTCGTGCTGCTGATGCGGCGCAACTCCTACAGCTTCGGGGGCGCGTAATGCGCATCGACGTCACCGGTCTGTCCGTCGAGATCGCCGGGGCGCGGCTGGTCTCGGACCTCGCGCTGCACGCCGGCACCGGCCAGTTCGTCGGCCTGGTCGGACCGAACGGCAGCGGCAAGTCCACCTTCCTGCGCACCGTCTACCGCGCCCTGCGCCCGACCTCCGGAAGCGTCCTCCTGGACGGCGACGACCTGTACGCCATGAGCGCGCGGGAGAGCGCGCGCCGCGTGGCCGCGCTCCCCCAGGAGGCCTCCACGGAGTTCGACTTCACGGTCGCCGAGGTCGTCGCGATGGGCCGCGTCCCGCACCAGCGCTCCCTGGCCCGCGCCACCGGCACGGACTCCGACGCCTGCGCCACCGCCCTCGCCCAGGTGGGCGCGTCGCACCTGGCCGAGCGGGGCTACCTCACCCTCTCCGGCGGCGAGAAGCAGCGCGTCCTGATCGCCCGGGCCCTCGCCCAGCAGCCGCGCGCCCTCATCCTCGACGAGCCCACCAACCACCTCGACATCGCCCAGCAGTTGGAGGTCCTCGCCTTGGTGCGCGGCAGCGGCCTGACCGTCCTCACCGCGCTCCACGACCTGAACCTGGCCGCCCTGCACTGCGATCTGCTGTACGTCATCGAGTCCGGCCGCATCGTCGCCTCCGGGCCGCCGCACGACGTACTGACCCCCGATCTCCTGGCGGACGTCTTCGCCGTACGGGCCCACCGCGTCCGGCATCCGGAGACCGGCGCGGTGCAGCTCCTCTTCGACCGTCTCCTGCCCACCCCTTCCTAAGGACCCCCGTCTCATGCGCCTGCGCGCCCGCTCCCTCCCCCACGCCCTCGCCCTCCCCCTCGCCGCCCTGCTCTCGGCCTCGCTGACCGGCTGCGGCGCCCAGGTCACCGACGACCGGCCCGCCGCGAAGGGCTCGGCCGGCTCCCACTACCCCGTCACCATCACCAACTGCGGTGAGAAACAGACGTACCCGAAGGCCCCGGAGCGCGTGGTCACGAACGACGTCGGCATCACCGAGATCATGTTCGCGCTCGGCCTGGAGAAGCACATGGCCGGTTTCGTGATGCCGGACGACAAGGGCGACCTGACCTCGGTCCCCTGGAAGGACGGTTACACGAAGACGACCTGGATCTCGAAGAAGCAGATCAACAAGGAGATGGCCCTCGACGCCCGCGCCGACCTGGTCTTCGCCGGCTGGAACTACGGCTTCAACGAGGGGGAGGGCTTCACGCCCGCCGACCTGAAGAAGGTCGGCATCGGCTCCTACCTGCTGAGCGAGTCCTGCCGCAACGGGATCGGCGCCCAGTCGCGCGGCGTGATGCCGCCGCTGGACGCCCTCTACACGGACCTGGCCAACCTGGGCCGCGTCTTCGCAGTCGAGGACCGTGCCCAGGCACTGATCACGAAGTTCCGCAAGCAGGTCGCGGACGCCGAGGCCAAGGCCCTCAAGGGCGCGGACCGCCCCCGCGTCTTCCTCTACGACGACGGCAGGGACAAGCCGCTCACCTCGGGCCTGTACGCGGCACCGCACGACATCATCACGCGGGCGGGCGGCGACCACGTGATGAAGGACCTGAAGGACAGTTGGGCGACGGTCGGCTGGGAGACGGTGGTCGAGCGCGACCCCGAGGTCGTCGTGATCAACGACTACGGCGACACGACGGCGGAGCAGAAGCGTGCCTTCCTGATGTCCTACGCCCCGCTGAGGAACGTCTCCGCGATCAAGAACAACCGCGTTGTGGTGCTCGACTACGCGGAACTGGTCGAAAGTCCCCGCAATCCGGAAGCGATCGCGTCCCTGTCGGTGGACCTGCGCAAGCTGATGAAGAAGTAGAAGAAGTGGCGGAGCGCCCGTCCGAAGGGAGTTCCTGGGAGGACCCCGAGAAGCCCTTGGGGCCGTGGGAGGCCCTGGGACGCCTCGGCTATCCGATGTGCACCACCCTCGCCCAGTCCGGCGGCCCCGCCGGCACGTAGTCGGGGTCGTCCTCCTGGTACCGGGAGGAGCGTTCGTACGGGCGGTCGAAGAGGCCGACGACCGTCCGGGCGGCGGGCCGGGCCGACGGCCACGGGGTGTGGCCGTCGGTGAGGGCCACGATGACGTCCGGCCGCGGGCGGGCCCGCTGTGCCGTCGCGAATCCGGTGCGGAGATCGGTCCCGCCCCCGCCCACCAGCGGGATCCCCTCCGCCCGGCACAAGGTGTGCACGGCCTGGGTGGCCGCGTCGCAGGACAGCACGGTCACCAGGTCGCGGCGCCCGCCCACCGCCCGTGCGATCGCGGCGGCTTCGAGCAGGGCGCTGCCCAGTTCCGCGTCGCTGACGGAGCCCGACGTGTCGATGACGACCGTCACCCGGGGCGGCACCCGCCGCAGACTGGGCAGCACCGCGCCGGGCACGCTCGCGGAGCGGCGCGAGGGACGCCCGTACGAGTAGTCGTCCCCGGCGCCCGTTCCCGCGGCCGCCGAGCGGATCGCCGCGCCGAGCAGCTCCCGCCAGGGCTGCGGCGGATGGAAGACCTCCTCGGCCCACCGCTGCCACCCTTCGGGGGCGTTCCCCGGCCGGGACGACAGCCCCTGTGCGACCCGGAACCGTACGGCGTCCCGCTCCTGCGCGTTGAGCCCGTGCGCCCCGTCGGGGCCCAGGTCCCAGGCCCGTTCGCGGCCGTCGGCACCGCTGCCGCAGTCCAGCCAGGTGAGGCCGGCGGTGCGCGGGCCGAGGCGGAACTGACGCAGGTAGTCCTCCATCAGTTCGCCGTCGCGGAGCCCCAGCCGACGCGGCGTGACGGCCCCCTCGGGTTCGACCAGTCCGTCCCCGAACGCGTCGTCGTTGATCTCGCAGTCGGCGGCGATGTTCATGCGCAGGCGGTCTCCGGGTGCGGTCAGCTCGCGGGCGCGGGCGACGCGGTCGCTGCGGCCGTGGTGGTCACGGAGCAGGTGGGAGACCTCGTGCACCCACACCGCGGCCAACTCCTCGACGGGCGTGCGCTCGACGAACGCGGGGGAGGCGTAGCAGCGCCAGTGCCGGTCGACGGCCATGGTGGGAACGGAGCGGGAGGCCACGGGGTGCAGCGCGAAGAGGGCGGTGGCGAGGTAGGGCCGGGCACGAACAGCCTGGAGACGGGCCGCGAGGAGTTTGTCGAGGTCGAGGAGGAGACGGGGACGGTCGTCATCGAGGGGGAGGCGGGGGCGGTCGCCGGGGGACGGGGCCTGCGGGGCGGTGGGCGAGGAGCCCTCGCCGGAAGCGACCCCACCCCCGCGTCCGGTACCGTCGATCCGCTTTCCGGCGCCTCTGGTTCCGCGGGCCGCTCCCCCGTGCCCGGCACCCTCCACCCCGCTTCCGGCACCCGCCGACCCGAGCCCGGCCCGGCCCCTCGGGCCGGGTCCCGGCTTGGGCACGGACTTCGCCCGCGTCCCTGGCTCCTCCCGGCCCCTCATCGACCCGCCTGCGTCAGCGCCGCCACCCGGTCCGCCGCACGGTCCGCCCGGCGGGACAACCGCACGACCCCCGCGAGCTGCTCGATCGACGCCGGAACGTCCCATTCCTCCTGCCGCAACGAGGCCAGCGTCGTCGCCGGTACGACCACCAGATCGGGCGCTCCCGTCTCCATCGCCCGTACGAGCACGTCCCACGCCGCGTCCCACCGCGCCTTCTCCGGGCGCTTGCGGACCGCCGCCACCACCCCGTCCAACACTGCCTGCCGCAGATCTCCCCGCTCGGGAAGCTCCGCGCCGGCCGGATCGGCGAGGACGCTCTCCGGGTCCGGGAGGTCCATCCGGTCCAGGCCCGCCAGGAGTTCGAACCCAGGGCCGTCCCCGACCGTGCCCCTGACCAGCAGTGACAGCGCCTCCCGCGAAGCCCCCGCGGCCGTCGCGAACGCGATCAGGCGCAGCGTCATGTTCCAGCTCCGCGGCGACGGCCACGCCCCGCCACGCCGCGTCTCGCTGCTGGGCAGCCGGTGTACGAGTGCGGGCCTGGCCTCCAGCAGTCCGCACACCGCGCGCCGCGCGTACGCCACCGCGTCCGCGAGTTTCCCCGGGTCGAGCTGCGGCAGGCTCGCACGCGGCCACGTTCCGCCGAGTCCCCGTACGACGACGTCATGGTCATGGGTCCAGTACAGGTGCACGAAACGGTTCGCGAGCGGTGGGCTCAGCTCCCAGCCGTCGGCGGCCGAGGCACGGGGGTTGGCGGCGGCCACGATCCGTACCCCGGGCGGCAACCGCAGCGCGCCGATCCGCCGTTCGAGCACGAGCCGCAGCAGCGCGGCCTGCACGGCGGGCGGCGCGGTCGACAACTCGTCCAGGAACAGCAGCCCCCGCCCCGCCTCCGCGAGCCGCACCGCCCAGTCCGGCGGGGCCATCGGAACGCCCTGCGTGGCGGGGTCGTCGCCGATGACCGGCAGCCCGGAGAAGTCCGACGGCTCGTGGACGCTGGCGATGACCGTGGTCAGCGGCAGGCCGAGCGACTCGGCGAGCTGGGTGAGTGCGGCGGTCTTCCCGATGCCGGGCTCTCCCCACAGGAGTACGGGCAGGTCGGCGGCGACCGAGAGCGTCAGGGCCTCCAGTTGGACGTCGGGGCGGGGCTCGGTGGAGGTGGTCCCCAACAGGGCCAACAGGTCGCTCGCCACGTCGAGCTGACCGGCAGAAGGGGCAGGTACGGACATACGGCATCACCTTGGGGTACGAGAAGGATCCGCCGGGCGAGCGCACGGCGGAGCAGAACGGATGACCGGACGGGCTGGAAACGGAACGCGCTCAGGGACGGGACAGGCGGAACGTCGTAAGGAAGGGGCGGGGCCCGCCAAGCGGCGGGACGCGAGCGGGACGCGAGCGGGACGCGAGCGGGACGACGTCAGCGGCGGCTTCGCGTCCGGCCGGACGGCGTCGGATGCCACTGCCACCTGTGCCAGGAGAGTTCCGTCCAGTCCCGTCCGGGCTCCTCGATCCCGGCGCGGAAGAGCCCGTACGCGACCCGTCGCCGCGCCGCCTCGGCCAGTTCCTCCTGGAGCGCACCGCTGCGCAGCGTCGCCGCCGGTCCGAGCAGGCCCTCGACGACCGCGAGCGCGCCGGCCACGTCCCCGTGGTCGAGGCGTTCCCGCACTCCGGAGAGGCAGTGGGGGTTGCGATGCGCCTCGTCGACGACCCGCAGGCAGGGCAGCGGGGTACCGGTCAGCTCGACCAGCAACTCCTCGCGCCGCAACTCCGCCGGGTCGTGGTCGAGCGGTGCCAGCACCCCGTCGACCAGCCCGATCCGATGCCGGGCCCCACGGCAGTCGACGTACCGGGGCCGCCCGGAACCGGAATCCAACGCCTCCGCGGCGGGCGCCCGCCGGTAGTCCTGCTGACAGTCCGGTACGAGTACGGGCCCGACCAGCGGATGCAGCTCCCCGGCGCCGATCAGCCCGGCACGCAGCAACGCCAGATCGGGCAGCACCCAGGTCGCCGCGTCGGGCAGCACCGGAAGCCCGGGGTCCAAGGGCCCGGGCTCGGCCCGCAACCCGTCGCCGCCTTCGGCGGTGTCCAGCAGCACCCGACGCCGACGCCCGACCCGCACCTGGACGACACCTTCGCCGCTTTCGGAACTCTCGGCTCCTTGAGTCCCTTCAGTCCCTTGAGTCCCTTCGACGCGCCCCTCCTCGCGTAGCAGGAGCCGCGCCTCCTCGCCCCACCGGTCCACCGCGCACCACTCCCGGTGCGGAAGGTCCGGCAGTTGTCCGGGGTGCGGGCCGACTCCCGCCCGTACCGCCAGCTCCCCCGCTCTGCGGGCGTCCCACAGATGCCGGTGGAGGTCGAAGCGGAAACGCCGGTCGGGGCGGGCGGCGGTCCGGGTGCCGTCCCAGAGCGCGAGGCCGACCCGCTGGCCGGCGTCCGCCCAGGCGGGCGGTGTCCGGACCACGAGCCACAGCGTCCCGTTGTACCAGGAAAGCGGAATGGTCAGTCCGGGGCGCAGCAGCCCGTCGGGGGCGATCCGGGGAAGGTGCCAGCGCAGCAGGTCCGGCACCAGGCTCCGCAGATCCTCGCGCACCCGTGCCGCGAGGTCCTTGCCGTAGGTCCGTCGCACGTCCCGCAGCGAGATGTCGACGTCGACACCCGCGGCCGCGCACGCTCCCGCCCAGTCGCCGACGCGACGGCGTTCGGCAGCTTTCTCGATCATGGACGGCGGCACGGCGTACCTGCGCACGCGCAGCCACATGGAGAGCCGGACGTCCGACGGGCCCGGCGAATTCGCCGGATGCGGCGACTGCACGGGAGATGAGGAAGAGAGAAGAGCCCCGGACCCGGGTCCGGACCCAACAGGAGGGCGGGCGTCCACCGCCGCGTACTCAGTGAGCATCAGCACTCACCTTGCGCGGACGGGGCCCCCATTCGGTTTACCGAAGAAGTAGTCATCGCCGGGAGCATAACCACACCCCGCCGACATCGACCACCCTTTTCTCCGCCCTCCCTGCCCACAACCAATGGTTGTGCGCTCCTAAAATGCACGGCGTGGACATCGAAGCCGTGCGCACCTTCGTCGCCGTCGTGGAGTTCGGGCAGTTCCGGGAGGCGGCGGCCGAGCTGCGCGTGACCCAGCAGGCGGTCTCCAAGCGGGTGGCCGGCCTGGAGCGCGCTCTGGGCGTGGCCCTGTTCGTGCGGACGGCGCGCGGGGCGCGGCCCACCCTCGACGGGCAGGCGTTCCTCCCGCACGCCCGGGAGCTGCTGCACACCGTGGAGCGGGCGGCGGCTTCGGTACGTCCCGGCTCACGGGCCCTGCGCGTCGACGTGCTGCACCGGCGCATCGCCCCCGCCCTCGCCCTGCACGGCTTCCGCGCCTCGCATCCCGATACGGACGTGGACGTGGTCGCGCTCGGGGACTCGGACGCGACGTACGCGATGGAGGCGCTGCTCGCGGGCGACATCGACGCGACCTTCCGTGCCGTGCCCGGGTACGACCTGCCCAGGGGCATCCGGGCCGAACGCGTCCTGCACGATCCGCTGGACCTGCTGGTCGGGCCGCGTCATCAGCTCGCGTCCGTACGGTCGTTGACCCCTGCCGACGTGGCGGGCCACCGCATCTGGGTGCGCGGAGACAAGCGGGGCGCCGAGTGGGCCGCGTACTACGACGGGCTCGGCAAGGCCTTCGGGCTGCGGATCGACGCGGTCGGACCGGATTTCGGAACGGAGGCGCTGATGGACGCGATCGCCGAGTCCGACGCGCTGGCCACGCTGGTCGGCTCGCGGGACCGACACGTCTGGCCGGACACGCACGACCTGCGCAGGATCCCGCTGCACGGGCCGACTCCGCTCTACCCGCACTCGTTCCTGTACCGGACGGGCGACCGGCACCCGGGGCTCACGGCGCTGCTCCAGCACCTCGTCCGGACCCGGCCCGCGCCACCGGCGGACGCGTGGACGCCGAGCTGGGCCCGCTGACACGGCGCGGCACGGACTAGGAGGCAGCCGACGCGAAGGTGTGGGCGTTCTCCCGCGCCCACTGCGCGAACGTACGAGCCGGCCGCCCCAGCAGCGAAGCCGTCGTCTCGGCCACGGCTTCCGGTGTGCCGTCGGCGGCCTCCCACCCCTTGAGCAGTGAGGAGACCATCGGCCCGGGCATGAAGGCGGCCATCTGCCGCTCCTGTTCGGCACGGGAGATCCGCTCGACGGCGATCTCGCGGCCGAGCGCGTCCCCGAGGGCGGCGAGCTGCTGCCGGAAGCTGAGCGACTCGGGCCCGGTGAGGGTGATCGAACGGCCGGTGAGGGAGTCACCGGTGAGCGCCGCCACCGCGACATCGGCGACGTCGTCCGGGTGGATGAACGCGAACTCGGCGTCCGGGAAGGCGAGCTGGACCGGCAGCGACTGGCCGATGGTGCGCGCCCAGCCGCGTGCGTTGCTGTCGAAGGCGCCCGGCCGCAGGAAGGTGCAGGCGAGTTCCGAGTCCGCGAGAGCGCGCTCGACCTGAAGGTGGTGGAGGGCGAGCGGTTCGTTCTCGGCGCCCGGCGCGAGGACCGAGGAGGACGACAGCAGTACGACGTGCTCGACCCCGGCGGCGACGGCCGCCTTGATCAGCTCGTCGATGCCTGCGGGGTTCGGATAGAGGAAGACCTGCCGGACGCCGTCGAGCGCGGCGCCGAAGGTCTCCGGCCGGTCGAGCACCACTTCCACGGTGTCGACCCCGTCGGGAACGGACAGTTCGGCGGGGCGGGCACTGGCGGCACGGACGGGAAGACCGGCGGTGTGCAGCCGGTCGACGACGGCGCGGCCGATCTGGCCGCGAGCGCCGGTGATGAGGATGGTCACGAAGAACTCCATTGCTTGTATTCCAACATATGCATGCTCACATGCACACGTTTTCACGTCAACACATGTCTGTGCGAACTTATCCTCTGTACGATGTCGGTCATGACGAAGCGCGCACCGGAATCGGCCGACGACCTGCTCAACGCCGCAGGTCCAGCCCTCGGCAAGTTGCGCCGGTCCTCCCTCCTGGACGTGGAGAACCCCATCTCCGCCAAGGACCTGAGCCGCACGCTGGTGCTCAACATCGTGCTGGAGGCGGAGCAGGAAGAGCCCGAGGAGCCGCGCGAGATCACCGTCGGCGGCATCGCCGCCCATCTCGGCACGGACCCGTCCGTCGCCAGCCGGATGGTCTCGGACTGCATCGCGGCGGGCTACCTGGTCCGCGCCGCCTCCCAGCAGGACGGCCGCCGCACGGTCCTGCACCTCAACGAGGCGGGCCGCGACCTGATGACACGCTTCCGCCGCCACCAGCGCTCCGCCTTCGAGGCCATCACCGCGGACTGGCCCACATCCGAACGCCTCGAATTCGCCCGCCTCCTGCTGAAGTACGTGGCCTCCCAGGACGCGCTGCGCCCCACCCGCTGACGAGGGCCCACTCCCCATGCCCCGCTGACGACGCCCCGCCTCTACGGCTTGCGCCACACCAGCGTGTACCGCCTCACCCAGGGATCCCATCGCCCCAGCCGGACCGTCCTGCACCGCCCGGCGAACATGGGCGTATGCAGCAACGCGACGCCGAGCACCCGCCGGCCCCCCTTCTGGACCGCGCCCGTGCCTTGTGGACCGAACTCGCGGGCGTGCCCGTGTGGTTCGGTTCCACCGGCGACGACCGGGTCGTGGTCGCGCCCGCGTCCCGGTGGTGTTCGCCGTCCTGGTGCGGTTTCGTACGACTGGGCGACGCGGCCCTGGTGACCACACCGGACCGGAGGACTGCCGTCCGCGTGGCCGGGGCGACCCGGGGCCTGCCGGCCGAGGCGCTCCTCGACCCGGCGTGTATCCCCCTGCCCGTCCGCGAAGTCCTCGGCCCCGTCTCGCTGTTCTACGCGGACCGGAGCACCTTCCTCCCCACCCACGAACACGCGGAAGCAGAGAAGCGCCCTGCCTCCGCCCTGGGCGGGCTCCTCGCCCGGGTCGATCCGGCGGACGCCGACGAGAGCGCGCTGGCGGACATCGAGTCACCGGCCTTCTGCCTCAGCACGAACGGCGAGGTCGTGGCGGCGGCGGGTTATCAGGTCTGGCCGGGACGCACCGCGCACCTGAGCGTGCTGGTCGCGTCCGGCTTCCGGGGGCGGGGCCTGGCCCGTACGGTGGCTTCGGCAGCCGTGGCCCACGCCCTGGGCGAGGGACTGCTGGCGCAGTGGAGGGCCGGGCCGCTGCCTTCGCAGCGAGTGGCGCGGGCCCTGGGTTTCCGGGAGTCGGGGGCGCAGGTCAGCATGCGGCTGTGGAGGGATCCGGCGGAGCAGTAGCCCGCGACCCCCGTGGCGTACGGCCGTGGGAGTCTTCGCACACGACCCCGGGTCCGGCGTCGCCCCGCTCACCCCATCCGCATCTCCAGCACCTGGCCCGGCCACTCCCCCACCATGAACGGGTCGGTGCGGACGAACCCGTTCCGCTCGTAGTACGCGACCAGCTCGCCCCCGCCGCCCGCCCAGCAGTCCACCCGGAGCAGGTCCACTTCGGCCTTCCGGGTCAGCTCCACCGCGTGGGCCAGCAGCACCGAGCCCACGCCCTGGCCGGTCCGCTGCCGGTCGGTGATCAGCAGCCGGACGTACCGCTCGGGTTCGGTGACCCGGGGGATCGTCTCGTGGCCGGGGCCGGTGGCGAGCACCACCGCGCCGGCCAACTCGCCGTCCGTCTCGGCGACGTACGCCTCCTGCTCGGTCATGTACCCCTCGATCCGCTGCACGCCGCCGGGCTTCTGCGAGTACGGGGTGGTGCCCCACTGCTGGGTGTTGCCGCGTGCGTTCATCCAGGCCACGGCACCGTCGAGCAGGTCGAGGACGGCGGGCGCGTCATCGATGCCGCCGGGACGTATGCGAACAGCGGGGCTCGTGTGTGTCATGGCGGAAGCCTAGGGACCGGTGCCGCGCCGGTAAACCGTTGGCCGGTCCCCGCCGGGAGTCCCTACGATGCCGCCCATGAGCCATGGGAAGACCTCGTACGTCTGCCTCGCCTGCCGGGTCTCGTACAAGCAGCCGTACGAGGGGAGGTACGAGCGGCAGCGGATCTGTCCGCGCTGCACCGAGCCGCTGATCCACGCCGGGTCGGCCTTCGCCGCACCCAGGCGACGGGACGTCAACGCCTGGCGGACGCTCGGCGTGCTGCTCAACGCCGGGGTCGGATTCCACAAGAGCTGCTGCGGCGGCCCCGGCTTCCGGCCCCGCACCGTACGCGAAGTGCGCGAGCGCCTCACCGTGGGCCGCCGCACGGGCACGCCGGACGCCCGCGCACTCACCTGGCAGAACATGCCGTAAGGGGAGGAGCCGGACCGGCCCCTCCCCTGGTGCGCGGGCGGTTACTGCTTGCCCGCCCCCGCCTCCAGCGGCCGCACCCTGAGCAGCGCCCGGGTCGGGAACGCCGTCGCGGCCACCGTGAGCAGGACCGCCCCCGCCGCCAGCGGCACGGCCACCGCCAACGGGATGTGCGGGCCCGACCCCGTGATGCCCCGGGCGATCGGCAGCAGCGTGATCCAGGCGATGGCGGATCCGAGGATCAGCCCGGTCCCGGCGACCAGCAGCGCTTCCCAGCGCATCATGCCCCTGACCTGGCGGCGCGTCGTGCCGGAGAGCCGCAGCAGACCGACCTCGCGACGGCGCTCCAGGACCGTCATCACGAGGGTGTTGACGGCGGCGATGGCGGCGAATCCGCCCAGGACGGCCGCCATCACGGTGTTCGCCCACGCGCCGAGTTCCTGGGCGATGTCCGCCTGGACGCCGTACCCTGCGGCGTCGGCGACCGACGCGGCGGGGACGAGCCGCTGCAAGTCCTTCGTGAGGGCGACCTGCTCGGCCCCGGGCTTCGCCGCGACGAGGACCTGCGAGTCGTACGGGGCGGTCACATGCGTCGCCACATCGGCACGCGGCATCAGCACCTGCCCGACTCCCAGGCCCCTGCTGTACGTCGCCACCACCTTCGGCGTCACCTTCGTCCCGTCGCCGAGCCGCAGCGGAACGCGGTCACCGGTGCGCACGCCGAGGTTCTCGGCGAGCTTGCCGTCCAGCGCGACGGTGCCCTTGGCCAGGGCGGCGAAGGAACCGTTCTCCAGCCCCAGGTCGAGAACCTTGGGCAGGTCGCCGGGGTTGCCGGAGACGCCGAGGGCGGTGGCCGTCACCAGGTTCTGCAAGGACTCGTAGACCACTCCGGTACGGAGGATTCCGGTGGCGCTCTCGACGCCCGGCAGCGCGGCGGCGTGACCGGCGGTCGCGGCCGGAAGCCCGGAGGGCGACGTCAGGACGCGGTCGGCGACGACGGCCGAGGAGACGTTGCGCGCGGAGGCCTCGCGGATGCTGCTCTGCATGAAGACAAGGGTTCCGCAGAAGGCGATCACCATCACGATGGGCGTGATCGCGGACGCCAGACGCCGCGCATTGGCCCGGGTGTTGTCCGCGGACAACGATCCGGCCGCCCCCAACGCACCCGATTTGAGGGGGAAAGCGAGGAATCCGGTGCCGATTTGCGCGATCATCGGGCCGAGCAGCGCCACTCCGACCAGGAAGCACATGACGACGCCGAGCGCGGTCGTCGCCGCCGCGTCCCCGCCGAGCTGGGAGGCGACGGCAGCCATCGCCGCCCCCGCCGCACAGAAGCCGATGCCGAAGCCGACCCGTGTCCTGCCCAGCGTCGCGGAGGGCACGGCCGCCTGACCGAGCGCGAGTCCCGGCCGCAGGTTCGACGGCTTGCTGGCGGCGAGCCGTCCGGCACCGAGGGCCGCGAGCACGCTGATCAGCACCGCCGCGACGACCGGCAGCACTCCCGTCTCCAGGGAGATCTGCGGAGGGACCGCGCCTCGCTCCACCAGTTCGCCGAACCACCAGTGCGCCAGGCCGTAACCGGGGACCGCCCCCAGGAGTCCGGCCGCCGGGGCCAGCATCATCGCTTCGGTCGCGATGGTCCGCCGGATCTGCTTCGGGGTCGCCCCGATCGCCCTGAGCAGGGCGAACTCACGGGCGCGCTGATTCGTGGCGAGGGCGAGGGTGCCCATGATGACGAAGACGGCGGTCATGGCGGCGATCCCGCCGAAGGAGGCGCCGAGGCCCAGCAGATACGTCTTGCCGGCCGCCAGGGCCGGGAGTTCGGCACCACCCCGGTCCTTGCCGGTCAGCACCTGCGCCGAGTCCCCGACCACCTTTCCGACCTGCGCGGCGAGCGCGTCGGGGGTCGTCCCCTCCTTCGGGGTGACGAGGATCGCGTCGGCCTTTCCGGGGTGGCCGGAGAGCCGGTCGGCGGTCTTCGCGGCGAACCAGGCCTGCGTACCGAGCGGGGAGGGGGCGGCGAGTCCGGAGACGGTGTAGGTCCCCGCGCCGCCGGGCGCGGTGAGGCGGACGCGGTCGCCGGTCTTCAGCCCGGCCGTCGCCGCCGCCTGCCGGTCCAGGACGACCTCACGGGCGGCGGGCGCGCGCCCCGAAGCGAGGGGGCCCGCGGCGGCGATGCTCCCACCGGTCAGCGCCCGGACGCCCTGCTCCTGCGCGGACGAGGGCTTCCGCGCGGAAGAATGCTGCTGCACGGGGAAGGGCGCGTCCGGCACCGCCGAGGCGACACCGGGGCGGGCGGCGATCCGTGCCGCCAGCCCGGCGTCCACCCGGCCCCGTTCGGGCAGCGGGACCGAGATGTCCTGCTCGTCCTCGCCGCCCCGGCCCACGGTCAGGGTGGTGTACGGGTCGGCCGCGACGACGACGGGAGCGTGCGCGTACCGCACCGGATCGACCTTCGCGAGGAGGCCGGTCTGGAGGAGGGCGCCGCAGCCCGCGATGACGGCGGCGCCGAGGAGGAGGGCGACGAAACTGCCCACGAAGGAGGCCGGGCGGAAGCGGACCGCCGCCCGGGCGAGGCCGTTGCTCACGCCGCTGCCCCCGCGAAGGAGACGGGACGGAAGGCGGCGAGGTCGGCCATGCGCGCGGCCACCGACTGCGGGTCGGGGCGGTGGAGTTCGCCCGCGAACGCGCCGTCGGCGAGGAAGAGCACGCGGTCGGCGTGCGAGGCGGCGACCGGGTCGTGGGTGACCATGACGACGGTCGCGCCCATGGAGTCGACGGCCCGGCGCAGCAGTCCCAGCACCTCCTGCGCGGCCTGGGTGTCGAGCGCGCCGGTCGGTTCGTCGGCGAAGACCACCTCGGGGCGGGTGATCAGTGCGCGGGCGATGGCGACGCGCTGCTGCTGGCCGCCGGAGAGCTGGCCGGGACGGCGGTCGCCGTGCGCGGGCAGGCCGACCTCGGTGAGGAGCTGCTGCGCGAGCCGGTGGTCCTGCTTGACGCCCGCGAGGCGCTGCGGCAGCAGGACGTTCTGGGCGACGGTCAGCGAGGGCAGCAGGTTGAAGGACTGGAAGACGAAGCCGATGCGGGAGCGGCGGAGTTCGGTGAGCCGGTCCTCGCGCAGGCCGGAGATGGACTCACCGCCCAGCAGCACGTCCCCGGAGCTGGGCCGGTCGAGGCCCGCCGCGCACTGGAGGAAGGTCGACTTCCCGGAACCGGAGGGGCCCATCACCGCGGTGAAACCGCCGCGCGGCAGGGCCAGGTCGATGCCGCGCAGGGCGTGCACGGTGGCGGAGCCGCGCCCGTACGTACGGACGACGGAACGCAGCTCGACGGCGGCGGGCACGGGCTGGTGGGAAGAGGCCGGGTACGCCGGTGCCTCGCTCCTGGGGCGCTTCGTACGCGTCTCGGTGTGCGTGCGGTGTCGACGCAAGGCCATGACGTCCCTTTCTGCACGGTTCGCTCGCGAAGCGCCGAAGCCGTGGGTGGTGTGGTGCTGTTGGTACGTGATGCCCCCACCGTAGAAATTCGGAGGCCCGGAAGAAATGGGGCCAACCAGGCTCTGTGGGGTGGTGCTAGCCCCCCGTGGGTGCGGGGTTCAAGCCCTCGGTTCCCACTTTTGAGGAAAGAAAGGCAAAGCCTTGCGAGGATGCGGACAGACAGCAAAACCGCAGGTCAGACGGGTAACAGCGAAGCGTTAGCGGAACGTAAGCGGAACGACAGGGCGGGGGCTGAGGCTGAAGGCGAAGCAGGTGCTTGCACCGTGCACCAACCAATTCGCCACACCGCGGACCGACCAGTCCGCCGCATCTCAGGGGGAGCCCCACATGCGTACGTCCACCCGTCGCCCCGCAGTTCTCGCCGCCGCCGCGATCGCCGCTCTGAGCCTCTCGCTCACCGCCTGCGGCGGTGACGACAAGGCCGCCGGCAGCGCCGCCTCGCCGTCCTCCGCCGCGGAGCAGTCCTCCCCCGGCGCGTCCTCCCCCGGCGCGTCCTCGGCCGGCAAGGGCCAGACCGACGGCCAGGGTCAGGGCCAGGGCAAGGACGACGCGGCCCAGGGCAGCACGACCGGCTCCGGCGCGCCCGGCTCCTCCGCCACCCAGACCGGCTCGAAGAAGCCCGGCAAGGGCAAGGTCCCCGCCTGCACCGTCGACGACGTGAAGATGTCCGCCACGACGAACGCCGAGCCGCCCTTCAGCTACCTCGAACTGACCGCGAAGAACACCTCCGGCCGCACGTGCCAGTTGGTCGCCTACCCGCAGGTCACCTTCGGCGACTTCCACACCGCCAAGGTCATCCCGGCCGTCGCCAAGAGCAAGCCGGCGGCTCCGGTCGTGCTGGAGCCGGGCGCGCCCGCCTACGCCAAGATCAAGATCAACTACGGCGGGGTGGACGAGGCGGGCGTCGAGCGCAAGGAGTTCAACGTGCAGGTCTTCGCCGCGGGCGGCGGAGCCCAGGAGGGCGCCGAGATCGTCACCGTGCCGCGTGCCTTCCACGTCGACGAGAAGAACGCCAAGACCGGCTACTGGACGCACGAGTTCCGCAACGGCGCCGACGACTTCTAGCCGCCCCCGGGCGCGACGCCGACGGCCTCTTCGTCGCGCGAGCGCCCTCCCCCGAACAGCCGCCCCGCCGGAATCCCCCATCCCGACGGGGCGGCTCCCTTTTCTCCCGCCCGTGGCCGGCCCACGCGGTCGCCGCTCCCGGCCTCCTCGATGACGCCCGCGCCCCGGAAAAAGCCACCGGAAGATCACTTGCTGACGGGTCATGACATCCTGGGACGTCACGACCCGCCGAAGGGGATCGGCGGGCGTCCGGGAGCTCTGAGGCTCCTGGGGGCTTTGGGGTTACGGGGAACATCGATGAGGCTCTGCTTCCTGGTGGAAGAGCACTACCGGCACGACGGCATGCCCCGTGAGGTGATCGGCCGGCTGACCTCCTGGGGCCACCGGGTGGACGTGGTGCGGCCGGGCGGCTCCCTGCTGGAGATGGGCGAGGCGGTGCGCGCGGGGGTCCACGACGCCTGGGTCCTGAAGACCGTCTCCGGCGGACCCGGGCTCACCCTCCTGGAGGCCGCCGCCGAGGCCGGACTCACCACCGTCAACGACGCCCGCGCGATACGCCGCGTGCGCGACAAGGCCCTGGCCGCGGCGATCGGCCGCAGCCACGGCCTGCCCCTCCCGCCGACCTACGCGGCGGCCTCCCCGGAACTCCTCGCCGCGATCCCCGAATCCGCGTATCCGCTGGTCGTCAAGCCTGCCGACGGCAGCGCGGGCCGCTCGGTCCACCTCGTTCCCACGCCCGGTCGGCTCGCCGCCCTGCTCCCCGAACTCGCCGGCGAGGGCATGCTGATCGCCCAGCCGTACGTGCCCAACGCGGGCGTCGACCTCAAGGTCTACAGCGTCGGCGGCGAGCTGTACGCGACCGAACGCCGCTCACCGCTCCATCCCGACCACCCGGCGCGCGAACGCCGTGTGGCGCTCCCGGCCGAGGTCGCGCGGACCGTCGTACGGGTCGGAGAGGTGTACGGACTCGATCTGTACGGAGTGGACGTGCTGCTGGGCCCGGACGGGCCGGTGGTCGTGGACGTGAACGACTTCCCCAGCTTCCGCCGGGTTCCGGACGCGGCGGGGCAGGTGGCGCGGGCGGTACTGGAACTCGCCCGGCGGGGACCGGTGTCGCCGGAGCCCGGCGACACCGGGGTTCCGAGAGTTCAGTCCCTTCAGTCCCTTTCGGGCGCGAATCGACATATTTCAGGCGCGGAAAAGGTCGTTTCCGGCCCCGAACGGCTTCATTCGGCCCGCCCCGGACAGATTCGGTCCCTCCCCGGCGCCTCCCGGTCCCTTTCCGGCAGTACGCAGTCCCCGGGCGCCGCCCAGCCCCTCCCCGACATTCCCCGGCCCCTCCCCGGCGCCGGCCAGTCCCTCCCGGACCCTGGCGAGTCCCTGGCGCGATCCGCATCCCTCGGCGTGCCCGTGCCCGTGCCCGTACCCGTGCCTGTGCCCGTGCCGGCCGTCGCGGGTGAGGGCGCATGAGGGTCGGTCTGATCACCCCCCGGCCGGACCATCCGCTCCTGGCCGCAACCGCCGTGCTGCTCACCGACGCCGGTCACCAGGTGCTCGTACACGATCCGTCGTCGGCACACACGGAATCGGAACAACCGGACACCGGGCCGGTGGCGGACGTCTACCTCCTCAAGGCCCGGACGCCGCGCGCACTCGCCCTCGCCCGTGTGCTGGAGCGGCGCGGTGCACGCGTGCTGAATTCCGCCGCCTCCACCACGCTCCTCCAGGACCGTGCGGTCATGGCGGACGTGGCCCGGAGTGCCGGACTCCCCTTCGCCCGCACCACCGCCTTCGCCACGCTCACCGAACTCGCGGCGGGCCCCGCGCCCGCCGGGCCCGTGGTGGTCAAGAGCCGTCACAGCCGCAAGGACGACCTCGTCGTACGCGTCGACAACCCGGCTGAACTGCGACGACTCGCCGAACAGCACCCGCACGAGCCCGTCGTGGTGCAGGAGTTCGTCCCCAACGACGGCTGGGACGAGAAGCTGTGGGCGGTCGGCCGACAGGTCTTCGCCGCACGCCGCCGCTCCGAACTGGCCCGCGAGGACCTCGGCTCGCCGCCTCCGCCCCTCGACCGCACGGACCTGGTGCGCCGGGTGGGCGAGGTGTTCGCGCTCCAGGTGTACGGGGTCGATGTCGTCGGCGCGCGGGAGGGCACCCCGCTGATCGTGGACATCAACGCCTTCCCCGGCGTCCGGGGGCAGGCGGGAGCCCCCGAGGCACTGGCGGCGCTGGTGCTCGACGCCTGCGGGAAGGCCCCGGCTACCCTTCCCGCATGCCGACCACGAGCCCGGCCGACGACGCCCGACTCGCCCTGACGGCCGCCCAGTCGGGGGCCGCGGTGGTCCGGGAGCTGTACGGCGCCCCGCTGGCCCGGGTCGAGAAGTCCGCCGGGGACTTCGCCACCGAGGCGGACCTCGCGGCGGAGCGCACCATGCTGGACCTGTTGCGCGCCGCTCGTCCCGAGGACGCCGTGACGGGTGAGGAGAGCGGGGCCACGGGGGCGGCCGGCACACGACGCCGCTGGTTGGTCGATCCGCTGTGCGGCACCCTGAACTACGCCGTGCGGAACATGCTGGTCGGCGTGAACGTCGCCCTGCGCGAGACCGGGTCGGGCATCACGGCGGCAGCGACGGCCGACCCGTTCCACGACGAGGTGTTCTGGACGGACGGCACCCGGGCCCTGCTCCGCAGAAACGGTTCGGACACCGTCCTCCGACCGTCCCCCGACTCCCGCCTGGTCGACCTGAACCTGGACCCGCCGTTCCCCGCCTTCCCGCCCGCCCGTCTGCTCACCGCCCCCGGATTCGCCGCGCGCTTCCGTCCACGGGTGGTCTCCACCTCCCTGGCACTGGCCTGGGTGGCGGCCGGCCGGCGCGCCGCGTACGTCACCGACGGCGGCGATCTGCGCGAAAGCGTGCACTTCGCGGCGGGGATCGCCCTGTGCGAGGCGGCGGGGTGCACGGTGACGGGCCTCGACGGCCTGCCGCCGGCGGCGAGCGCGGGGGGCCTGGTGGCGGCGGCGGACGCCCGGACGCATGCGGTACTGATGCGGCTGATCGAAGAGCAACGCCACGTGCCCAGCAGCGGCCCCGGCCTGCCCCGCACGGAGTGACTCCGGACGGCCGACGGTCCGGCGTCGCGCAGGATGTTCCTCATGCACCGCTTCGAGTTCCTCAGCCACTCCGCGAGCAGAGAAGCCCCCGAGTACGTCCTGTGCGGCTTCCGCATCGACGGCGTCGACCTGCGTACGTACGTCATCGAGGCCACCCGCGAACACTGGCACCGCGAGCACGAGGCCGACGGCCTGGACCCGGCCGAACGGGAACGGTCCCTGCTCGCGCAGCACCGGGGACTGCCACTCAGCCGACTCGAGGACCCCGTACGGCACTTCCTCGGCGAGCCGGCCGGGGACTTCTCCCGTGCGGCCGTGGCGGAACTGATCGGTGACTCCACCGGCCTGCCGCCCGGAACCACCCCGCTGCTCGGCTGCTCGTGCAGTGTCTGGGAGTGCTGGCACCTGCTGGGCACCGTCACCCTCGCCCCGCAGACCGTCACCTGGTCCGGCCTCCGCGAGGGGCGCCGACCGGAATGGGGCGACCTCGCCATCGGCCCGTTCGTCTTCGACCGGCCCTCCTACGAGCACGCGCTCGCGCACCCGGTCCGCCTCATGGACGACCCGTCGGCCCACCTGTACGAGTGACCGCCGCCCCCTCTCGGCGCACGTCCGCCAACTCCTCCAGCAGCCGTCGCTTCGGGCGTGCGCCCACCATCGACTTCACCGGTTCACCGCCGCGGAAGAGCATCAGCGTCGGCATCGACAGCACCCCGTAGGCCACAGCCGTCTGCGGGTTGGCGTCGACATCGATCTGCACGACCTTCAGCCGGCCGCATTCCTCGTCCGCGATCGCACGCAGCACCGGAGCCAACTGGCGGCACGGCCCGCACCAGTCGGCGGTGAATTCCACCAGTACCGGAAGCTCCGCCTCCAGCACCTCGTGCCCGAAGGTCGCGTCCGTGACCTCGTCCACTCCTGCTGCCTTGATCATCCCGATCCCCTTCTCGACGCACTTCTTCTCGACGCACTTCTTCTCGGCGCTCTTCTTCGGCGTTCTTCGCGTCAGCCCGGTTCGTCCTGCCACGCCCGGCCCAGCTCGCAGAGCGGTTCGGGACCTCGCGGAAGTTCCGCCTCCGCCCGGACGAGCTGTGCGCCGACCTGTTCCCGCACCGCCTGCAACTCCCCGATCAGCACATCGAGTTCCGCCAGCTTGCGCCGGTAGACGTCGAGCGAGGCCGCGCAGGAGTCTCCCGCCGGGTGCCCTGCCTGCAGGCACTCCACGAACGGACGGGTCTCCTCCAACCCGAATCCGACGCCCTGCAAGGTACGGATCTGCTCCACCAGCCGCAGGTCGTCGTCCCCGTACACGCGGTACCCGTTGACCGAGCGGCGCGCGGGCAGCAGCCCGCGCGCCTCGTAGTACCGCAGGGTCCGGGTGCTGACCCCGGCCCGCTCCGCCAGCTCACCGATGCGCATGAGGACGACGCTAAACGTTGACCCCGGCGTCAAGGCAACGGCCAACGGCACCGGAGAAGCCCCGGAACCTCCCCGAAACATGTCCCGGGCACAATGCACGCCCATGACGACCACGAAGCCCCTGACGCCGACGGGGCCCGCGAAGCCCACAAGGCCCACACGGATCGAGCAAGTCGGCTGGGACGACCCCGACGCCACCGCCCTCCGCGCCCGGCAGCGCGCGGAGATCGCCGAACGCTACGGAACCCCGGACAGCGAACCGGGCACGCCTCCGTCGGCGGACGACATCGCGGTCTTCGTCGTCGCCCGCACCGAGGACGGCACCGCCGTCGGCTGCGGCGGGCTGCGCGACATCGGCGCCTGCACCGGCGAGGTCAAGCGCATGTACGTGACCCCGGACCAGCGCGGCGCGGGTGTCGCGCCCCTGGTCCTGGCGGCGCTGGAGGACTGGGCGCGGGCCCGGGGCTGGACGCGTTTGCGGCTGGAGACCGGCCTCGCCCAGCCGGACGCCGTCCGCTTCTACACCCGTCGCGGATACCGCCGGATCCCGAACTTCGGAGCGTACGAGGGTCTGAGCACTTCCCTTTGTTACGAGCGCGAACTGACGCCCTCACCCGCCTCCGCCTGACACCGCTGCCGGTGCACCGCCAGGCCGAAGCCCTCCGGAGCCTCGGACGGGCGCGTACCGGCCCAGGGCGTCCAGACGGCCCCCGGACCGGCCCGCTTCCGGTATGCGAAAAGGCGGAGCAGGACAGGGCGTGCGCATGTGACACTCCCCCCATGCTGGGTGTAACCGATCTCCCGACCTACCTCATGGGTCTCGTCCTGATAGTTCTGCTGCCGGGACCGAATTCGCTGTACGTACTGTCCGTCGCGGCTCGCCGGGGCGTCCGCTCCGGGTACAGAGCCGCCGCGGGCGTCTGGTGCGGCGACGCCGTACTGATGGTGCTCTCCGCCGCCGGCGTCGCGTCCCTGCTCCAGGCGAACGCGCTCCTGTTCGGCATCGTGAAATACGCGGGAGCGGCCTACCTGACCTGGCTCGCGATCGGCATGATGCGGGCCGCGTGGTCGATGTGGCGCACCCGGCACGAGAACACCGACGCCGTGGCCCCGGCGGCCGAGGCCCCGACCGCGGTCGAGCGCCCGTACCGGCGCGCTCTCGTGATCAGCCTCCTCAACCCGAAGGCGATCCTCTTCTTCATCTCGTTCTTCGTGCAGTTCGTGGACCCGTCCTACGCCTATCCCGCGCTCTCCTTCATCCTGCTCGGCGTGCTCGCCCAACTGGCGAGCTTCCTCTACCTCACCGCGCTGATCTTCAGCGGCACCCGGCTCGCCACGGCCTTCCGCCGCCGCAAGCGGCTGTCGGCGGGGGCGACCACGGGTGCCGGGGTGCTGTTCCTCGGATTCGCCGTGAAGCTGACGCTGGCCGGCGCCTGACCTGGGCCGACACCGCCCTCGTACCGCACCGAAGTCCCCCCGTGCAACGACCGGACGCCCGCGGCGCCATGACGCTGCGGGCGTTCGCCGTCCTTCCGGCGCCGGGGCCGTTACCGCTGTTCCGGCCTGCGGGCCACCCACAGCGTCCGCGACGTGACGACCGTGAGGTCGTCGCGGCGCAGGATGCTCTGCGGACCGTCCTCGTCGAGGAGCACGGCGAGCGCGGCCCGGTCCTCGGCACCCAGCAGGTCCACGAGGCGGTCCCGCAGCCGCCGCAAGGTGGCCTGCGCGTACCGCCCCGTCGCGTCGGGCAGCGGTGCGGTCAGGCGGATGTCGAAGCGCCGCTCCGACTCGACGGCGAACCCGGCGGCCACCAGCCGCGCACCCCAGTCGGTGCCGAGGTGCGGTACGGCCTCGGCGTGTTCCCCGGCGACGGCGGTGTACAGCCGTTCCTCCAGCCCCGGCCGCCCGAGCGCGACCTCCGCCGCCGCGGAGAGGAAGCGCGGGAACGGCGACGCGTCCATCTCCGCCACCGCCAGCAGCCCGCCGGGCCGCAGCACGGCCAGCAGTTCGGCGAGGGCACGGTCGGGGTCGGCCATGTGGTGGAAGGACGCGGAGGCCCACACCAGATCGACGGGTCCGAGGCCGCCCGGCCAGTCCGCGTCCAGATCGGCTTGTACGGTACGGAGCCGGTCCCCGGCGATCCCGGCCGCGCCCACCTTGGCGGTGACGCGCCGCAGCATCTCCTCGGAGAGGTCGACGGCGGTGACTTCGGCACCCGTGAACTGCTGGAGCAGCGCGAGGGTGCCGGTGCCGGTGCCGCTGCCCAGGTCCAGGATGCGGCGCGGCGGCGTGGCCGCGGTCAGGCCGGCCAGCAGGGCCATGACCTCGGCGAGGTAGGAGTGCAGGACCTCGGCGTCGAGGTCGAGGACCTCGGCGAGCCCGGCCTCGTCCGCCGCGGAATGCCCGCCGTGTCCGTGCTCATGGCCGTGCCCGGCAGAGTGACCGTGACTGTGCCCGGCAGAGTGACCGTGACTGTGCCCGGCCGAGTGCCCGTGTCCGGCCGAGTGCCCGTGCCCCGCACCGTGGCTCGGCAGCCCACCGGGCCCGTGCCCCGCCCCCTGCCCGTGGTGGTCCGGAACCTCGTTCTGCTGCGCCATCGTCCTGCTCCCGACTCTCGTTCCAGCTCCTCTTCCGACTTCCGACCGTACGCCGCCCTTGCGCACTGGACATACAATCTTGCGCATGACGCAAGACGGAGAGCTCGACAACCTGGTCCGCAAGAGAATCCGGGGCCTGCGCGTGGCCAAGGGCTGGTCCCTGGACGAACTCGCCGCCCGCTGCTATCTGAGCCCGTCCACCCTGAGCCGCATCGAGACGGGCCACCGCCGGATCGCCCTCGACCAGCTCGCCCCGATCGCCCGTGCGCTGGGCACCTCCCTGGACCAGCTCGTGGAAACGGTCTCGGACGACGACGTGGTGATCCGCCCGCAGCGCGACGAGGCTCGCGGCCGGACGACGTGGATCCTGAGCCGGGAACCGGGCCCCCAGGGCATGAGCGTGGCCAGGATGCGGCTCACGCAGCCGGCCCCGCGCGGCAGCGCGGACTCCCAGCGGGTCCACCCGGGCAAGGACTGGTTCACCGTGCTGTCCGGCACCGTCGAGCTCCTGCTCGGCGAGCGGACGATTCTGGTCGAGGCCGGCGAGGCCGCCGAGTTCTCGACGATGATTCCGCACGCGTTCGGCGCGTACGACGGCCCGGCGGAGATGCTCTGCATCCTCGACCACGACGGCGAACGCACCCACCTGCGCCCGAAGCCCTGATCCGAGCCCTCCCTCCGCGCCCTGGCCGAATCGCGTCCCCGCGCCACCCGGCCCCATGACACCCTCGGCATACCGCCCGCCACACCTCCCCGCACCCGAAGGAGCAGCCGCGTTGGCCTCCCGCCCGGCAGTCCCCCGGAAAAGACCCGTGCTGCTCCTCCTGCCGCTGGGGCTGGTCCTCTGGCTCGCCGCGGTCTGCGTCGCCATCGCGCACGAGCCCCCGGAGGGCTCCCCGTCGGCCACGGCGCTGAGCACCGACGTCACACGGGCCGTCCGCGACCAGGACGCCGATCGCCTCCAGCGTCTCTTCGCCCCGGACACGGTCGGGGACGACTACGCGGCGACCCTCCTGGCACGTCTCACCGGTGCGGGCCCGACGAGTCCCCCGGCCACTGTGCGAACCGCCGACGGCGGACAGTTCCTCCACCTGGGGACCACTGCTGCCGACGGCCGCCCCACCTGTCTGACCTGGCAGATCACGCAGACGGACGACCGGTGGTACGCCGACGGCATCCCGCCCCTCGCCCCTCCGGCCTGCCCGTGACGCCCGCCAGCGCTCCTACGCGACCGGCGGCGTCACCCGGTGCCGTACCCATACGTTCGGTTCGACGTACACCGCCCGGTCGTGTTCCAGCGAGCACCGCACGGGCACGAGCGCCCCGGGAACCTCCACGTCCCCGTCCTCCTCGAAGGGCAGCCCGGTCCACTCCCGCCACTGGGCCAACGAGCCGCTCACGGTCATCGACGCGGGCGCGACCCTGTGCACCGTGCCGCCCGCCTTGACGTGCACCCTGAGCCACGGGTCGGCCGGCAGTCCGTCCTCGCGGAGGTCCTGGACGTACGAGGACAGGGGCACCGTCGGCCGCAGGTGCTTGGCATTGGGACGCACCGGTGCGAGCAGGGTGTCGTGCCCCTGCCGGCCGACCGCCCCGCGCATCGCGTCCAGCATGCGGTACGACAGCCCGCAGCCGAGGTGGTCGGCGTCGATCGTGATCTCCAGCGCGCTGGCGACCGTCGGCCGGTTCCCGGACCGCCGGTCCTCGGACGCCCACAGCAGCACCTGGTCCCAGCCCCGGTCCGGCATCTCCTCGCGGCCGTCGAGCACCGCGCTGAACGGCACGCTGAGGCCGCGCGCGACGACGCGGTCCCCGTCCGTCGCGACCACGCAGTACTCCGGGAACTCCTCGACCACCCGGCCGAGCAGCGCGTTGACGACCGGTTCGTGCGCGGTGAACTCGGGCCAGGTGTCGGCGATTTCATACGCCCGCCCGATCAGTTCGGGGCGCTCGGCGAACGAAGTGATGCGAATGCTGTCGTTCTCTTTCACGGAACGGCATTCTGCCCCGCTCGTACCGCCCGTGACCAGCGATATCGGCACGCCGTGCCCCCGTCCGCACGCCCCGGAGGCCCCCGGTGCGCGGACGGCGACACCCCCACCGGCGCCGAAGCGCCGCCCGTTCCGGCGCGCCTACCGCACGTCGTCCCACGCCATCGAGCTCATCCGCCAGCCGTCCGGCGTCCTGAGGAACTGGGTCGTCTTGCGGCCCGCCCCCTCGAACCACTCCCCGTCGCGGAAGCCGGACTTGCCGTACTCGCTGAACCGGTGGGCGACCGTCCCGAAGATCTCGGTCCGTTCGGCGACCTCCCACTCCGAGAACTCCGTCAGCGTCCCGTCGCTGAGGATCCTCTCCCGGGGCGCCACGAAGCCGTCCAGGTCGTAGATCACGGTCTGCCCAGCAACGTTGCTGATGATCATCCCTTCCGGAATGAACACCTCCCGTACGACGCCGACGTTCGCGTGCCGTCCGCCCCGGTTGTCGAAAGCGCCGAGGAAGACCTCCATCAACCGGTCGAGCTCCGCCTTCACTCCGGTCACGCCCTGCTCCGACGTCCCCGGGTCCAGGGAACCCGCCGGTTCGGTTCCCGTTTGCCCCGCACCTGACTCCACCACGCCGTCTCCCCGTCCGAGGGCCGCGTCCACCACGCGCCCACCGCGCCCGATGTTCGCCCACCGTCACCCCGCGAACAAGCCCCGGTGCTGTCGCGCGCCGGGTCCCTGCCCGGCCGCGCACTCCCGGTGCTCCACGACGGCCGCCAGATCCTGCACGGTACGGGCGACCGCCTGCGGGTCGGACAGGGTCGAGAGGTGTCCGAGGCCCGGCCACACCGCGAGGCGGCCGTCGCGGCAGGCGGCCAGGAAGGCGCGTTCGTCACCGCGGAAGGGGTCCCGGGAGCCGTTGACCAGCCAGACGGGGCCGGGGTAGTCGGCGAGCAGGGCGACCGGATCCGTGGCGGTGACGGCGTCCGCCACGTCGCCCATGGCCTCGCAGGACAGCCCGCCCGCGCTCATGGCGGCGGCCGCGGGCGCGGACAGCACGCGCCGGAAGCCCCGGACGCTGAGCCGCTCGGCCGTCTCGGGGTGGCGGGCCCCGAGGTGGAACTGCCGACGCAAGAGGGAGGCGTATACGCCCCGAGGTCTTGCCGTACAGCCGAGAGCCAGGACGCCCGCCACCTTCTCGGGATGCCGGGCCGCCGTGGCGATGGAGACGTACCCACCGGTCGAGAGCCCCACGAGCAGGGCCCGGCCGCCGAGTTCGTCGATGGCCGCGGCCGCCGCGCCGACGGCGCCGTCCATGGTGAAGCGTTCCCCGCTCCGTCGGCCGTGACCGGGCAGGTCGGGAGCGGCCGTCCGGCGGCGCGCGGGGTCCGCGTCGACGGCCCGCATGACGGGATGCCACATCGTGCCGCTGACGCGGACACCGTGCAGGAAGACGACGGGCAGCACTGAGCCGATGGAGGTCATGGCGGCAAGCTAACACCAAAATCAACGCTACGTTGCGTTGTTTTTGGACTTCCCGCCTTGCTAGTGTCGGCAGCCATGAATACCCAACAGCCGCCGCCCGCCTCCGGGGTGGGGAGCGCGCCCGTGAAGCGGACCAGCGGTCCCCGCAAGTCCCAGGAGATCTTCGACGCCACCCTCGACCTCCTTCAGGACAAGGGGTACGAGGGCCTGACCGTCGAGGGCGTCGCCGAGCGCGCCGGCGTCAACAAGACGACCCTCTACCGCTGGTGGCCCTCCAAGGGCGCGCTGCTCGGGGCGGCTCTCGTCAACAGCACCCGGCTCGGCTTCCCGCTTCCCGACACGGGCTCGCTCCAGGGCGACCTGGAGACGGTCCTGAACTCCGTCGTCACCCTGCTCACCACCCGGCCGACCGCCAGCATCGCGATCGCCTCGCTCGGCGCCGTCGCCCAGAGCCCCGAACTCGCTCTCCACGCCCGGAACTTCTTCGCCGACCGGTTGGCCAGGGAACAGCCGATCCTCGATCGCGCGATCGCGCGCGGGGAGCTCGCCCCGGACACCGATCCGGCTCTTCTGATGCACCTCATGGACATGCTCGCCGGGGCCGCGTGGCTGCGTGTCGCCTTCCGCCAGCTCCCGCTGGACGCGGAATTTGTCACGCGCACGGTCCGCACCGCCCTGCACGGCGCACTCGAACAGCCCCGGCCGCTGGGACATCCCTAGCCGCCCGGACCGCCACGCCCCTCAGGAGGAGGCGGCGTCCATCGCTTCCCGCAGCTTCGCCACCGTCGCCGCGGCCGCCGCCCGTTCCGTCGCATCGTCGCTGATCCGCGAGCGCTCCTCCAGCAGCACGACCGCCGCCTCCAGCACTCCGACGTGCACCGGTACCGTCCGCACACCCGCGAGAGCCGCCCGCGCGCGGTCCGCAGCGGAGTCCACGGCCGTTCCGGGGCCGGACGGGATCAGGGTGGAGACGCCGCGCCCGAGCGCGGGACGGTCTCGGTCACGGAACGGCGGCTGCACCGGAGCTGAGGTCACGCGGCCAGTTTCACCCATCGGGGACCGTCCGCGTCCCGCGCTGCCGGCTCCCGGGACACGACGCACCGGACCGTCGCGCCATGCTCGCGTATCAGGGCATCGCTATGGCCGCGGCCGACGCGCCCTGCTGCGAGCGCGGCGTCTTCTCGCCGACCTTCTGCGGATCGATCGTGCGCGGATCGACGGCCTCACCGGGCGCGCCCTCCGCGTAGTACCCGCCGGGGGCGGTGTCGCGGTCGTGCGGCAGCAGGAAGAAGACCCGTCGCTTGTGCAGTCCGCTGTCGGGGTCGGCCTCGGCGTGTTCGTCGAGCTCGGTGTAGCCGACGAGGCGGCCGTCCCGGGCATAACGCGGCTTGCCGCGGCGGCGCGGCGTCTTGTCGAGAGCCTGACGCACATAGTCGAGGTCGTCGGGGCTCTCCAGCCACACCACCGCATTCTCGTGGGCGAGATCGCTCTCGTTCAGTAGCGAGCTCATGGCTGAAGCCCCTCCTCGTTGTGTCCGGCCACGCACCGGCCTCTGTTTTCTCGCTCCGGGCCGGGTCCGGTCTTCGGGTCCCGTGAGTGCGTCTGCCCGGAGGCTCGGTACCCATCGTAAGGCTGCCCGCTGTCACGGCACAGTGCACGAATGGGCGTCATGTGATTGCCAAGCCGTTCGAAGTACCGGAAACGGCCCCCGCGACCGCCGGATCTTCCTCGTCCGTGAGCAGGCCCAGACCCGGGTAGTACTTCTTTCCGCTGGACTTCATCATGTCGTTCGGCGACGCGAGGCCGAGTTCCTGGCGGATGCGGCTGGCGAAAGAACGCGAGGTCGCGGGCCGGATTCCCTCACTGGCGTTGCACCAGGTGCCGTAAGCCGCGTACAGCACACCCTGCTCGACCCGGAGGTCGGAGGAGCGGTCGGGCCCGTTGGCGGTGGGCGGACTCTTGACGCAGCACTCCTTGAGGAATCGGCCGATGTGGTCCTCGGTCGACTCGTACGCCTCGGTGGCCATACGTACGGAATCAGGACCCGTGAGCGGGTCCCGGGTCTCCAGGTAGCTCATCGCACCCTCGATGAGCCAGTGCAGGATGCCGGGCCCCTCGTCGCGCACGAGCTCGAAGGCCAGGTTGTCGATCTTGTGCTTGTTGGGCACGACGCGCTCGAACGGGATGAGCCGGATGCGCCGCCAGAAGGCGTGGCCGCCGGTGCCGACCTCGGGGCGGTGGTTGCCGAGCAGCCACAGCTTGTGGGTGGGTGCGAACGAGAAGTAGTCCTGGCGCATCCGGCGGGCCTTGATGCGGTCGCCGCCGGTCAGCAGCTTGACCCGGGACTCGTCGAACTTGTCGTTGGGCTTGAGCTCGGAACAGACCATGATGCGCCGGCCGTGCAGTTCGGTGAGCTCGGTGGAGTGCTCGGAGAACTTGCCCTTCTCCATCAGGAAGCCGGGCGGGGCGGCGTCCGCGTAGTCGCCGAGGATCTGGATCATCACGTCGAGGAGCACGGACTTGCCGTTGGCGCCCGCGCCGAAGAGGAACGGCAGGACCTGCGCGCCGACGTCCCCGGTGATCGAGTAGCCGAGCAGCAGGTGCAGGAACCGGATGGTCTCCAGTCCCTTCTCGTCGTCGCCGAAGGTGTCGTGGAGGAACTTGTGCCAGCGCGGCGTCGGCATGTTCTGCGGGCCGACGCTGGTGGCCCGCGAGTGCATGTCCTTGACCGGGTCGGGCTTGTGCATGTCGCCGGTGTGGAGGTCCACGACCCCTTCCGGGGTGCACAGCGCGTACGCGTCGCCGTCCAGGACGTCCGGGTCGAGGGTCAGCGCGGGAGACGCCTTGGCCTGGGTGAGCAGGGCCTTCATGCCGGGCGTCGACATGGTGCGCTTGCGGTGGGCGTAGAGCTCGCGGTCGCTGAAGAAGCCGCGCGGGTCCTGCGCGGGCATCTGTTCGGCCATGTCTCCGGCAGCCCACAGGGCGGCCTTCTCGCCGCCGGTGCGCTTCCAGCGGTACTGGTCCCAGGAGTACCAGCCGAGGCCCTCGACGTGGCGGAACTGGTCGCCGTACAACTGGGCGAACAGCTTGGCGTTGCCCCGGTCGGTCAGCATGTGCGGCAACTGTCCGAGTGTGTCGTACGACTCGTTCACGGCGAGCGGCCCGGGCGCGCCGGCGGGGCCCGACGCCGGCTGGCCGGGGAGGGGCGTGCTGGCGGTCGCGGTGTCCGAATCCGGTTCGGGAACCGGGAATTCGAGCATCTGCTGAGCGGCGGCAGTGGCGTCGAAGCTCATGCTCTCGGCGCTGCTCATGGGCGTCCTTGGGGGTGGAGCGGTCGGATGGCACCTGCGGCAAGGCCGGAGTCGATGATGGTGGAGTTGCGCTGCGGCTGGTGCGGGCGGGCCGTCTGGGCCGCCTGGGTCAGGAGTTCACGTGCCTGCGGTTCCGCGAAGTGGCCGCCGGCCACCAGACCGCCCGCGGTGTACGCGGCCCTGTTGAGCTTTTCGGAGAAGCTCGCGCCCTCCGGAATCGCCGCACAGGCCGCCACCTCGGCCAGGAGAGGGTCCAGAAGCCTCTGTGCCGTCCTGGGGGCGGTGGGGGCACGTAGACCGCGCAGATGGGCCCCAAAGGCCGCAGAAGGCGCCTGAGGGGGCTTCAGAGCTTCGAGGGGCTGCTGCTGCCCGGGGGTTTCGCGCGCCGGTACGTCGCCGGGGACGCGCGTGGCGACAGGGGTCTGGGCGCGCACCTGGACGACGTGCCCGGTGCGGGTCAGCTCGTCGGCGAGCCAGTCCGGCAGCGGGGCCGGCATCCGGGCGTCGCCGACCGGGGCGTAGGTCCCCTGCGGGATCCGGTTGGTCGGCGCGACGATGTATCCGTTGTCCGCCCGGATGTCGACCTGCCAGGCCAGCGCCACCTTGGGGCTCGAACCGGTGGAGGAGCGGAAACGGGTCTCGGGACGGGTGTTTCGGTACCAGATGTGCAGACCTCCCGAGGGAGTGCGCACACGCAGGGTCGTCTCGTCCTTCGCCGGATCCTGGTGGCCCCGGTAGGCGGCGAGCAGGGCGAGCGTGTCGAACCCGGAGGCCAGTCCCGTCAGGTCGACGCGCGGGTCGATGTGAATGCCCGGCAGGAGCCGGTCCCGGTGCGGCACTTCGGCACTGTGCGCGTCCACGTCGAGCACGACCAGTCCTGCGGGGCCACAGGCGACGCCCACACCCATCGTGGGGTGCGCGCCCCACCAGTCGTCGATCCGGGCCGCGTTGGTCGTGGCGGCCCGGAAACCGTGGCACCACCGTCCTGCGGGGATACAGAGGCAGTCCCGGGTCTGGTGGCCGACTTCCCGGCACGCGTTGCAGTTGGCAGCAGGCGTCTTCCGGCCCGGAGCCAACGGGTGCACCGGCCAGCCGTTGCCTGCGCACCAGCGGGCAACGTCGTGTGCCCGCACAGTCCCTGGAGGGACTGGGGTACTGGTCTCACCGTGGCGCGGCACGCGGTCGTCCTTGTCGGGGTCAGAGGTCGTGCGTTCTGGTGCTTTTCAGTCCCTGTCAATGAAGGCGCTGGTCAGCGCCCTATTGGTTCCTGTATGAGGGACTGAAGGGACTGAACTTTCCTATGAGCTCCTGAGCCTAGCGCAAGGGTGGGCATTCTCCGCGGGGAACTGCCGTTGTATCAGTTCTTCAGTCCCTTGAGTCCCTTTGAGCCCTCGGCGGGTGGGCGGTCTTCCTCCCGAGCCCGTTCACGTGGGCGCCGGGCGGCTCCTGCGGGGCGGGCGGGTGCCCCGAGACCGCATGTCGCACACGTGTCCGAGTGTCGGTCATTTCTGCGCCTCCGTGAAGCCAGGGACCGAACGGGCGGGGACGGACCAGTTCAGTCCCCGCCCTTCAGTCCCTCGGTAAACCTGCAGGTCAGCGGGTTGCGCCCGCCGCTGGCAGGGACTGAAAGGGACTGAAGGGACTGAAAATCCTAGTTATGAGCGCTTCAGGCTTATACCTGTCTACTACACGCGTCCGCATACACGCGCGCACACAATTGGGGTGGATACTGCGAAGTTGAGTCCCTTCAGTCCCTCAGTCCCTTGATCAGAACTGGGCTGACTGCTCTGACCTGCACTTTTACGAAGGGACTGAACGGAGGGACTGAACTTGTCCGTCCCTCCGGGTTCAGTCCCGAGCACCCCGCCGACCAGTCGGGAATGAGCCGCACGACCGAAGAGGGCACGGGTGTTCCCCACTGGGTCGTTCCGTCCCTTCGGACCCTCCTCGCGGTCTTCAGTCCCTCGGCCGGCTCCGATCGTGGCTGGCGGGTCGACCGGATGGACCTCCGGTGCCCGCGCGGCCGGGAGGAAATTTCGTACGCAGCAGCAACCGAGGATCAGGAAGCACAGCGGCTGGTAAGGGCCACCGCCCCAGGCAGGAAAGCCAGGGTACATTTCCGGCCACGGTTCGGATGACTTCCTCAGGGGCAGCTCAGTCGGCGTCCGGGCAGGACAGCGTGAGATCCTGTCTGGCCGGGAGACGTCCGTGGCGCTGAGAAGCGGTTTTCTCTTTGTACGGGCGGAGTTCCCGGGTATCCAAAACCAACAGGGACCAAGGGACTCAAGGACTGGGAAACTCAACCGTCGTACGGAGGTTTCTTGCCAGTCCGCTCCTGGGACGGTCCTCCGGGCGGGGCCGGGCCTCTCCCACCTCTTGGCACAGGATGTCGTCTCCGTCACTCGTACGAGCTGAATTTCGCACCTGCAACGCCTCAGGGATGTTCCCGCGACGACTGAGTGCCGATAGACCGGGCATACGCCTGCCTCAAGGCGGTACTACCGATCACGGATTGGGGCGTACGCGCATGAACAGCGAGCAGTTGGTCCAGCAGACCGTCGAAGAGCGCGGCCGGCGGCGGGCAGTGCAGGCGTCCCCCCAGCGCTTCTCCGGGACGACGAATCCGTTTCCCGGTCGTTCGGGGATGTCCTGGCGTACAGGGGCGGTGCGGACCCCGTCCGACCGCATGCCCGGTCCGACGCGTGGCTGGGGGACCGAAGGCGTCGCCCACGCACGGAGGGCTGCGCGGGACTTCACCGAGGGCCTCTCCCCCGCCCCCGCTGCGGACGCAGCCGATTCCCTCGTTCTCGTCGTGTCCGAGTTGGTGACCAATGCGGTCCGGCACGGCGGGGGCCGCTACACCCTCGCCTTCTCCGCCTCCCCCGACACCCTCACCGTCGCGGTGGGCGACCCCAGCCCGGAACTCCCCCACGAACGCACTCCCGACCTCGACGACGGGAGCGGCGGCTTCGGCTGGCACCTCGTGCAGCTCCTGGCCCAGGAGGTGACGATCGTGCGGGCCCGTCACCCGCGATCCCGGTGCACGCCGAGGCAGCCCGCCATCACTGAGACCGGGACGGTACCTGTCACCGGCAAGACGATCCGTGCCGTACTCCCCCGGTAGAGGAGTCCCGACGGCGCGGGTGCCCTGCCTGCGGCCTCCTGGCGAGGGAATCTGCCGTATCGCAGCCCCACAGAGCCGAGGCGTCGCCTAACGTGAACGCATGATGGAACCTGACACCGCAGCGCCCTGGGACGTCACTGATCCCGGCGTGCTCCGTCTGCCGTCCGGGCGACTGGTCCGGGGCCGGGGGCTGCGCCGCCCGCTGCCGCCGGGGACCACTCCGACGTATGCGATCTACCTGCTCGGCAAGCAGCCGCCCGCAGTCGCCTGGGAGGCTGCCTGGTTGCGCTGGCCGGACTTCCGCCTGCCCGCCGACCGGGCCGAGGCCCGCCGCCTGCTCACCGGAGCCTGGGACCGGGCGGGGACCGACCGGGTGGAACTGGCCTGCGAAGGCGGACGAGGACGGACCGGTACCGCACTCGCCTGTCTGGTCGTCCTCGACGGTGTCCCTGCCGCGGAAGCCGTCGACTTCGTGCGTGCGCACTACGATCCGCGTGCCGTCGAGACCCCCTGGCAGAAGCGGTACGTGCGGAACTTCACCGCCTGACCCAGGGCCGGCGTCCGCCCGTCACCCCGGTGGCAGCAACTCCTCGGCGGCGGTGGCGGCCACCGCCGCCGCGACCGCCGCCAGGGCCGGCGAGTCGAGCTTCCACTGCTGCCAGAACAACGGGACGTCCATCGTGCGGTCGGTCGCAAGGAGCGTCAGCGCCCCCGACCGCAGCAGGGGCAGTGCGTGGGCCTCCGGTACGAGCCCCCAGCCGAGCCCGGCGACCACAGAGGCACAGAAGCCCTCGGAGGTCGGCATGTAGTGCCGGAAGGCGCCCGCGGTGGGCAGCGGGGCATCAGTCCCGCCCAGCGAGCGCACGAAGACGTCCTGAAGTGCGTCCCGTCGGTCGAAGGACATCACCGGGGCCTCCCGGAGCCGGTCCACCAGCCGTCCCGACGCCAGGTACCGTTCCTCGAACTCCGGACTGGCCACCGGCAGGTACCGGGCCCGACCCAGGGCTCGCACGCTGCATCCCGCCACGGGATCGGGCGACGAGGTCACCGCCGCCATCACCTGGCCTTCGCGCAACAGGGCGGTGGTGTGGCCCTCGTCCTCACGGTGCAACTCGAAGCAGATCGCGGGTTCCCGCGGAACCCGCGTCAGAGAGGGCAGGAACCAGGTCGCGAGCGAATCGGCGTTCACGGCGACGGCCAGCCGTGTCGGGCCCTGCCGCCCCCCGGGCTCCGACGTCAGTCCCAGCTCGGTGCGCGCACCCCGCTCCAGCAGCGCGAGCTGACGGGCGAACCGCACGATCACCTGCCCCGAATCGGTGGGCCGCACCGGCTTCGACCGCATCAACAGCACGCGCCCGGTGCGCTGTTCCAAAGCCTTGATGCGCTGGCTGACGGCAGACGGGGTGACGTGGAGGGCGGCAGCGGCAGCGTCGAAAGTGCCCTCATCGACGACCGCGAGAAGGGTGTTGACCTGGTCCAGGGGAAGTTCTTCCATCACGAGCGCTAATGGTACGTAAGAATCTTTAGCTGGACTGAATCCACGCCGCTCCCTAGCGTCGACACCATGACAGACAGCACCTCAGGGATCGTCGCCGCAGTGCTCGCGGGTTTCGGAACGGGTCTCGCCCTCATCGTCGCCATCGGGGCGCAGAACGCGTTCGTCCTGCGACAGGGAGCACACCGTCATGCGGTCCTCGCGGTGGTCGCGATCTGCGCTGTCTCCGATGCCGTTCTCATCGCGCTCGGAGTGACAGGCGTCGGCGCGTTCGTCACGGCCTGGCCCGCCGCCCTCACCGTGGTGGGCCTCGCCGGCGGCGCCTTCCTGATCACGTACGGAGTCCTGGCCGCCCGACGAGTCCTGCGCCCCTCCCCCGAGGCCGCTCTCACCACGACCGGCAAGGCGACCGGCTCCGCCCGTGCGGCCGTGCTCACCTGCCTCGCCATGACCTGGCTCAACCCCCACGTCTACCTCGACACCGTCCTCCTGCTCGGTTCGGTCGCCTCCGATCACGGCTCTCTGCGGTGGGCCTTCGGCGCGGGAGCGATGCTGGCGAGCCTGACCTGGTTCGCCGGCCTGGGCTACGGGGCGCGCCTGCTGAGCGGTCTGCTGGCAAAGCCGGGGGCCTGGCGGGTGCTTGACGCAGTGGTGGCGGTCACCATGGTGGCCATGGGCGGGATGCTGGTCGCCGGAGTGTGAGGGAATTCTCCGATCTGCGAAAGGCTGTGGCGAACCGGCGAGGACCCCGTTCCTTCGGCCCGGCCAGGGGGTTCCGCACCCCTCACGTACCGTCAAGAACCGGTCCTGCCACCCGACACGCAGCCCTTCGGCCCCACCCATGTCACCCAAAACTCCCCGGAGGTGAGTAAGGTAACCGCATGACCGTCCCATACGCCCCGGACGACCGGGAAAAGGTAGTGGCGAAGCTTCCCGCCTCCCTGCGCCAAGAACTCAAGATCAGAGCAGCCGAGTTGGGCGTCGACATCAAGGATGCCGTCACCGAAGGGGTGCAGGCGTGGCGTTCGGACGCCTCCGAGCACCCCGTCGTCGACACAACCGGCGGCAGCTCCTTCTCGACGTACCTCCCCACCGGCCTGTACGGGGAGTTCAAGGACGACTGCAAGGAACGCGGCCTCCCCTTCAACCAGGGCATCGCCCAGGCCATCCGCCTGTGGCTCGGAGCCCACCCCTCCCCCCGTCGGCCCGCCCGCCCCAACGGCGCCCGGCGCATCATCTTCGGCAACCAGAAGGGCGGCGTCGGCAAGACGGCCACGTCCTCCGGTGTGGCCCAGGCCCTGGCCGAGGCCGGCAACCGCGTCCTGCTCATCGACTTCGACCCGCAGGGCCACCTCACCAAGCAACTCGGCTACCAGCTCTTCGACATCGAGGAGCCGAGCCTCGCCAAGCACATGCTCGGCGAGGCCAAAGGCGACCTGCGCGAGCTCCTCGTCCCGATAGAGGAGAGCGGCTTCGCGGGCCGGCTGTTCCTGCTGCCCGCGTGCAAGGACGCCTTCCTGCTCGACGCGAAGCTGGCCACCAGCCGCTTCGTGCGGGTCAAGGAGACCGCCCTGGAGAAGGCCATGGAGCCGTTGGAGAAGGAGTTCGACTACATCGTCGTCGACTGCCCGCCCAGCCTCGGCTACTCCATGGACACCGCGCTCTACTACTGCCGCACCCGCGAGGACGAGGAACCGGAGACCTGCGGAGTCTTCGTGCCGGTGCTCGCAGAGGACTCGTCCGCGGACGCCTACGACATGCTCTACGACCAGATCCAGGATCTGACCGCGGACATGGAGGTCGAGATCACCATGCTCGGCTTCATCGTCAACATGTACGACAGCCGCAAGGGCTACATCGCCACCTCCTCCCTGGACAGTTGGAAGGCGATCGGTGACCCGCCGGTCATCGGCATCATGCCGGAGCGCAAGGAGCAGCGCGAGGCCGTCCGCCTCAAGCAGCCGCTCCTCAGCTACGCGCCCGACTGCGAACAGTCCGAGATCATGCGCACCATCGCACGGAGGATCACCTCATGAGCGTCGCCGACCGTCTCGGCACCGGTTCCTCCTTCGGTGGCGTACCGCGCGGCCGAAGCGCCCGTGGACGCGCCAAGGCGCTCGTCCAGGGCGATGTGCCGGAGTACGAGCTGTCCCGCATCCGACTGGAAGAAGTCGCCCCGACCCCCCTCAACCCGCGCCGCAACTTCGGCACGGAGGAGGAGATGACCCGCTTCGGCGAAGAGCTGCGCAACACCCAGCTCGCCGCCTGTGTGGCCATCTCCCGCAAGGCCTATCTCAAGGTGTGGCCGCAGCACGAACTGGCCATCGACGACGCTCAGTACGTCCTGATCAACGGCGAGCGCCGCTACCGGTGCGCCCTGCATGTGGGCCTGGAGTCACTGGACTTCGTCGTACGGGACGACCTGGCGTCCTCGCGCGAGGCCTTCATAGACCACCTGCTGAAGGAGAACCTGGAGCGCGAGGACTTCGACGTCGTCGAACGCGCCCGGGGCGTGCAGCAGTTGGTGCTGGTGTGCAGCGAGGAGTCTCCCTCGGGAGCCCGGGCGCGGGCCGCGAAGCGTCTGGGCCGGGACCGCTCCTGGATCACCAATCAGCTCGCGCTGCTGGACCTCCCCCAGGACCTGCAGAACATGCTCAGCACGGGCTCCCTGCCCGAGCGGGACGGGCGGTTGCTGGCACGGCGGCTGAAGGAGGAACCCGGACTCAGCGTGCCGGCCCTTCTCCAGTACCTCCATGACCACCGGGAGCAGGAGGCCCGAGCCCGCGAGGAAGTCAAGGCGGCCGCCGAAGCGATCAAACGCCGGGGCCGGAGCACCGTCGAAGAGGCCCTCACGCAGAAGAACGCCGAGTTCGCGGCGGAGCAGGCCGAGGCTGAGAAAGTGTTGTCCGCGGACAACATGCCGCAGCCGGTGTGGCAGGACGCCCCTGCCCCGCGTGTGTCCGAGTCCGCCGCGCCCGTACCGACTGAAGCCGCGGCTCCTGTCGCGGTCCCGGCTCCCGCCCCCGAGCCCGTGGAAAGCCCTGCCCCGACGCCCGCCCCCGTGCGGGCCGTGCCGGAAGCCGAGCTGTTGTCCGCGGACAACAACTCCCCCCGCGTGGCTGCTCCGACCACCAACAGCGTCGCTCTCCATGACGACAGTGACGCGTCCGGGGACGGCGGCGCGGACACTGCATCCGTACGATCCGACGCTGCCCGACGACTGGTACGGCAGCTCGGTGCCACGCCGAAGGAACAGGCCCGCACTTTGGCCGCAGGGCTCAGCAGTGAAGAACTCGTCGCGCTGATCGAGGAACTGCACCAGCACATGTGAGGCTTCCCCACCGAATCGAAGGGGCACGTATCCGGTCGACCATGCCGGGGCGTGCCCCTTCGGCGTTCTCTACGCGGAGCGAGGAACAGGCCTGCCCCTCTCCCCCGCGCACCCCGCAGCAATACTGAGCCGATGGACAACACCACGCTCGTTCTGCCGCCCCGACTCACCGCGTCCGCCCGTACGATGCGTGAGGCCGCGCGGGAGCGTGGACTGTCCACGGAGCAACTGCCCACCTTTCAAGTGCCTTCCGGGTTGCGAGCTGAGCACATCCATGCGGGGCCCAGTTTCGCGGACGTGGTGGCACCCGTACTCGGCATCGCGCTTCTCCAGGCTCCCGAGGACTGGCTGGCCCGGTTGCCCCGTGCCTTCACTCAGCGGGACATCACTCTCATGCCGTTCCGCCAGGCTCGGGAACTGCGGCGGCCCGCGTTCATCAAGTCGCCCAACGACAAGCGGATCCGCGCCATGGTCTACACCGACGGATCACGCCTGCCGGAGGCCGACGAGATCGACGCGGAAACGCCGGTACTGGTCAGTGATGTCGTGGAGTTCACCGTCGAATACCGGCTGTACCTGCTCGACGGGACGGTCCACACCGGAAGCAGGTATGCGGAACACGGGCGGCTGAGCGTCGGCCCGCTGAGCCAGGACGCGTCTGCTTTCGGCACGGACCTGCTGTCCGCATGCGGTACGACGTTGCCCTCCGCCATCGTCGTGGACGTCGGTCGGACCGATGGGCAGTGGGCAGTGATCGAAGCGAACGCGGCCTGGGCGAGCGGTATGTACAGCGCGGACCCGCAACGTGCTCTCGACGTCCTGCTCCGCAGCACGGGCCTGATCGAATCGATGCTTGCGGACGCTCACCGCTTCTTCCGGCACTCCTCTCCCCCGGCGGTCCGATCGGCGCGCTGATTCACTTCCCGGGTCGGCCGGCCCGGGCCTCCACGAACTTGCTGGAGCTTGCTGTTGTCCGCGGACAACACCCCAGAGCCCCGGTTGCTCGAAGCGCGTCGGCTCTGTTGTCCGCGGACAACATCTCGGATCCGCGCTGCTCTCCTCCGGTGATGCGCCGGTCCTGTTGTCCGCGGACAACGTTTCAGCTCCACCATCGCGCTTGGTGGTGTGCCGGTCCCGTTGTCCGCGGACAACGTTTCAGCTCTGTTGCCGTTCTTGGCGGTATGCCGCTCTCGTTGTCCGCGGACAACAACTCAACTCCGTTATTGCCCTCGGCGGTGTGCCGGTTCTGTTGTCCGCGGACAACGTCTCAGACCCACCGTTGTCCTCAGCGGTGTGCTGATTCTGTTGTCCGCGGACAACACCACGCGTGCTCAGTCTTCGCCGACGTGGGTGATACGGGTGTCACCGAGCCGGTGCTGCACGTCCTGGAGAAGGAGTTGGAGGAGCTCCGTGAGCCGGTCCTGTTGTTCACTGTCGAGGCCACCGATCAGCTCGGCCTCCCTTCCCAGCACCTGGTCGACGGTCTCCTCGACCAGGTCGTGTCCGGCCCGGGACAGTGTGACGTCGACCGTGCGAGGGCGTCCCTCGCCTGGGCGGCGCGTTACCAGGCCTTCGCGTTCCGCCCGGGCGATTCGCTGGGAGATGGCCCCCGCCGTGACCAAGGAGCGGCGACTGAGCTCTCGGGTGCTGAGGGTGTAAGGGGGACCGCTTCTCCGCAGCACGCTGAGAAGGTCGAGGGTGGCTGCGTCCACTCCTGCTTGCGCGAGAACGCGCCTGCGGTCGTCGCCGAGGAGCTTGGCGAGTCGCCAGATGGGGGTGACGATTCCGATGGAGGAGACGGGTGTGCCGGGGCGTTCACGTACCCAGGCGGCTGCGATGTCCTGGACCGGATAGCCCGAAGCGCTGTCCGTCGGGTACTGCTCGTCCTTGCCCGCCTTCACTGGTTCTCTTGCCAAAGTACCGCTCCTCTGTTTACGTTTAGATCTAAATTTAGGTCTGAACGGCAAGTTCTGGGAGGCATCGTATGTCACGCACCATCCTGGTGACGGGCGGCGGAACGGGCATCGGCCGTGCTGTCGCCGAACACTTCGCGGCCCAGGGAGACACGGTCGTGATCACGGGACGACGGCCCGGGCCCCTGAACGAGGTGGCTGCACGGAACAAGAAGATGCGTGCCGTGTCCTGCGACCACACGGACCCGGAGGCGCTTCAGCGGCTCCTGGAGGAACTCCCTGGGAGGATCGACGTACTGATCAACAATGCCGGAGGCAATACCGACTTCGACCGAGCATCCGAAGCGGAGCCCGACCTGGCGTCGTATGCCCAGGCGTTCCGGGCCAACTTGGAGGCGAATCTGATCAGTGCCGCTCTGACGACCAAGGCCCTGGAGTCACGGCTGTCGGCAGGAGCGACGGTGGTGCAGATCGGATCCATCGCGGCCGACCAGGCTTCAGGTTCCTACGGTGCGGCCAAGGCCGCGCTCGCCAACTGGAACCTGAACGTCGCGGCAGAACTCGGACCCCGCGGCGTCACGGCAAACGTGGTGTCGCCCGGCTACATCGCCGACACGGAGTTCTTCCGTGACCGCCTCTTCGACGACCGGCGCAGCTCTCTGATCGACGCCACCGCAACCGGCAGGGCAGGAGTGCCCGCGGACATCGTGGGCGCCGTGGCCTTCCTGGCGTCGCCGGCTGCCCGGCACATCACCGGGCAGGTTCTGAATGTGAACGGTGGCGCACGCACCACCAGGTGACGTCGAGCAAACAGCAGGAGCGGCCGCCGAGTGAATGAGCAAGGGCACTCGTTGTTGTCCGCGGACAACAAGCGCATGTGTTGTCCGCGGACAACAGCCGGGGCCGCCGGTGGCCCATTGGCGACCCCAAAGTCGACGAGAAACGCAATTTTCGCGAATCCGGGCAAAAATCGACCCACAGAATGGGCGCTCAGAGGCCCGAACTCACGAGGGCTGGTGTGATGGGGTCATCGCCGCTGCGGGAGGCTCCCAGTGGCCCTCCTGGGCGTTTTTGGCTTCCTGTGAGGGCTTGGTGGTGGCTCAGGAGCCTTCAGAGAGGGGGATCACGGTCCGGTACTTGCCACCGGGCGACTGCTGAGGAGGTTCCGGGGCTCGCACGATGGTCAGCTCGCCGAGGTTGTTGTCCGCGGACAACACCTTCAGCTCCGTCTCCACCGAGCCCCAGACCTCATCTGGCAACGCACCCCCGGTCAGTCGCAGTCGAACGCGGAGTACGGAGGGGGCGGTCTGGACGACCTGGAACAACTCCACTCCGGGCGTGCGGTCGAAGAGCGTGCTGAACGCCAGCGGACTGAGCCGTACTTCTTCGCCGGAGGCACCGGGGAAGGTCAGGATGTCGCCCGCCCGGCCCTGCACTCGGATCGCGGGCAGTGGGCTGCCGCAGCGGCAGGGCGTCGGCTTCAGGAGGACGCTGTCCCCGAGGTCGTACCGAAGGAACGGTTGCACACGGTTGGCGAGGTTGGTGACGAGGACGGTGTGCGAGTACTGGCCGGGTGGGGTCGGCCGGTAGTCCGCCTCGACCGGTTCCACCACGGCCCAGTCGGAGTTGACGTGGTACCAGCCCTGCGCGCAGCTATAGCTGAGATAGGTGCACTCGGTGGCTCCGTAGGCGGTGCGGACAGCGGTGCGGCCGCCGAAGGCTGCGGCTGTCCGGTTCATGTCCGCTGTGGTCATGGTCTCGCCTGCCGGTTGCAGCAGCACGGGGTCGATCGTCAGGCGCCCGGCTTCCCTCTCCGCGGTGAGCAGCATGATCGTGCTGGTGTAGCCGATGATGACGGCCGGCCGGTATGCGTTGAGCTGGGCGACCAGTTCGGGCAGCGGGGTGTGGACGGAGAAGACGCGAAGGATCTTGTTGCGCCAGCCTCCTTCACGGGCCGCGCGACGGTTGCCGGCGAATCCCACGTAATGCCCGCCCACCGCCACGAGTTGAGCGAATCGGCCGCCTCGGGCCGCAGCCCGCAGGATGCCCGAGGGTCCCAGCCAGGTGGTGAGGGCCTGTGACATGAGCGCGGCACCCACGTTCAGGTACCGGTCGTCGAGTACGAACAGCCCGCGTCGGCCGCTGGTTCCGGAGGTGGTGGCCACCATGTACCTGCCCAGGAAGGGCTGCCCGATCTGTTCGGGGTCGTCGACGAAGGCGCGGATGTTGTCGTACGTGATCTCCCGGTCGGTCGACCAGTCGTCGAACCGCTCCATTAACCGGCGCTTGTCGGTGACGGGGAGGAGGGCCGGGTCATCCACCCGCCGGGGGAGGCCCCGGTAGAGATCGCGGTAGTACGGAGACCCTGCACGGGCCCGGGCCACGGCGTCGGCCAACCGGGCGCGTTGACGGCGGGCGAGCCCTTCCGTGCCCTGTCGGCGGGCTCGTCGGATGTCCTGGCCGAGCCATGACATGTCTGCCGGAGTGTTGTCCTGCGTCATCGTGAGGTGCTCCTTCGCGGGGGAGTGGAGTGGGCAGGGGGAGGGGAGGGGAAACCGACCTGCCGGAGGACGGCGAGGAAGTACGCCTCGACGTCCTGGGCGGCGGTGGTGTCGGGATACGCAGCCAGGTGCTGAAGTGCCGCGCCGCTGAGTACCAGTTGGAGGGTCTCCGGGTCGCAGTGCGGGGGCAGCTCACCTGCGGCACTGGCGTGCTCAAGGGTGTTACGGACGGCGCGACCGCGGTGACTTCCGTAGGCCGCGTCGTAGGCGCGCAGCAGCTCGGGCAGGTCGTCCATCGTTCCGTACAGGCGGCGGACGAGCCGGCGGGAACGGGGTTCACTGAGGTGGCGGGCCCAGTCCCGGACCATGGCAGGCACGTCCGGCCAGCTCAGTGCTTCGGGGGTGGTGTTCCGGTACTCCCACTCGATGGCACGCACCAGGAGCTCCGTCAGGTTTGGGAACCGGCGGTACACGGTCGCCCGCGTGACCCCCGCACGGCGGGCGATCTGCTCGATGCTGGTCGCGCCGCCACCCCGTTCGATCAGCAGGTCCAGCGCTGCGGCGAGGATCGCCTCGTCCGCCTCACGGCTGCGAGGGCGCCCGGGTGGGCGGGGAGGAGGAGCGGCAGGGTCGATCGTCATGCAGAAACGATACAGCGCTGCTCCGTATTTAATCCAGAGGCGTAGAGGCGTAGAGGCGTAGAGGCGTAGAGGCGTAGAGGCGTGGAGGCGTAGAGGCGTAGAAGGGAGAACCATGGGCCCGACCGTCATGAAGACCGCGGAAAGGGCCTCCCCATAACCTGTCCGCATGACGGAGAACGGTGGAGCAGGCGGGGGCAGCGGGCTTGATCCGATCGATGGCGTCGAGGTCCGCGCCTTCCTGGACGGAAAGGCCTTCGAAAGCTGGCTGGAGGACAACTTCGGCCGCCAGGAAGGCGTTTGGGTCAAGGTGACGAAGAAGAAGTCAGGAATCCCGTCCGTCACCGACGACGAACTCGTCGACACCGGACTGTGCTTCGGCTGGATCTCCGGACAGCGTCGCTCGCTCGACGGGGACCACTATCTCCAGCGGTACGTGCCGAGGCGGCCGGGGAGCCTGTGGTCGCAGGTCAACGTCGACAAGGTGGCGGTGCTGCTCACGCAGGGGCGGATGCGCGAGCCCGGAATGGCCGAGGTGCGCAGGGCGCAGGAGGACGGCCGCTGGACGAAGGCGTACGAATCCCAGAAGAACGCCGTCGCGCCGCCCGATCTGGCGGCGGAGCTCGACGCCGACCCCGAGGCGAAGAGGGCCTTCGACGCGCTGGACAGGACAACGCGCTACCAGTTGATCCTTCCGCTGCTGCAAGCCCTGACACCGAAGGCGCGGGAGGCCCGCAGGGAGCGTGTCCTGCGCGCGCTGAGGTTGCCCGGGGGAAGCTGAGGGCTTCCCTTCGGCGCGGGCACCGCCGATCGGACGGAGAGCGGGCTGTTGTCGTGTCCCGCGTTCATCATGGGAAGCTCCCGGCGTTGCTCGAACCGCGGGGTCCGAAGCCGGACCGGACCGATCGGGCCGATCGGGCCGGCGGATGTCGTCGTAGGCCGGTAGGCCGTGAAGGCGGTCGCACCCCACATGGAGGCACCACGATGAGCAGGGCCAGGAGAGCGGACGCGGGCGCGTCCGTGCCGCACGTCGCCGACAGTCATGACGTGATCCGTGTGCACGGGGCACGCGAGAACAACCTCAAGGACGTCAGCGTCGACATTCCCAAGCGCCGGCTGACGGTGTTCACCGGGGTCTCGGGGTCGGGCAAGAGCTCGTTGGTGTTCGCCACGATCGCCGCCGAGTCGCAGCGGCTGATCAATGAGACGTACAGCGCTTTCGTGCAGGGCTTCATGCCGACGCAGGCCCGCCCGGAGGTCGACGTACTCGACGGACTGACCACCGCCATCATCGTCGACCAGCAGCGCATGGGAGCCGACCCCCGCTCCACGGTCGGCACCGCCACCGATGCCAACGCGATGCTGCGCATCCTCTTCAGCAGGCTCGGCGAACCGCGCATCGGCTCGCCCAGCGCCTTCGCCTTCAACGTCGCCTCCGTGCGGGCGAGCGGAGCCATCACCGTAGAGAAGGGGGCGAAGAAGACGGTCAAGGCGACGTTCAACCGCACCGGCGGCATGTGCACCCGCTGCGAGGGCCGCGGCGCGGTCTCGGACATCGACCTCACCCAGCTCTACGACGACACCAAGTCGCTGGCCGAGGGCGCGTTCACCATCCCCGGATGGAAGTCGGACAGCTTCTGGACGGTGCGCGTGTACGCGGAGTCCGGTCTCCTCGACCCGAACAAGCCGATCCGCGAGTTCACCGAGAAGGAGATGCAGGACTTCCTCCACCACGAACCGGTCAAGGTGAAGGTCGAAGGGGTGAACCTCACCTACGAAGGCCTGATCCCCAAGATCCAGAAGTCGTTCCTGTCCAAGGACAGGGAAGCGATGCAGCCGCACATCCGGGACTTCGTGGACCGCGCGGTCACCTTCACCACCTGTCCCGAGTGCGACGGCACCCGGCTCAGTGCGACGGCCCGGTCCTCGAAGATCAAGAAGCTCAGCATCGCCGATGCCTGCGCCATGGAGATCAGGGACCTCGCCGAATGGGTCCGCGGTCTCCGGGAGCCCTCCGTGGGCCCGCTGCTGACGGCGCTGCAGCACACTCTCGACTCGTTCGTGGAAATCGGGCTCGGCTACCTGGCGCTCGACCGTCCGGCTGGCACGCTCTCGGGCGGCGAGGCCCAGCGAGTCAAGATGATCCGCCACCTCGGTTCCTCGCTGACCGACGTCACCTATGTGTTCGACGAGCCCACCATCGGCCTGCACCCGCACGACATCGAGCGCATGAACGACCTGCTGCTCAGGCTGCGGGACAAGGGCAACACCGTGCTCGTCGTGGAGCACAAGCCCGAGACGATCGCCATCGCCGACCATGTGGTCGATCTCGGTCCCGGCGCGGGTACGCAGGGCGGCATCGTCTGCTTCGAGGGAACCGTCGACGGACTGCGCAAGAGCGGAACGGTCACCGGCCACCACTTCGACGACCGCGCCTCGCTCAAGGCGGCGGTGCGCCGGCCCACCGGGATGCTGGAGATCCGCGGTGCGTCGGCGCACAACCTGCGCGACATCGACGTGGACATCCCGCTCGGGGTGCTCACCGTCGTCACCGGTGTGGCCGGGTCGGGCAAGAGCTCCCTGGTGCACGGGTCGATTCCGGCGGGGGAGGGGGTGGTGTCGATCGACCAGGGTCCGATCCGCGGCTCGCGGCGGAGCAATCCGGCGACGTACACCGGGCTCCTCGACCCGATCCGCAAGGCCTTCGCGAAGGCCAACGGGGTGAAGCCCGCCTTGTTCAGCGCCAACTCCGAGGGCGCCTGCCCCGAGTGCAACGGCATCGGCGTCATCTACACCGACCTGGGGGTGATGGCGAGCGTCTCCACGCCCTGCGAGGAGTGCGAGGGGAAGCGGTTTCAGGCGTCGGTGCTGGAGTACGAGCTCGGCGGGCGCGACATCAGCGAGGTGCTGGCGATGTCGGTGGCGCAGGCCGAGGAGTTCTTCGGGTCCGGGGAGGCGAGCACACCTGCCGCACACCGCATCCTGACCCGGCTCGCCGATGTCGGCCTCGGTTACCTCAGCCTCGGTCAGCCGCTGACGACCCTGTCCGGCGGTGAGCGCCAACGGCTCAAGCTGGCCACTCATATGGGGGAGAAGGGCGGTGTGTACGTCCTCGACGAGCCGACCGCGGGCCTGCACCTCGCCGACGTCGAGCAGTTGCTGGGTCTGCTCGACCGGCTCGTGGAGTCCGGCAAGTCGGTCGTCGTCGTCGAACACCACCAGGCGGTCATGGCGCACGCGGACTGGATCATCGACCTCGGGCCCGGGGCGGGGCACGACGGCGGCCGGATCGTTTTCCAGGGAACGCCCGCCGAACTCGTCGCCGCCCGGTCCACGCTCACGGGCGAGCACCTCGCGGAGTACGTCGGCGGGTGACGGGGGTACCGCGGACACCGGATGTCAGTGGGGGGTGGGAAGGTGTCGCACATGACTGAGACCGATCCCAAGAAGGACCTGCACCGTTACCTCAAGTCCGCCCGGGGAGCGCTGCTGTGGAAGGTCGAAGGGCTGTCGGAGTACGACGTCCGACGGCCTCTGACCCCCACCGGCACCAACCTGCTGGGGCTGCTCAAGCACCTGGCGGGCTGCGAAGTCGCGTACTTCGGTGACACCTTCGGGCGCCCGTTCACGGCCGAGCCGATGCCGTGGCTGGAGGACTTCGACGACGATCCCAGCGTGGACATGTGGGCGACCGCCGACGAGTCCCGCGCTTTCGTCGTCGGCCTCTACCGCAAGGCGTGTGCGCACGCGGACACCACCATCGAGGCCCTGGAGTGGGACGCCACCGGCCATGTGCCGCACTGGCCGAAGGAGCGGAGCGAAGTCTCGCTGCACCGCATCCTGGTCCACATGCTCGCGGAGACGAACCGGCACGGCGGGCACGCGGACATCGTCCGGGAACTGATCGACGGGAGCGCGGGTCTCCAGCAGGGCAACGAGAACCTGTCTCCGGTCGAGGGGGTTTCGTGGGAGACGTACGTGGCACGGCTGGAGGAGGTGGCACGAGAGGCGGCGCAGGCGGCGGGGGAGTCCCCGGGGAAGTAGGGGCTCAGTCCGTCGCGGCGGTGAACGCGTCCGCACGTAACAGCAACAGGGGGACGACGTCTGAGACGTCCGTCTCTCCCGCCACCGCGACGGCTTCCGAGGACAGCGTGCGGGGCCGCCCCGCACAGGGGGCCTTCTCGCGGGGCGGCCAGTACGGCCTCGGCGCCCAGGAGGCCTTCCAGAGCGGGGCCGAGGTTGCCGTCCGGCCGGCGTTCGCCCGTCGCTGCGGCGACGGCCGAGCCGTCGGGCGAGGGCAGGACCGGCCGAGAGGTGAACGGGAGGGAACCGGGGGCAGAGGCCCGGGGGCAGGCGTCTCGGATGCCGTGACGATGTGCCGTTCTTCGGTCCTTCAGTCCCTCGGTCCCTGGGCGGCCGGTGAGTGTCCCCGAGGTTCGTCGGCGTCTCAACAGGGCGATCTCGCTCGGCGCACTGGTGACGGGGTGCGCCGCCGGGCGGGGGCGGAGAGAGGTCCGGTACGGGGTCCGGTGTGATCCGGGACGAGCGGAATCCAGGGTGTACGTGATCCGGGGTGTACGTGATCCAGGGTGTACGTGATCCAGGGTGAGCCCGTGCCGACCGGCTGCGAGCCGGGTGGCACGGGCGGGTGGTCAGCGCAGGCCGATCGCTTGTGCGGGGCAGATGCCGACGGCCTCGCGAGCGGCGGCGGCGTCGGGGTCGGTCCGCGGCAGGCGGGGGCGCAGGACCTGGACGAAGCCGTCCTCATGGTCCTGGTCGAACACTCCCGGCGCGGTCAGCGCGCACATTCCGGAGCCGATGCACCGGTCGCGGGAGGCCCGTACCCGCCACTCCGCAGCCGGGGAGTCGTCGGGGCGGGATGCCATCGCCTACACCTCGTCCCAGGTGACGGGGAGGCTGTGCACGCCGAAGATGGTCTGGTCCGTACGGAGCGGGATCTCCTCCTCGGCGGCCGCCAGCCGCAGGGACGGGAACCGGGCGAGCAGGGCGGGCAGCGCCACCTGCATCTCCACGCGGGCCAGCTGCTGGCCCAGGCACTGGTGGATGCCGTGGCCGAAGCCCACGTGGCCGGTGGCCCTGCGGTGCAGGTCGAGGGTGTCGGGGTCGGGGAAGCGCAGCGGGTCGCGGTTGGCGGCCTCCATGGACAGGACGACGGTCTCACCGGCCTTGATCAGCTTGCCGTGCAGCTCGACGTCCTCCAGTGCCGACTTGGCACCCGTGTGCGTGATGGTGAGGTAGCGCAGCAACTCCTCGACCGCCTGCGGGGCGAGGGACGGGTCGTCGCGCAGGGCGGCGAACTGGGCCGGGTGACGCAGTAGGGCGTAGGTGCCCAGGGCCAGCATGTTGGCGGTCGTTTCGAGTCCCGCGCCGAGCAGGAAGCTGCCGACACCGGTGAGTTCCTCGTCCGAGAGATCGGTGGAGGTCAGGTCGCCGAGCAGGTCGTCGGTGGGCTCGGCCCGCTTGGCGAGGACCAGCTCGTGCATGTAGCCGCCGAGCGCGGTCATCGCCTCGTGCTGCGCCTGCTGGTCGGAGACGATCGAGGTCAGTTGCAACGCGCAGCGCTGGAAGAAGTCGCGGTCGGCGGCGGGGACCCCCAACAGCTCGCAGATCATCAGCGCCGGGATCGGCTGGGCGAACGCCTCGACCAGGTCCACCGGGCCGCCCGCGCGCTCCATCGCGTCGAGCTGTTCGGCGGTGATCTCCGCGACGCGCGCGGTGAGTTCGCGCATCCGGCGGACCGTGAACTTGCCCATGAGCAGCTTCCGGAACCGGGTGTGCTCGGGGGCGTCCATCCCCGTCATGTCGCCGGCCGGTGCGGGCGGCAGCTCGCCGATGTCCGCGAAGGGGTAGTGCAGGAGTTCGTACCGGGAGCTGAAGCGGGAGTCGGCGAAGACCGCCCGGACCGTCTCGTACCCGGTGGCCAGCCAGCCGACGTGGCCGTCGGGGAAGGTCAGCCGTACCAGCGGGTCCCGCTCGCGCAGGGCGGTCATCTCGGCGGTCGGGTCGAAGGGACATCCGGCGTCGCGGCCGGTGGGTATGCGGGGCACCGGCTCGACGGGGGGCGACGACAGGGGGCAGGTGGCTGCGGGCGCGGTCGACGTTTCGTGCTGCACGAATTCCTCCAGAGCGACAACAGACGTGTACCTCGCGGGCGGCATCAGAATGGCACCAGTGTGGCATCACCGCAAGGGATTCGTGGCACTAAGCGTGTCGGCTGGGCATCCTTCGGAAGTGGTCGGGTGAAAGTCGGGATCAGGACGATCAGGAGGGCGGGGCGGTCAGCGGCGGGGCTTGCCGCGCTTGGGGGAGTTCCGGCTGTGCTTCGCGCCGGCCTTGCCGCCGCCGCTCTTCGTCCTGGCGGAACCCGTGCTCTTGGCGGCGGGCTTGCGGGCCGGCTGCTTGGCCTTGTCCGTCCGCTTCTGCTGCTTCGCGTCGGCGGAGTTCTTCGGGAGGGCCGGGCCCCGGGTGCTGTTAACCGTGCGGCCTCGTACGATCCCGATGAAGTGCTCGACCAGCTCCGTCGGCTCGCCCGACTCCGTGTGGGGCCAGGACAGGGCGACCCGGGACTCCGGGGTGCCGGTGATCGGCCGGTACGTCAGGTCCTTGCGGTGGTGGAGGCGGGCCAGGGACTGCGGCACGATCAGGACGCCGACGCCCGCCGCCACCAGCTCGATCGCGTCCGCGGTGGTGGCCGGACGCTCTTTGGCGGGCACGCCCGGGAGCCGCTCCCAGGCCAGGGTGTCGTCCAGGGGGTGCAGGACCAGCTCGTCGGCGAGGTCCTCGGCGGTGACCTCCTCGACGGCCGCGATGACGTGGTCCTTGGGGATCACGACGACCGTCGTCTCCGTGTACAGGGGAATCGCGGCCAGGTCCGCGCGGTCCACGGGGAGGCGTACGAAACCGGCGTCGGCGCCGCCTTCGCGCAGTACGTCGAACACCTCGGCCGGGGCCGCCGCGACCAGGGTCAGCGGGACGTCGGACAGCCGCTCGTGCCAGATCCGCACCCACTTGGTGGGGGTCACGCCCGGGACGTACGCGAGCCGGAACGAAGGGGAGGTGGGGGAGGGTGCTTCCGAGCCTGTCACGCCGGTCAGGTTACCGGCAGCCACCCGGGCGCACCCACGGCAGCCGTGTGGTCGGCGGTGGCGCACACGCTCGATACCCTTGACACCATGACGTCGCACCAGAACACCCAGACCATGAAGCCCGCCACCGCGGCGAAGAAGCTGGGTGTGTACCTCGAAGCCACCCCCGCAGAGTTCCAGGAGGGCGTGGTTTCGCGTGCCGAGCTGACCGCGCTCCAGGCCGACCCGCCGCAGTGGCTCCAGGACCTGCGCGCCAACGGCCCGCACCCTCGTCCCGTCGTCGCCAACAAGCTCGGCGTCTCCATTTCCGGTCTCGCCCGCGGCGGTGTCACCGAGGCGCTCACCACCGAGCAGATCGACGCGCTGAAGGACGAGAACCCGGAATGGCTCCAGAAGGAGCGCGCCACGCAGAACGAGGTCCGCAAGGAGACCGTGCGGATCAAGGAGATGAAGGCGGAGAAGGCCGAGAAGCCGCAGTAGTTCCGGCCCCCCGCGCGGGCGGTCGGCTGTCCTCGGGGCGCTCACCAGGGGTGATGCCACGGAAAGCAGTTTTGTAGGAGTCTACGAAGCCGAGGGCTCAGCCTGCCGGGTTTTCATGTCTTTTACCCCTCGCTGCGAACCCCCTGTTGCCTGTGTACTCCCTCACACAAGGTGAACAGAGCCAAAGGGGAGTCATTGTGACCGCGTACGCCGAAGAGAAGAGCATCCAGGAGCTGGAGCGCACCTGGATGGACGAGGCGATCCGCATCGCCACCACCAGCGTGGCGAACGGCGGCGGCCCCTTCGGCGCGCTCGTCGCCAAGGACGGCGAGATCGTCGCGCTCGGCAACAACCAGGTGACCGCGAACCTGGACCCGACCGCGCACGCCGAGGTCAGCGCCATGCGTGCCGCCTGTCAGAAGCTCAACACCTTCTCGCTGGAGGGCTGCGTGCTGGTCACCTCCTGCGAGCCGTGCCCGATGTGTCTGTCCTCCGCGCTGTGGGCGCGCGTCGACCGGATCGTCTTCGCGGCCGACCGGGACGACGCCGCGGTGGCCGGCTTCGACGACCGCAAGTTCTACGACCTGTTCGAGAAGCGGCCCCAGGAGCTGTGGCCCGCGACCATCGAGCGGCTCGACGTGCCCAACCGGAACGAGCCGTTCGAGGCGTGGCTGGCGAAGTCGGACCGCATCGACTACTGAGGCCCGGCGCTGGGGGTGTGTGGAGGGGATGCGGCCCGCACCCCCCCCCACACACCCTTCCGCGCTACTTCTGGCAGAACGCGGAGTCCAGCACCTTCACCGCGTTCTCCGGGCCGTCCTTCGTCGGTGCCAGGTTCGCCGTGAGGGCGAGGGACGCCGCCCGGCCGTCGTCCGTGACGCCGTTGCGGGTCGCATGGCCCGGGATGTCGCCGCCGTGACCCCAGATGGCACCGCCGCAGCTCAGCGGCGTACGCGTCACCCCGAGGCCGTACCGCACGCCCTTGCCGCCCCACTTCTCGGGCACCGGGACCGTGGTGCGCATCTGCTTCAGCTCCGCGGGCTTGAGCAGCTTCCCGTCGAGCAGGGCCGTGAAGAAACGGTTCAGGTCGCTGGGCGTGGAGACGATCTGCCCGGCCGCCCAGCCCCATGAGGGGTCCAGCTCGGTGAAGTCCACCAGCGGCGCCCCGGGCTTCTCCGCGTGGTACGCCTTGGGGTGCTTGCCGCGGATGCGCTCCTCGCCCACAGCGGGGAAGTACGTCTTGCGCAGTCCGGCGCGGTCGATGATGCGCTGGTGGATCTGCTCGGCCAGCGGGCGGCCGGTGACCTTCTCGATCAGCAGCCCCAGCAGCACGTAGTTGGTGTTGCTGTACGCCCAGTCGGTGCCGGGGGAGAAGAGCGCCTTGTGCTCCAGGGCGATGTCGAGGAGCGTGCGGGGCTGGAGGTAGGTGTGCCGGGCCTTGCCCAGGACGTCGGTGAACATGTACTCGGTGTAGTTGGGCAGGCCGCTGGTGTGGTTGAGGAGCTGACGGACCGTGATCTTCCGGCCGTCGATGCCCTCACCGCGCACCAGGCGGGGCAGGTAGCGCTCAATGGGGGCGTCGAGGCCGACCTTGCCCTCGCCGACGAGTTGCAGGACGGCGACGGCCGTGAAGGTCTTGGTGTTGCTTCCCGCTCTGATCTGCCCGTCGACGGGCGCGGGGGCGCCGGTCTTCAGGTCCCCCTTGCCGACCGCGTAGTTGCGGGTGCGGCCGTCGCGGTCGGTGGTGGAGGCGAGGACGGCGGGGTACTTGTCCTGCTTGACGAGGTCGTGCAGGCCCTGGCGGAAGGCGGAGTTCCGAGTGTCCTGGGCGGGAGCGGTCGGCACCGCGTTCGCGGGCAGCACGCTGCCCACGGCGAGCGCGGCGGAGAGTGCGGCCACGGCGGCGATGCCGCGTCGGCGGCGGGTGGCCGTCAGAGTGCGTGCGGGCCGCTGAGGAGAACGTACGGTCATCGGGAACCTCTCCGAGGTCGTGTGCGTGGGTCGCGGTCGGACCCCTTCAGGTTCCCTGGGCGAGATCCACCGCCCCATAGGGGCAACAGGCGCATCAGGACGGGGGGCAGCTCCCCGTGGCGAGGGGGGTCAGGTACACCAAGTCCTCGGACGCGCCCCGGTTCTCAGGCACCCCGGTCCTAGGTCCAGTGGCACGGAGTCCCGCGACCGGAGACCGAGGCGCCGGGCGCCGTGTCCGCGTAGCGTCCTGGGCATGAAGATCACCCGGCAGCCCGACCGGCAGGCCCCGCAACTCCCCGCTCCCCGCACCCCCGAGCAGCGCAAGAAGGACGTACTGGCCCGGCTGGAGCGGGAGTCGGACATCTGGGTGGCCACGGCGGACGAGGACGGCGTCCCGTGTCTGGTGCCGCTGTGGTTCCGGTGGGACGGGGAGGCACTCTGGCTGGCGACCCGCACCACCAACCCCACCGGCCGCAACCTGCACACGAGCGGTCTGACCAGGCTGGCGTTCGGGGACACCAGGGACGTGGTGCTGATCGACGGGACGGTGGAGAGCTTCAGCGCGCAGGAGGTGCCGACCGGGGCGGCGGACGCGTTCGCCGCGCGCTGGGGCTGGGACCCGCGCCGCTCGGCCGGTTCGGCCACGCCGTACGCGTACTACCGTGTGGTGCCCCGGGCGGTGCAGGCGTGGCACGAGCAGCACGAGCTGCGCGGGAGGCATCTGATGCGGGAGGGCGTGTGGCTGGTCTGAGGCACCGGGACCGCGGCTGGTGGACGGCGGAACTCTCGGAGCCGCTGTACGTGGTGTGCCCGGGGTGCGGGGGCCGGGCGGCAGTGGTGACACGTCCCGGGCTGCCGGACCGTGTGTACTGCACCGACTTGCTGTTCATGCCCCGGCGGCTGGTCTGTGCCGGATGCGGGACGACGGCCGGCTGGGAGGCGCCGACGGAGGGCCGGGCGCTGGTCGGGGTGACCATGGGCGGCACGGAGGACCCGTACTTCGGGCGGCCGTTGTGGTTGCAGACGCGGTGTGCGGGGCGGGTGCTGTGGGCGTACAACGAGGAGCACGTGGGGGTGCTGGCGGACTACGTCGGTGCGCGGTTGCGGGAGCGGGGCGGGTCGAGTTCCACCGGTGCGATGATCCCGCGCCTGCCGGCCTGGCTGAAGCGCGCCGAGAACCGCCCCGACGTGCTGGCGGGCCTGGAGCGGCTGCGGGACCTCGCGGACCGCTCGGCTCCCGAGGAGCGGTCGGATGCGGCGTACGTGCGGGGGGAGCGGCCCCGAGGAAATCGGAACGTGTACTTCCGGGGCGGGCCGTACTAGGCGAAGGCGGCGGTCACGGGGCGGGCCGGGCGAAGGGCTCGGACGGGGGCGAGGTGGAGACGTACGCCAGTGGGGTCGGCCGCCGACCGGGCCGTCGGTTCGGGGGGTGGCGTTGACATGTCACGGGACGGTAGTCGTTTCGGTGTGCGTGGGCGGGAGGACGGTGACGCAGCTTGCGTGCTGCGGGTCGGCTTCGTGGCCGGTGCCGCCACCGAGGGGGCCCCGGTCGGGTTCGCCGGGGCCCGGGAGTTGAGGGGCGGGCTCTTCGTCGCGGCCCGGTCCGGGGCCGGTGGCCGGCAGGGGACGGGTTCGGCCCGTCGGTGACGGGGCGGTGGTCGACCGGCTCGGCGGATGGCTGAGCGCGATCGTGAACGGGGACGGGGACGGGTGTACGGGCGCGGGGTGTTCTAGCGTCCCTCGCATGAATTCCGTTGGCAGTGCCGATACGCGGCTGATCGTTCTGCGGGGCAATTCCGCTTCCGGGAAGTCCTCCGTGGCCGCCGAGATCCGACGCCGGTACGGGCGGGGGCTCGCGATCGTGGGGCAGGACAATCTGCGCAGGGAGGTGTTGCGGGAACACGATGTGCCCGGTGGGGCGAACATCGGGCTCATTGACGTGGTGGCGCGGTATGCCTTGGAACACGGCTTCCACGTGGTCGTGGAAGGCATCCTGTACGCCGATCGGTACGGAGCGATGCTGGAGGCGCTCCGGCGGGATCATTGCGGGACGACGCGCATGTACTACTTCGACGTGCCGTACGAGGAGACGCTGCGGCGGCACGGGACGAAGCCGCAGGTGACGGAGTACGGAGACGTGCGACTACGGGAGTGGTACCGGGGGTTGGACGTGCTTCCGGGGGCGATTGAGGAAGTCGTTCCGGCGTCCAGCAGTCTGGCGCAGACGGTGGGGCGGGTGATGGCGGAGGCCTTCGGGGCGGGGTAGGTGTCTGCGGTGGGTTTGCTCGCGGGCAGGGGGGGCTCCGGTCCGGTGCAGGGTGTGCGGGCTGCGGGCTGTCTGGACAGGGGCCTCGGCCTCCCACCTGAACCCGTGAGCGGGAGGTTGTCGCATGTGGCCGACGGCAGTGGGCTGTCCGCCCGCGAAGCGGTTATGTGCGTGGAACGCAGAGTTCTGCGAAGGCGAGGGAGCGGTTGAAGACGGCCTCCACGGTTGATCCCGGTACGCCGTGCCGGGCGTGGTCGGCGTCCGGGACGGTCCAGAGGTCGACGAGGGAGGCGGAAGTATTGCGCAGGGCCGTCGCCAGGGATGTGCTGTGCGAGCAGTCGACCATCGTGTCCGCCTCGCCGTGGATGAGGAGGAAGGGCGGCGCGTCGGGGCGCACCCGGGCCAGCGGGCTCGCCTCGCGGGTGCGGTCCGGGGCGGCGGCCGGGGCGCCGCCCAGCAGGAGGGCCTCGGGGGTCGCCGGGGCTTCGGGGGTGAACGGGCCGCGCGGGGAGGTCAGGTCGCTCGGGCCGTACCAGACCACCGCCCCCGCGAGCCCGGGTGCGGTCAGGGCCAGCAGCGACGCGAGGTGCCCGCCTGCCGACTCGCCCCGGACCACCGTCCTGGCCGGGTCGGTCCCCAGCTCCGGACCGCGCAGCCCGAGCCGGCGCAGGGTCGCGTGCAGGTCGTCGAGCGGGGCCGGAAACGTGGCCTCGCCGCTCAGCCGGCAGTCCGCGCACGCCACCGCGAAGCCCGCCGCCGCCAGGCGGACGAACGGGCCGGGGGACCGGTCGCGGGTCCGGAAGCCCATGTCGTCGCGCCGTCCGCTCCGCCGTGCACGAAGAGCACGAGGGGCGCGGGTGCGGGCGTCGGCGGCGTGGGGAGCCAGAGGTCGAGTTCGAGCGGGCGGCCGCCGGGGACCTCGGCGTAGGGGATGCCGCGCACCTCCCGCACCGAGGACGGGGGGTCCGGGAGGGGTGCGTGATCGGGATGCGGGGCCGCGATCAGTTCCCGTACGGAGGGCTCTCGTACGGGAAGCCCGTGCACGGAAACCCCTTGTGCGGAGGCCTCTTGTGCGGAAAGCCCTCGTGCGGCGGGCGCGGGCGTGTGTCCCGTCACCGGGTCCGCCACTCGTGGTCGAGCAGGAAGCGCACGTCGAACTGTTCCGGCACGCTGCCGAACTTGTGCGGTTCCGGGATCACCGGCTCGCGCGGCAGGCCGAGCGCGTCGGCCGGGGCGCCGAGCGTCTCGAAGAAGCGCTCGAAGGTGCCGCCGGGGCCGGCCGCGACACCGACGACCTGGCTGTGCTCGCGCTCCATGCGGTATGCGTGCTTGCAGTTCTTCGGCACGAAGCCGAAGTCGCCCGGCGTGAGCAGCTTCTCCTGCTGGACGCCCTCGGTGTCCTCGACGAACAGCCGCACCGCGCCCTGCGTGATGTAGAAGACCTCGTGCGTGTCGGCGTGCACGTGCGCCGGGATGATGTCGCCCTTCGGGCCCTCCACGGTGAAGAAGTTGAAGGTGTTCTCGGTCTGCTCGCCGCCCGCGTAGACGGTGATCAGGTCGCCGAAGAGGTGTGCGCGGTCGCCCTCGCCCTTCTCGATGAAGTACGGCTTTGTGGGATCGGCTGGTATGCGCGATGCGGTGCGGTAGCGGGTGGCGTACTCGATGGTCATGCGGGCCCCTTGCGTCGTTCGGCGGTCACATGGAATGTCAGGCAGCCTGACATGGGAGGTGGGGAAGAGGCAAGCTCCGCGTGCCGGGGGCCCGTGTGCGGGAGGGCGGGGGGCCGTTTGCCTGAGTGCGGTGTTCCATGTGCCTGGATACGATTCCGGTTCCGCCCGTGCTCACCCGAGGAACCGACGCAGACCATGCCCCCGACCCGCCGCCACGGCTTCCCGCACCTGCTCAGCGATGCCCGGCGCTGGTTCGAGGAGGGGCTGCTGGCGGCGCTGGAGGAGGCCGGGGTCGTCCCCGTGTCGCCGACGCAGGTGCAGTTGTTCGCCGTACTCGACGAGGACGGCACGACCGTCTCGGAGCTGGCTCGGCGGATGAGCGTCACCCGGCAGACCGCGCATCAGGCGGTGCACGGGCTCATCGCCGCCGGTCTGCTCGAACAGCTTCCCGACCCGGAGTCCGCCCGGCGGCGTCTGGTGCGGCGCACCGCGGAGGGGGAGCGCACGCACCGGCAGGCGGAGGACGTGCTCACCCGGCTGGAGGGCGTGCTCGCGGACCGGATCGGCGCGGAGGCGGTGGCCGCGATGCGGGCTTCGCTGGAGCTGGACTGGGGGAGCCCGTTGCGGGCGGAGGCGGGGCAACCCGAGGCGGGGCCGTCCGAGGCGGGCTGACCGGCCCGTGCGGCAGGCCCGTATCGGTCAGGGTGTTCGCCCTCGCCCGTCGCGGCGCGCGCCGGCCGGGGGCGGTTCCCGGCGGCGCCGCTCGCCGGCCCACCGATTTAGCCCGCCCTGCCCGGGTACGGTCCCAGGATGACCACCTACGTCGTCACCCTCCCCGGCACCCTGCTCGACAAGCTGACTCCCGCCGCCCACGCGACCCTGCTGCGTGAGCTGAGCCCCGCCGACCCCCGGCACACCGCGCTCGGCGAGGCGGAGGACATGGACAGGCTCACCCTGGACGAGGAGAACTCCACCTTCGTCATCCGCCTCGAAGTGCAGGCCGCCACCACCGGCGAGGCCGAGACCGAGGCCCGCCGGATCGCCGAGACGGCCCTGCGCGCGGCCGGTCTGGACGAGAACGCCGCGCCCATGGGCCCCGCCGCCCTGTCCGGGATCGACACCGAGTGAGCGGGACAGGGCCCCGGGGCTCCGAGGAGTTCGCGCCCGCCGTACGCACGATGATGCGGGCCAACGAGGCGAACTGGGACGCCCGCACCCCCGTCCACCTCGCCAGCCGCTTCTACGACGTCCACTCGCCCGAAGCCCGCCCCGAGCGCTGGTTCGCGGAGTACGAGTGGGCCGACCTCGGAGACCTCGCCGGACGCGAGCTGGCGCACCTCCAGTGCCATCTCGGTACGGAGACCCTGGCTTTCGCCGCCAAGGGCGCCCGCACCACGGGCCTCGACCTCTCCGGCGAGTCCGTCGCGGCGGCCCGCCGGCTGGCCGCCGACGCCGGGCTGCCCGTGACGTACGTCCAGGCGAACGTGTACGACGCCCAGGAGGTGCTGGGCGCCCACCGCTTCGACGTCGTCTACACGGGCAAGGGAGCGCTCTGCTACCTGCCCGACCTCGACCGCTGGGCGCACACCGTCGCCGCGCTGCTGCGCCCCGGCGGACGGCTGTACCTGGCCGAGTTCCACCCCGTGCTCAGCTCCCTCGGGCCGTCCCCCGCTCCCGGTGAGGGGCCCGAACTCCTGTTGCGGCACGACTGCCTGGACGGGCGGGGCGCCGTCCGCAGGGACGCCACGTACACGTACACCGACGGTCCGCCCGTCCAGGACGCCACCGAGTGCTTCGAGTGGACCCACGGGCTGGGCGAGGTCGTGACCGCCCTCGTTGGGGCGGGGCTGCGGATCGTCCGGCTGCGGGAGAGCGACGAGCTCCCGTGGCCGCGCTGGCCGGACATGGTCCGCACCCCCGGCGGCTGGTGGAGGCTGCCGGACACCGCGCCGCGCGTACCGCTGCTGTACGCGTTGCTCGCGGAGAAATGACGAGCGGCGGTATGCGCACGGCTATGGGAACCTCGGCACCCCCGCGCTACCCTCCGCCGCATGATTCCCACGGTCGTCTGGGGCACGGGGAACGTCGGCCGGGCGGCTGTCCGTGCCGTCGACGCGCACCCGGAGCTGGAACTCACCGCCGTACTCGTCCACGACCCGGCCAAGGTCGGGCGTGATGCCGGGCACCTCGCCGGAATGGGGAGGGAGGTGGGGGTGCGCGCGGTCGACGACGTCGGCGCGGTGCTGGCCGCACGGCCCCGGGCGGTCGTCTACGCGGCCTCCGGCGACCTGCGTCCCGACGACGCCCACGCGGACGTCGTCAGGGCGCTGCGCAGCGGAGCGGTCGTCGTCACGCCCGCGCTGTACGCGCTCTACGATCCGCCGAGCGCCCCGCCCGAACTGGTCGAACCCCTCCAGGAGGCCGCCGAGGCGGGCGGCGGCGCCCTCTTCGTCTCCGGGGTCGATCCGGGGTGGGGGAACGATGTGCTGCCCCTGCTCGTCAGCGGGCTCGGGAGCAGGATCGACGGCCTGCGCTGCCAGGAGGTCTTCGACTACTCGACGTACGACCAGCCGGAGTCGGTCCGCGATCTGATCGGGATGGGGCGTCCGCTGGACTACGCCGCGCCCATGCTGACGGAGTCCGTGCCGACCATGGTGTGGGGCGGGCAACTGCGCCTCATGGCCCGGGCCCTGGGTGTCGAGATCGAGGAGATACGGGAGACGGTGGCCCGGCGGCCGCTGGAGCGGACCGTCACCACCCGCACCATGGGCGCGTTCGAGGCGGGGACGCAGGGCGCGGTGCGGTTCGAGGTGCAGGGGGTGGTGGGGGGCGTGCCGAGACTGGTGATCGAGCACGTCACCCGCATCCATCCGTCGTGCGCGCCGGACTGGCCCACGCCGCCGGACGGGGTCGGGGCGCACCGGGTGATCGTCGAGGGGCGGCCCCGTATCGAGGTCACCGTCGAGGCGAGCGACGAGGACGAGAACCGCTCGGCGGGCGGCAACGCCACGGCGGTGGGGCGGCTGGTGAACGCGATCGACTGGCTGGTCGGGGCCCCGGCCGGGATCTACGACGCACTGGACGTGCCCCTGCGGGCGGCGCGGGGGCGGCTGGGAAGGGGTTCGGCATGAGCGGCATCGAGATCGACGTACCGGAGGGCAAGGACCCGATCGAGTACGTGTGGGGTGACATGGTGCCCGGCATCGGGCCGGCCGCGGCGGACTTCTCGCTGGCCGTGTACGCCCATACGACGCTCGGACTGCGCGAGTTCGAGGCGGCGCGGCTGCGGATCGCGCAGCTCAACGGGTGCCTGTTCTGCCTGGACTGGCGGACCGACCGGGACGGCGAGAAGGTCGAGGAGGGATTCGCGGGGGCGGTCGAGGCGTGGCGCACGGCCGACTCGCTCGACGGGCGGACACGGCTGGCGGCGGAGTACGCCGAGCGGTACGCCCTCGATCACCATGGCCTGGACGAGGAGTTCTGGGAGCGGATGACGGGGAGCTACTCGCAGGGCGAGATCGTGGAACTGACCATGTGCCTGGGCTCCTGGCTGGCGTTCGGGAGGCTCAACCGGGTGCTGGGACTGGACGCGAGGTGTGTGCTGCCGGGGCACTGAGGGCCCGCTGCCTCCAGCCCGATCGGCATGCCGCGCGCGGCTGCCCTGCGAGGACCACTGCGCGCCGCCGACGATCACCCCCGGGGCGGGGGACGCGGCGAGCGGTCGGTGTGGGCGGGGAGGAGGGGGGCGTCAGTCGCGGAAGAATTTTCGGGTAGGGGTGCATGCCCGTCGTGGGCGGGGGAACAAGCCCCTTCGACCCGAGCTCGCAGGCACATCCCCCCGGCCTGCTGAGCACCCTGGATGCCCCTCGGCCACTCCCCCCCCGGCCGCGGGGCATCCGTCTGTGCGGGCGGCCCGGACGTCTGCCTGGTCGGCGGCGGCGAGAAGTCTTCGGTTTGCCGGTCCCTCCGGTCCCTTCAGTCCCCGTCCGGGCCCCGGCGCACGGTCTGGGACAGGATGGGCGGATGACTCTCGGCGATTCGGGTGCGCGGAAGCGCGGCGGGCGTGCCCGGAACCGTGCCCGGAGGGCCGTGCTGGTGCTGGGCGCCGCTCTGCTGGCGGCGACGGCCTGTGCGGGGCCCGGCGGGGCGGAGCCCGGGCCGGAGCGGCCGGTTGTGGGGGAGCGGGCGGAGCGGCCGGTTCTCGCCGTGCGGTACGAGGCGCCGGCCGCCGCCGACCGGCCCGGGGTGCGGTTCCTGCACGAGCGGCGGGTGATGCGGGCGGCCGAGGCCGCGCTGGGTTCGCTGCTGGACTGGCGGGGGCGCGAGCCGATCGCCCTGCTGACGCGTTCCTGCGCGGGGGAGGGCTCTTCGTACGACCCGGAGAAGCGCCGGATCGAGCTCTGCTACGACGAGATCGCCGAGACGCGTACGGCCCTCCGGGAAGGCGGGCGGAGGGCGACCGACGACGAGGTGGCGGCCGTACTCCTCGAAACGCTGTACCACGAGGTCGCGCACGCTCTGGTCGACCGGGCCGGTGTCCGGGTCGCGGGCAACGAGGAGGACGCGGCGGACCGTTTCGCCGCGCTGATGCTGCTGCGGGAGGGGGAGGCCGGGGTGCGGCGGGTGCTGTACGCGGCTGACGGGTGGGCGGTGCTCGCCGAGCTGTACGAGGACGATCCAGAGGGTGCGGGGGACGGCACGGACACGGCCGGGGGAGGGCACGGTGGGCACTCGTCCGACCGTGACCGTGCCGTCTCCCTGCGCTGCTACGCCTACGGTGCCGTCCCCGCTTCCCGCCGCCACCTGCTCGGCCTCACCGGCCCGCGCGCCCTGCCCGCCGCGCGGGCGGCCGGATGTGCCGACGAGTGGAAGGGCGTGCGTGAGGGGTGGATGAGGGCGCTGGGGCCGGTGTTGCGGACGGAACCCCCAGTAGCCGGCTCCGGAGACGGGCGGGCCCTCGGCGGCTAGGGCTTCCAGCCGGTTGCCGCAGCCCAGGGTTCCGCGACCGTGATCACCAGGTCGACCACCGGGTCCTTCACGTCCGCGTACACGTCCGTGCTGTCGACCACGCCCGCGAGTTCCTGCTTGAAGCGGGCGTACGACGCGATGGCCTCCGGGTGCGCGCGGAACCAGTCGCGGAAGAGGAGCGCGAAGCGTTCGTTGGGCGAACCTGTGCGGCGCACGTGCAGGTTGACGGCGGAGTGGCCGGCGGCCTCCCGGCGCGTCCAGAGCCGTTTGGTCCAGTGCGCCGGGTCGTCGTCGAGACCTGCCGGGACGTGGTCGTGTCGGTGCGGGGAGAGCTGGAAGCCGCGCGCCGCGAGGGGGCCGGCGAAGGCTGCCTCGGCCGCCGACAGGTCCGCGACGCTCGCCTGGAGGTCGAGGACGGGCTTGGCGGTCATGCCGGGAATCGAGGTGCTGCCGATGTGTTCGACCCGGGCGGCCAGGGGCGCGAGGGCGGTCAGCAGGTCGTCGGTGAGGGCGCGCCCCTGGGCCTGCCAGTCGGCGGAGTGCGGGACGAGGACGGGGCGGGTGGCGCCAGGCTGCGCCGGGGTTCCGGTCATTCGGATGAGTCTAGGAGGGGGCGATCGGTCGGTAGGGTGCGGGCGGTGGTTGCGTCGGCACGGCGGAGGGCGGGGATCGTATGACCGGCGAGTGCGCGGCGGGGGCGACCAGTGGCCCGGTGGCAGGGGCGACGAGCGGTCCGGTGCCGGGGGCGGGCGAGCTGATACCGGAGGGAAGGCGGTCCGGGCCCGTACCGGGGGAGAGACTGCCCGGGGCGGCGCTGGAGGAGGGGGCCGGGCCTGTGCTGGAAGGGAGAGGGTCCGGGCCGCCGCTGGAGGCAGGGGGCGGGGTGGTGCCGGAGTGGCAGGGTGTGGCGGCCTTGGGGGCGGTGCAACATGCCCCACTGGTACGGCACTTCACCTTCCCCTCGGACGGTGAACTCCTCGCCTGCGCCCAGGCGGTCCCGGCAGCGAAGGCGGCCCCGGCAGCCCCCGCCGCCTTCACGGCCCCGGCAACCCTCACAGCCCTCACCACCCTCTCGCCCACGCCCCACGCCGTACTCGTCCTCCACGGCGCCGGCAACGGCGACAAGCAGAGCCCCACCGTCCTCGCCACGGCCTTCGCCGCACGCGGGCACCACGCCCTCGCCTTCGACTTCTCCGGCCACGGCGAAAGCACCGGCACACTGGGCCGGTCGAGCCTGCGGCGGCGGTTCGAGCAGGCCCGTGCCGTCGTCGACGCCTGTCTGCCCACCCGAGCCCCCCTCGTCCTCGTCGGCTTCAGCATGAGCGGGCAGACCGTCGCGGACCTCGCCGCGCACTACGGGCCCCGCGTCGCTGCCGTCGGCCTCTGCGCCCCCGCCGTGTACGCGGCACGGGCCTGGCCGGTGGCCTTCGGCGACGGGTTCACCGGGATCATCCGTACGCCCGACAGTTGGCGGAACTCCCCCGCGCTGGACGTCTTCCGGAGGCTGCCCGCCGGCGTGCGCGCGGTGCTCGTCACGCCCGCCGTCGACGCGGTGATTCCACCGGCGGTCACCGAAGCGGTCGCGGGGGCGCTCGATGCGTCGCGCGCCGCTTACGTGCGGATGGTGCTGCCCGCGGCGGACCACCGGCTGAGCCTGTGGTTCGCGGCGGAAGCGCAGTCCCGGGAGGAGTTTGTGGACGTATTGCTGAACGGCGGGACGAAGTCCGGCCCGGCCCACCGCATGGCCCCATGTGATCGGCCATAGCGGGGATGGGACTCGTGATCGCCCCTCGACCCGGCCTGCCGGACGCCCGACGTACCCGGCGGCGACCTTCGCCTGAGCAGAGCAGACCCCTCCGGAAAACCGCTCCTGAGCCCAGAGCTGGTGCGGCACGGGGTGTCGGGCCCAACAAGAGTATTGGCACTGAGTGTCAGGCGGCGGCATGCTGAGTGCCATGACGCCTACGGATCGCGACGCCGCCACCCTGCACGCCTGGACCGCCGTGGGAGGGCGGCCGGAACTCGTCGGCCGGGTCTCGTACGCCGGTGCCGGAGACGTGCTGTCGGCCAAACTGCCGGTGCGGCAGCTCGCGCGGGCCACGGTCGGGGCGTGCTCGCTGGCCGCCGCCGAGCTGGTGGCGGCGCGCGGCGGGACGGGGACGCCAGGAGAGCGGGCGGCGGCGCAGCGGATACCGGAGGTGCGGGTGGCGGAGGGTGCGGTGGCCACCGCCTTCCACAGCGAGCGCCACCTCCGGATCGACGGCCGGGGGCCCACCGCCTTCGCCCCGCTCTCCGGTTTCTGGCGCACCTCCGACAACTGGGTGCGTACGCACGCCAACTACCCGCACCACCGGGCCCGCCTGCTGCGCGCACTCGGCATTCCGGGCGACGGCTCACGCGACGACCGTGCGCTGGCCGGGGTGCTGGCCGCCGAACTCGCCACCCGGGAGGCGGCGGAGGTGCAGGAGACGGTGTACGCGGGCGGCGGCCTCGCGGTGGCGCTGGCCCCCGCGCCTGCCGCCGCCCCGGACGAATTGGTTCCGCTGGTGGAGATGCGGGAGGCGGCCGAGCGCGGCTCCCGGCGGCTGCCCGCCCGCGCCCCGGTGGCGGCCCCCGCCGACGGCGTACGGGTCCTGGACCTGACCCGGGTGCTCGCCGGGCCGGTGGCCGGGCGGACGCTGGCGCTGCTGGGGGCCGACGTGCTGCGGGTGGACGCGCCGCAACTGCCGGAGGACGCGGACACGTACGCCGACACCGGCATGGGGAAGCGGTCGACGCTGCTGGACCTCGGCGCGGCGGGGGACCGCGAGGTCTTCGAGGAGCTGCTGGCCACGGCGGACGTGGTGCTCTCGGCGTACCGCCCCGGCGCCCTGGACCGGCACGGGCTCGCCCCGGAAGCCCTGCTGGACCGCCACCCGGGCCTGGTCGTGGCGCAGTTGTCCGCGTGGGGCTGGACGGGGCCCTGGGCGGGGCGGCGGGGATTCGACAGCCTGGTGCAGGCGGGGACGGGCATCGCGGCGATTGAGGCGACGGGCGCAGCGGCCGCGTCCGGCCGGCCGGGCGCGCTGCCCGCGCAGGCCCTGGACCACGGAACGGGGTACCTGGTGGCGGCGGGCGTACTGCGCGGGCTGACGGAACGTCAGGAGACGGGCCGGGGCCGCCGGATGCGGTACTCGCTCGCCGGTACGGCCGCATGGCTGATGCACGGGGTACGGCGGGAAGCACCGTCCGAGGGCGCGTACGACGCCCGGCGCTGGATGACGGCCTGCGAGTCCCCGTACGGAAAGCTGGACCACGCGCTGCCGCCGGTGGGCTACGCGGGCGGTCCGGACGGCTGGGCGCGGCCGGTGGGCCTGTGGGGCGCGGACGCCCCGGCCTGGCGTTGAAAAGGGCTCCCCGCCGGTTTCACCCGGGGCCGGGCCCCTGCCGCCCGGCCGCCAGCACCGCCGCGAGTCCGGCCCGCAGGTCCTGGACGAAGGGGGCCGTGACCTCCAGGGACGGGAAGTGGCCCCCGGAGCCGGGTGTGTTCCAGCGCACGATCCGCCGGTACCGTTCCCGCGCCCAGGCGCGCGGGTACTTCTCGATGTCGCGCGGATAGGTCGTGATCGCCGACGGGACGTCGACCCGGAGTCCGGGGTCCAGTGAGTCGTGGCTCTCGTAGTAGATGCGGGCCGACGACGCCCCGGTCCGGGTCAGCCAGTACAGGGTGACGTTGTCCAGGACCCGGTCCAGGGACATCGTCTCGAACGGGCTGTCCCAGGTGTCCGACCATTCGGCGAACTTGTCCAGGATCCAGGCGAGCAGCCCGACCGGTGAGTCGACGAGCGCGTAGCCGGTGGTCTGCGGCCGGGTCGCCTGCTGCTTCGCGTACGCGGTGCGGTGGTGCCAGAAGTCGTACGTCTCCTCGGTCCACCGCAGTTCGGCCTCCGTCAGGCCGTCCGTGGTGTTTCCGGGCGGCGGCTGCGCGAGCGTCGTGTGGATGCCGAGCACGTGCTCCGGGAACCTGCCGCCCAGCACCGTGGTGACGACGCCGCCCCAGTCGCCGCCGTGGGCCAGGAACTGGTCGTAACCGAGCCGTCCCACCAGTTCGACCCAGGCGGCCGCGATCTTCTCCGTCCCCCAACCGGTCGCGTCCGGCCGGTCGCTGTACCCGAAGCCGGGCAGCGAAGGGGCCACGACGTGGAACGCCGGCGCGTCCGGGTCCTGCGGGTCGGCCAGTTCGTCCACCACGTCCACGAACTCCGCGATGCTGCCCGGCCAGCCGTGGGTGAGGACCAGGGGGGTGGCGTCCGGGCGCGCGGACCGGCGGTGCAGGAAGTGGATGCCCAGACCGTCGACGGTCGTGCGGAACTGGCCGATCCGGTCGAGGCGCTGTTCGAAGGACCGCCAGTCGTACGCCGTGCGCCAGTACGTGACGACCTCGACGAGGTCGGCGAGCGGAACGCCCTGTTCCCAGCGGCCGGGACCGGGCGCGGCGCGGTGGACCGTCTCGGCCTCCGGCAGCCGCGCGTCGGCCAGCCGGGCGCGCAGGTCGGCGAGTTCGGCGTCGGACGCGCGGGCTTCGAACGCGTGGACGTCGTCGGAGCGACGGGGTGAGCGGGGCGGGTGGGGCATGAGACCTCCTGGCCGTGGTGGAGCCGGTCGGGCCGCAGGGGAGCCGGACGGGTCGTGCCGGAGCCGGTCCGGCCCATAGTGGAACCGGCTATGACGGTTCTACTCGCTCTTGGCGTCCGCGCGCAACCGGCTAAGGTGGTTCCATGTCTGCTGCCTTCCCCGACTTCCGCCTCGGCGCCGTGCTGGCGACCAGCTTCACGGGAACCCTGTCGGAGCGTCACGGCGACTCCGTGGAGCGCATCCCCACCCCGGGGCGGCTGGCCGACTGGCTGGCGGTGAGCGGTCTCGCCGTGGACGGCTGCACCCCGGCCCAGCTCGACCTCGCCCGGGAACTGCGGGAGGCGATCCATGCCGCCGCCACAGCCGCCGCCTTGGAACAGGCGCTGCCCGCCTCCGCGGTCCGTGTGATCAACGAACGCAGCGTCCGGGGGCGGGCCGCCGCGATCCTGACCGCGGAGGGCGAGCGGCGCTGGCAGCTCCACCCGGCCACCGGCGTGGAGGACGCCCTCGGCGTGATCGCCGCCGACGCGGTCGGCGTCATCGCGGGCGATCGGGACGGAAGGCTGGCCCTGTGCGCCTCACCGACCTGCCTCGCGGCCTTCTTCGACACCAGTCGCAGCCGCACGCGCAGATGGTGCGACATGAACACGTGCGGAAACCGTCAGAAGAAGGCCCGCTTCCAGGCGAACCGACGTGGGTCGACCGCCGCCCCGTGAGCTCGAACACCCGCGTGAGATGCTGCCCTTCCGTGTTCCGTCCACTCCCGAGGCCGTCATGTCCGCACCCGAACACCGCGCGTCGGCCTCCCTCGCGGAGCCCCGCCCCCTGACCCCCGGCGCCCTCCCCGGGCCGCTCCCGGCGCCCGGCGCCGTCCCCGACCTGTGGTCCCTGCGCATCCTGGCGTACGACGCCCCGGACGCCCCGGAGGCCCTGGCCCTCCTCGATCCCGCCGAGCGCCGGCGGCACTCCGCCTTTCGGCGCGCGGAGGACCGGGTCCGCTATCTCGTCGCGCACGCCGCCCTGCGCGGGCTGGCCGGCGCGTACCTCCGCCAGGAGCCCGCCTCCGTGCGCTTCGGGCGGGAGGACTGCCCGTTGTGCCCCGAGCCGCACGGGCGCCCCTCCCTCCCCGGCAGCGGGCTGCACTTCTCGCTCTCGCACAGCGCGGACCTGGTGATGTTCGCCTTCGGTACGACACCGGTCGGGGTCGACGTCGAGATACTGCCGTCGCCGAGTCAGGTCGACGAGGTCGCTCAGGTGCTGCACCCCCGTGAGCAGCGGGAGTTGGCCGCCCTCCAGGGCGACGACCCCGCCCGCGCCGCCGCCTTCGGGCGCTGCTGGTGCCGCAAGGAGGCCTACCTGAAGGGCACCGGTACGGGGCTCGCCGTACCTCTGGGCGATACGTACGTCGGGGCCGGGGAGCGGCCGGGGGACGTTCCGGGGTGGCGGATCGCGGACGTCCGGGCCCCCGAGGGGTACGCCGCCGCTCTCGCGTACGTCACCTGAGCCCCTTCCGCATGAGCCCCTTTCGTACTAGAGCAAAAGTCTGTTGCTCCTAGGTCAAACCTTGGCTACGTTGGGGATCATGCCTGCCGAGACCCCGCGCCCCGTCACGCTCACCGGACGCCACGTGCGCCTCGAACCCCTCACCGAGCAGCACCTTGGCGACCTCTTCCTGGCCGGTGGCCGGGACGAGGAGGTCTGGCGGTGGCAGGGCGGTCCGGCACCGCAGACGGAGGCGGAACTCGCGGAACTGCTGCGGAGCGTGCTCGACGGGCCGTACCTGCCGTTCGCCGTGATCCACCGGGAGAGCGGGCGGGCGGTCGGCTGGACGACGTACCTGGACGTCTCGGAGGAGGACGAGCGGCTGGAGATCGGCTGGACCTGGTACGGGCGCGCGTACTGGCGCACCCCGGTCAACACCGAGTGCAAACTGCTCCTGCTCGCGCACGCCTTCGACGACCTCGGCATGGGCCGCGTCCAGCTCAAGACCGACCACCGCAACGAACGCTCACAGGCCGCCATCGCCCGGCTCGGCGCCCGGCGCGAGGGCGTTCTGCGCCGCCACCGCCGCCGCCCGGACGGCACCTGGCGCGACTCGGTCTACTTCTCGCTGCTGGCGGAGGAATGGCCGGAGGCGAAGGCGCGGTTGAGCGCCCGCCTCGGGCGGTGACCCACTCCGCGCACGCCTTCCGGGCCTGCCGGGCCGCCGGGCCGCGCCGGGGTCCTCACGGGGAGCCGACGTACCCGGGCCGCACCGGCTGCCCGGGGCCGGCCAGCTCCCGCAGGGTCCGGCCCAGGATCTCCACGCCTTCCGCGACGGCACCGGCCGGGCCCGCCGCGTAACCGAGGACGAGGCCCGGGCGGCCGGGGAGTTGGCGGTGCCAGGACAGGGGCTGGCACTTCACGCCCCGGGCGAGGGCGGCCGAGGCGAGCTCCGTGTCGGGGACGCCATGGGGGTACGTCACCGTCAGGTGCAGGCCCGCCGCCGCGCCGTGCACCACCGCGCCCGGCAGGTGCCGCCCGACGGCGGCGATCATCGCGTCGCGGCGTCGGACGTGGCGGCCCCGGAGCAGGCGCAGATGCCGTTCCAGGCGGCCGGACTCCATCAGGTGGGCGAGCACCAGTTGGGGCAGGACGGCGTTGCCGAGGTCGGTGAAGCGCTTCGCCTCGGTGAGGGCCCGCAGGTGGCGGGGCGGCGGCACTATCCAGCCGATGCGCAGGGCGGGGGCGAGGAGTTTGGAGACGCTGCCGAGGTAGCAGACCCGGTCGGCGAGGAGGCCGCGGAGGGCGGGCACGGGGGGACGGTCGTAGCGGTGTTCGGCGTCGTAGTCGTCCTCGAGGATCAGGCCGTGTTCGGCCGTCGCCCAGTGCAGCAGTTCGCGGCGGCGCTCCCCGCTCATCACCACCCCGGTGGGGAACTGGTGCGCCGGTGTGAGCAGCACCGCCGGGGCGCCGGTGGCGCGCAGCGCGTCGACGCGGACGCCGTCCCCGTCGACCGGTACCGGCGGGGTGGTGAGGTCGCCGTGCAGCAGGTGCTGGCGGGTGCCGAGCGAACCGGGGTCCTCGACGGCGACGCTGTGGACGCCGTCGGCGCGCAGCACGGGGTGCAGGAGGGTGAGGGCCTGCGCCGTACCGGCGACGACGAGGACGTCGCCCGGCTCGACCCGGATGCCCCGGTTGCGCCCCAGCCAGTCGGCGACGGCGCGCCGCAGCCGGGGCGCGCCGCGCGGGTCCCCGTACCCGAGGTCCTCCGCCGACAGCCCGGCCAGCACCTCCCGTTCGGCGCGCAGCCAGGCCGCGCGGGGGAAGGCGGTGAGGTCGGGCTGCCCGGGCGTGAGGTCGATCCGCGCCCCGGCAGCCCGCAGGGCGTCGAAGACCTCGGGGCCGGGGGCTCCGGTGAAGAGGGCCGGCGGGCTTGGTGCGGGGGGTCCGTCCTGGCCCCCGGGCGTGAGCAGGGGCGGCCGGTTGCGAGCCGGCGGGAGGCCGAGCGGGGCGGCGACGACCGTGGTTCCGCCGCGTCGGCGGCCCTCGACGTGACCGTCCTCGGTGAGGCGGCGGTAGGCCTCGGTGACCACGCCCCGCGAGACGCCCAGTTCGGCGGCGAGGACCCGGGTGGGCGGCAGCTTGGCGCCCACGACGAGCCGTCCGTCGGCTATCGCCGTGCGGAGCCGCCGGGCGAGCCAGTCCGCCTTGCCGCCGGAAGGGGCGTCGCCGAGGTCCAGTTGGAGGAAGTCGGAGCCGTACGCGGCGGGGGCGGGGACGAGGGCCGCCCGGGTGGGCGGTGCGGTCGTGGCGTCGCTCATCCGGTCCCCCCTCGTCGGCCGGGGCCATGGTGTCACGCGGGAGAGTCCGGGGGGCCGAAGGCGAACTCCGGCGCCCCGGCGGTGAGCAGGGCCGACACCGGGGATGTGGGCCAGTGCGTGGACAGTTCGTCGGTGAGGGACTTCAGCAGCGCCGGAACCGTTTCCGACGCGCCGCCCTCGTGCATGGCCTCCGTGACGACCAGGATGCGGGTGGTGTGCGGGCCGACCGCCGAGTGCCCGCTCTGGCGGTTGGTCCAGCGGCGGGCGTGCGCCCGGTTCGCGGAGTCCACGAAGGTGACCTCGCCCGGGGCGGGGTGTTCCGTGTCGCCGCCGAAGGTGGTGTAGAGCTCGTCGCCGCGGGCGGGCCGCACCTCCAGGAGCGGGCCCGAGACGCGGTCGGCGTCCAGGGCGGCGACCGGGATCGCGTACGCGACGGAAAGGGCGTTGCACAGGTCCACCACGGGGTGGATGCGGGGGAGCGACCCCTCCTTGCGCAGGCGCCGCAGGAGGGACTCGGAGGCGCAGCGGTACTGCGTCGGCTTCAGGCCCAGACGGCTGAAGGTCCGCCGCCAGGCGAGCACTTCGGGCAACTGTCCCTCGGCGGAGTCCGCCAGCCGGTCCAGCGCGCGGGCGGTGTACTCCGCGACCCGCGGGCCGACGTCGGCGGCCGGATGGACCCCGGAGGCGTACAGCGCGCCCGCGCTCAGCTCGGGGTGGGCGGCCCGGATCGTATCGGCGTGACGAAAGCGCACGTCAGGCCACCGCCAGCCGTGCGCCCAGGCCGACGAAGGACACGGCGAACACCCGCCGGACCGCGGTCAGCACGCGGGGCCGGGCCAGCACGCGGTCCCGGACGGCGGCCGCGGACACCCCGTACGCCGCGAAGACGACGAAGGTCAGGGCCATGAACACGGCGCTCAACTCCAGCATCGCGCCCACCGAACCCGACCTCCCGGCAGGCACGAACTGCGGCAGGAAGGCGACGAAGAACATGGTCAGTTTGGGATTGAGCAGGTTCATCAGCACCCCGGAGACGACGACCCGCCCGGCCGGGCGGCGCTCGGCCGGCCCCACCTCCAGCGCCTCCCTGTCGCGCAGCGTCGCCCACGCCATGTACAGCAGGTAGCCGACGCCGAGGTACTTCACCGCCTCGAACGCCACCGGACTGGCGTTCAACAGCGCCGCGAGCCCGGTGACCGAAGCCAGCAGATGCGGTACGACGCCGAGCGTGCAGGCGAAGGCGGCCACCAGACTCGCCCGGCGGCCGTGGGACAGCCCGGCGGCGAGGGTGAACACCACGCCGGGGCCGGGGGTGAGCACCACGGCGAGGGTGGTGAGCAGGAACGCGGGACTCAAGGGGGACCTCCTGGTTTCAAGGTCCTCTCACTCTGGCGCGGTCATGGCCCGTCGAGAAGAGCCAAAGACGACCGTCCCGGCAGGTCCAATCGGGTCCGGTGCCGGGGACGGCGGGCGATCCGGAGGCGTCGTCGGCACGGGTGCCGGCCGAGTCCCGTCAGGCTCCGGAGGGAGCGGGGGACGGGTCCGAGGCGAGGCGGGCGTGGAGGTGTTCGTCGTGGTATTCGCCGTCGCCGAAGCGGTAGGAGGCGCGGAGCGTGCCCTCCGCGGGGAAACCGGCGCGCAGGGCCACCCGGCAGGAGGCCTCGTTCTCGACGGCGTGGGCGAGTTCGAGGCGGCGGACGCCCGCCGTGCGGAGCGCCCATTCGGCCGCGGCGAGCGTCGCGCGGGTCGCGAGGCCCCGGCCGCGCGCGGCGGGGAGCAGCCAGTACCCGATCATCCCGAGCCCGTCGGAACGGTCGGTCCAGCGCACGCCGAGCCCACCGAGGAAGCGGGGGCCGGCGCCGGGGCCCGGGTCCGTGCCGGGGTCCGTCGCGGGGCCGCCGAGCAGCGCGAAGGCGGCGAGGGTCCCGGCGTCCCAGGCGTCCCCCCGTACCTCGATCCACTTGACGGCGGCGGCGCGGTCGGCGGTGCGGAGGGGGTTCCAGAGGGCTGTCCGGGGATCGGCCGCGCCGTCCATCAGGCCCTGTACGAGGGAGGGCACCTCGATGTCCTTGCGGCTCCAGGGCCGCAGATGGGCGTCGCCGAGGTCCAGTGTGGTGGGCGTGAAGGCGCGCGGGTCCGCGGCGGGGGAGGTGGAGGTGCTCATGGCAGCTCTTTCTAGCGGGGGTCGCGGGGTGGGGCCAGCGGATTTCCCGGCGGAGGGCCTTCGTTCCGTCCGTCGTGCCACGTCGTCGGTGCCGTCCTCGACCTCGCGTACCGGCCGCGTGCGGACGGGACCCACGGGGCGGAGGCGGCGGGCGGCACCCGCGAGGTCTCACCGCTGCGCGTCCCGCCGGCGGGCGCGGTGCTTGGCGGCGTGCAGGCGGTTGCCGCACAGGTTCGGGATGCAGTAGCAGCGCCGGCCCGCCTTGCTGGTGTCGACGAACAGGCCCGTACAGGTCGGCGACTGGCAGGGCCGGAAGCGGCTGTGGCCGAGCGTGTGCAGCACGCCGAGCAGGCCGGTGCCCACGAGGGCGGCGAGCTCGTCCGCCACGGAGGCGCCGGGGGTGGTGGCGATGTGCCACTGGAGGCGGCCGTCGTCGTCCCGGAGGAGGGAGAGGTCCGACGTGGCCCTGGCGGTGAGGCGGTTGGCGCCCTCGGCGACCTCGTCCTCGGTGGCGGCCTCCAGCAGTGCGCGCGTCTCCTGACGGAGGGCCAGTACGGCGGCCAGGTCGTCCTCGGTCGGGGCCGTTCCCGGCGGCAGTGCGTCAAGTCGTACGTCGTGCTCGGCGAGGAAGGCGGTCAACGCCTGCGGAGTGGTGAGGACTTCGCCGATGTCCGTGCGGACGCGGGCGGAGGTGTTGACGAGGTCCGTGGCGACCCCCGCCCCGGTGGCGTAATGCGAAAACTGAATTTTCAAGCCTTACTCCCGCGTTTTCCGTGCTAGCGTAATGCGTGAAAGGGAACCATACCCCTTAGCGTGTCCCGGGTCGGCCGAGCTGCCGGGCGCGCGGGAAGGACCGTCGCCCATGCGTCCCCTCTTCCGCCGTGTCACCCGGACCGTCAAGGACGTGCTGTCCGGCATCGACGCCGGGCACGCGATCCGGCACGGCGCACCGGTGCCGCCCCGGGCCGGGGCCCCGTCCCCGGCGCGAGCCCAGGGCCCGTCCCGGCCGCCCCGTCCGTTACCGGCGTCACCCACCCCGGGAGGAATCGTGAACACCCTCGAACCCACCGGCACCGCGGCCCTCCTCGCCTACCTCGACGGCCGTCAGACCCGCTGGCGCATCATTCTCGACGCGGCCGTCGACGCCGCCGGGGACGACCCGCGCGCCCGGCTGCTCGCCGTCTTCGACGCCCTGCGCGAGTGGGCCTGCGGCTCCCCCGTCGACGGCTTCCGCAGCAACGCCTTCATCCAGGCCCAGTACGAGTCCGACCATCCGCACGGTGTCGTCCGCGCGGTCGTCGCCCAGCACAAGCGCACCCTGCGCGACCGCATGCTCGCCCTCGCCGAGGCCACCGGCACCCCCGACCCCGGCCTCCTGGTCGACCAACTCCTCCTGGTCTACGAGGGGTCGACCGTCAACCACTCCCTCGGTACGGTCGCCGAAGCCGCCGCCAAGGCCCACCGCACGGCCCGCCAGCTCATCGCCGCCGCCACCCCGCAGCCGCTGGACGCGTTCTGGGCGGGGCGGGCCTGACGCGGGCTGCGTACGCTCGGTGCCATGACGAGCGCGAACCCCATGCCGGACCCGGTCCTCCCTGCCACCCCGTACGCCGTCCTGACCACCACCGCCGACAGCGAGGCCGGGGCCGCCGAGCTGGCGGACCGCGTGATCGGCGAGCGGCTGGCCGCCTGCGCGCAGGTGTACCCCGTGCGGTCCGTGTACCGGTGGCAGGGGGCGGTCGAGCGGGCGACGGAGTGGCGCATCGACTTCAAGACACGCGGCGAGCTCCTCCCCGAACTCACCGCCCGGATCGGTGAGCTGCACGACTACGACACCCCGGAGGTGGTCGCCGTCCCGGTGGTCGCGGGCAGCCCGGCCTACCTGGAGTGGGTCGCGGAACAGACGCGGGAGGCGCAGGTCCCGTAGGAGACGCGAAGAGCCTCACGCGCTCGTCAGCACCACCAGCCGCTGCGTCGCCCGCGTCATCGCCACGTACCTGTCCACCGCGCCCGCGATGCCCCCGCCGAAGTTCTCCGGGTCGACCAGCACGACCAGGTCGAACTCCAGGCCCTTGGAGAGCGTCGGCGTCAGCGAGCGCACGCGCGGCGAGACCGGCCGGAAGCCGGCGTCGCCGATGACGCACGCCACCCCTTCCGGGTGCTCGGCGAGCCAGCCGTCCAGGACCGCGTCCAGGTCCGCCGCCGCGCCGCGCCCCACCGGGATGCCGTTGCTGCGGATCGACGTCGGCACGTTCGCGTCCGGCAGCGCCTCCCGGATCACCGGGGCGGCCTCGGCCATGACCTCCTCCGGCGTGCGGTAGTTGACGGTGAGCGAGGCCACCTCGATGCGGTCCAGGCCGATCCGCTCCAGCCGCTCCCGCCAGGACTCGGTGAAACCGTGCCGGGCCTGCGCCCGGTCGCCGACCACGGTGAAGCTCCGCGAGGGACAGCGCAGGAGCAGCATCTGCCATTCGGCGTCGGTCAGTTCCTGCGCCTCGTCCACGACGATGTGCGCGAACGGGCCGGCCAGGAGGTCGGGTTCAGCCGTCGGCAGGCCGTCCTCGTCGATCAGGGTGTCCTTGATGTCCTGCCCGTGCAGCATGCCGAGCGCGCCCTCGCTCTCGTCGATCTCGACGTTCTGCAGGATGCTCTCCATGACGTCGGCCCGGCGTGCCCGTTCGGCGGCGACGGCCGCTTCGTGGCGCTGCCTGCGCGCCGAGGACTCGGGGTCGCCGAGCCGCTGGCGGGCCGCGTCCAGGAGCGGCAGGTCGGACACCGTCCAGGCGTGCGGGGCGTCCTTGCGCTGGAGGGCGCGCACTTCGTCCACGGTGAGGTGCGGAGCGCACTTGCGCAGGTAGGCGGGCACCGACCACAGGTCGCCGACCAGGTCGGTCGGCTCCAGGATCGGCCAGGCGCGGTGGAGGGCGCCGATCAGCTCGCGGTTCTGGAGCAGCGAGCGGCGCAGGAGCTGGGGGGAGACGCCCGAGGACTCGCCGTCCTCATCCGCGTCGCTGTCCCCGTCCCCGTATTCGTCCGCGTGCTTGTCCATGAGGATCGTGAGCAGTTCCTCGCGGATCTGGTCGCGGGCCTCGTTGTGCGGGGTGCCGGGTTCCACGGCGGCGAAGGCGGCGGCCCAGTCGCTCGCGCTCAGCCACACGTCCGCCCAGTGCGTGGAGACCGTCATGCCCTCGGCGGGCGGCTCCTCGTACAACGCGACGGCGGGCTCGATCGCCCGCACCATCGCGACGGACGACTTCAGCCGGGCCACCTCCGGGTCGGCCTCGGGCAGCGCGTCCGCGCCCTCGGCGACCAGGTCCGCCACGACGCAGGTCCGCACGCCCTCCTCGCCCAGGCTCGGCAGCACGTCGGCGACGTAGTCCAGGTACGGGCGGTGCGGGCCGACGAACAGCACGCCGCCGCGCCGGTGCCCCAGGCGCGGGTCCGCGTACAGCAGGTGCGCGGTGCGGTGCAGGGCGACGACCGTCTTGCCCGTGCCCGGGCCGCCGTCCACCACGAGCGCGCCGCGCGAGCCCGCGCGGATGACGGCGTCCTGGTCGGACTGGATGGTGGACAGCACGTCCCGCATCCGGGACGACCGCTCGCCGCCGAGGCTGGCGATGAACGCGGACTGGTCGTCCAGGGCGGCGGCATGCCCCTCCAGGCCGTCGGCGGTGAACACCTCGTCCCAGTAGTCGCTGATCAGGCCGTCGCTCCAGCGGTACCGGCGGCGGCTGGCCAGCCCCATCGGGTGGGCGTGCGTGGCGGCGAAGAAGGGTTCGGCGGCGGGGGAGCGCCAGTCGACCAGCAGCCGCCGGCCCTCGTTGTCGGTCAGGCCGAGCCGGCCGACGTACACCGGCGCGGAGCCGTCGTCCGGTACGAAGTGGCCCAGGCACAGGTCCAGGCCGAAGCGGCGCAGGGTGCGCAGGCGGGCGGTCAGGCGGTGGATCTCGGAGTCGCGGTCCATCGCCTCACGGCCGAGCCGGCCGGGCGCCCTGCGGGCGGTGTCGAGGTTCGCGGAGAGTTCGGCGATCGTGTCGGCGAGGCTCTTCGCGATGGCGGCGAAGTGGGCTTCGTCGGCGCCGATCAGCGCGGGGGCGGACTTGGCGGAGAGAGTGTCGGGCAGGTTGAACGCGCTGGAGGGCAGGGGGGTCGTGGCGGCAGCTTCGGACAACGTGGCACGCAACTCGGGGATCTCCCATTTCTGCAAGGTTCTGGTCAGCCCTGATTTCAGCCCCGGTCGACTCGCGTCGACGCCGGTCGACACCGGTCGGCTCCGGCTGAGATCCGCGATTCTGCACCAGCACCGGGGCCTTGCCGCAAGGCCCCCCATGAGCTATAAGTTGAGAGTGGCAAGGAGAGCGGTTACCTCCTTGCCTTTCTTTTTTGCCCGCTCACGGGTGCCGGACCCCATAAAACTATCGTTGATTGAACGTCCGACGGTGGAGTGTTAGTTTTGGGGGGGTCGGCAAGGCAGCAGCCATGAGGGGACGGGCACGGCCATGAGCAAGGACACGGAACCGGGGCCGCACGCCGCGGCCGGGAGCGTGACGCTCCTGCGCGGGCTTCCCGCCGGGGCGCAGCCGCGGGCGGCCGAGCTGTACTGGGAGGCGTTCGGACGCAAGCTGGGCCCCGCCCTCGACCCACCCGGCACGGCGCTCCCCTTCCTCGCCGCCCACCTCCACGCCGACCGCGCGGTCAGCGCGCTCGTCGACGGGCGGCTGGTGGGCCTCGCCGGGTACCAGCTCGGCGGGCGCTCGCTGACCGGCGGGACCCTGAGCGACGTGCTCCGGGCGTACGGGCCGCTGCGCGGCCTGTACCGCGCCGCACTGCTCGCCCTCTTCGCCCGGCGGTCCGCCCCCGGGGAACTGGTCATGGACGGCATCGCCGTCGACGCCACGGCGCGGGGCACAGGGGTCGGCACCCTGCTGCTCGACGAGGTGGCGGCGATCGCGGCCGAGCACGGGTGCCGCAGGATCCGACTCGATGTGATCGACGTGAACCCGCGGGCGAGGGCGCTGTACGAGCGCCGGGGCTTTCGGCCCGTACGGACGACGTCGACCCCGTATCTGCGCGGACTGATGGGATTCGGAGCGGTGACGACCATGCACAAGAGCGTGGCGAAGGGGGCAAGGGCATGACCGGCCGTATCGAGAACACCGGGGGACGGGACGCGGCCGGCAGCGCCGAGGACACCGGGGGGCAGGCCCTGACCGGCCGTGTCGAGGTTCCCACCCGCATGCTCGTCCACGCCCTCGTCCGCGAGGACGGCACCGTCTCCACCGGCGAGCTCTACGGGGTCGCCGACCTGCTCGGCATGAGCGACCAGCAGGTGCGGCTCTGCATCAAACGCCTCGTCGCCGAGGGCCGGTTCACGCATGAGGGGCGCGGACGCAAGGCCGTCCTGTACGCCACCGAGGACACCGTCCGTGCCCTCGCTCCGCACCCCGACTTCCTCCGCCACGCCTTCCGGCAGGACGCCGGGCTCGCCCCCTGGGACGGCGTCTGGCACCTGGCCGCCTTCGCCCTCCCCGAGACCGAGCGCGCCGCCCGCGACACCCTGCGCGACACCCTCGTCCACCTCGGCGGCGCGCCGCTGCAAGGGGGCCTGTACGTGAGCGCCAACCCCTGGGAGCCGTACGTCGAGGAGGCCGTCGACCACCTGGGCGTGCGCGACGCCCTCACCCTCCTCACCACCTCCGACCTGCGCCGGGGCGAGCACCACACCCCCGCCGGCCTCTCCCGCGCGCTGTGGCCGCACGACGAGATCGCCGCCCGGTACCACCGGCTGGCCGCCGTCGCGCGGCCCCGCCTGGCCCGCCTCACCGCGACGGAGCCCCTGGAGCCGGCGGCGGCGCTCACCCTCGCGGTGGAACTCGCCGCCGAACTCGGCCGGGCCATGGACCCCGACCCCCTCCTGCCACCCGAACTGCTTCCGGCCCCCTGGCCGGGCCGGGAGGCGCGGGCGCTGGTGGCCCGGTGCTGGGAGGCCCTCGCCGTACGGACGGAGACGACGCGGGAAGACCCCCCGGTCCTCTTCCGCGCGTACGCGCAGGTGGCTCGGGAAGCGGTCGACGGCGTACGCGAACGGGCTCAGGCCGACGGCTCCGCGGCGGCCCGCAGCTCCGCCAGGGCGGCCGCCTCCGGCGTGCCCTCCTCGGCGCTGTAGACGTGCACGACCAGGCCCGACTGCCCGGGCGCGGCCGGAACCTGGAGGGTTTCGAAGTCCAGGGTCAGCGGGCCGGTCGCCGGATGGTGCAGGCTCTTGCGGCCCGCCGCGCACATCGTGACCTCGCCGCTGTCCCAGACGGCACGGAACTCCTCGCTGAGGGCGGCGAGTTCGGCTACCAGGGCGAGCAGCGCGGTGTCACCGGGGTGCCTGCCGGCGGCCATCCGCAGCAGGCCGACCGCCTCCCGGGCGCGCACCTCCCACTCGGGGTGGACGACGCGCGAGGCCGGGTCGAGGAAGAGGAAGCGGGCGTTGTTGCGGTCGCGGCGGGGGTGCGGGCCCTGGAGACCGCCGAGGAGCTCGGCGCCCAGGGCGTTCCACGCCACCACGTCCAGGCGGTGGTCGGTGGCGATCACCGGGAGCCGGTCCAGGGAGCGGAGGATCTGGCGCAGGACAGGGCCCACGCGGGCGGCGGGGGCCGCTTCGGCGGTGCCGACGGCGGTGGGGACGGGGCCGGGGCCCGCGCCCGTTCCGGCGAGCGCGCTCAGGTGCGCGCGTTCGGCCGCGCCCAGCCCCAGGGCGCGGGCGAGCGCGTCGAGGACCTCGGGGGAGGGCTGGGTGGCCCGGCCCTGTTCCAGCCGTACGTAGTAGTCGACGCTGATGCCCGCGAGCTGGGCCAACTCCTCGCGGCGCAGCCCCTGCACGCGACGGCGGCGGCCCACGGCGATCCCGACCCGCTCCGGCGCGACCCGGCCGCGCCGGGCACGCAGGAACTCGCCGAGCGCGGGGCGGGCGGGCGCGGGGGCGCGGGAGCTCTCCGTGCCGCGGGTGTCTGCACTGCGGGTGTCTGCCGGGCGGGTCATGCCTCCCAGTATGGGCGGCGGCCCCGCGTGGGTGGTCCTCGCGGTACCAGGAACGCCGGTCCGCCGGACGCGGAGGGTTCTGGCTGCGCGGCCGGCCCCGGGAGACCGTAACGGCATGAACTCACGTACCCGCGACGGCATGAACGCACCTACCCGCGACGCCATGAACGCACGCACCCGCGACGGCCTGGGCGCGCGGGCCGAGGGCGAAGCCCGCAAGGTCCTCCTCGTCACCGTCCATCCCGACCCCCGCTCCCTGACCTCCTCCCTCGCCGCCTTCGCCGCCGGCCACCTGCGCGCGGCCGGACACGAGGTCACGGTCTCCGACCTGTACGCGATGAAGTGGAAGGCCGCCGTCGACGCCGACGACTTCCCGGGCCTGGCGGGCGACGAACGCCTCGCCGTGATGGCCGAGTCCGGCCGGGCCGCGGCGGCGGGCACGCTGACCGCGGACGTCGCGGCCGAGCAGGAGAAGGTGCGGTGGGCGGACGCGGTCGTGGTCCAGTTCCCGGTGTGGTGGTTCGGCCCGCCCGCGATCCTCAAGGGCTGGTTCGACCGGGTCTTCACCGCCGGTTTCGCGTACGGGCCCGGGCTGCTGCCGTACTCCGGCGGCGACAGCGCGCTCGCGGGCCGCCGGGCGCTGCTGTCGGTGACGGCGGGGGCCCGCGCCACGGCCTTCTCCGACCGGGGCATCCACGGCAGCCTCGCGGACGTACTGCACCCCTTGCAGCACGGGCTGTTCGCCTTCACGGGGATGGAGCCGCTGGACCCCTTCGCCGTGTACCACGCCAACGAGCTGCCCGAGGAACGCTTCGAGGCGGCGAAGACGGCGTACGCCGCCCGCCTGGACGGCCTCTTCACCGACGCGCCGGTCCCGTACCGCACCCTGACGGGCGGCGACTACGACCACGACATGCGGCTGCTGCCGGGCGTGGAGGAGCCGGGCGTGTCGAGCCTGGACCTGCACGTACGGGCGCGCGGCTGACCTGGCTGACCTGTCCGCACGGGTGCGCGGCCGAGGGCGATGCGGCGACCGGCCCCGCCCCGCCGTCGGACGCCGGGCGGCACGGCTCACGTCCCCGGCGGCGCGTACTGCTCCGCCTGCGTGCGGAACATCGCCGCGTACCTCCCGTCCGCCGCCAGCAGTTCCTCGTGCGTGCCGTGCTCGACCAGGCGGCCGGCGCTCAGCACGTGGATCGTGTCCGCGTGCCGCACGCCCGACATGCGGTGGGTCACCAGGACCACCGCCCGGTGCGGGTCCGCCAGGCGGCGGATGCGGGCGAAGGCGGCGATCTCCGCCTCCGGGTCGAGGGCGGAGGTCGGCTCGTCGACGATGAGGACGCTGTCCGCGGGCGCGGTGGCGGTACGGCGGTGGGTGCGGGCCAGCCCGATCTTCTGCCACTCCCCGCCGGAGATCTCCGACGCCCCGTGGAACATCCGGGACAGCAGCGTGCCCAGCCCCAGGGGGAGCCTCCCGACGACGCCCAGGGCCTCCGCGTACGCGACCGACTCCAGCAACTCGCCCTCCTCGGCGGGCGACCGGGGGCGGCCGATGCGGATGTTCATTCCGGCGGTCACCGGCCAGCGTTCGAAGTCCTGGGTGAGCAGGGAGACCCGGGAGAACACCTGCGCCCGGTCCACCTCCCGCACCTCCTGCCCGTCCCACCGCACCGCTCCGTCCTGCGGCAGCAACAGACCCGCGACGACCTTCATCAGCGTCGACTTGCCGGAGCCGTTCTCCCCGACCACCGCCGTCACCGACCCCATCGGGAGGGTCAACGACACCCCGTCCAGGGCGGGTTCCTCCCGGTCCGGATAGCGGTACGTCACCTTCTCCAGCCGGACGGCCGCCACCCGCTCGGCGAGCGCGCCGCCACCGCGCGGGATCGCCCGCCGCCCGGCCTCCGTGAGGAACTTCTCGTGGTCCTGGACGTACAGGCTCTCCTCGTTGAGCCGGTTCACGTGCATCACCAGCGCCCCCAGGCTCGCCGACCCGGAGCGCACCGCGATCACCGCCGTTCCGGCGACGGCCAGTTCCATGTGCCCGGCGACGATCAGCCAGCCGAGCAGCGCGTACGTGCCGACCATGACCGCGCCCGACAGGGCCGCCGCGACCAGCTCCGTCACCGCCTTGCCGGTGGCCAGGCGCTTCTGCTCGGACTCCGCGCTGTGCGCCATGTCCTCGTACGCGGTGAGCAGGTACGGGCCGACCGCGTGGATGCGCACCTCCTGCGCCGCCGACCGGGAGGTGAGGAGCTGCGCGATCAGACGGCTCGCCCGCAGGTGCTCCATCCAGGCCAGCACCGACACGTACCGCTCCTGCGCCACCCGCATCGCGCCCCAGCCGCGCGGGGCGGCGATCAGGACCAGCATCGGGAGCAGCGCCGGGTGCAGCACGGCGAGGACGCCTCCGGCGGCGGCCAGCGAGATGGTGCCGTTGAGCGCGGCGACGCACGCGCCGATCATCTGCCGGGCGGCCTGCGCCCCGAACTGCGCGACGTCGATGAGCCGCCGGAACTCCGGGTCCTCGATGGCCTCCAGCTCCACCGCCGACGCGGCGGCCAGGTACTCGGTGGTCGCCAGCCGCTCCACCATCGGCTCCAGCCGGCCCGCCCGCGACGTCGACCAGCAGGCGAGCACCGCGCCGACGACGGCCGCGCCCGCGCCCACGCAGAGGGCGGGCAGCGCCTCGTACAGGCGGTCGGCGGGAGCGGCGGCGCCCAGCAGGGCGTGCATGACGGCGTTCACCGCGAGCAGCCCGACGGCGGCGGCGACACCCTGGCCGATCTCGCTGACGCCGACCGCGACGAGGGCGTTGCGGTCCGCGCGCCAGGCCCGGCGCAGGGTCGCGCGGACCAGGCGGGGCATCACCCGGACCGCGCCGAGCATGCTCAGTTCCAGGGGCGCGCTGTCGTACTGGGTCCAGCCCGTGTCGTACCGGAGCGGCCCGCCGAACAGCTCGCGCTCGCTGGCCGAGACGACGGGCTCGCCCACGCGGACCCGGCCGAAGAGGCGGGCGAACGCGCGGCGCGGGAGGCTCGGGTTCCTCCGGGGCTCGGTGGTGGCGGTGCCGGTGGTGCCGGTGGTGTCCGTGGTGGCGCTCGTACCGTTGGCGTCGTCGGGGCGGTCGTCGGTGCGGGACTCGGTGTGGTCGTCCGTGCGGGACTCGGTGCGGGATTCGGTGTGGGCCGTCGGGTCGGTCACTCGCCACCCCCTGGGTCGGGACCGTTCGAGGGTCCGGCGGCCACCCGTGCGGCGTCAACGGCGCGACCAACGGCGCAGGGAGCAGAGAGACGGCAGGGCGTGTCAGTCCGTCCCGGGTGCGGTGCGGTGGAGCCGGTAGTGGCGGGCCACCCGGGCGCGGTTGCCGCACGAGGGTTTGCAGTACTCCTGGCGGCCGTGCCGCTTCAGGTAGTAGCGCACGCAGCGCGGTGCAGTGCAGGCGCGGAGCAGTTCCCGTTCGGGTCCGGTCAGGAAGCCGATGGCGGCCCGGGCGACGGCGGCGGTGAGGCGCACGCGCGGGCCGGGCCCCGCGAGGGGCAGGAGGGTGTGGGTGAAATCGCCCCCGAGGCATGACAGTTGAGGGGTGACCGGCTGCTGTCCGGCGGCCGTGTTCAGCCGTTCCAGGGCGTCGGGCACGGACAGCAGGCGGTTCGCGTCCGCCGGGCTCGGCGGTGCCGGTGCGACCACCTGCGCGAACAGTGCCCGTACCGCCTGACGCAGCGGCACCAGGTCCTCCCGTAGGGCGCCGGACGCCGCGGCGGCGGCGAGGTCGGCGGCCGTGAGCCCGTACGCGGACAGCCCGGCCTCCTGTGTCCGCAGCCACCGCGCCGCGCCCTCCTCGCCGCCGTCGGTCAGGTCGTCGGCGATCCCGCCGGCCCCGTCGTGCCGGACGGTGCCGGCCAACTCCAGTGCTGGGCAAGGTTCCACGACGTCCACCTCTCTTGATCGCTGCCGGGCGCGCAGCCTACAGTCCCCTAACGGAAGCACGCCATTTTTCCATTAGGGGGATGTCGCATGGCCACCTTGCTCGCCCAGATCAGCGATCTGCACCTGGACGGCAGCGCACGCACCACCGAGCGGGCCGTCCGCGTCATGGATCATCTGCGCGCGCTGCCGCGCCCCGTCGACGCGCTCCTGGTCACCGGTGACATCGCCGACCACGGCACGATCGCCGAGTACGAGGAGGCCGCCCGGCTGCTGGAAGCGCCCTTCCCCGTGCTCCCCTGCCCCGGCAACCACGACATCCGGTCCGCCTACCGCAAGGGGCTGCTCGGCGAGAGCGCGTCGGACGCCCCCGTCAACCGCGTCCACCACCTCGACGGGACCGCTCTTCTCCTCGTCGACTCGACCCTCCCGGGCCGCGACGAGGGCCTGCTCGACCCGGTCACCCTGCGCTGGATACGGGACACCCTCGACGGGCTCCCCGCCACCACCCGGGCCCTCCTCGCCCTCCACCATCCGCCGGTCGTCCTCCACCACCCCCTCCCGGACGCCCACCTGCTCCAGAACCCGGCGGACCTGGCCGCCGTCCTCGCCGAACACCCCCAGGTCACCGCCGTCCTCACCGGCCACGCCCACACCGCGGCGGCCACCTCCTTCGCGGGCCGGCCGCTGCTCGTGGGCCCGGCGGTGACCTGGACGCTGCGGCTGCCCTGGGAGGGCGCCCGGGCCGCGGACCGCGAGCAGCCGCCCGGCCTGGCCTTCCACGTGCTGGACGACGAGGGGCGGCTGACGACGCACTACCGGGTGGTGCTGTGAGCCGGCCGCCCGACGGCGCTCCGCCCCCGGGCGCACGCCTCGTCGTACCGGTCCAGAACCAGGCGCGCCACCGCGTCGTGCGCGCCCAGCGGGGCGGAGGCGACCGTTCCGGCGGTGGCCGCCGCCTTCCGGGCGAAGAAGCCCGGCGTCATCAGGTAGCTCGCCACCGCCACCTGCCGGAAGCCCCGCGCGTGTAGCGCGGCCACCGCGTCGGCCGGTGTCGGTGCGCCCCCGCACAGGTAGGAGGCGACCGCCGGGCGGCCCAGCCGGTCGGCGAGCAGCCCGGCCATGGCGGCGGTACCGGCCCGGGAGCGCGGGTCGGAGGAGCCTGCCGAGGCGAGGACCACCGGGCCGGCCGCCGGGGCCGCCGCCTCGGCGAGCCGGTCCGCCAGCGCCGACGCCAGCCGGGGGTGCGGCCCGAGCGCCCCCGCGATCCGGGCACGCACCTGCGGGGCGGCGGCCAGCGCTTCGGGGACGTCGACCCGTAGGTGGAAACCGGCGCCCAGGAGGAGCGGGACGAGGACCACCTCGCCGTGCAGGGCGGCGAGCACGTCGGCGAGCGCGGGCCGGGCGACGTCCACGTACGCCAGGACGACGGGGAGACCGGGCCGCAACTCCCGCACGCGGGAGAGCAGTTCCTCGGTGGCGGCCGTTCCTTCGGGGTCGCGGGTGCCGTGCGCGACGGCGAGCAGGGGCGGGGGCAGGTGTCGCGGCAGGGGGGCGCGCCGGCTCATCCGGGGTCCACTGCCAGCCGGTAGCCCCGCTTGGTGACCGTACGGACCAGTGAGCCGTACGGGCCGAGGGCCGACCGCAGCCGCCCCACCGCCGCCTCCACCACATGCGCGTCCGGCGGGCGGGGCGCCTCGGACGTGTCGGCGGCGGGCCACGCCCGGCGCAGCAGTTCCGCGCGGCTGAGGACGGTGCCCGGGCGCTCCGCGAGAGCCCGCAGGACCGCGGCGGGGAGGGGGGTCAGGTGGACCGTCCCGGCGGGGCCGGTGACGGCCGCGCCCTGGAGCGTCAGGTCGCCGCCCGCGGTGGCCAGGTGGCGTCGGTGGCGGGCCGGCAGCTCCTGGTCGAGGGTGCGGACCAGCGCCCCCAGCCGCCCCCGTTCCGGCCACACGCACGGTACGTCCGCCGCCAGCAGCGGCCGTGCGCACACCGGGCCGATGCAGGCCGCCAGGACGTTCGTGCGCAGGGCGTCCAGGACCTGTTCGCGGCGGCCCGTCCCGTCCGCCGCCGCCAGGAACGCTTCGATCGCGGGCGCACTGGTGAAGGGCAGCGCGTGCACCTCGCCCCGCACGGTCGCCTCGACCAGCCGTCGTACCGCGTCCGGGTCGGCGGCCGGCCCCCACCGGTACACCGGCACCTCCACCACCTCCGCGCCGCGCTCCCGCAGCGCCGCCGTGAACTCCGGGAGCGGCGCGCCGTGTTCCTGCACGGCGACCCGCCTGCCCGCCAGGTCCCGCTCCAGCAGCCACACCAGCATCTCGTCCACGGCCTCCGACGCGGGCGCGTAACTCTCCCGCAGTCCGGACGCCCGGATCGCGCCGGTCGCCTTCGGGCCCCGGCTGATCACGGTCGCCGCGCGGCACGCCTCGACCAGGCGCGCGCCCGTGCCCCAGCCCTCCGCCGCGCTGATCCAGCCGCGCCAGCCGACGCCGGTCGTGGCGACGACGTAGTCGAGGGGGCGGGCGAGGCAGGCGTCGGTGGCGTCCCGGACGAGAGCGTCGTCGTCGAGCGGCACGATCCGCAGCGCGGGCGCGGACAGGATCTTCGCGCCGCGTCTGCGCAGCAGGGTTTCGAGTTCGTCGCGGCGCCGGTCGGCCGTGACCCCGACCGTCAGTCCGGTCAGTGAGCCCTCCGGCGGAACGGGCGTGGCGGGCGTCGCTGTCGTCATGGCCCGACCCTGGCCGAGCCGTGTTAAGCCGCTGTTGCGGAGGTGTCTCCTGGGAGTTAGCCCTGCGCTACGGGCATGTGTCCCTCGTCTCGCACGCTCCTGCCGCAGACGTGAACGCTCTGTTCCGTCCGCGCAACGCGCGGGATGCGGGGGTGTAACGGCGCGCGGGCACGGTGGGGGCCATGAACCGGACCGCGACGGCCCTCGTCGACACCCACTGCCCGTACTGCTCGCTCCAGTGCGGCATGCGCCTCGGCGCGGCGGCATCGGGGCCCTCACCCGTGGAGATCGTCGAGCGCCCCGACTTCCCCGTGAACCGGGGCGCCCTGTGCGGCAAGGGACACAGCGCCGCCGCCGTCCTCGCCCCTGGCGTCCGCCTCACCGCTCCTCTCGTACGGGACACCAAGGGCGGCCCGCTGCGGGAGGCCGGCTGGGACGAGGCCCTGGACCGGGCGGCGTCCGCCATGGCGCGGACCGGCACCCGGCATGGACGCGACGCGGTCGGCGTCTTCGGCGGCGGCGGCCTGACGAACGAGAAGGCGTACCTGCTCGGCAAGTTCGCCCGGGTCGCCCTGCGGACGGCCAACATCGACTACAACGGCCGCTTCTGCATGTCCTCGGCCGCCGCCGCCCACCGCAACGCCTTCGGCCTGGACCGCGGCCTGCCCTTCCCGCTCGCGGACGTCGCCCGTACCGGCTGCCTGGTCCTCGTCGGCAGCAACCTCGCCGACACGATGCCGCCCGCCGTCCGTCACGTGCGCGAACTGCGGGACAACGGCGGGACGTTGGTCGTCGTCGATCCGCGCCGCACCCGCACCGCGGACCTCGCCGACCTCCACCTGGCCCCCGCCCCCGGCACCGACCTGGCCCTCGCCCTCGGCCTGCTCCACCTGGTGGTCGCGGGCGGTCACGTCGACGAGGACTTCGTCGCTTCCCGTACGACCGGGTGGGAGGCCGCGCGTACGGCGGCGACGGCGCACTGGCCGGAGCGTGTGGAGGCGATCACCGGGGTGCCGGTGGCCGACATGCGGCGCGCGGTCGAGCTGTTCACGGCCGCCGGATCCGGCATGGTCCTCACCGCGCGGGGGCCGGAACAGCAGTCCAAGGGCGTCGACACGGTGGGCGCGTGGATCAACCTGTGCCTGGCCACCGGCCGCGCGGGCCGCCCGTTCTCCGGATACGGATGCCTCACCGGCCAGGGCAACGGGCAGGGCGGGCGCGAGCACGGGCAGAAGGCCGACCAACTGCCGGGCTACCGGTCCATAACGGACCCGGCGGCGCGGGCGCACGTGGCGGAGGTGTGGGGCGTCGACCCTGCGGACCTGCCCGGCCCGGGCGTCTCCGCGTACGAGCTCCTGGACTCCCTCGGCACGGAGGGGGGCGTGCGCACCCTGCTCCTCATGGGCTCGAACCCGGTGGTGTCGGCGCCGAACGCCCGGCACGTGACCTCGCGGATCGCGGCCCTCGACACCCTGATCGTGTGCGACGTGGTCCTCTCCGAGACGGCGGCGCTCGCGGACGTGGTCCTGCCCTCCGCCCAGTGGGCCGAGGAGACCGGCACGATGACCAACCTCGAAGGCCGCGTCATCCTGCGCAGGGCGGCCGTCCCCCCGGCGGGGCGGGCCCGGACCGATCTGCGCATCCTGCGCGGACTCGCGGGCCGCCTGGGCCACGAGAAGGGTTTCCCGGCCGACCCGGAGGAGGTCTTCACGGAACTCCGCGCGGCGTCGGCGGGCGGCCAGGCGGACTACTCGGGCATCGACTACGCACGCATCGAGGCGGAGGACGGAGTGTTCTGGCCGTGCCCGGCGGGGGCGGGCGGGGTCGGGGCGCAGGGTCCGGCGGGGGCGGGCGGGGCGGTGTATCCAGGGACCCCGCGCCTCTTCCTGGACCGGTTCGCGACCCCCGACGGGCGGGCCCGGTTCGCGGACGTCTCGCACCGGCCCGCCGGGGAGGAGCCGGACGCGGAGTACCCCCTGTACCTGACCACCGGGCGGGTGCTCGCCCAGTACCAGAGCGGTGCCCAGACCCGCCGGACGCCCGAGCTGAACCGGGCCGCCCCTGGCGCCTTCGTCGAGCTGCACCCCCGGCTGGCGGCCCGGCTCGGGGTGGCGGAGGGCGAGCGGCTGACCCTCACCAGCCGCCGGGGGCGGGCGACCGCGCCGGCCCGGATCACCGCGGCCATCCGGCCGGACACCGTCTTCATGCCGTTCCACTGGCCCGGCGAGGGCCGCGCCAACTCCCTCACCCATGACGCCCTGGACCCGCAGTCCCGGATGCCGGAGTTCAAGGTGTGCGCGGTACGGGCGGAGAAGGCGCCCCCGGCCGGAACCGGCACTGCGGCGACCACGGCCGGCACCGCCCCCGTGGAGGCGGCCCGATGACCGCCGCCCCCCGCCGCGTCGCGGTCGTCGGCGCCGGAATGGCCGCCGCCCGCCTCGCCCAGCAGACCCTGGCCCAGGCCCCGCCCGGCACCCTCGAACTCACGCTGTACGGGCACGAGCCCCACGCCCCCTACAACCGGGCCCTCCTCGCCGGAGTCCTCGACGGCCGCTACCCGCCGGGGGCCCTGACCCTGCCCACGGGCGGGGCGACGGTCCGCACCGGCACGGAGATCGTCGCCGTCGACCCCGCGTCCCACACCCTCCGCACCGCTTCCGGGGAAACCTGCGGCTACGACACCCTCGTCCTCGCCACGGGCGCCAACCCCATCCTCCCTCCCCTCCGCAACCTCCACGCGACCCCGACCCCGGACCACCCCCACGCCGCCCCGCCCCAGCCCCGCACCCCCGATCTCAAAGCGGGCGTCCACCCCTTCCGCACCCTCTCCGACTGCACCCGCCTCGCCGAGGCCACGGCAACGGCCACGGACACGGCCACGGACACGGGCACGGACACGGGCACGGGCGCGGGCACGGCCACGGGCGCGGGCACGACAAACCCACCCCACCCCGCCGGCCGCCAGCCCCCCCGCACCATCGTCATCGGCGGCGGCATCCTCGGCGTCAGCGCCGCCCGCGCCCTCACCGCCCTCGGCCTCCCCACCGAACTCGTCCACCAGGCACCCCACCTGATGGAACGCCACCTCGACGCCGAGGCCGCCGCCACCGTCCGCCACGCCCTCGAAACCATGGGTGCCACCGTCTACACCGACAACCGCGCCCGCGCCCTCCGCGGCACCACCTCCGTCACCGGCGTCGAGCTCGCCAACGGCCACGTCCTGACCTGCGACCTCGTCGTCCTGGCCTGCGGCGTCCGCCCCCGCACCGGCCTCGCCCGGGCCGCCGGCATCGAGGTCCGGCGCGGCATCGTCGTCGACGACACCCTCGCCACCTCCGCCCCCGACGTGTACGCCATCGGCGACTGCACCGAACACCGGGGCGCCGTCCACGGCGTCACCGGACCCGCCTGGGCCCAGGCCGACGTCCTCGCCGCCCGCCTCTCCGGTGCCGACCCGCACGCCGTCCACACCGGCGCGCACGCGTCCGCCCGCCTCACCGCCGGCGCCCTGGAGATCGCCGCGTTCGGCGAGGTCACGGACACCGCGGGCGACGCCCTCCGCCTCGCCGACGGCACCCGTGGCAGGTACGGCTCGTACAAGAAGCTCGTCATGCGCGGGGACCGCCTGGTCGGCGCGATCCTCGTCGGCGACCTCGCCGCGATCGGCGAACTCACCCGCACCTACGAGAGGGGCGAGCCGCTGCCGCCGCGCCCCCTCGACCTGCTCGCCGCCCTCCCCGCCCTCCCCGAAGGAGCCGCCCTGTGACGAACACGCAGCCCACGCAGCCCCGGAAGCTCGTCCTCGTCGGCCACGGCATGGTCGGCCAGCGCTTCCTCGAAGCCTTCGCCGAGCGCGGCGGCCACGCCCCCGCCTGGCGGATCACCGTCCTCGCCGAGGAGCCCCGCCCCGCGTACGACCGGGTCCACCTCACCTCGTGGTTCTCCGGCACCAGCGCCGACGAACTGTCGCTCTGGGAACCGGAGTTCGGCGACAAGCACGGCATCGACCTGCGCCTCGGCGACCCCGCCGCGGCCGTCGACCGCGAGGCCCGCACGGTCACCTCCCGCACCGGGCAGGTCTTCCCGTACGACGCCCTGGTGCTGGCCACCGGCTCCTACCCCTTCGTGCCGCCGGTTCCCGGCCACGACGCCCCCGGCTGCTTCGTCTACCGCACCATCGAGGACCTCGAAGCGATCCGCGCCGCCGCCGAGCACGCCCGCGTCGGCGCGGTCGTCGGCGGCGGGCTGCTCGGCCTGGAAGCGGCGGGTGCGCTGCGCGCGATGGGCCTGGAGACGCACGTCGTCGAGTTCGCCCCGCGCCTGATGGCGCTCCAGGTGGACGACGGCGGCGGTGCCGTACTCCGGGAGAAGATCCAGGAGCTGGGCGTCACCGTCCACACCGGCGCGGGCACCCAGAGCGTCGAGACCGCCGCCGACGGCACCGTCACCGGCATGGTGCTGTCCGACGGCGCGACCGTCGACACCGACCTCGTCGTCTTCTCCGCCGGGGTGCGCCCCCGGGACCAGCTCGCCCGCGACTGCGGCCTGCCCGTCGGCGAACGCGGCGGCATCACCGTCGACGCGCACTGCCGCACCGAGGACCCGGCGGTCTGGGCCATCGGCGAATGCGCCCTCGCCGTCGACGGCCGGGTGTACGGCCTGGTCGCCCCGGGCTATGCGATGGCGGAAGCGGTGGCCGCGCAACTGACTGGTCATCAGGGCGAGTTCACCGGCGCCGACCTCTCCACCAAGCTCAAGCTCCTGGGCGTCGACGTCGCCAGCTTCGGCGACGCGCACGGCGCCACCGCCGACTCCCTCGAAGTGCTGTACGCCAACAGTCGCGAGGGCGTCTACAAGAAGCTCGTCATCGGCGCCGACGGCGCCCTCCTCGGCGGCGTCCTGGTCGGCGACACCGAGTCGTACGACCTCCTGCGCCCGCTCGCCCTGTCCGGCACCCCCCTCACCGCCCCGCCCGAGCAGCTCGTCCTCCCCGCCTCCATCGGCGCCGCGCCCGGTCCGGTGGCGCTGCCCGACGAGGCCGTCGTCTGCTCCTGCCACAACGTCACCAAGGGCGCGATCCGCTCGGCGGTCGCCGACACCGGCTGCGCGGACGTCCCGGCGGTCAAGAAGTGCACCCGCGCGGGCACCGGCTGCGGCTCCTGCGTGAAGCTCCTCACCACCCTGGTCAACGACGAACTGGCGGCGCAGGGCGTCGAGTTGAGCCGTGGCCTGTGCGCGCACTTCGACCTCACCCGGGCCGAGATCTACGAGATCGTACGCGTCCGGGGCATCACCACCTTCGCCCGCCTGATCGAGGAGCACGGCACCCCCGGGTCCGGCACCTCCGAAGGCTGCGAGATCTGCAAACCCGTCGTCGGCTCCGTCCTCGCCTCCCTCGGCCCCGCCCTCGGCGACGGCGTGTCGGGCCACATCCTGGACGGCGAACAGGCCGCCCTCCAGGACACCAACGACCACTTCCTCGCCAACCTCCAGCGCAACGGCTCCTACTCCGTCGTCCCCCGCATCCCCGGCGGCGAGGTCACCCCGGCCGGACTCATCACCATCGGCGAGATCGCCCGCGACTTCGGCCTCTACACGAAGATCACCGGCGGCCAGCGGATCGACATGTTCGGCGCGTCCGTCGACCAACTCCCGCTGATCTGGCGGCGGCTGGTCGACGCCGGCTTCGAATCGGGGCACGCGTACGGGAAGTCCCTGCGCACGGTCAAGTCCTGCGTCGGACAGACCTGGTGCCGGTACGGCGTCCAGGACTCCGTCGCCCTCGCCATCGAGCTGGAGCTCCGCTACCGGGGCCTGCGCGCCCCTCACAAGCTGAAGTCCGCCGTCAGCGGCTGCGCCCGCGAATGCGCCGAGGCCCAGAGCAAGGACTTCGGCGTCATCGCCACCTCCTCCGGCTGGAACCTCTACGTCGGCGGCAACGGCGGCATGACTCCGCGCCACGCCGACCTCCTCCTCACCGACGCCGACCACGCCACCCTGATCCGCACCATCGACCGCTTCCTGATGTTCTACATCCGCACCGCCGACCGCCTGGAGCGCACCGCCCCCTGGGTCGAACGGATGGAGGGCGGCCTCGACCACCTGCGGGCCGTGCTCGTCGACGACTCGCTCGGCATCTGCGCCGACCTGGACGACCTGATGAGCCGCCACGTCTCCGCGTACGAGGACGAGTGGCGCGCCACCCTCGACGACCCGGACCGCCTCGCCCGCTTCGTCTCCTTCGTCAACGCCCCCGGCACCCCGGACCCCACCATCCGCTTCGTGCCGGAGCGCGAGCAGATCCGCCCGGCCGACACCCTCGTCGCCGGTCCCGCCCTGGAAGTGAGGACCCTCGCATGACCAGCACCCCCGTCGCTTCGGCGATGGTCGAAGTGGCCGTCGGGGACGCGTGGTTCCCCGTCGTCCTCTACGACTCCCTCGTTCCCGGGCGCGGAGTCGCCGCCCTCGTCGGCGGCGAACAGATCGCCCTCTACCGCGACCGGGCCGGCGCCGTCCACGCCGTCGGCAACCGCGACCCGTTCAGCGGTGCGTACGTCCTCTCGCGCGGCCTCCTCGGCAGCCGCGACGGTGTCCCGGTCGTCCTCTCCCCGATGTACAAGCAGGCCTTCGACCTGCGCACCGGTGTCTGCCTGGACGAGGACGCGACCCCGGACGGCACCCCGGCCACCCTCCCCGTCTGGCCGGTACGCACCGACTCCCCGCCCACCCACGGAAGCTAGGCGCGCCCCATGACGACCACCGTCCGCCCGCCCCGGGCCACCGCCACCCGCCCTCCCCTCGACCGGTGGGAACCGGAGGACCCCGCCTTCTGGGCCGCCACCGGCGCCGGGGTCGCCCGCCGCAACCTGGTCTTCTCGGTCCTCTCCGAGCACATCGGCTTCTCGGTGTGGAGCCTGTGGTCGGTGCTGGTGCTCTTCCTCGGCCCCGAGTACGGCATCGACCCGGCCGGAAAGTTCGTGCTGACCGCCGTCCCCACCCTCTTCGGCGCGGCGCTGCGCATCCCGTACACCTTCGCGGTGGCGGTCTTCGGCGGCCGCAACTGGACCGTCGTCACCGCCCTGGCCCTGCTGCTCCCGACCCTGCTCACCGCGTACGTCCTGGAACCCGGCGTCTCCTACACGACCCTGCTGTGCGTGGCCGCCGTCGCGGGCATCGGCGGCGGCAACTTCGCCTCCTCGATGGCCAACATCAACGCCTTCTACCCCCAGCACCTCAAGGGCCGCGCGCTCGGCGTCAACGCGGGCGGCGGAAACCTCGGCGTGCCTGCCGTCCAACTCCTCGGCCTGCTGGTGCTCGCCACGGCGGGCGCCGGGCACCCCCGTCTCGTACCGCTCCTCTACGTACCCCTGATCGTGCTCGCGGCGGTCGCCGCCGCCCTGCGCATGGACAACCTGCCCGCCCTGCGCAACGACCGGGGCGCCCTGCGCGAGGCCGCCCGGCAGCCGCACACCTGGGTGATGTCGCTGCTCTACATCGGCACCTTCGGCTCCTTCATCGGCTTCGGCTTCGCGTTCGGGCAGGTGCTGCTGGTGCAGTTCGCGGCCGACTTCCCGACGGCGGTCAGCGCCGCGTACCTGACCTTCCTCGGGCCGCTGCTCGGCTCGCTGGCCCGGCCCGTCGGCGGGGCGATGGCCGACCGCTGGGGCGGGGCGCGGGTCACCTTCTGGAACTTCACGGCGATGGCGGCGGGCGCGCTGCTGGTGTTCGTGGCGTCCCGGGCCGGATCGCTGCCGCTGTTCCTGACCGGCTTCGTCGCCCTCTTCCTCTTCTCCGGGTTCGGCAACGGGTCGACGTACAAGATGATCCCCGGCATCTTCCACGCCCGGGCGGAACGCGAGACGGCGGCGGGAGCGGATCCGGCCGGGGCCTCGAACCGTTCCCGCCGCCGGGCGAGTGCCGTGATCGGCATCGCGGGCGCGGTGGGCGCGCTGGGCGGGGTGCTGGTGAACATCGCGTTCCGGCAGTCCTTCCTGACGGAAGGCTCCGGGGACGCGGCGTACCTGGCGTTCCTCGCGTACTACGTGCTGTGCCTGGTGCTCACCTGGGGGGTGTACCTGCGGCGCGGAGCGGCCTGACACCGGATCGGCGCTGGTGGCCCGGACACCCCGAAGCTACGGACGGCAGGTGGTGGCCATGCCCAGAGAACGCAACCCGCCAAAACCCCCGAAGCCGGTGCGACCGGGCCTGCAGCTACCCCTGTGCCGTCTGCCTCTGCTTCTGCTTGCGGCGCAGCCGGGCCGGCCACTTGCGGGTGTCACGCGGTTCGACGTACGGCTCCTCCTCGACCGGCAGCCCGCCGCTGATGGCCCGCTGCCGGGCCAGTTCCGCGTCGAACTCCAGCCCCAGCAACACCGCCAGGTTCGACAGCCACAGCCAGATCAGGAAGACGATCACACCCGCGAGGGTTCCGTAGGTCTTGTTGTACGAGCCGAAGTTCGCGACGTACAACGCGAAGCCGCCGGACGTCGCCAGCCACAGCACCACGGCCAGCACGCTTCCCGGGCTGACCCAGCGGAACCCGCGCCCGCGCACGTTCGGCGCCGACCAGAACAGCAGGGCGATCATCAGTACCACGAGCACCAGCAGCACCGGCCACTTGGCGATCGACCACACGGTGACCGCCTCGCTGCCGAGCCCGATCGCCTCCCCGGCCCACTGCGCCAGGGAGCCGGTGAAGACCACGATCACCGCACTGGTCGCCAGCAGCACCATCAGCACCACCGTCAGCCCCACCCGCAGCGGGGTCACCTTCCACACCGGGCGCCCCTCCGGCATGTCGTAGATCGCGTTCGAGGTGCGTATGAACGCGCCGACGTAACCCGACGCGGACCACAGCGCCGCGAACAGACCCACGATCGCGACGACGCCACTGGTGCCGCCGCTGTTCTGGAGCTGCTGCACCGCCTGCGTGAGGATGTCCTTCACGGCGCCGGGCGCGAGGCTCTGGATGTTGTCGAGCACGGTCTTCGTCGCGGACTCGCCGACCACACCGAGCAGCGAGACCAGCACCAGGATCGCCGGGAAGACGGAGAGCACGCCGTAGTACGTCAGCGAGGCCGCCCGGTCCGCCAGTTCGTCGTCCAGGAACTCCTTGCCGGTGCGCTTGAGCACGGCCCACCAGGAGTGCTTGGCGAAGTCAGTGGGGCTGTCCGCCTCGTCGGCGGAGCGTGGATCTGGTTCATCGGTGGAGCGCGGGACCGGCTCGTCGCCCGGCCGGGGGCCCGACACCTTCTCACGCTGATTGTCACGGCTGTCTGTCATGCCGTGCCGGGTACCCCCGTACAGGGCGCCTGACCCGGAGAATCACCGGCCGCGCGCCGGACGTCACCTACTTCCCCCACTTCGCCGCGTTGGCGGCCCGCCGCGCGAACGCCTCCTCCTTCGCCTCCTCCATCTCCCGCAGGGCGGTCTTCCGCTCCCGCCGGGCGAGCCGGTCCAGATAGAGGCGGCCGTTCACATGGTCCGTCTCGTGCTGGAGGCACCGGGCGAAGTACCCCCGCCCCTCCACCACCAGCGGCTTCCCCTCCTTGTCCCGCCCCCGCACGACGGCCCGGCCGAGTCGGGGCACCATGCGGTAGGGACCGGGGACCGAGAGGCACCCCTCCGTCTCCTCGACCAACTCCCGCTCGTCCGCCGGGACCTCGTCCAGCACCGGATTGACGATGTGCCCGACGTGGCGCACTCCCCAGTCGTCCGTCATGTCCCAGACGAAGACCCGCAGGTCCACATCGATCTGGTTCGCGGCGAGCCCCGCCCCCTCCGCCACCTGGTTCGTGGCGAACATGTCGTCGATCAGCCGCGCGAGCCCTGGCGTCCCGAACTCCACGACCTCCCGGCACCGCCGCCGCAGGATCTCCTCCCCGACCACGGTGATCCGGCGCACCGCACCCCGCTCCACCTCCGGCGCGATCCTCGGATACGACGCCACGGGCTCGCCCTGCACCCGTACCCGACGGTCGGGCGCGATCTCGCCGAACCCCATCTCCGTCACCCTCCACCACTGCGGCGCGCGACTGCGCGCGGTGAGCTTGCCGATCGCTTTGCAAAGTAGCACCCTTTGCAAAGTGACCGACGAGATCCAGCAATCCGCCGCCCGCGACCTGCTCCGCCGCGCGGCTCCGCTTCCGCGCGCGCCCAGGACCCTCCCCGAACACCCCTTGCGCATCGCCCTCCTCGACCTGCTCGCCGAGGCCGGCACGCTGACCTCCACCCAGGCGGCCGCCCGCCTCGGCGAGAGTTCCGGCCTCTGCTCCTTCCACCTGCGCCAGCTCGCCCGGCACGGCCTGATCGAGGAGGCCCCCCACCCGGGCGGCCGCGCCAAACCGTGGCGCCTGCGCTGGGAGTCCGACGGGGTCCCGCCGTCGGCCCCCGCCGTCCTCCCCCTCCACGAGGTGCTCCACCTGACCCCGCAGGAGTGCGCCGAACTGACCGCCTCCGTACGGGACCTGCTCACCGCCTTCCGGGACCGCGTCCCGGCACCGGACACCACCCCGACGACGGTCACCGTCGCGCCGCACGCCCTGCCCCCGGAGCCCCGTCGCTCACGCCCGCCCCGGGCTTGACCTCAGTGCGGTGCGAGGCACCACCGGCCTCTGCGCGGACGGGGACTTCCTATAGGTTCATCCCCAGCTTCTCCCATTGGTTCTCGTGCAGGAGGTGGTCCCGTGCAGCGGGTCGCGCAGGTCATTCGGGTCAGGCCCGAGAAGCTCGCGGAGTACAAGGAGCTGCACGCGGCGGTGCCGGGTCCGGTGCTCGCCCGGTTGCGCGCCGCGCACATCGCCAACTACTCGATACATCTGCTCGGCGACCGGCTCTTCAGCTACTTCGAGTACCACGGCGACGACCTCGCCGCCGACCTCGCGGCCATCGGCGAGGACCCGGCCACTCAGGAGTGGTGGAAGCTCACCGATCCCTGCCAGGAACGGGTGCCGGAGGCGCGGGAGGGGGAGTGGTGGGCTTCGACGGAGCAGGTCTTCCTCATGGAGTGAATCCGACGCCCGCGGGCGAGCGCCGAACCGCGCTCCCCGCACGTGCCCGGTACGCCCGTCGGCGTTCGGCGGTGCACAGGCCCCCCGCCGGACGCCGGGCGCCTCAGTGCGGCCACAGGGTCGGCTCGACGCAGAAGTGCCCTCCGACGCGGGTCTGCGACGGATCGTCGTCCGACAGCTCACCGTGCTCGGCGATGAGCCGTGCGGCGTACGGCTCGGAGTCGTCCCGCGGTACGTAGCCCAGCGCCCGCGCGCTCGAAAGGTCCCACCAGAGCCGGGTGTTGGCGGAGGACCCGTACACCACCGTGTGGCCCACGTCCTCGGCGGTGAGGGCCGCGTGCAGCAGCCGGGCGCAGTCGGCGGGGCTCAGCCAGAGCGAGAGCATCCGGACCGACGTCGGCTCCGGGAAGCAGGAACCGATGCGCACGGAGACGGTTTCCAGGCCGTGCAGGTCCCAGTACAGCTGTGCGAGGTCCTCGCCGAAGCACTTGGACAGCCCGTAGAAGGTGTCCGGCCGGTGCGGCGCCGTGACGGGGACCGGATCGCCGCCCGCCGCCGGGCGCGGGGTGAAGCCCACGGCGTGGTTGCTGGACGCGAACACCACCCGCCCCACGCCGGCTTCGCGGGCCGCCTCGTACAGGTGGTAGGTGCCCTCGATGTTGGCGCGCAGGACCTTCTCGAAGGGGGCTTCCAACGAGATGCCCGCCAGGTGGACGACCGCGTCCACCCCCCGGACGGCCTCCCGCAGCGCCTCCCGGTCCGCCAGATCGGCGACGACCGCGTCCGGCGCGCCGTCCACGGGACGCAGGTCCAGCAGGCGCAGCCGGTATCCGTAGGCGGGCAGCAGCTCCCGCATCAACGTGCCGAGGCCACCGGCGGCGCCGGTGAGCAGAACGGTGCGGGGGGTTGGCACGGGGAGGGCTCCTCAGGGCGGAGAAATCTGCTTCAGAAAGCGCTTTCTATGCTTCCTCGCGGGACTCTGTCAATCCCACCGACTCTTCGGGCGCGCGCGGACCCCGGCTCCACCGGCACGACGGGGCGGAGTGGAACGGAGAGGGGTTCAGGCCGACGGGACGAAGGGACTCACTCGGGCGGACGCGGTGAGGAGCAGGACGGGGCGCGGTGTCGCGGCGGACGGGCGCCCACCCCGGCGACCGCTTCCGCGCCCGAACGGCAGCCCGCCGCGGCCGCCTCCGCGGCGGCCGCCCCGGCAAGGCGCGCGGCGAGGAAACCGCCGGTGAAGGCGTCGCCCGCGCCCGTCGAGTCGACCGGAGCGCGGACCGGTTCGGCCGTGACGTGCGCGCTCACCGCTCCGGAGACGGCCAGGAGCACGCCGTGGACGCCGAGGGTGACCGCGACCAGAGGGAAGCGGCGACTCAGTGCGGCTGCCGCGTCGGCGGGTTCGGGCAGGCCGGTCAGCAGGCGGGCCTCGTCGGCGTTGGGCAGGAGGAGGTTCGCGCCGTCGACGGCGGCCAGGAAGCGGTCGGCTCCCAGTTCGGCGAGGAAGCCGGCGGAAGCGGGGTCCACGCTCGTCGGGATGCCCCGGTGGCGTGCCTCCCGCAGGGCGAGGAGGGCGGCGGCACGGCTGGCCGGGGCGAAGAAGAGGTAACCGGAGACGTGCAGATGGCCGATGCCGTCGAGGAGGGAGGGGGACCAGTCGGCGGAGGACAGACGCAGGGCCGCGCCGCTGTCGGTGAGGAAGGTGCGCTCGGCGTCGGCGCCGACGAGGGCGACCACGGTGGCGGTCGGCGCCTCTTCGTCGACGACGAGCTCCGCCCGCACTCCGGCGCGGCGCAGGGCGTCCAGATGCCAGGCGGCGGAATCGGTGCCGACGCGTGCGAGCAGCCGCACGTCACGGCAGCCCCAGCGCGCCGCCCAGCAGGCGACGTTCGCCCCGGCGCCGCCGGGCAGGGTGCGGATGCGGGCCGCGGTGTCCGTGCCCCGGGCGGGAGGCGTCGCGTGCCGTACGACCACATCCGTGACGACGTCCCCGATGACGAGCAGGCCGCCACCACGGCTCCCCGGGGCATACTTCCCCCGGTCACCTTTCACGGCGCCACGGCTCCCCGCGCCTCCGGTCACCGGGTCGCTGCTCCCTGCGTCCCCGCTTCCCGTGCCCCCGGCCACCGCGTCCCCGCTCCCCGCGTCCCCGCTTCCCGCGCCTCCGGTCACCGGGTCGCTGCTTCCCGCGTCCTCGCTCCCCGCGCCTCCGGTCACCCCGCCGCCGCCGCTGTCGCGATCCGGGCGGCCAGTGCCACGTTTCCGCGTACCGCCGCCAGGTTGGCCTCCAGGGATGCTCCTGCCGTACGCCGCATCAGGTGGTCGAGCAGGAACGGGGTGACGGCCTGGCCCGTGATGTCCTGCTCCCGGCACGCTTCGAGCGCCTCTGCCAGCACCCGGTCGTGGAGTTCCGGATCCAACTGGTCCGCCTCGGCGACGGGGTTGGCGACGATCAGCGCCGACTCCGGGCCGCCGAGCGCGTCCCGGGCCCGCATCACCTCCGCGACGTCCTCGGGGGTGTGCACCGTCCAGTCGACGGGCACGCCCGAAGACGCGAGGTAGAAGCCGGGGAAGCGCGTGGTGTCGTAGCCGAGCACGCCCACGCCGAGCGTCTCCAGGCGCTGGAGCGTGGCCGGAACGTCCAGGATCGACTTGACCCCGGCGCAGACGACCGTGATGCCGGTGCGTGCGAGCAGCCGCAGGTCCGCGGATTCGTCCTGGGTCTCGGTCCACTCCCGGTGTACGCCGCCGAGTCCCCCGGTCGCGAACACCCGCAGCCCCGCCCGGACGGCCAGGAACGCCGTGGCGGACACCGTCGTCGCTCCGCTCGCGCCCGTCGCCAGCGCGGGTGCCAGGTCCCGGTGGCCCAGCTTCCGTATCTCCGGGTCGTCGGCGACCCTCTTCAACTCCCCTTCGGTCAGGCCGACGCGGGCGCTTCCGTCCAGGACGGCGACAGTGGCGGGGACGGCCCCGGCGGACCGTACGAGTTCCTCCAGTTCCAGGGCGACCCGGAGGTTGCGGGGGCGCGGCAGGCCGTGCGCGATGATCGTCGATTCGAGGGCGACGACGGGGCGGTGGGCGGCGAGAGCGTCGCGCGCCTCCGCGGAGAGCGTGGGTTCGTACCGTCGACGGCCGGCCGTGGGCGTGTGGGATGCCATGCCCCATCCCTGGCGCGCGTGGGGCGGGCGCAAACCACCGGTACGACCTCCTCAGTCCCCGACCCCCTCCGGGCGGATGGTCCGGCGGTCCGGGGCTTCCTGTTGCTGGAGTTCGCGGAAGGCGTCCCCGTGGAGGTCGGTCATGCGGGAGAGGGCCGCGTCGCGGGTGGCCGGGTCGTTGGCGGAGGCCGCTTCCTTCAGTTGGGCGGCGACGTCGAGGACGCGGCGGGACAGGGCCGAGGAGAGGCGGCCCTGGGAGGCGGAGGCGATGGTGGAGAGGATGCGGTAGAGGTCGTGGCCGAGGCGGTCCTTGAGGGCGATGATCTCCTCGGCGACGGCGCACGCGCCCGGGAGGTCGCCGTCCTTGCGGAGGGCGCGGATCTCCGCGTTGCCGCGGCGCATGGTTTCGAGGTCGTCGGCGGACATCAGGTGCGGGACGTAGCGGGGGTAGAGCGCGGAGAGGGCGCAGGCCCAGCGGACCGTGTCCTGCTGTTCGCGGCGGCGGCGGGCGTCGTCGAGGAGGTGGTCCAGGGTGCCGCTGGTGCTGCCTCCGGCGAGGAGGGCGCGCAGACGCTGTTCCGTTTCCTCGAACTGCGCCAGTTCGGCTTGTTCGAGTTCGTGCCGCCAGTTGGCGAGGTAGGTGACGTAGTCGCGGTGGACGTTCAGGACGCGGCCGCGGAACTTGCTGGTCAGGGGGTTGCGGTTGAGCTCGACCGCGTGCCAGTCGCCGTTGTCGATGCGGAATTCGAGGTCGATGATGCGGTCGCTGTTGAGGCGGGTCCTGATGACCAGGGAACGGGTGCCGGTGATGTCCTCCTCGATCTCGTGGGTGTGGCTGGCGCAGAGGTCGTTGAGGTGGGCGGGCTGTTGGTCGCCCTCGCGCAGGAGGATCTCCAGCATGTCGCCCTTGCGGCCGGTGAGCTGGAAGTCCTTGACGTGCCAGTCGGTGGGGTAGGACTCGCCCGCCTCGACCAGGACGCGCAGGGAGCCGTCCTTCTGCTGGATGCCGAAGGGGAGGGCGGTCACTTCGAGCGGGGTGGAGACCGCGAACTCCCTGTCGCAGTGCGAGCAGGCGCTCAGGCCCGCGGAGTTGACCATTCCGCAGCTCGGGCACTTCAGGCCCGCGAAGCCGGGGAGCGGTTCCTCGCAGAGGGCGCACAGCATCGCCGCCGCCGGGTTCTCCTCGCCGCACCGCGCGCACTCGACGACCGTGGCCCGCACGGGGGGCGGCGTGAGGGCGGAGAGGTCCTCGGCGCAGACGGGGCAGGCCGCGCTGCCGGACGGGGCCGGGACGTGGCAGCCCGGGCAGTCCACCGTCGGCACGCCGACCAGCGGGGCCGCGCAGCCGCCGCAGGCGTCGGCCGCGACCGGGTTGACCGCGTGACAGGCCGCGCAGGTCAGCTCCTCCAGCAGGGCCGACTGCACCGCCGCCCCCAGGGCCACGCAGTGCATGGGGTCGATGTCGGTACGCAGCCGTTCCTCGCCGAACATCGCCGCGAGGTTTTCCCGTACGAGGGGGATCGCGCTCGAACCGCCCACCAGCAGCACCTGTTCGACGTCCTGCGGAAGGTGGTCGATGCGGGCGAGGGCCCGGGCGGTGTGGTCCATGGTCGCGGCGACCGGGGCCGCGATCAGGGCTTCCAGGACGGGACGGTCCACGCGCTGTTCGAGGGTCGCGCCGTGCGTGCCCAGGGGGGAGACGGTGACGTCCGTGGCCTGCGCGAGCGAGAGCCGGATCTTGGCCTGCTCGGCGGCCCGGCGGAGGCGGTGGCCGTCGGCGGGGGCGGGCACGTAGTCCTGCGGGTTCCTGTCGTTGCGCCAGCGCTCCTCGATGCGGGCGGCCAGCAGGTCGTCGAAGTCCGTGCCGCCGAGCAGGTTGTCCCCGCCCAGCGACATGACGTCGAGGTAGCCGGGCGCGGTGTTCAGGACGGACACGTCGAAGGTGCCGCCGCCCAGGTCGTACACGACGAAGGTGGCCGGGGCCGCGTCCTGGGGCCGGGTCAGTCCGTGGGCCAGCGCGGCCGAGGTCGGCTCCACCAGGACGCGTACGACGTGGAGTCCGGCCAGCTCGCCCGCGGCGCGGGTGGCCGCGAGCTGGCGTTCGCCGAAGTACGCGGGGGCGGTGATCACGGCGCGGTCGAAGACGACGCCGAGGCGGGACTCCACGTCCGTCTTGAGCCGGCGCAGGATGATCGCGGAGATCTGGACGGGGGTGTACCGGTGCGGGCCGAGGCGGATCAGGATGCCGCCGTCGCCGCCCTCGCTGAAGCGGGCCGCCGCCTCGCCCATGCGGCCGAGCGCCTCCTGCACTGCCGCCTCGCCGAACGTGCGGCCCATGAAGCGCTTCACCGAGGTGACGACCCTGCCCGGGTCCCGGTCCAGCCAGCGCAGGGCCTCCTGGCCCACGAGCAGACCGCCGTCCTCCGTGACGCCGACGGCGGACGCCGTGCTGAGGCGGTCGTTCGCGACGGGGAGCACTTCGGGGGCGCCGTTCTTCATCCAGGCGACCACGGAGTTGGTGGTGCCGAGGTCGATGCCGAGGGTTCTGTGCACGGTGCGTACCTTCGTTTCCGCGGAGCCAGAAGGGGGAGTGGGGGTCAGGTGCGGCGCTTGCGGCGCTTGCGGCGCTTGTGGCGGCTGGGACGACGGGGCTGACGCCGCGGCCGTACGGGGGCGGCCGTCGGCGAGGCGGCATCGGGCTCGGCCGTGGGCTCGGGATCGGGTTCCGGTTCGGGGTCCCGGCCCGGTACGGCGACCACCACGAGGGCCTCGCGCAGCACCTCGCGGTCCGCGTAGAAGCCGGTCACCCGTTCCTCCAGGACCGTGTCGGCGGGCACGGACGCGCGGGGCTCCCTGGCCACCACGCGCGAGATGCTCGGCACCGCCCTGCTCCCGACCAGGTCCATCGGCTCGACCCCGGCGGCGAGGAGACCCCGGCGCAGGACCCGGTGCGCGGCCCCGAGCTGCTCCTCCAGGAGTCCGGGCCCGGCCTGCGCCGTTCCCGGGCGGCCCGTTCCGTCCGTTCCGTTCGCCTCGTCCGCCGTGGTGCGCCGTACGGCGTCGGCCAGGATGTCGTCGACCTCCAGGAGACCTTCGAGGAGGTCGCGCAGCGTGCGTTCCACCGCGGCGCGCTTCTTCTCGAGGGCCTGCGCGCGGAAGGTCAACTGCTGGACGCGGCGGTCCTGTTCGGTGGGCAGCGCCCGTGCCGGGGACTCGGGCCCCCGGGGCGAGGAGTGTTCCGGGGAGGAGGAGTGTTCCGAGGGGGAGGCGGGCGGGGTCACGAATCGCTCCTGGGGAACGGGCCGAACCGGTCGGGTTCCGGCATCAGCGGGGGCAGGTCGTCCACCAGGTGCCGGGCCGCCTCCAGGACCAGGGAGGTCAGCTCCTCCTCCGACAGCGAACCCAGCAGCGGGGTGAGGAGGGCTGCCTTCAGCCGGCCGCTCGGCCTGGCGAGCGCGTTGGCCGCGCGTGACACGTCGCCGCGCCGCTTCGGATCCGCCATCCCCTTCAGCCGTGCCGCCCTGACGGCCCCGGCGTCGGCCCCCGGAGCGAGGCCGAGCACGTCGTACGGGGTGGGGCCGAAGGCGGCGGGCCCGCCCTCGTCGGGCGGGCGGGGGGCGCGGGGCGGGTTCGGCTGTGCTGTCATCGCGGGATCACACGCCTTCGGGAGGGTCGACTTCGGGGGTGTCCTGCTTTCTCGGCCGGGCGCGCCCCTGGACGGCCCGGGCGGCTTCGGAGTCCCGCTCCGCCCCCGCCGGGTCGCCCGCCCGGCGCCGCCGCATCGCGCGCAACCGGTAGGCGTGCACCAGGATCTCGTGGAACTCCGTCAGGTCCCCCTCCGCACCCGTGCAGCGTTCCCGCAGCGCGATGATCTCGTCGTACGCGCTCCGTGCCAGCAGCGCGCTCGCCCACTTGGCCAGGACGTCGGGGAGGCCGGTGTTCTCTTCGAGCGGGTGGTACGAGAGGGACAGCCACAGGGTCTCCGCGTGCGCGCGAAGGCTCGGCTCGTCATAGGCCCGGTACGGTCGCCGCTCACGCCACAGCCCGCGCGCCACGTCGACTTCCGGGGACTGGCCGGAGAACCGCGTGTCCGGGTGGCCGGTCAGTCGGGACGCGGCCTCCCGCATCACGGCCAGGGCCTTGTCGCGGCGGCCCGCGCGGGCGAGGCCCAGGGCCTCCTGGTGCAGGGCCTCGGCGATCAGCCACTTCACGGAGCCGACCCCGGACGGCACGTTCCGTGCCCCCGCTCCCGCGTCCACCGGTGCCGTGCCGGTCGCCGTGCCGGTCGCCGGGCGGGACGGCGGCGGGGGCGGCGCGGGGGCCGGGGGCGCGGGCGGGGCGCCGGGCGCTCGTGCGGTCCTGGCCAGGCCGGCTCTCGCCTGGGGGTCCTCGGGGGACAGCTCCCGGGCGCGCCGGTAGCGTCGTTCCGCTTCCTCCCGGTGGCCGCGCCTCTCGGCCTGTTCGGCGAGACGGAGCGAGACGGCGGTCAGGTTGCGCCTCAACTCCCGGTCGCCCGGGGCCAGCCGGAGCCCCCGCTCCAGGAAGCCCGCCTGCGCGTGCCCTTCCTTGACCTGCCCGCGCACGGTGGTCCCGGCCCCCACGGCGGCCCGGCAGATCTCGTCGGCGTACCGGGTCACGTCCTGCCCCGCCCGCAGCGCCTCCTCGAAGTCGCCCAGCGACTGCGACCACCGTCTGCCGCGGGCGTGCTCCCCGGCCCGCCGGGCATGGGCGGCGCCGAGGAACCTCAGGGCGGCGGCCTCGTCATCCGCTTCCGTACGGCCCGGGCGCGAGCGGCCGGACCCGGCCCGGGTCCCGCTGCGCGCCGCCGCCGCCCGGACCCGCCAGTCCGGGCGGGTCTCCTCGACCGCGTCGATCACCTCCTGCCAGCGCCCCTCCCGCAGCAGGGTCGCCAGCACCGCGTCCGGGCCGAAGAGTTCCGCCGGCACGAGACCTCCCTGCCCGGCCGGCCGCGTGCGAGGCATGGCGTCCCGGAGTTCCCGCACGCGCCGGCTCCAGTTCGCGCCGAGTGCCCCGACCTCGTCCAGGTAGAGCGGCCCGCAGAAGAAGCCCGGGGCGGCGGGAGCGGGGGCGTCCCGCGCGGGAAGCGCGGCCCAGCGGCTCGCGGCCTCGCACTCCAGCCGCCACCTCAGCTCCAGCGACCGGTGGGGGGCGGTTCCCCCGGCCCGGTCCTGGTCGCGGCAGAGCTGCGTGATCCGGCTGCGCAGGGTGTCGACGGCGGTCGCCCAGACGCCGTCCTCGAAGTCCTCCCCGCACACCTCCCGCATGGCGGTGCGACAGGCGGGCGAGTGCAGTGCGGCGGCCCAGCAGGTCACGCTCTGCCGGGTGGCCGCGAGGCGGTCGTCCCGGTCGAGGGGGGCGCCGGAGGCCAGCAGACGGAGCGCGGCGACCCCGAGGCCGTGGGCCGACGCGAGGTCGAACGGCCGGGTCCGCCAGATCGCGAGCCAGTGCCGCCACGCGCCCAGGTGGTTGCCTGCCGCGGTGAGGCGGCGCGCCGTACCGGCGGAGGACTGGCCGTACAGGGCGGACGCGTGGCCCTGGATGTCACGGGCGGTGGGGCGTCCGACGCGCTCCCACTCGGGGTAGCCGCCGCGGGTGAGGGCCCGGTGGAGGGCGAGGGTGCACACGTGCTGGCGGGAGGTGCGGTGCGCGGGGGGCGGGGGCGCGGCGCGGGTGCCGTACGGGAAGAAGGCGCTGACGAGTGAGTCGGTCTCGGCGCGGTCGGCGGGCGCGAGGCCGCGCAGCAGTTCGCTCGCCGCCGACGGGTCGTCGGGGCGTGCCCAGGACCGCAGTACGCGCACGGCCTCCGCGGTCCGTGCGGTGAGGACGGCCGCCTGGGCCAGGTTGGTCAGCGCGAGGTTCAGGCAGGGGAGGCAGCGGTGCGCCCCGTCGCCGTGGCGCACGCCGTGGGCGAAGCAGCAGCCCCCGCCGCACTGGCCGCAGCGGGAGGCGGCCACGCTGCCGCAGTCCGCGACGGAGCACGGACCCGAGACCTGGAGGGTGAGCCGGGCGTCGTGAGGGGCGAGGGAGGCGAGGTACCAGTCGTAGCAACGCCCCCAGTCGCGGACCCGGGCGGCGAGCGCCCCGTGGAGGGCCGCGTGCGCTGCCGCGCGGTGTGCGGGCACCGGTCCGTCCCGGTCGAGCAGGCGCAGATGGCCGACGGCCGCGGCGAAGTCCTCGCGCGCGTACGCGGCGACGGCCTTCCCGAAGGCGCCGGCAGCGGCCCGCTCGTCCCCTCCGGCGGCGGCGCCGGAGTGCTGTGATGTCACTGTGCTCCCCCGACACAGGCAACGGATCAGCGCGGTGGGGGCCCGGGAGGCGTCGCTGAGGCAGACGGCACCCTGGGCTCTGCGCACGCAGGCGAAGCATACGTCCTGACGAGGCGCGGAGTAAGGCCGATCTTCTCCGTGCGGGAGGCCCCGCTGAGGCGTGCTTCGCCCGCCAGGCCGCGGGAGGGGTGCCCGGTGAGGTGAGGTTGGCGCACCTGTCGCGCCGGTGCGCACCGGAGGTCTGCGGCCCGCGCACGTGTTCCGCCCCTGCCGGTGCGTACCGGAGGACTGCGGCCCGCGCACACGTCCCGCTCCCGGGACACGGGGTGACGGGCCGTCAGCGGCCCGCCTTGCGTTTGTTCCAGATGTCGAAGCCGACCGCGGCGAGCAGGACGAGGCCCTTGATGACCTGCTGGTAGTCGGTGCCGATGCCGACCAGCGACATGCCGTTGTTGAGGACGCCCAGCACCAGGCCGCCGATGACGGCGCCCATGACCGTGCCGACGCCGCCGCTCATCGACGCGCCGCCGATGAACGAGGCGGCGATGGCTTCGAGTTCGAAGTTCAGGCCGGCCTGCGGGGTGCCCGCGTTGAGGCGTGCCGCGTAGACGCAGCCCGCGAGGGCGGCCAGGACGCCCATGTTCACGAAGACCAGGAAGACGACGCGCTTGTCCTTGACGCCGGACAGCTTCGCCGCGGCCTTGTTGCCGCCGAGCGCGTAGACGTGACGTCCGATGACCGCGTTGCGCATCACGTACCCCAGCCCGATGAGCAGCGCGCACATGATCAGCATGACGACGGGGACGCCGTGGAAGCTGGCGAGCGTGAGGGTGAACGCGATCACGGCGGCGGCGATGGCGACGCACTTGGCGATCCACAGGCTCTTCGGCACGACCTCCAGTGCGTACGCCGACTCGCGCCTGCGGTCGCGGACTTCGCGGTACAGGAGCACGACGAGGGCCAGCGCGCCGAGGACCAGGGTCGGGTTGTGGTACTGGGTGTACGGGCCCATCTCCGGAATGAAGCCCTTGGCGATGTTCTGGAAGCCCTCGGGGAACGGGGCCAGGGACTGGCCCTCCAGGACGATCTGGGTCAGGCCCCGGAACAGCAGCATTCCGGCGAGCGTCACGATGAACGACGGAATGCCGACGTACGCGATGAAGAAGCCCTGCCAGGCGCCCGCGACGGCCCCGATGAGCAGGGACAGGGCCAGGGCGAGGACCCAGGGCATGTCCTGTTTGACCATCATCACGGCGGACATCGCGCCGACGAAGGCGACCAGCGAGCCGACCGAGAGGTCGATGTGCCCGGCGATGATGACGATCATCATGCCGATGGCCAGGATGAGGATGTAGCCGTTCTGCTGGATCAGGTTGGAGACGTTGTTGGGCAGGAGCAGCGTGCCGCCGGTCCAGATCTGGAAGAGGACGACGATGAACAGCAGGGCGACGAGCATGCCGTACTGGCGCATGTTCGTGCGCATGCTGTCGAGGAGGGCGGTGAGGGCGGCCGGACGTCCGGACGGCGGCCCGGCCGGTGCGTCCTCGCGCAGGGGAGTGGCAGTGGTCATGGCGGGCCTCAGCTCCGATTCTTCGTCTGCGTCATGTGGCGCATCAGCGTTTCCTGGGTGGCGTCCGCGCGGGACACCTCGCCGGTCAGCCGGCCCTCGGCCATCGTGTAGATCCGGTCGCACATGCCGAGGAGTTCCGGCAGCTCCGAGGAGATGAACAGGACCGCCTTGCCCGCTGCCGCGAGCCGGTCGATCACCGTGTAGATCTCGAACTTCGCGCCGACGTCGATCCCGCGCGTCGGCTCGTCCAGGATCAGCACCTCGGGGTCGGCGTGGATCCAGCGGCTCAGCACCACCTTCTGCTGATTGCCGCCGGACAGCCGCCCGACCTGCTCGAAGACCGTGGGGGACTTGATGTTCATGGAACGGCGGTAGCCCTCGGCGACCTGCCGCTCGTGGTGCTCGTCGACCACGCCGCGCCGCCGCATCCCGGGCAGGGAGGCCAGGGAGATGTTGCGGTTGATGTTGTCGATGAGGTTGAGGCCGTACTGCTTGCGGTCCTCGGTGACGTACGCCAGGCCCGCCCCGATCGCCGCCGGAACGGTGCGTACGTCGGCCTCCCGGCCCCCGACCTCGACGCGCCCGGCGACGTAACGCCCGTAGGAGCGCCCGAAGACCGACATGGCCAGTTCGGTGCGGCCCGCGCCCATCAGGCCCGCGATGCCGACGATCTCGCCCCGCCGGACGGTCAGGGAGACGTCGTCGACCACGAGGCGCTGCTGGTCCACCGGGTGGCGGACGGTCCAGCCGCTGACGGCCAGCGCGGTGCTGCCCGCGTCCTCGCCCCGGTACGTGCTGCGCTCGGGGAAGCGGTGGTCCAGGTCCCGGCCGACCATCGAGCGGATGATCCGGTCCTCGGCCAACTCGGCGGCTGAGCCGATGGACTGACGTACCGTCAGGGACTCGATGGTGCGGCCGTCGCGCAGCACCGTCACCGTGTCGGCGATGCGGCGGATCTCGCCCAGCTTGTGGGAGATGACGATGCAGGCGATGCCCTGCTCGCGCAGCTCCAGGATCAGGTCGAGCAGCTTCGCGCTGTCCTCGTCGTTCAGCGCCGCCGTCGGCTCGTCGAGGATGAGCAGCCTCACCTCCTTGGCGAGCGCCTTCGCGATCTCCACGAGCTGCTGCTTGCCCACGCCGATGTCGGCGATCGGGGTCTGCGGCTTGTCGGGCAGGCCCACCCGCTTGAGCAGGACGCCCGCGCGGCGCAGGGTGTCGTTCCAGTCGACGAAGCCCCGCTTGAGGAACCGCCGTCCGCCGCCGGTCTGCTCATTGCCGAGGAAGATGTTCTCGGCGATCGAGAGATGGGGGACGAGAGCCAGCTCCTGGTGGATGATCACGATGCCGCGCTGCTCGCTGGCTCGGATGTCCCTGAACGCCACCGGCTCGCCCTCGAAGAGGATCTCGCCCTCGTAGGAGCCGTGCGGGTGGACCCCGCTCAGCACCTTCATCAGGGTCGACTTCCCGGCGCCGTTCTCGCCGCAGATCGCGTGGATCTCGGCGTCGCGGACGGTCAGGCTGACCTCGGAGAGGGCCGTGACGCCGGGGAAGGTCTTGGTGATGCCGCGCATCTCCAGCACGGGACGGGCCGCCGCCGGAGCCTTCACCGGAGCTGTCCCGCCGTGAAGTACCCCTCGTCCACCAGGAGTTGCGTGTTCGACTTGTCGATGCTCACCGGCTTCAGCAGGTACGACGGCACGACCTTCTTGCCGTTGTCGTAGTCGGTGGTGTTGTTGACCTGCGGTTTCTTGCCGTTCAGTACGGCGTCGCTCATGGCGACCGCCTGCGCGGCCAGCTTGCGGGTGTCCTTGTAGACGGTCTGCGTCTGCTCGCCGCCGATGATGGACTTGACCGACGCCAGTTCCGCGTCCTGCCCGGTCACCACGGGCAGCGGCTGGCTCCTCGTACCGTAACCGGCGCTCTTGAGGGCGGAGATGATGCCGATCGAGATGCCGTCGTAGGGGGAGAGCACCGCGTCCACGCGCTGGTCGCCGTAGTTCTTGCTGATCAGGTCGTCCATCCGCTTCTGGGCGGTGCCGCCGTCCCAGTCCAGGGTGGTGGCCTGGTTCATCTTCGTCTGGCCGCTGCGGACCACGAGCTGACCACTCGTCAGGTACGGCTGGAGGACCTTCAGGGCCCCGTTCCAGAAGTACTTGGTGTTGTTGTCGTTGGGGGAGCCCGCGAAGAGCTCGATGTTGTGCTTCTTCGCGTCCGGGTCCTTCGACGGGGCGCCCAGCTTCAGCTTGCCGACGATGTAGGTGGCCATCAGCTCGCCGACCCGCTCGTTGTCGAAGGACGCGTAGTAGTCGACGTTCGGGGTGCCCAGGATGAGCCGGTCGTAGCTGATCACGGGAATGCCCGCGTCGTGTGCGCGCTGGAGCACCTCGGTCAGCGCCGAGCCGTCGATCGCGGCGACCACCAGCAGCTTGCGCCCCTTGGTGATCATGTTCTCGAGCTGGGCGATCTGGTTCTCGACCTTGTTGTCGCCGTACTGGAGGTCGGTCCGGTAGCCGGCCTTCTGGAACTGCTTCGCCATGTTCTGGCCGTCGGCGATCCAGCGTTCGGACGCCTTGGTGGGCATCGCGAGCCCGATCGTGCCGCCCTTGCCGGTGTCCGGCCGGTAGCGGCTGCCGCCCCGCGCCTCCTGGCCGCAGGCGGTGACCGTGCTGAGCAGGAGGGCGGCGAGGGCGAAGGAGATGAGGGGTCCTGTGGTGCGGTTGTTGCGCATATGGCTACTTCTCCTCTGACGAGAGGGTTGCGTCGACGGGCCCGCCCGGCGCGGTGAACCGGCGCAGCGCCCCCGGCAGCCGTGCGCCCAGCGGCGACATCCCGCCGTCGGCGCCGTGCCGGGCCAGCAGGTCGAGCACCAGCCGCCCGCGCCGGACGCGTTCGCGCGCCGAGGCGAGCGCGGTGTCCCGGAGCTGCGCGCCGTAAGGGTAGATGCCGGGGGAGCGGCTGAGCCCGAACTTCAGGTAGAGCGGAGCGCCGCGCCGGATCAGCTCGGCGACCTCGTACATCCGGACGTAGCCGCCGAGGTCGTCCGGCGCCTCGACGTACATGTCCATGGGCGCGGCGCTGACCCGGCGGATCTCGGTGAGATGGCCGAGGGTGAGGTCGGAGGGCACGTTGAGGGAGTCCGCGCCGAGCTGCTCGTAGACGGCGTACGACGCGGGGTTGACCGGGCCGGTCAGCGCGGACAGCTTGAAGGTGACGTCGGCGGGCAGGACCGAGGCGGCGCGCATCCGGTGCAGGCTCCACAGCACGCCCTCGTCGGCGACGAGCAGGCAGCGCACCCCCAGCTCCGTCGCCCGTACGGCGTCCTCGACGCATCCGGCGAGCGCGTCGTGGCCCCGGGCGCGCAGTCCGCCGCCGCCGGAGTCGCTGCGGGTGGAGCCGCCGATGTCCCAGGTGCCGCGCGGGCCGGTGAACAGGCACAGCTCGATGCCGCGCGCCGCGCACGCCTCGGCCATCTCGGTGATCTCGGCGTCGGTGAGCATCCAGACGCCGGACCCCTGGCTGATCCGGTGCACCGGAACGTCCAGGGCGGCGCTCTCCTTCAGCACGGCGGCGAGCGCTTCGGGCCCCTCGACCGAGGGGATCTCGGTGCGCCAGGTGCCGCCGTCGGGGAAGGCGTGCGGGGAGGCGTCGGCGGGGTCGACGGCGGGGAAGGGATGCCCTATCCGGGCGAGCGCGTGGGCGCCGGGGCGGCGGGGGGAGTCGGTTGCGGGGGGCACAGGGGGCATGGTGCTCCGTAAGTAGCGTTCGGGATGTCGAACAACGGTCGGGGAAGTGGTCACGAGGCACTGCCGAAGCGAGGCATGGGGCGGAGAGTAGCCCCGGAGCGCCGAGGAAGGGATGCGGACGGCGTGAAGCGATCGTGCAGGGGGCAATTGGGGGGCGGGGTGCCCTGAAGGGGACCGCAGGGGCGGCGGGCAGGCGTGCCCCCGCGCGGTCGGCGGCCCGGCGGCCCGGCGGCGCTACGGCCTCAGCAGCACCTTCCCGGTCGCGGGGTCGCCCCCGCCCACCAGCGCGATCGCCTCCCCGAACCGCTCCAGCGGGAACTCGTGCGTGATCAGCGGCCCCGGATCCAGCAGCCCGAGCCCGAACGCCCGCACCGCCTGCGACCAGGCCGACGACGGCGCTCCGAACACACTGCGCACCTCCAACTGGCTCAGCGAGAGGTGCACCGGGTCGATCCCCGCCGCACCCGGCGCGAACATCCCCGTGAGCACCACCCGCCCGCCCCGCCGGGCCAGCAGACAGGACTCGGCGGCCGTGGTCGGCGCGCCCGCCGTCTCGACCACCAGGTCGAAGTGCCCGTACGCCGACCGGGCTTCGTCCGGCGTCAGCGCCCGCGTCGCGCCGAACCTCCGCGCCTGCTCGCCGCGCGGGGCCCGGGGGTCGACCACCGTCAGCTCCGCGGGCGAGAACGCCGCGAGCAGTTGTACGGCGAGCAGCCCGAGGGTGCCCGCGCCCACCACCGCGATCCGCCCGCCGGGGCCCGGCCGGCCGCACCGTACGGCTGCCGCGACGACCGCGGCGGGCTCCAGGAGGGCCGCCGCGCGCAGGTCGGCGTCGTCCGCCAGCAGGTGCAGCAGCCGCGCGGGCACGGTGAGGTGGTCGGCGAAGGCCCCCGGCTCGGTGAAGCCGGTCTCCGCGTACCCGCTGGTGCACAGGCTCGTCTCGCCGCACCGGCAGCGCTCGCACGCACCGCAGGACCTGAACCCCTCGGCCACGGTCCGGCGGCCGGTCAGCGCGGGGTCGACGCCGGGCCCGACCGCCGCCACGGTGCCGGACCACTCGTGCCCCGGCACCAGCGGATAGCGCACGAAGCCGGGGTCGCGGTGGCCGTCGTACACCTCGCGGTCGCTCAGGCAGAGCCCGGCGGCGGCGACCTCGATCAGCACCTCGCCGGGACCGGGCTCCGGCAGCTCGCCTGCCACCAGGCGGTGCTCCCCCGGCCGGTCGACGACGACGGAGCGGCTGCGGGCAGCTTTGGGGCTCACTTGGGCGCCCTCTTCTCCCAGCCCTCGGCCCACAGGTCGAACCGCGCCTGCTGCTGCGGGAACTCGGCCGCCGCGTCCACGTCCAGCTCCACGCCGAGCCCGGGGGCGTACGAGATCTCGAAGCAGCCCGTTTCCGGGTCCACCCGCGGAGCACCCCTGACGACCTTCTTGATCTCGGCGTCGGCGAAGTCGTTGAAGTGTTCCAGGACCTTGAAGTTCGGGGTGGTGAAGCCGACCTGGAGGGAGGCCGCCGTCAGGACCGGGCCGCCGACGTTGTGCGGGGCGATCAGCGTGTAGTGCGTCTCGGCGGTCGCGGCCAGCTTGCGGGTCTCCGCGATGCCGCCGATGTGGCCCAGGTCCGGCTGGATGATGTCGGCGGCCTGCGACTCGAACAGTTCGCGGAACTCGATGCGGTCGTGGATGCGCTCGCCCGTCGCGATCGGCATGTCCACCTTCGCGGCGACCTTCTGGAGCGCCTTGAGGTTCTCCGGCGGCACCGGCTCCTCCAGCCACGCGGGCCGGAAGGGGGCCATCTCCCTGGCGAGGCGCACCGCCGTGGACGGGCTGAAGCGGCCGTGCATCTCCAGCATGAGCTCGGCGTCCGGGCCGATCGCGTCCCGTACCGCCTCGATCAGCGAGACCGCGTACCGGCTCTGCTCGGCGTCGAGTTCGAGGTGCCCGGTCCCGAACGGGTCGATCTTCAGGGCGCGGTAGCCGCGCTCCATCACCCCGCGCGCCGCCTTGTGGTACGCCTCCGGGGTGCGCTCGGTGGTGTACCAGCCGTTGGCGTACGCCTTGACGCGGTCGGTGACCTTTCCGCCGAGCAACTGCCAGACCGGGACGCCGAGCGCCTTGCCCTTGATGTCCCAGCAGGCCATCTCGACGCACGCGATGCCGGACATGACGATCTCGCCGGCCCGGCCGTAGTCGCCGTACTTCATCCGGCGCACCAGGGCCTCGGTGTCGAAGGGGTCCGCGCCGACGACGTGGTGGGGGGCGGCCTCGTTCAGATAGCCGATCAGGGCGTCGGTGTGCCCGAGCATCCGGGTCTCGCCGATGCCGGTGAGGCCCTCGTCGGTGTGCACGAGGACGTAGGTGAGGTTGCGCCAGGGGGTCCCGACGACATGGGTGGTGATGCCCGTGATGCGCACGGAAGTTGCTCCTTCTGAGCCGGGGCTCCGAGCCGGAGAGGGAACGTCTGGGATGTTCGATATTTCGACACACGTTCGAAATGTTGGCGTGACCGTAGCCAGCGGCCCGGAAGGTGTCAATGGGTGGCGCGGGAAACCCCGGAGACGCCGCCCGGCCATTGCCCGCCGCGGCCCCCGGGGCTACTGTGCGTTCGTCATACCGGTCAGCGGCCGGAATCTCGAACACTCAAGACGCGGAGAGTGGGTGGACGGCCATGGGGCGCCATGTTCCCGCAGTGACCAGAGCACTGGACATACTCGAACTGTTCCTGGAGGGCGACGGCACGCTCTCCGCCCCCGACATCACCCGCAGGCTGAACCTGCCCCGCACCACCGTCCACGAACTCGTCACCACCCTCGCCGCCCGCAACTACCTGGTGACCGTCCCCGAGCAGCCGGGCCGCTACCGACTGGGCGTGCGCACCCACCAGTTGGGCAGCCGGTACGCCGAGCAGCTCGACCTCGCGGCCGAGGGCCGGCGGGTGGCCCGCGAGGTCGCCGAGACCTGTGACGAGACCGTGCACGTCGCCGTGCTCGAAGACACCGACGTCATCTACATCGCGAAGGTCGACTCCACCCACGCGGTCCGCATGGTCTCCGCCGCGGGCCGCAAGCTCCCCGCGCACTGCACCGCCGTCGGCAAGATGCTGCTCGCCTCCCTGCCCGAGGCCGAACTGCGCTCCCGCGTCGACGGCCGGGAACTCGTCGCGATGACCCCGCACAGCATCACCGACCCCGCAGCGCTCCAACAGGCCCTCGCCGCGATCCGCGCGCGCGGCCTGGCCACCGAGCACCGCGAGTCCAACCCCGACGTGAGCTGCGTCGCCGCCCCGGTGCGCGACAGCACCGGACGGGTGGTCGCCGCACTGTCGGTGTCCGTCCCGATGATCCGCTGGACCGAGCAACGCGGGGCGGAGCTGGCCGAGTTGGCCGCCAAGGGCGCCGCCGACCTCTCGCTGCGGCTCGGCCACCGGGGCCGTCCCGCATGAGGCCGCGTACGGAAGGGGGCTCCCGCGTGGAGGTCGCGGTACGCGAACACGCGGTACTCGGCGAGGGCCCCACCTGGGACCCGGCCGCCGGCCGGCTGATCTGGGTCGACATCCTCGGCTCCCGCGTCCACACCTACGCCCCCGGCACCGGCCGCCGCACCGTCATGGCCACCGAGCAGCACGTGGGCGCCGCGAAGCCGACCACCGACGGCGGGCTGGTCGTCAACCTCCGGGACGGCGTGGGGAGTTACGGCCCCGACGGGACCTTCCGCTGGCTCCTGCACGATCCCGTGCCCGGCCGGCGCGGCAACGACGCGGCGGTCGCCCCGGACGGCTCCCTCTGGGCCGGCACCATGCGCTACGACGAGGCGCCCGGCGGCGGGCACCTGGTCCGCGTCGACGCCGCCACCGCCGAACCCACCGCGCTCTTCCCCTCCGTGACCGTCAGCAACGGCATCGGCTGGTGCCCGCTGAGCCCCCGCGTCTACTACGTGGACAGCCCCACCCTGCGCGTCGACGTGTGCGACGTGGCGGACCACCTCCCCGTCAACCGGCGGCCGTTCGTCGAGATCGAACCCGGCGCCGGATTCCCCGACGGCCTCACCGTCGACGCCGAGGGCTGCGTCTGGGTCGCCCTCTGGGACGGCGGCCAGCTCCGCCGCTACACCCCCGACGGCCGCCTCGACCGCACGGTCCGCCTCCCCGTGCCCCGCCCCACGGCCTGCGCCTTCGGCGGCCCGGACCTGCGCGACCTCTACGTCACCACCGCCCGCTCCGCCCGGCGTCCCGCACACCCGCTGGCGGGCTCGCTGCTCGTCCTGCCGGACGCGGGCCGGGGACTGCCGTCCCCGGCCTTCGGCGGGTGAGCGCTCAGCCCTCCCTGCGGCCGTCCACCACGCGCGGCAGGCCCAGAGGGTTGGACTCGCGGAGCTCCGGGGGGAGGAGGGCGTCCGGGGTGTTCTGGTACGTGACCGGGCGCAGCCACCGCTCGGCGGCCGTGGTGCCGACCGAGGTGGAGGTCGAGGTGGTGGCCGGGTAGGGGCCGCCGTGGTGCTGGGCGGGGGCCACGGCGACGCCCGTGGGCCAGGCGTTGACCAGGACCCGGCCCGCCAGCGGGGTCAGCCGGGCGAGGAGGCCCGGGTCGCCCTCGGCGCCCGCCGCCTCCGGGGCGGAGACGTGGACGGTGGCGGTGAGGTTGCCGGGAAGCCGGGCGAGCAGGGCCTCTGCCTCGGCGGCGTCCGTGTAGCGGGCGACGACGGTCACCGGGCCGAAGCACTCCTCCAGGAGCAGGGCGTGCGCACTCCCGTCCCGGGCGAGGGCGGCGGCGGGCACGGTGAGGAAGCCGGGGCCGACGGTGTGGGCGTCCGGCCCGGGGCCGGGCCGGACCGGGGACTCCACGTCGGGCAGCTGCGCGCGCTCGGCCACACCCGCCACGAAGTTCTCACGCATCCGGTGGTCCAGCATCACGCCCGCGCCCGCCTCGCCCAGCGACTGCCCGAGCGCCGTGACCAGCCGGTCGCCCGCCGCGCCCGCCGGGGCCAGGACGAGCCCCGGCTTCACGCAGAACTGGCCCACCCCCATGGTCATGGACCCGGCCAGTCCCGCGCCGATCTCCTCGGGCCGCTCGGCGGCGGCCGCCTCGGTGACCAGCACCGGGTTGAGCGAGCCCAGTTCACCATGGAAGGGGATGGGCACGGGCCGGGCGGCCGCCGCGTCGAAGAGGGCACGTCCGCCCCGTACCGAACCGGTGAAACCGGCGGCGGCGACCAACGGGTGCTCGACCAGCGCGACCCCGGCGTCGAAGCCGTGCACGAGCCCGAGCACACCCTCCGGGACCTTGTGCGCGGCCGCGGCCCGGCGCACGGCGGCGGCGGTCAGCTCGGAGGTCGCGGGGTGGTCGGGGTGGGCCTTGACCACGACCGGACAGCCCGCCGCGAAGGCGCTCGCGGTGTCGCCGCCGGCCACCGAGAAGGCGAAGGGGAAGTTGGAGGCCGCGTAGACGGCGACGACGCCGAGCGGAATCTTGTAGCGGCGCAGGTCGGGGACGGGCGGGGTGGCGTCGGCGTCCGGATGGCTGATGATGACGTCGAGGAACGAACCCTCGTCGACGGCGTCGGCGAAGGACCGCAACTGGTAGCAGGTGCGGGTGAGTTCGCCGTTCAGCCGTACGTCGCCGAGCGCGGTCTCCGCGTCGGCCGCCGCCACCAGTTCCGCGCGTGCCTGCTCCAGTTCCTCGGCGACGGTGCGGAGGAAGGCGGCCCGCACGCCCCGGTCCGCGAGGGCCGGGCGGGCGTCGTGCGCGGCCCGGACCGCCGCGTCGACGGTCTCGGGCGTGGCCTCCGTCCCGACCTGCTCGCGCCGTTCGTCGGTCCGGGGGTCGACGCTCCAGACCGCACGCGCCCGGGAGCTGGACGCGGGCCCTGCGGGTATTGCTGACACGGTGGCCTCTCCTCGCACTACATATCCGATATCTCGAACGGCGTTCACAATGTCGGATGTTGGGGTGGTCCCGGCAGATTAGGCACGGCGGAGAAGGCCGGTCAAGGGACGGGGGCGCCACGGGTGCGGGCGGCCTCCGCGGACCTTGCGGACCGGGGCGGTCCGTGCCGTGCGCGCGCTCCCGGGGCGTTGTCGGACCCCCGTGCCACAGTGAGGTCCATGAACACGATGCCCGACGGCCGACCGGTCCCCCCGCCGCACGCGGACGAACGCACCATGCTGGAGAGCTGGCTGGACTTCCATCGTGCGACGCTGGCCCTGAAGTGCCGGGGACTGGACGACGAGCAGATACGGACCGCCTCCGTGCCGCCGTCCTCCATGACGCTGCTCGGGCTGGTCCGGCACCTGGAGGGGGTGGAACGGCACTGGTTCCAGGAGGTCTTCGCGGGCGAGGCGGTCGACCTCGGTGACCTCGTGCGCCGGGACGGCGGCTTCGCACTCGACGCGGAGGAGGGCGACAGCGCGCGGACCGGCACCGGGGAGGCCGGCGGGCCCGGCGCGCGCGGCGGCATCACCGAAGCGCTCGACGCCTGGCGCGCGACGGTCGACCGCAACCGGGCCCTCTCCGCCGCGGCCCCCCTCGACGCCCCCGGCCGCCTCACCGCGGCGGAGGCGGCGATGGCCGGGAGCGACACGGTGTCGCTGCGCTGGATCCTGGTCCACATGATCGAGGAGTACGCCCGCCACAACGGCCACGCCGACCTGATCAGGGAACGCATCGACGGGGTGACGGGCCCCTGAGCACTGGCGGAGGGGCCTTCCGGGCTCCTCCGCACCCGCACCGCTTCCCCCTCCCGCCATCGGTGATCAGGCTCGTATCGTGTGCCCATGCGCACCCACGAGGTCCAGAACGCCACCCTCCACTACGACGACCACGGTCCCGAGGACGGCCTCCCGGTCCTCCTCGTCCACGGTCACCCCTTCAACCGCACGCTCTGGGCCCCGCAGGTGCGCGAACTGGTGGCGCACGGCCACCGGGTTCTCACTCCCGACCTGCGCGGTTACGGCGACAGTCCGCTCCCCGCCGACGCGCCCGCGACGCACCTCTCCGCCTTCGCCGACGACCTCGTGGCCCTCCTCGACCACCTGGGCCTGCCCGGTGCGGTGGTCGGGGGAGTGTCGATGGGCGGCCAGATCGCGATGGAGTTCCACCGCAGGCACCCGCGGCGGGTGCGCGGACTGGTCCTCTCCGACACCTCGGCCCCCGCCGAGACCGACGAGGGCAAGGCGTTCCGCAACGCTCTCGCCGACCGCCTGCTGGCCGAAGGCATGGCGGGCTACGCCGACGAGGTCATCGACAAGATGCTCGCCCCGTACAACGTCACGGCCCAACCCGCTCTCGCGGAAAGCGTGTTGACCATGATGCGCACCACCGACCCCCGCGGCGCGGCCGCCGCCCTGCGGGGCCGCGCCGAACGCCCCGACTACCGGGAGACCCTTCCCGGCGTCACCGTCCCCACCCTGATCCTGGTCGGCGCGGACGACGTCTACACGCCGGTCGCCACGGCCCAGGAGATCCACCGGCTGGTCCCGCACGCGACCCTCACCGTCATCGACGACGCGGGGCACCTCCCGGGCGCGGAGCAGCCGGTTCGGTTCAACGCTGCCCTGCTGGACTTCCTGCGCACGGTGGGAGACCGCGCGCCCCGCACCGGATGAGGGGTGCTCCTACTTGCCGATGCCCGCCGTCATCCCCTCCACGATCCGCCGTCCCAGCCACAGGTACAGCACGATCATCGGGTACACCAGGATCGTGATCCCGGCGAACAGCGCCCCCCAGTCCGAGCTGTACTGCATGCTGCCGTACAGACTCAACAGCGCCGCGGGCAGCGTCCGTTCCTCCGGGAGCGGGGTGATGAGGAGGGCGAGGAGCGTCTCGTTCCAGAGGCCGATGACGTTCAGGACGAGGACCGTCGTCATGGCCGGTTTCGCCAGGGGCAGGACGACCTGGAGGAAGGCGCGCAGCGGGCCCGCGCCGTCCAGTTCCGCGGCCTCCTCGATCTCCGAGGGGAGCGAGCGGAGGTAGCCGGTCAGGACGAAGACCGTGAAGGGGAGGGACAGCACGACCTGGAAGACCAGGAGCGTGATGCGGTTGTCCCACCAGCCCGTCACCCAGTCGGTCATGAAGCTGCTGACCGACAGCTTGATGACCACGATCGGGATGACGACCGTCTGCAACGGGATGCTCATGCCCATCGCGAAGTAGCCGGTCAGCGGCCCGGCGACCCGGCGCGTCGAGCGGGCGAGCACATAGGCGGCCGGGGCCGCGAGGGCCACGATCAGGAAGGCGCCGAGCAGGGTGAGGACCGTGCTGTTGAGGGCGGCGGAGGAGAAGCCCGCCGCCTTCCACGCGGTGGAGTAATTGCTCCACCGCGGGCTGTCCGGAAAGCCGAACGGCGAGATCCACACCTCGCCCGACTCCTTGAGCGACTGCACCCCCACCCATCCCACCAGCGCCAGGTTGAACACCACCCAGGCCCACAGGGCGAGCGTCGTGGCCCGGGGGACGAGGAGGTCGCCGAACAGCCTGCGCGGGGTCCACGGGTCCCGGTCCGTCACGGTCGTACTCATGACAACTCCACTCGTTCGCGCCGGGTGATCCGACGGGTCAGCCACACCAGCACCACCGTCACGACCAGTACGAAGACGCCCATCGCCGCCGCCGACCCCAGGTCCGGAGCACCGCCGTTGTTGGTGACCGACAGGAACTGCTGCACCGCCACCGTCCGCGCCTGGAGCGGCGGACTGCCGGGCGTGCCGGCCGTCGTGAAGGCGATCACGATCTCGAACACCTTCAGGCTGTTGACCACCCAGAGCACCGCGCACACCGCGAAGACGTCCCAGGTCAGCGGCAGGGTGATGTGGCGGAACTGCTCCCACCGCGTCGCCCCGACCAGCTTGGCGTCCTCGTAGAGGTGGGGCGGGATGGAGTCCGCCGCCGACATCATCAGCGCCACGTAGAAGCCCGTGCTCGACCAGACGAGCCCGCCGATCACACACCGGAACACCATGTCCGGGCCCAGCCACGGCTGCGGATCGAGCCCCAGCCGGTCGAAGACGGTGTTGACCGCACCGTCCGGATTGAGCAGGAAGCCGATGGCCGCGCCCACCGCGATCAGCGAGATGATCATCGGCAGGAAGACCACGGACCGGATGAAGCCGCGTCCCTTGGCCTGCCGCAGCACCACCATGGACAGGAAGGTGAAGGCGAAGACCGCGAGGCCGCCGCCCAGCGCCAGTACGAAGGTGTTGACGAAGGAGGTGCGGAACGCCTCGTTCTCCAGCAGCGCCGCGTAGTTCCCGAACCCCTTCCACTCCATCGCGGAACCCGGGCCCGCCCACCTGTTCAGGCTGACCCAGAACCCGTACAGCGCGGGCAGCACGAACAGCACGCTGTAGCCGAGCAGCGCCGGCAGGAGGAAGGGCCAGAAGGCGCGCTCCCGGGCGGGGCGGAGCTTCCCGCGCTTCGCCCCGTACGGTGCCGGCGCGGCCGGAACCGGGCTTTCCGCCTCGCCGACCGGGCCGGGGGCCACCGTGGTCGTCCCCATCGCGTCAGCCCTTGTTCTTCAGGTGGGCGGCCGTCGCGGCCTTGCCCTCCTCGACGAACGCCGCCGCGTCCGACTTCCCCGACACCAGCTTGTCGTCGATCGGCAGGAACACGTCGTTCCACCACTTCTGGTCGGCGGCCGCCCCGTCGTACGTCCGGTGCGTGGCCTTGGCCCGCGTCACGTCCTGCTGTATCCCGGCCAGGTGGGCGGGCGCGGGCACGTCCTCGCGGGCGGGGATGCTCAACGCGCTCCGCGACATCGCCTGCGCGTACTCCTTCTTCAGCGCGAAGGCGAGGAACTCCTTCGCCGTCTCCGGGTTGCGGCCCTTCGCGTTCACCCCCCAGCCGAGCGTGCCGACCTCCACCGACTCCGCGCCGCCGACCGGGAGCTGGAAGGACGTCACCTCGGCGCCGGCGGCCAGCTTGGGCTTCGTCTCGCCCGCGAGCCACGTCCCGTTGAGGTTCAGGTCGTACTGCCCCTGCGCCCAGCCGTCCTGGGCGGCCGGGAACTTGGTCGCCATGAAGTCCTTCTGGAAGTACCCGCCCCGCGCGAGCCGCTCCACCTTCTTCGCCGCCTCCAGCACTTCCGGCCGGTCCCAGGCGGCCGGGTCGGTGGCGAGCGCCTTCATGCTGCCCTCGCCGTTCGCCCGTACCAGCGCGCTGTAGAACCAGTACACGTTGTAGAAGTTGATCGTGCCGTCCTGCCCGATCGGCGTACGCCCCGCCTGCTTCGCCGTGTCCAGGTACGCGACGAACTCCTCCCAGCTCTTCGGCGTCTTCACCGGGTGCCTGCTCGCGTCGAACCACACGGCGGTGGAGATGACGGTGTGCGGAACGAAGGCCAGGCCCTTGTCCGTACTGGACGCGCCCCGCACCGCCTTCGACAGCACCTGCGACACCGGCTTCGACTCCCCGGGCACCTGCTTCTTCAGTACGTCGTCGAGCGGTGCGGCCAGGTTCTGCGCCGCGAACCGGTCGATGGTGTCGGTGGAGGTGTCGAACAGGTCCGGGCCCTGCCCCGCCGCCATCTCCGTGGCGAGGTTGTCGTTGCCCTTGCGGCCCACGAACTTCACGTCGACCTCGGCGCCGGTCTCCTTCGCGAAGTCGTCGAAGAGCGTCTTGATGGCCTTGCCCTGCGGCTCGTCCGCACCCCAGGAGGAGCGGTAGACCAGTTCCTTGCCCGCGGAAGCGCTGTCGCCGCCGCCGTTCTTCTTGCCGCAGGCGCCCACGCTCAGGGCGAGTGCGCCCACGGTCAGGACGGTCGTCAGCTTGCGCATGGTGGTAGTGCCTTTCATCGCGTCTTCGGGACTGCAAGGACTTCGGACGGGGAAGAGAGGGCCGAGAGGATTCAGGGGGCTCAGGGGGAGAGGGGGCCGGTCGGCGCGTCGAGCGTCACCACCGTGCCCGTGTGCCGCGCGCGCTCCGCCGCCCACACCACCCGGTGCGTGGCGAGGCTTTCGTCACCGCTGCTCAGGACCAGGCTCGGGTCCTGCTTGTCCACCGCGGCCACGAACGCGTCGAACATCGTGGCGTCGCCGCCGCCGTGCCCCGCCGCCGCCGACGCGTTCGCACCGGAGCCGGTCCCGACGACCGTCACCGTGTCCGTGAGGAAGTCGTGCAGCCGCAGGGTCACCCCGTCGCCCTCCACCGAGCCGAGCGTGCCGAAGATCCGCGTCTTGCGGTGCTCCAGCGCGGCGAACGCCGTCACCGTGCACGTCGCGTTCGTGCCATCGGCGAACTCCAGGCTCACCACCTGGTTGTCCAGGACGTCGTTCCCGCCGGCGTAGGCGCACCTGCCGTACGGGCTGTCCGCCAGCGCGGCCAGCACGCCCGCCTCGGTACGCGCCCCGGTCACCGCCGACAGCGGCCAGAACTCCTTGTCGGGATCGCCCAGACACCCCAGGTAGAGGCGCTTGGCGGAGTAGGCGCAGCTCCGCTCGACCGGGCAGGACGGGCAGGAGTCCGCGGCGCCCGCGGGCCGGTGCTCGGGCCTGAAGTGCGTCAGCGCCCCGAACGAGCTGACCCGTGCGGGCAGTTCGCCCTTGATGTACGTGATCCAGTCCAGGTCGTGACAGGCCTTGGCCAGCAGCATCGGGGCCGACTCGTCCTCACGGCTCCAGTTGCCCCGTACGAACGAGTGTGCCTGGTGCCACCAGCCGATCTGCTCCAGGTGCTGGATGTTCACGACCTGCCCGATCCGGCCCGCGTCCACGATCTCCTTGAGGGCCGCGGTGTACGGGGTGTAGCGCATGACGTGGCAGACGGCGAGCAGCACCCCGGCCCGCGCGGCGGCCCCGGCGATGGCGTGCGCCTCCTCCTCGCTGTGCGCCATCGGCTTCTCCAGCAGGATGTCGTACCCCAACTCGGCCGCCCGCACCGCGGGTTCGCGGTGCATGCGGTCCTGCGTGGAGACGATCGCCGCGTCCGCGAGGCGTTCCCCGGCGAGCAGTTCGCGCCAGTGCGCGAACGTCCGCTCCGGTGGTACGCCGTGTTCCTCGGCCATCGTCCGACGGCGTACGGGATCGGGCTCGGCCACCGCGACCACCGTGGCCCGCCCGGTCTCCAGGGCGCGCCGGGCATAACTCTGCCCGCGCAGTCCGGCGCCGATGACGGCGAGTGTGACCATGGAAGTCCTTCCGAAGAGCCCGTCGCCGAACTCGCTTCACCGGCAGGGGAGATGCTTGCCAGTTACTAATGAAGACTGTTTTTATTTGTCCGTACAGACTCTGTCAAGGGAACGACGGTGACGTTTTGACACAGCACGGAGGCGACACCTCCCGACTGCGCCGGATCAACCTGGTCACGACGCTGCGCACCGTCCGGGACGGCGGGCCGACCAGCCTCACCGAGCTGGCCCGGCGGGTCGGGCTGTCCCGGCCCACCGTGGAGAGCCTGGTGGAGGAGCTGCTGGCGGCGGGCTGGTTGCGGGAACTTCCCCCGGAGGCGGGGCAGATGGGCCGTCCGGCCAGGCTGGTGGCCTTCCACGCCGCGGGCAGCCATGTGCTCGGCGTGGACATCGGCTCGTACAGCGTGCGCGCGCAGGTCGCCGATCTGTCGGGAGCGGCGGCGGCCTCGCGCACCCGGCCGGTGGCGGCCGACTGCGGGCGCGCGGAGCGGCTGGCGGCGACCCGGGCGGTGATGCGGGAGGCCCTGGAGGAGGCCGGGCTCGGGGCGGGCGGGATCGCGGCCGTCTGCGTCGGCACCACGGGGGTGGTGACGGCCGAGGGCGTGGTGCGCATGTGCGTGGGGCTGCCGGACTGGGTGGGCGTCGACCTCGCCGGCGAACTCGGCGGCGGCTTCGACTGCCCGGTCCTGGTCGAGAACGACTGCAACCTGGCAGCGCTGGCCGAGAGTTGGACCGGACTGGCCCAGGACGTGTCCGACCTGGTCTTCGTCCTCTCCGGGGTGCGGACCGGGGCCGGGATGCTCATCGGCGGGCGCATCCACCGCGGACGCCGGGGCACGGCGGGGGAGATCGGGGCGCTGCCGCTGGTGGGCTGGCACCGGGCCCCGTCCCACCTGGCGGGCTGCCAGGGGCTGCCGCCGGGGACCCGCCCCGAGGAGATCGCCGGGCATGTCTTCGGGCGGGCCAGGGAGGGGGACCCGGCGGCGCGCTGGGCGGTCGAGCAGTACGCGCACGACCTGGCGGAGGGGATCGCGGCGCTGGTCCTGACCGTGGATCCGGACCTGGTGGTGCTGGGCGGCGGGGTGTCCCGCTCGGGGGACGTGCTGCTGGAGCCGCTGCGCCGGCACCTGGACCCCCTGTGCCTGGAACCTCCCCGGCTGGAGGTCTCGGCGCTCGCCGAACGGGCGGTCACGCTGGGGGCGGTCCGGCACGCGCTGGACCAAGTGGACGCGCTCCTCTACGACTTCGACACACCTTTGCCTCGTCCGGCCTCTTGACGCGCGGCCCCGAAGAGGGCCATATATGCAAACACCTTTTCAATCCTCATCCCACCCTTGTACCCCTGCCCCACCCGGCTCCCCTGCGCGACGGGGCTGTCCTCCCCTTCCTCTTCCTCTGTCCCGTCTGGCGACGGGGCCGCCCCGGAAGGGGCGGAACGAGTGGGCAAGGGGGCGGCCCCTCCCGTTCCCGGCCCACCGGGACGCCCCCCCGCCCAGCCTCCCCGCCGGACCGCCCCTCCCCAGAAGCCCGGCCCCGCCCCGTACCCCTCAAGGAGCCCCCGTGCCCACCCGCCGCACCTTCCTCGGCCTCACCGTCGGCGCCACCCTCGCCCTCGCCGCCCCCGGCACCGCCTCCGCCGCACTGCCCGACCGCCCCACCGGGCCCGCACCCGCCGCCGGCCCCGGCACCACCTACTACCTCGACTCCGAGTCCGGCTCCGACACCGCGAACGGCACCACCCCCACCACCCCCTGGCGCACCCTCACCCGTGCCAACCAGCACACCTTCCTCCCCGGCGACACCCTCCGCTTCGCCGCCGACCGCACCTGGACCGGCCAGTTCGCCCCCCGCGGCTCCGGCACCGCCGGCGCCCCCGTCACCGCCACCTCCTACGGCACCGGCCGCAAGCCCGTCATCGCCGGAAACGCCACCGTCCCCTCCGCCGTACTCCTCCACAACCTCTCCCACTGGACCCTCGACGGCCTCGAAGTCACCAACGGCACCGGTGGCACCACCTGGCGCACCGGCGTCGAGGTCCGCGCCAAGGACATCGGCCCCGTCCCCGGCATCACCCTGCGCAACCTCCACGTCCACGGCATGGACGGCATCGCCCAGGTCGGCAAGGGCAACATCGGCTCCGCCGGCATCCTGGTGAACGTCCGGGGCAACACCACCCCCACCTACTTCACCGGCATGCGCATCGAGAACAACGAGATAGCCGACACCAAGGCGTACGGCATCACCACCTGGTCCACCTGGATGCGCCGCGAGGGCTGGAACGAGCTCTGGGGCGAACTGAACATCCCCGCCGCCGAGTACGGGCCCTTCACCCCCAGCACCGGCCTGGTCATCCGCGACAACTACGTCCACGACGTCGGTTCGGGCGGCATCAACCCCAACCAGGTCGCCGACACCCTCATCGAGTACAACACCGTCGCCCGCCCCACCTCGACGACCACCAACGTCGGCATCTGGTGGTCCGGGGCGGACCGCACCACGGTCCAGTTCAACGAGGTGTACGGAGCGAGATACGGCGGCCGGGGCCTGGACTGCACCGCCTTCGACGCCGACGCCTCCAGCCACGACAGCCTGATCCAGTACAACTACAGCCACGACAACGGCGGCGGCTTCTTCATCTCCGTCTCGCTCGGCACCGCCCCGGCCAGCGCCGTCATCCGGCACAACATCAGCCAGTTCGACGGCAACGAGATCTTCACCTTCTCGACCAACACCGACGGCGTCGACATCTACCACAACACGGTCTACGTCGCCCCGGCCCCGACCTCCGCCCGCCCCCTCCACAAGATCGCGCAGGTCTACCACAACCCGAAGAACGTCACCTTCCGCAACAACCTCATCGTCAACCAGGCGAAGCTGCCCTACGACACGGCGGGCATCACCTACCGCAACAACCTCTACGCGGGCGGCCCCGTCCCGCCGGACCCGGCCGCCGTCACGGGCGCCCCGAAGCTGACCGCCCCCGGCACCGCCACCTCCCGCACGGATCTCACCGGGTACGTTCCGCTGTCCGGCTCCGCCGCGATCGGCACCGCCGTCGCGGTCCCCGGCAACGGCGGCCGGGACATTCTGGGTGCGGTCCTCCGTACTCCCGGGGACATCGGCGCGGTACAGAGCGCGGCCGGCAGCCTGCCCGCGCCGACCGCGACCACCACCCTCGGCACCGGACAGGGCTCGATCGCCGCCGTCGTCGACGGCAGCGAGGCCACCAGTTGGGGCAGCGCCGACCCCGCCGTCCTGCCCGGGACCGTCACCGTCGACCACCACACCGCCCGCACGGTCCACTCCGTCACCCTCGCCACCCACTTCGGCCAGGGGCAGGGCTTCACCAGGGTCGACGTGCAGACCTGGGACGGCTCCGCCTGGACGACCCGCCTCACGGACGCCGCGGTCACCTGGAACAGCAACACCGCCACCGTCGAACGCCGTACGCTCGCCCTTCCCGCCCCCGTCACCGCCTCCCGGGTCCGCCTGGTGGTCAAGGCGGCGAACACCCAGTGGGGCAATGTCGCCCTGAACGAGCTGACGGTGAGCTGACGCGGCGTCGACTCGGCATCCGTGCCTCCCACTCGGCGCTCCCCGGCCCCGGCCCGCACTCTCCACCCCTCGAAAGGCTTTGGTGAAAATATGTCGAAGAAAGATTGCCTCTGCCGAGAGTGAACACGCGTTCGCGGGCAAGGCTCGGTGAGGAGACGACCGTGACTCAAGGAGGAACTGTGATGCTGTCAGCCCCCACCACCACTGCCGTCGTGGCCCCGGCCGACATCGGTTCGCAGTCCCAAGAGCCGGTCCGTCCCGCCGGGCTCCCGCACATCGCGCACCCCACCGCCGTCGCCCCCAAGGACGCGCGCCAGCTCTCCAAGCTGTTCCTCGACCGGCTGCAGGAGCTGGAGGAGGGCACGCACGAGTACCAGTACGCGCGCAACACCCTCATCGAGATGAACCTCTCGCTGGTGAAGTTCGCCGCGCGCCGCTTCCGCAACCGGGGGAGCGGCGACCTGGAGGACATCATCCAGGTCGGAACGATCGGTCTGATCAAGGCGATAGACCGGTTCGACCTCACCCGCGAAGTCGAGTTCACCTCCTTCGCGATCCCCTACATCACCGGCGAGATCAAGCGCTTCTTCCGCGACACCACCTGGGCCGTGCACGTGCCCCGCCGCCTCCAGGAACTGCGTACCGAACTGGCCAAGGCCAAGGAGCAGCTCGCGACCGTCCTGGACCGGGACCCCACCGTCGCCGAGCTCGCCGAACTCCTGGAGCTCACCGAGGCCGAGGTCACCGACGGCCTGGTCGCCGCCAACGGGTACACGGCCGGCTCCCTGGACCTCCCCGCCGAGACCGGCAACGACAACAACGCCAAGTCCGCCGTCTCGTACGCCGACTTCTTCGGCGCGGTCGACCCGGGCATGGAACTCTTCGAGGACCTGCACACGCTGGCCCCGCTGCTCGCCCAGCTCTCCGACCGCGACCGCCGCATCCTCTCGATGCGCTTCGGCCAGGAGCTCACCCAGGCCGAGATCGGCGAGGTGCTCGGCATCTCCCAGATGCAGGTCTCGCGTCTGCTGACCCGCATCCTCGGCCAGCTCCGCACCGGCATGCTGACCACCGCCTGAGAGCGGCCCACCGGCTGTCCGACGAAGGCTGTCCGACGACGACCGTCCGGCGGAGGCCAAAGGTTAACTCACGGGTACTTGACGGGTCTTCTGCGTAATCTCTGTTCACCGTGCGTGCCGCGGGCGACACACTCTGGCGCAAACCGGCCGGTGTGGCGCACGTGAAAGAGGGGAAGTCGCACCAAGAGCACGCGTACCCGGCGTAGACGTGCCACCACCTGACGCACGCGACGCATGCGATGCATGCCGCGACCCGCACCAAGAACGCCGAACAGAGAAGTACCCGACGCACACGACACAGGTGCACAAAACTCAACAGGACAAGAGAAGGGGAACCCTTACATGCTGGTGCCCGACCCGAAGGTGCTGCGCACACTCCTCACGCGCTACGCGGAGACCCGGTTCGCCCACGCCCAGAACCCGACACCGGAGTCCCGGCAGGCGCTGGACGACGTCACGTACACGCTGTGCGTGATGACCTCGACGAAGACGATCGAGGCCGCCCTGGCGTCGGCCGACGCCCTGCTGGCCCGCACGTGCTGCGCACGGGCCGTCGAGACGCCGGACTCCACCGTCACGCTCCCCGCGCAGAACGCGCAGAGCGCGCAGAAGGTCTCCCAGGCGGACCTGGCTGCCTGATCCCGGGCAGCGGCGCCCGTGCCGGACCCGGCACGGGCGCCAGAGCCTGAAGGCTGCTCGCCCCGGGGGCTACTCCTCCGGGGCGAGCAGCCCCCGGCCCGCCGCCATCACCGCCGCCGTGCGGTCGTCCACCTCCAGCTCGCCGAAGACGCGCAGCAGATGGGTCTTGACCGTCGCCTCGCTGAGGACCCGGCCGGCCGGTTCCCCGGCGCTGATCCGGGCGGTGGCGGTCACCCCGCTGCCGGGCATGCGCAGGTCCATGAGGACGACGGCGGGGCTCAGGGCGAGGGTGAGGGCCTCGTCGTGCGCGATTGTCCAGGTCCAGGCCGTCGACGACCGTCGTGCGGCCGTACCGCTTGGTCAAGTCCCTTACGCTAACAGCCTCTTCGAGCCGGTGCGGAGTCCTGCGTGGAGTCATGGGTGCATCGTGTCGGGGCCGGGGCGCGGCCGGTGGCGACCCGAGGAGGGAACCCCCTGTCCACCGATCGGTGGACAGGGGGCGGCGCCCGGACGCCCGGACCCGGGCACCTGCGGGGGACTGAAGGGCCCGAAAGGGACTGAAGGACCGGAAAATCGAATTACGTTCGGATCATCGCGGGACACGGGCCCGGGGCGGCCGGTGAGCAGCGCCCGGGGCGGCGGGCTTCAGCGCAGGAGGTCCGCCACGGCCCGCGTGAACGCCTTCGGGTCGTCCAGCCACGGGTAATGCCCCGCCCCCGCCTGCACCCGGCAGGTCGTGTCGGCGTTCGGGAACAGGCCCGCGAACTCCTCCGTCGACCCAGGCGGACTGTTCAGGTCGTACTCGCCCGCCAACAGGCCCACCGAGACGGCGAGTCGGGCGAGCGCCGCCCGTGTCGCCTCCGGGTCGAAAGCGCCCTGCGCGCCGAAGGAGCGGCCGGAGTCCGGGTTGGTGTTCTGTGCCTGCCACTCGGCGGTGCGCGCCCGGGCCGCCTCGTCCCAGCGGCCCCAGAAGAACGGCGTGACCGCCGCGAAGTTCTCCGCCGTCGCCTCGCCCGCCGCGATGGCGCTCAGCGCGGCCGAGGCCTGCGGATACCAGTCCTCGCCCTGGCGCAGGTCCGCGCCCGCGCGCCGCATCGCGTCCGGGACCTCGATGCCGACCGCCCGGGTGCTCGGGGTGATCAGCACCAGCCGGGCCAGGCGGTCGGGGTGGCGGGCCGCGTACTGCACGGCGACGTTCGCCCCGGCGGAGTGCCCGAGCAGGTCGAGCGCGGGCAGGCCCAGGTGGACGCGCAGCGCCTCGACGTCCTCGACGAGTCGGTCACAGCGGTACGAGCCGGGGTCGGCCGGGACGTCGGAGCCGCCGCTGCCGCGGAAGTCGAGGAACAGCAGCCGCCGCCCGGACGCCTCCGCGAGACCGCCGAGGTCCCCGAGGTAGCGGGAGTCGTGCAGGGGGCCGCCGGGCAGGCAGACGACGGGGGCCGCCGGGCCGTCCGTACCGCCGCCGACGACGCGGTAGGCGAGCCGGGTGCCGTCGGGGGCGGCGAAGCGGGAGTACGGGGCGCTCGCCACGGGCAGCCCCCGGGCCTCCGCGCCGTCCCACGCCACCTCGAAGTACCGCACTTCCGCGTCCTCCCCGACCGGAAGCATCCCCGCCGCCCGCATCACCCGCTGCGACGCGACGTTGGCGTGGTCGGCGTCGCCCTTCACCCGGGTGGCCCCGCAGGCGCGGGCGAACCGTACGACCTCCCGCAGCGCCTCGGTCGCGTATCCCTTGCCCCACGCCTGCGGAATCAGCCCGTACCCGACCGTGACGGCGCCGCTCTCGTCCTCCGCGTCGTGGAAACCGATGCCGCCGACGGGCAGGCCGTTCTCCCGCAGCCGTATCTCAAAGTTGGCGTACGGACTCGGGTCGCCCTTCTCCGCGCACACCCGCAGGAAGCGCCGGGCCGCGGAGATGTCCCCCTCGCGGGGGTAGTCCGGGGTCCGGTGGTACGGCCCGCCCGCCACCAGGCGTTCGCTGTCCGCCACGGACAGGGGGTGGAGGACGAGCCGGTCCGTGCGGAGGTCGTTCGCATGGGGATCTGTGGTCATGGGGGCGAGACCTATCACGCGCACCCGTCCGGCCGCACCGGGATTGATGCTCCGCCCCCGCCTCGCCCCGCGCCCCGACGGCGGTCGGCGCGGCGCACGTCACCGCGATCCGGGAAGGGGAGGCCGAGCCTTCAGCCCGCCAGCACCCGCTCCAGCGCCGCCCTGCCCGCCGGGCCCCATGTCGGCTTTCCGCCGGGCAGGCCCTTGTCCCCGTTGTGCCCGACGGCGATGAGCATCAGGGCCCGCGACAGGGCCCAGCCCCTGGCCCGCCGCAGTGTCGCCTCGTCCACCTCGCCGTATCCGGCGAGGAAGCGCGCCACGGTGGTGGGGGCCGCGCCCGGCGGACCCGAGGGGAGCAGGGTCCAGACCGCCGCGAGGTCCTGGGCGGGGTCGCCGGTGGACAGGTCCCCGAAGTCGATGATCCCGGTGAGCCTGCCGCCCGTGACGACGACGTTCGCGGGGTGCAGGTCGGTGTGCCGCCACAGCGCCGGGCCCGTCCAGGCCGGTGCGGCTGCCGCGTCCGCCCACAGGGCGCGCACGCGCTCGACGCCCGCGCTCCGTACCGCCGAGGCGGCGCCCTCCGCCAGGTCCTTGTTCACCGTGTCGGCGAAACCGTCGCTCACCTGGGCCAGTGACCACTCGCGCAGCGGGTTCACCGGCGCGTCCGCCGGGGCCGGAACGTGCAGGGCGCGCAGAAAGCCCGCCAGCGCGTCGGCCGCCTCCAGCCGGTGCCCGGCGGTCACGGGCGAACTGTCCGCGGGCTCGCCCGGCACCCAGGCCGCCACCGACCACGGGCGCGGGAAACGCGCGGTCGGCACCCCGGTCCGCACCGGCACGGGCGTCGGCAGCGGAAGGCGCCCGGCCAGCTCCGGCAGCCAGCGCAGTTCGTTGCGCAGCAGCTCGGGACCCCGCCGGGTGAGCGGCAGCCTTACCGCCAACTCGTTGCCCAGCCGCCACAGTTGCATGTCCCAGCCGCCCTGGACGCGACGCAGTTCCAGACCGGCCAGATCCGGATGCTGCTCCTCCAGCAACCCCCGTACCAGCGGCGCGTCGATGGCGTCCCCGTTCAGGTGGCTCGTCGCGTCGATGTCCGGCATGCGTGTGTCATGTGTGCTGCCCATCCGGTCAATCTACGGCGGCGGGCCCGGCAGAATACGGCCATGCTGCATGTACGAGTCATCAGTCCGGCCGACCGCACCGACGCGGTGCTGGACATCGCGACGGACTGCCCCGCCGTCGTCAACGTCCTCAGACTGCCCGGGGCCGCGTACGCCCCGGCGGGCGACCTCGTCGAGTTCGACGTCGCGCGGGAGGCGGCCAACGGCGTGCTCGACGCACTGCGCGGCCTGGGGCTCAAGGACACCGGCGGCATCACCGTCGAGGCGCTCGACCTGTCGATCTCCACGGCCGCCGAGAAGGCGGAGGAAGCCGCTCCGGGCGACCCGGACGATGCCGTGGTCTGGGACGAACTGACCGCCCGCACCGCTACCGAGACCCGTCTGACCTGGGCCTTCCTCGCCTTCCTCGCACTGGCCACGCAGATCGCGGCGATCGGGGCGCTGCTGGACCAGCCCATCCTGATAGTCGGCGCGATGGTGCTGGGCCCCGAGTTCGGGCCGGTCGCGGCGATCTGCTTCGGCCTGATGAGCCGCAGGGGCGCGCTGGTCGGCCGGGCCGTCCGCACGCTCGTCGTCGGCTTCACGGCGGCCGTACTGATCACCATGGCGTTGGCCGCGGCCGGGCGGCTGCTGGGCTGGATCGAGCCCTCGATGCTGGACGGCCGGCCGCTGACCGACTTCATCATCCACCCCGACCGCTGGTCGTTCGTGGTCGCGCTGCTCGCCGGGATCGCGGGCATCCTCTCCATGACCGCGGGCAAGTCCTCGACGCTGGTCGGCGTCTTCATCTCGGTCACTACCGTGCCCGCCGCGGGAAACCTGGCGGTCGCGGTCCCGCTCGCGCACTGGAACGAGGTGGGCGCCTCCCTGATCCAGCTCGGCGTCAACCTCGCGGGAATGCTGATCGCGGGAACGGTGACCCTGTTCGTCCAGCGGGCCCTGTGGTCGCGGTACGGGATGAAGGTCGCCCGCGGCCGCTGAGCGTCCCGCACCCGCCGACGCGTGCCCCCGCCTCTCAGCCCCGCGTCGGCCGGGGTCGGCCGGGTCCAGCTCCGCGTCGGCCGGAGGCTGCCGGGGTCGGCTCAACTCTGCGCCGACTCCGGCAACTCCGGGGTGAAGCAGGCCGTGACCGCCTTGCCGTGCTGCTGCTCGTGGGTCTCCCAACTGTCCGCCAGCGCGTCCACGATCGCGATGCCGCGCCCCGAGGTCGCCGCCGTGGACTCGGCGCGCTGCTTCGGAGACCGCCCGGACGTGTCGTCGTGCACGGTCACGTGCACACAGCGGCTGTCCCAGGTCAGCACGAGCTGAGCGTCGCTGCGGGCGTGCAGATGGGCGTTGGTGAGCAGCTCGGAGACGGTCAGCACGATGGAGTCCACCGTGTCCGGGCAGCTCTCGTACCAGGGGAGCTGGGAGAGGTGCTCCTCCGTCCACCTTCTGCCCTCGCGCACGCCCTGCGACATCGGGAACGTCCTCGCCCAACCCACCGCGCGCATCGACATGACCCTGTTCCTCTTCCGTGTCGCCGTTCCGTGGCACGTCATCGACGTGCTGCGGTACGTGTACCCGGGAACCCGGCGGTGAACAGGGGCGCGCGGGGCGCGTGCGGAATCAGGCGGCGCCGGCGCCGGCCTCCGGGTCGCGGACCACGCGCAGTCCGCGCCGGGCGTTGTTCACCGGGCCGCCGCCCGCGCCGGTCGTGGCCGTCCAGTACGGATGCTCGTTGACGGCCATGGTCAGCTCGCGGATGCGCTCCCACAGCTCCTCCACCTGGTCCACCTCCTCCTCGGTGAAGACGGGGGCGGAGTCCGCGCCCCAGGGAGGGGCGGTGGCGAGAGTGTGGAAGTCGGCCTGGGCCTGGTGGAGCTGCTGCTGAAGGTCGATGAGGTCCTCGGGGAAGGGGGCGGAGTAGGAAGACATACCGGAAGCGTACGTCTGTTCGATTTGCAGGGGCCAGTCGGGCGGCTGTGATGTGCGCGTTCGTTCCGGAGGGACGTCGATGGGCCTCTCCGTCGACCGGGCGGGGGTGCGCTTCGCGGTGCTGCGGCCGAACCCCCGGCAGGAGCGAGCGCTTTCCCGGGTACGGGCAGGCGGGCGGTCGTGCCCGGCCCGCGACCGTCGTTCCGTTCCCGCCCAAGGGTCCGTCCGGCTAGAACGTGTCGCCGAGCCCCAGCAGCAGGGTCCGCAACAGGAGGGACAACTGCTCCTGCTCGGCGGGGGAGAGGGCGGCCAGGACGCGCGTCTCGGTGGCCAGGTGGTCCGGCAGCGCGGTCTCGACCAGCGCCAGCCCCTCCTCCGTCAGGGCGACGTGGACGACCCGGCCGTCCGTGGGGCTCGGGGTGCGGGTGATCAGGCCGCGGCTCTGGAGGCGGTCCAGGCGCTGGGTGACCGCACCCGAGGTCACCATCGCGGAGGCCATCAGCTCGGCGGGGGTGAGGGGGGTGCCGGGGCCGTTGCGCCGCAGGGTCGCCAGCACGTCGAAGGACGCCCGGTCCAGCCCGTGCGCGGCGAAGGTCTTCTTCATCTCCGGCTCGATGAACAGCGTCAGCCGCTTCAGCCTGCCGATCACCGCCATGGGGGAGACGTCCAGGTCGGGACGCTGGGCGTGCCACTGGTCCAGTACGTGATCCACGTGGTCGCGGACGTCCGGGCCCGCGCGGCCGGGCACCGCTTCCGTGCCGTTCCCGGCGTCTCCGTGCGTCGTCGCGTTCTCCGTCATGAGGAAGACAGTAGTCGATCCCTTAGCGGTGAGATATGTTGTCTTAGTGCTAAGAAACCGCGCGGCTCTCGTGCTGCTGACCGCCCTCGCCCCCGCCGTCTGGGGCTCCACCTACTTCGTCACCACCGAGTTCCTGCCCCCGGACCGCCCGCTGCTCGCCGGCGTGCTGCGGGCGCTTCCGGCCGGAATCCTCCTCGTGCTCCTCACCAGGCAGCTTCCGAAGGGGAGTTGGTGGTGGAAGGCCCTGGTGCTCGGCACCCTGAACATAGGCGTCTTCTTCGCCCTCCTCTTCGTCGCCGCCTACCGTCTCCCCGGCGGAGTCGCCGCCACCGTCGGCTCCGTCCAGCCCCTTCTCGTGGCCGGCCTCGCCGCCGGGCTGCTCGGCCAGCGCCTGACCCTCCGTACGGTGTTGGCGGCCGTGACCGGCATCGCAGGGGTCGCCCTGCTGGTGCTGCGCGCCGATGCCCGGCTGGACGCGCTCGGGGTGGCCGCCGCGCTCGGCGGCGCGGTCGTCATGGCCACCGGCGTCGTGCTCAGCAAGCGCTGGGTCTCCCCGGCTCCGCTGCTCGCCACCACCGGCTGGCAACTCGTGGCGGGCGGGCTGCTGCTGACGCCCGTCGCGCTCCTCGTGGAGGGGCCGCCGCCGTCCTCCTTCACCGGGGAGAACCTGCTCGGCTACGGATACCTCACGCTGATCGGCGCGGCCGTCGCGTACGCCCTGTGGTTCCGCGGCATCAAGGCGCTGTCGCCGACCGAGGTCACCTTCCTCGGCCTGCTCAGCCCGCTGGTCGCCACCGTGCTCGGCTGGGCGCTGCTCGGCCAGCAGCTCACCCCGCTGCAACTGCTCGGCGGAGTGCTTGCCCTGGCCGCCGTGGCCCTGGCGCAGTTGCGCCCCCGGGGGGCCTCCGCCGCCAGGGCGGTGACGGGGCCCGCACCGGCCGAGGCGCCCGCCGACGTCCCGGCCGCACCGGCCGCCGCACCCGCCGCCCGGGGCAGGGCACGGTGACCGAGCGCGCCGGCCGCGGTCGTCCATGACGTAGGGTCCCTGGCACGGACCCCAGTGAAGCGGAGGAGACCCATGGCGAGCAGCTACATCGCGATCCTGTTGTCCCGGGCGACCTCGGACGCCGCCGGGCACGAGCCCCGCTACGCCGAGGACTTCGTCCTGCTCACCGCCGACAGTGAGGACGAGGCCCGCACCAAGGCCCTCGCCCACGGCAAGGCCCAGGAGACCAGCTACGAGAACGACCGCGGCGAGCGCATCACCTGGGAACTCCTGCACGTCGTGGACGTGAACGAGGTCCTGGACGCCTCCCTCGGCGACCGGGCCGACCTCTACAGCCGGAACTTCACGAACTACGACGCCTACCGCGCCTTCGAACCCCTGCTGTCCGAGGAATCGCGGTAAGTCCCGGAGAGTTGCCCAGCGGGGTCCGGGGGCCGCCCAGCGGGATCTGAGGGCCGCCCAGCAGGGCCCGCAGTCCGCCCAGCGGGATCTGAGGGCCGCCCAGCAGGGCCCGCAGTCCGCCCAGCGGGACCCGTACGCCGCCCAGCAGTACCCGCAGTCCGCTCAACAGCCCCCGCGGGCCGCTCAGTAGGCCGACGTCGTCGGCAGCTCCTCCCCGCACCACGCGCAGTACCGCGCCCCGCCCTCCGCCCCCAGCCGCCCGCACTCCTGGCAGACCCGCCCCAGGGCGCAGGGGGCCTCGCCGCCCTCGTGCTCGACGGGGCGGGGGCCCACCGCCATCCCCGGGCGTCGCCGGTGCACCGTGAGGTACGTCAGTCCCCGGGCGCCCGCCGCCAGCGCCCGGGTCGCGTCCCTCGGGAGCCACACCAGCCCGCCCGGCCGCATGTCCTGCGGTGTCGGGGACCCGTCGTCGAGCTGTCCGTCGCCCTCCACCACCAGCAGCAACACGTCCAGCGCGCCCTCGACATGCGGCGTCACCGAGGCGTGAGGCGGAAGCCGCACCAGATTGGCGTCGAGCTGCCGCCCCCGCTCGGCGAGCCGCCACAACGCCCCGCGCTGCCCCTCCGACGCGCCGACGACGTACTCGTCGAGGTGCGCGAGCACCCTCGCCGTCTCCTGTGCGGGCACCACGTCTCCTTCCGACCTCCGTCAGACATACGCTACGTGCCGCCGCCGGTTGGCGGGCCCGGAGCGCGAGTGCCCGCTCAGCCCCTCAGCGGCGGGTCCGTCAGGTTGGTGATCTTCAGGTCGGAGCGGCGGACCGTGTACCAGACCTCCGTGTCCGGGACCGCGCCCCAGATCTGGGTGAGGACGACCGTGGCGGTGGTGGCCGTCTGGGCGTGAAGGCGCACCTTCCAGCCCCTGGGGACGTTCTGCGCGCGCATCACCGGATCGGCGTGGTTCTGCTCGGCCCATTCGGTGAGGTGGGCGTTCAGTTCGGCGGTGAGGTGGGCCCTGCGGACCTGCTCGGGGGTGTGCGGGCCGGAGCCCAGGACGGCTTTGCGGTAGGCCGTGAAGAAGTGGTCGACCTGGGCGGCGGGAGTGCGGGCCTCACCGCGCACGGCCGGGGAGGCCGGGCCGGCCGGGGTCACCGCTGCGGGTGTGGCGGCGGACGCGGTGGGCGTGGTGGCGGGCGTGGCGGACGCCGGGGTCGCGGCGAGCGGGGCCGCCAGGGCGAGGGCGGCGATCAGAGCCGCATGGGCGAGGTAACTGCGCTGCGTGTTCATACGTACCAGAGAAGCAGCCCAAATGCGTTCGTGTCATCACTCACAGTGATGAATCTGCTCCAGAGGTCCGGGGCCGCGCCGCGCCGCCGCGTACCTGTCCGCCACCAGCCGTGCGATCCGTGGATGGTCGGCGACCGGCTCCGACACCGCCCACGCCCCGCACCACGCCAGCGCGCGCGTGAAGCGGCCCGGCGCGAGAAGGCGGGTGGCGACCGCGACGCGGCGGTGGCCCTCCGCGCGCAGCCGGGCCACCGCCTCGGGCACCGTGGGCTCCGCCGCCGAGCAGTAGGCCGGGACCACCGGCACGCCCCGCAGGCCGCGGAAGCCGTCGACCACGGCGAGGGTTCCGTCATTGCCGCCCGGCCGGGTCGAACCCGCGCCCGCCACCACGATGCAAGAACGCCGAGGCCCCCAGCTAGCGCGCCCCTCTCACGAACGGGACCCCGGGTGCGTCCGTGCGTACCCGGGGCCCTTCTGCGCGTGGCACGGCTACGCCACGGGACTCCCTCCGGGCCCGCCACGCCGCTGTTCGTACCGGCGGGGTGCGAGACCCTGCGCTGCCTGCTCGCCCGACGCGGCGTCAGAACGATCGCCCCGACCCGGTAATCCGTTGAGCGCCTTGACCTCGCGACGGCATGCCGAGCCGACACCTCTCGGCAGTTACAGTCGTGGCGGCCGAGAACGTGATGCGAAGCGAAGAGAGTGAAGAGGAAGCATGCCCACAGCAGTGCAGGTTCGGCGGGCCGGAGGCCCGGAGGTGCTTGAGGTCGCGGACGTGGAGATCGGCGCGCCGGGGCCGGGCGAGCTGCTGGTCGACGTGGCGGCTGCGGGTGTGAACTACATCGACACCTACCAGCGGGCTGGGATCTACCCGGTCCCGCTGCCCTACGTCCTCGGCCTGGAGGGCGCCGGAACGGTCGTCGCGGTCGGCCCGGACGTGCGCGGTTTCGACGAGGGGGATCGGGTGGCCTGGCAGGGCGTGCCGGGCGGCTACGCGCAGCGGGCGCTGGTGCCGGCCGCTGCGTCGGTGCGCGTACCGGACGGCGTGGCCGACCAGCTCGCCGCTGCTGTGCCGTTGCAGGGGATCACCGCGCACTACCTGGTCACATCGACCTATCCGGTCAAGGAGGGCGAAACGATTCTGGTGCACGCGGCGGCCGGGGGAGTCGGGCTGCTGCTGATCCAGTTGGCCAAGGCGCGGGGGGCACGGGTGATCGGCACGGTGTCGACCGCCGAGAAGGAGGCGCTCGCCCGCGAGGCCGGGGCCGACGAGGTGATCCGGTACGACCGGGTGAACTTCGCCGACGCGACGCGGAAGCTCACCGACGGCGAGGGCGTTCACGTCGTCTACGACGGGGTCGGCAAGTCCACCGTGGAGGGAAGCCTGGCGAGCCTGCGCAAGCGGGGCATGCTGGCGCTGTTCGGCGCCGCGAGCGGTCCGGTGCCGCCGATCGACCCGCAACTGCTCAACAAGGCCGGTTCGGTGTATCTGACCCGCCCGAACAGCGCCGACTACGTCCAGACCCGCGCCGAGCTGGAGTGGCGGATCGGCGAGCTCTTCGCAGCGATCGCCGACGGCTCCCTCAAGGTGCGGATCGGCGCCACGTACCCGCTGGCCGACGCGCGGCGGGCCCACGAGGACCTGCAGGCCCGCAAGACCACCGGAAAGGTGCTGCTCATCCCCTGACCGCCGCTCCAGCGCTCGGCGACGTGAGCCCGGCACGCGCCGGCCTGTTGCCGGTCCTGAATGACCGGGCACCCCGCCGCGATCGCGGGAAGCCCGCCGCTCACGGCGCGGCCGAAGCCGGAAGCACCCACCCCCTCCCGCCGGATGATCTGCGCGCCGGACTCCCGCCCCCGGCCGGCGCGAACACCCCTGGCGTGGCCTCCGGCCGGCGCGACCCCCACGAACGGGGCCCCGGGTACGTCCTGTGCGTACCCGGGGCCCCTCTGCGCGTCGCGCGGCTACGCCACGCAGAACTCGTTGCCCTCCGGGTCCCGCAGGACCCACCAGTGGCCGACCGGACCCCGGTCCACCTCGTTCACGCGGGTGGCCCCGAGCTGCTCCAGGCGTGCGACCTGCTTCTCCAGCTCGCCGGGCTCGGCGTGCACGTCGATGTGCAGGCGGTTCTTGCCGCTCTTGGGCTCGGGGACGTCCTGGAAGAGCAGCCGCCGCCCGTGGCCGACGCCGCTGTTCCCGTCGAACGGGTCGTCGGGGTGGCGTACGCCCGCGTACCCGCGGAAGAGCTTGCGCCCGTTGTGCTCGGTGACGGCCTGCTCGGGGAGGCGCCCGGCGGCGAGGAGCTGCTCGATGAGCGCGCTGGGGTCCTCTACGACGTACCCCAGGGCCTCGGCCCAGAAGTCCGCGAGGACGGGGGCGTTTCCGCTGTCGATGACCAACTTCCAACCCAGTGTCATACGAGCACTTATATCGGATCCGCACCCGCCCCAGGGGCTGCGCTCCCCAAATCGAGGCGGTACCGGCCCGTGGCCGCCGCCCGCGCCGGGGCCCGGGACGTCCGGGACCGGCCGCGCCGCACCCGGACCTCGCACCAGTACCGCCGGGCCCCCTCACCGACCGGCTCCCACGAGCGGGCCGGGTCCCTCGGCGAGCACGGCCCGCGCCTCTTCGGCCGGGCCGGGAACACCGGCCCCGGGGCCGCACCTGGCTGGAGGAAGAACGCGCAGGCCGGAGTCGTACCGTAACCGCCGGGACGACGGCCGTGCGGCGAGCGGCGAGCGGCGGGGAAGGTTCCCGACGGTGCTTGACCCTGACACCGTGTGAGGCCCTCAACTCGGAGACATCATGTTCACCATCGGAGACTTCGCCAGGCTCGGCCGCGTGTCGGTCCGGATGCTGCGCCACTACGACGCCACCGGACTGCTGCGCCCCACCCGGGTCGACCCCGCCACCGGATACCGCTTCTACACCGCCGCCCAGCTCGCCCGGCTCAACCGCGTCATCGCGCTCAAGGACCTCGGCTTCACCCTCCAGCAGGTCGGGGAGATCCTCGACGAGAAGGTGACCGCCGGGGAACTGCGCGCCATGCTGCGGCTGCGCCAGGCCGAACTGGAAACGGCGATGGCGGAGTCGGCGGCCCGGCTTGGTCAGGTCGAGGCGAGGCTCCGGTCGATCGAGAGCGAGGGATGCATGTCCACGAACGACGTCGTCATCAAGAGCCTGCCGAGCGTCCGCGTGGCGGAACTCACCGGTGTGGCCGCCGACTTCCACGCGGTCGGCTCCACCATCGCCCCCCTGTACGCCGAACTGTTCGAGCGGCTGGAGGCCGCGGGCATCACGCCCAGCGGCCCGGGTGTGGCCCGCTACGAGGTCGCCCCCGGCGGCGGCCTCCTCGTGCACGCCGGGGTGCAGGTCTCCGCTCCGGTGCGGGACGACGGCACGCTGCGGGTGCTGGACCTCCCGCCGGTCGAGTCGGCGGCGACCATCGTGCACCGGGGGCCCATGTCCGCGCTCCTGCCGACCGTCCAGACCCTGGGCCGGTGGATCGACGCCCACGGCTACCGCTCCACCGGGTACGCCCGGGAGGTCAACCTGGAGTGCCCGCCCGACCAGGACGACTGGGTGACCGAACTGCAGGAGCCCGTCGTCCCGGCCTGACCCTGAGCGGACCCGACTTGGGCGGCCCCCGCTCCCGCCCGCCCGGGGGCGGGGGCCGCCCGGCGGGCGGTTCACGGCGATCCCGCCATCGCCGGCCGGCCCCTCGGGGGTAGTGCCCGCACTACCTCCGAACTCCCCCGTACGCCACTGCGCCACGGACCCCTCCCGCGATGGGATGGGGGCATGAAGAAGAACGCGTCCACACCCCGCCGCCCGCGTGTCCTCGCGGCCGCCCTGGCCGCCGCCGCGGCCCTGGTCTGCAGCACCGGCTCCGCGCTCGCCGCGCCCGCCGCCCAGTCCGCTCCCGGTGCCGGGTCCCTGACCCCGGAGGCCGTCGACCGTTACGTACGGGACTACCTGGAGGACACCGCACTGCCCGGCGCGGTGGTGGCCGTCACCCGGGGCGACCGGGTCGTCAGCGTCGCCGGTTACGGGCACACCGCGGCGGGCCGGGCCCTGACCGCGCGGACTCCGGTGCCGGTGGCCTCGCTGTCCAAGTCGATGACCGCGCTGGCGGTGATGCAACTGGTCGACGCGGGCGAGGTCGGCCTCGACCGCCCGGTACGGCAGTACCTCCCGGACTTCACCCTCGCCGACCCCCGCGCCGAGCGGATCACCGTACGCCAACTCCTCAACCAGACCTCGGGCATGGCCGACTCCGCCCACCCCGACCTGGTCGGCCCCCAGCCGGGCACCCTCACGGAAGCGGTCGCCGCCCTGCGCGGGGTGGAGCTGGCGTCCGCGCCCGGCACCCGCATGAACTACCACAACACCAACTACGCGGTCGCCGCCCGCCTGGTGGAGGCCGTGAGCGGGAAGCCCTTCGCCGCGCACATGGCCGAGCGGGTCTTCCAGCCGCTGGGCATGACCGGCGCCACCACCGTCGACTCCACCGCCGACATGCCCGAGCAGGCACGGGGTTACGTCCGGGCGTACGGTCGGCTGATCGAGCGCGACCAGCCGCGCTGGTTCACCGCCGGCGGCTTCGGCGTCGTCGCCTCCGCCGACGACCTGGCGCGCTGGCTGATCGCCCAGAACAACGGCGGCGCCACGGCGGACGGCCGACGCGTCGTCTCCGCACGCGGCGTCACCACCATGCACACACCGCCCCGCACCCCCGAGGGCACGTCCTACGCCATGGGCTGGACCCGGTCGTCCGAGGGCGTGGGACCGCGCGAGATCCGGCACACCGGCCAACTGCTCACCCACAACGCCGCGCAGACCCTGCTCCCCGACTCCCGCACCGGCATCGCCGTCGTCACCAACACCGGCATGGTCTCCGGCGACGACGCCACCCTCCTCGCCCAGGGTCTCGCCGACCTCGCCCGGGGCAGGGCCCCGGACGGCGGCACCCCCTTCACCCTCCAGGCCGACTACGTCCTCGCGGCACTCACCCTGCTCTCCCTCGGCCTCGGGGCCACGGGTGTCGTACGCTCCCGCCGCTGGGCCCGCCGCGCGGTGGGCCGCCCCTGGTGGCGCACCGCCCTGCGCACCCTCCCGTACACCTTCCCCGTCGCCGCCTTCCTGCTGCTCGGCGACCTGGCGGGCCTGCTGACCCGCAGGGGTGCGGACCTGGGCATGATCTCGTACGTCTGGCCCGCCCTCTTCGTCTGGCTGGGGGTGTCCGCCGCCGCCTCGACGGCGGTGCTCGCCGCCCGGGCGGTGCGCACCGTGCGGGACCGGTGCGTTACCCCGGAGGTAATGGGGGGCATCCCGGGGTCTCGATCAAGCACTCGCTCTCCCCATGGACAGGGAGCCACAGCGTTCGCCGAAGTCCGCCTGCGTCCGCTGGGTGTCGCCGCGCGTGGCTCCCAGTCTGGCTCCCCGAGCCGACAGGGAGCCACTCCTCGCCCTCAGGCGCACCACGCCCTCCGCCCGCCGGGGGGAGGGAACCGCCGGAGCACGACAGAGCACGCGGCTCCACCGGTCCGCCCACCCGGTCACTCAAAGTCGCAGCTCAGGACCAACTTCCTTCCAGTGACGCCCCATTGTCAGTGCTCCGTGACAGCCTGTCCTGCAATGAACGGCACTATCGGGAGGAATTCCGACTTGCAGACTGAGAAGGCGCTCAAGAACTGGCTCACGCCTGAGCAGTACGCCGCTGCGGTGGCGCCGGAGTCGGAGGTTCTGGCCTTGGCCGGCGCAGGCTCCGGAAAGTCCCGTGCGCTCGCGGGGAGGGTTGCACATCGCATCGCCACCGGATCTGCCCCTGAGTCGATCGTCGCGTTCACTTTCACGGAGAAGGCGGGAGAGCAGATCAAGACGCGCGTCGCGGCTGCTCTCCAGGAGTGTGGTCTGGACCCTCTCCTGGTCGGTGGCATGTACATCGGGACCATCCACGCATGGTGTCGCCGTGTTCTCGGCGACATGGACGCCCGGTACCGCCAGTTCGACGTCCTCGATGAGATGCAGTTCCGGATCTACCTGATCTCGCGGTACCCCAAGCTGGCGATCCACGCGGTACGCGACGCCCATCCCACGGCCAAGGGCACCCGCCGCGGATACTTCGAGGCGCTCAAGCAGATCAGCCGCGCGTGGCAGATGATGAACGACGAGCTGCTGGACCCGCAGCAGGTCGCCGGCGAGGATCCCGAACTCGCGGCCGTCCTGGAACGTCTACGGTCCAACATGGAGAACGACCACTTCATCGACTTCTCGCTGATGCAGCGACTCGTCGTGGAGGCCCTCGAATCTGGTGACCAGGGGGCGGTCCAGGCACTCGCCCCGCTTCGCCACGTCCTTGTGGACGAATACCAGGACGTGAACGTGGTCCAGGAGCGACTCATCGCGCTCATGCACGAGAACTCCGAGACCCTGTTCGTCGTGGGCGACGACGACCAGGCAATCTATGGATGGCGCGGCGCCGACGTGACGAACATCTTGGAGTTCGACAAGCGCTACCCCAACGCCTCCGTGCACAAGCTGCTCACCAACTTCCGTTCCACGTCCGCGGTCGTCGAGACGGCGGGAGACTTCGTTGCGGCAGAGGTAGGCGCGATGCGCCTGCCGAAGGTACTTCGGGCACATGCCAATCACAGCCCGCGGGAGTTTGCCGTCCAACAGTTTCCCAGCAGGCCGGAAGAAGCAGCCTTCGTCGCCGACCGCATCGAGAGCCTTCTCGGGACGGAGTACGAGGAGCCCGACGGCACCCGCAGAGGGCTCACCCCTGCGGACTTCGCCATCCTCATGCGCTCGACAAACACCGAGGAGCAGGACGGGACGAAGCGACACACTGCCTTCGTCGACGCACTTGCCGCCCGGAACATCGTCTACGACCTGGACTCGGGTGCACAGCTCTTCGATCGTGCTCAGCCGGCCGCTCTCCGCAACGCTTTCGAGTTGATGCGAGACGGCACCCCGGACCGGAGCCAGGTCGACCACCTGTTCCACGCCGAGCTCTCGAAGGCATTCCCTCTGGCTCAGCTTGAGCGGGTGAGGCGCGTTTTCTCCGACTGGGGGCGGCGCATCCACATGCCCATCGCTCCGGGTGTGCCCCGTCAGCGTCTCTTTCCGCAGAAGCTCCTGCACGACCTGCTGGAATCCCTCAACGTTGCCGCCAGCGGCTTCGACGACGGTGTCATGACGGACCTGGGAACATTCAGCCGCATCATGCAGGACGTGGAGTCGGTCTACGTCTCCATCGACAGCAAGTCCCGCTTCGGGGAGCTCCTCAACTTCCTGCAGAACGTGGCCGGCACCGGCTACGACACCGACGGGCAGATGATGACCCGGCCCGATGCCGTGTCCGTATCCACCGTCCACAAGGCCAAGGGGCTGGAGTTCCCGGTGGTCTTCGTCGTCGACGTTGAGGCCAATCGTTTTCCCGGCCGGCGGCACCGCTACGACGGCTGGATCCCCTCGACTCTGATCCAGCAGGCGCTGGACAACGGCTCGTACCAGACCGGAACCGCAGGTGAGGCGCGGCTCTTCTACACCGCGATCACCCGCGCCGAACGCTTCCTCTACGTCACCGGTTCCGCGCAGCTTCCTGGCGGCAAGCGGGCGGCGCAGGTTTCCCCCTTCGCGGCCCGCCTGGCGCATGCAGAGATCCGGCGTGACCTTCTGGAGTCCGGTGCGCCCCCGCTCGTGGCACCTCCCGCCGCCCAGCCTCGAAGGCGTGGCGATGAGTCGGTGCTGCCGACGACGTACTCCCAGATCCATACCTTCATGCGCTGTCCCCACGCCTACAAGCTCAGCGTGGTCAACGGCTTCTCGCCGCACATTCCGGAGCTCTTCGGGTTCGGGCGGGCGGTACACGCCGCAGTGGGCAAGCTGCACCAGGCGTACACCAACAGCAGTGCGCCCACGCCCGAGGAGGCCAGGTCCATCGCGGAGGACCTCTTTCACCTCAAGCATGTCTCGCCGAGCTCGGACCCTGTCAACAGGCCGGGCGCCTACGAACGCGCTCTGCAGAAGTCTTCGGACATCGTGGCTGACTACGCCAAGGACTACACCGAGGACTTCGAGACGAAGCGGCAGGTCGAGCTCCCCTTCGAGATCCCCGTCACGGGGGCCGTGATCTCCGGTGCCATCGACCTCCTACTCAGTGTCGACGACACTGACAAGATCCAGGACGCCAAGGTCGTCGACTTCAAGACCATGCAGGGCGGTCCGGACGCATTGAACAACCCGGACCTTCACTGGGAAGACCTCTCCCTCCAGGTGCAGCTGTACGGTCGCGGAGCCGACCTGGTTCACGGAGCCAACGCCCGCACGGGCGCGGTTCACCTCCTTAAGGACAGCCAGAGGATCGACGTACCGGTCGACCAGGACGCTGTCGACGCGGCGGTCGCTAACGTGGAGTGGGCGGTCAACCGCATCACTGAAGGCGACTTTCCTCAGCGCGCATCCGAGAGGAAGTGCGACGGCTGCGACTTCGCCCAGCTGTGCGCCCAGAAGGTAGAGGCCTTCGCCACCACGGAAGTGCCGCCGGAGCTCCACCTGCCAGGCGACACCGGAGGGAAGGTCTTCCGACACATCGCCGCGTTTTCGCAGACTGGAGCCGGATGCTGATGGAGTAGCAAGGAGAAGCAGTACGGGGCGTCACCACCGAGGTAGCCCCACAGGCAGCTGCCTATGCACCACCGCGAGCCCCAACCGTGATCGGTTGGGGGCTCGCGGTGGTGGGCGCGGACCGTTTCGAACCGCCGGTATCTGCTTTGTAAGTTCGCCTGCCCCCTTCGCCAACCTCACAGCCACGCTGGCAGCCAAAAGGCCGTCCTGGGCGTCGAAGGGGGCACACAACTGTTCAGGTGACCCATGTTGGCGTCGAAGACTACCGTTGCCTCAGCAACAAGCTTCCTCGCCGAACGATGGGTCGACCTGCTGCCGCTCGCGTCGAGCTGCTCGCCCTGCCGGTTGGGAGCGGGATGAACTGGCAAGTCAGGGACCAGAGTCTGGCAGGGGTTCTACGATCGTGAGGAGACTTGACTCCACTAACAGGACAGGACAGCTGTGGCAAAGGATGAGACGTCTGATGCTGTCGTGAGTGACTGGTGGCTACCCGATGATTCCACCTCCACCACACCCGGCACCTACACTCTTCTTGAGACTGGAGACGCCAAAGCCATTCTTCATCGCCCTCTAGGCGATCAGCATCCATTGGGTTTCCGTCCATCGATGCACCCTCTGGTGCATGGGAACGCCTTTGGTAAGTCTGTAACCCTCGTTGATGCGCGCCCAGGACGGTCCAGGACCAAGATGAGCGGCCAGGCGGAAATAGAGCTTCGTCCTCGTATGGCTATCGAAGGACTACTACTGTTCGAGGATGAACTTAAGGTGACGGAAGCCCGGGTTCAGATTCAAAATCAAGATGAGTGGCTGACTCCGCGATCTTTCCATGTCGCAAGGGATGCCCAGGGGTTGCCAAAGAATATTTCCATCTACCGGCTTGCTGAGCGTGTCGCATTGACCGGAGACGCATTGATTTCACTTGGCGATTTTTCTGTAACAAGGGGCGGGCTTTCCGATTTTTCGATAATTGCGCGCAGCGGGTTCCATCTCTACTTCGAGGAGCCGATATCGATCGACAAGCTCTTCGATGTGCACCTTCGCGGGTTGCAGGTTCTCATGACGCTGGTGACCGGCTCTAGGTGCGGCATCGAGAGCCTGCGGTTTACCAATGATAAGTGGAAAATAGATGGAGTCATCCCCCGATCGCCACGCTGGGTAGATGTCCGGGTGCGAGCTCCAGAATTGAAATCAACAAAGATTAATCCGGCAAAAATGCTCTTCCCGGCTTCGTCCCTGCGGTGGGAAGAGCAAGCACCTATGATCATGGATCTTTCGACTGAATGGGTCTACGCTATTGAACAGTGGGCACTCCTCCTTGACGGCAGATTCGTTTGGCCAGTTGCGCGATTCGCTACTGCCGCTTCCGCGGTTGAAGCCCTGGATCGGACGCTTAATCCTGATGAGCAATATGAGCCCGACCATGCACTAATTGAGAGGGTTTCGGAAGCCCTGAAAAAGTCATCGATCCCCGGGCGGGATCGAGTGAAGGTGAAGAGCGCCCTCAAGCGGCCGAGGGAGACATCGCTGGAACAGCGAATCAAGCGATTGGCGCTGTATGCGCCAGAGGCAATGAGGCAGATTGTCGATGAGCCTCAGTGGTACTCGCGGGTTGCTAGACTACGACACGTAGTGAGTCATGGATTGCAATCTTCAGAGGAATTCTCCAAGGATGTGCGCTCCGTTCAATGTGGTTCCGAGATCCTCATGCATCTACTTGAATGTGTCTTTCTTTCTCATCTCGGATTTGACGCTGAACAAATCGCCGAGATCAAAAGCGGCCATCCCGACACGACTTGGCGCAAGAGCGTGGTTCAGGAGTGCTTCAACCTTCTGCCAGAGGTGCCGGGTCAGGCCGCCGCGGCAAAGGAAGGCCCCTCTATGTCAACGGACGGTGAGCCACCCGTGGCACCTGCATGACGCCCCCTACGGTCGCACTACAACTCCGAGGTCGCCTCGTCTGGTGAGGTGGCGATGGCAAACGAGGGCTGCGGCTAGGCCCAGGAAGGCACTGTCGCGAGCATCGCTACGCTGATCACCAGTAAGTCACGGACCGGGGAGTGTGCATCAGGAATGGGACCCAAAACTCAGAGGGTCTATGAGACGATTCGATCCTGGATCGAATCGGGCCGATACGGCCCCGGCGACAAGTTGCCGTCCGAGCGGACGTTGAGTGCCGAGCTTGAGATCGGCCGCACCGCACTGCGTCAGGTTCTCGCGCGTCTGGTTAACGAGCGCCTCATTAAGGCCCATGATCGAAGCTCCTACAGGGTTCTCGGCAGCGAGAGTGCTCCGACACCAGCGGAAATGGAGCCCTGGAAAATCCACGGCTCCCGCCACGTCTACGAAAACCGTTGGGTCAATCTGGACCTAGTTGACGTAGAACCCCCCGGAGTGGAGCGCTTCGAGCATCATGTGGTGCGTCTGTTCCGCGTGGCCGTCACAGCCGTGCTCGACGAGCGGGACCGCGTGCTCATGCTGTGGCGGTACCGCTTCGTCCCTCAACAGTGGGGGTGGGAGCTGCCCGGAGGCATCGTGGATGCGGGCGAGGAGGCCGCTGCCACAGCCGCGCGCGAGACTGAGGAAGAGACGGGGTGGCGTCCCGGCCCCGTCGAACATGTCGTGAGCTACCAGCCAATGATCGGCATGGTCGACTCGCCGCACGATATCTTCGTGGCCCGTGGGGCCGAGAAGGTCGGTGAGCCCACGGACGCGGAGGAGGCCGGCGAGGTCGCCTGGATCCCCCTCAATGACATCCCGCGGCTCATGTCCGAGGGCAAGCTTATGGGGTCGGGCACGCTCGTGGCCCTGCTCCATATCCTGGCGTCTCGCACTAGAGGCGACCGGTAAGCAGTTCCACGCGACGGCGATACCGCACGGACCCCGTGCGGTTCGCCAGCAATCGAGCCTTTTGCAGGTGGGACCGCGCGTCGTCTAGCTCTCCCCGGGCCAGGTGTGCTTGCGTGAGATCGCAGTGCAGCCCGGATCTCGCGCGCACGAAGGACGCGTCCGCGCTGCCCAAGGAGGCGTACAGCTCATCCATCGCCGAGGCGTCTCCGAGCTTGGCAAGGACGTTCCCACGCCATCTCGCCAGGTGGTCCGTGTTGAGAAAGATGCTCAGCATGTCGGCATCACGCACCTCCCCGTCGTCGGGTAGCAGGGACATCGCTCGCTCAAGTGCCGCCTGTGCCTCCGACTCCTTTCCCGCCCCTGCCGCTGCGCACAGCTCGGCCTCAGCGGCCGCGAGCCACGCCCGAAGCCGCGGCGACTGGCGCTCGGGTTGGACACGCTGCGCGTCTCGCACCAGCTCGATCGCGAGCTGGGGTCGACCGGCGTCCGCGAGTACGTACGCCTGCTCCCCCATGGCGTGCGCAAGGTAGAGAGGGGATTCGGCGTCCTGGGCGGCTTTCTTGGCAAGCTCGTACCTCCGCCATGCCCTGTCCACGGCGCCGGCGTCCAGCGCCTGCCATGCCGCGAGGGTGGACGCTCCCGCGAGCGCTGTCGCGATGGGCCTCCGCATCCCTGGCAGTACCGCGAAGGTGAGCGCCTCCTCCATCGCCGCCAAGTGGCCGTTCATCTGGTCGACCAAGCCGGTCGCCCCCATCTGACGGTCCATCGTGCGGAGCAGCTCCGTCTGGGCCAGGAACGACGGGACCATGGACTCGCTCAGACTGCCCGCCGCATCGATCCGACTCAGCAAGTCCGCGTATCCGTCCGCTTGTTGCTCCTGCACCTCGGCCGCGCCGCGTAGTTCATCGTCCGTGACGCCCAGGAGCGGCCGGAGGATCGCGGCGTACCGGTCCGTGATGGGGCGCCGGCCGTTTTCCCACTCCGAGATGTAGGTCTTGAGGCTCGCCGCCGAGGCGATGTCGAGCAGCCGTTGCTCCGCGAACCGTCGCAACTCGTAGATCAATCGATCCTGTGACCACCCTCGCGCGGTCCTCACTGCCTTTAACCCCGTAGCCACGCTGCCTCCCGTAAAGCCCCAGGTGAAAGCTGGTTAACCCTCCTGAGGTTAACCCCAGTTGGCTACCGGGGCGCCCAACTTCGGCCGTTCTCTGGAGATGCACACCGACACGCAACCCGCAGGAGGGGTTGCATCTGGTGCGCACCAGATGTCAATCTGTTGGTGCGCACCAGATGGACCGCAAGGTCCGGCTCCGGTGTGCCCCAACTCAACAGCGTGATCCACCGCAGTACGACGGCCGCGACAGCTCCGGCCGGTGGCGAGTGGAGACCAGCCGACCGAGACCGGGCCCGCGTCACAACCGGGCCCCACACCCCATAGGGGGACACGCCATCGGCTCTAAGACCCGCGTGGCATCTGCCCTGATCACCCCCGAGAACCAGACCTCCTCGGGGCGAGGGGCACCTCGCGTATCGGAGGTCTGAGCAACACGTCCCATCCCACCGCCCGGGAGGGCGATGTGTACCAACGAATGCCACGGGCGCCGATCGTGCTGGACCGGCACGACGGTCACGCCCACCGCGTCACCTGACCTCCGCAGCCGCTCGGCTGCGGCCGGTTGCCTCCTCCGCCCGACCGGGTCCCACTGCGGGGCGCCGTACGGGCGGGGTTGAGGGGAGCCGGAGATTCCTGGTTCTGACGGCGAGAGGCCCCGGGTGGCTAGACCCGGGGCCTCGGTTCGGGCCGTCCCACCCGAGAGGAAGTACGACCCATGAACATGATCGTTGCTGGTCAGAGGATCGTTACGCAGACCGAGCTGATCGAGGCCGCGCTCGGCTTCGACGCCGAGCCGGTCGAGCCGCTGGAGTTCGACTCCGTCGCCGGCCAGGACGCGCTGCGCGACATCGTCGGCGTCCTGGAGGCGGAGGCCGCGACCGACCTCGACACCGAGGACATCGCGCACTACCGGGGCCTGCTCGGAGCCCGGGTTCTCTCCTTCCCCCGCCGCTCGGCCCTCGGCTTCGAGCGGAGCGCCGCGTGAACACCTTCGCCTACCGGCTCCTGCTGACCCTGTGCATCGCCGTCGAGGTCTGGGGCGCGGTCATCGACGTCCAGGACCTCACCCTCGTCGGAGCCATCGCCGCGCTCGGCGTGATCGGCGTCGACCGTCTCCTGCTGCGCGCCGACGAGGACGAGGAGTTCGCCGAGGCGGGTGAGGAGCGATGAAGACCCTCGCCCAGACCCTGCTGTTCGTGCTGACCGTCCTGGAGCTCGCGCTCGGCCTGCTGGCCGGGACGGTCGCGCTGCTGAGCCTGATCACCGAGACGATCGCCCGCGCGGTCGCCGGACTCGACGAGGCGTTCGCCCGCCGGTTCCGGCTGGACCGGGTCTCCCCGAAGCTCCGCCAGGAGCTCGCCGACGTCCTGTACGGAATCGCGACGCCCGCCGGAGGTACCCGATGAGCACGTACCGCGAGGAGAAGCGGCGCGACGAGCAGCTGCGCGCCGAGCAGGCCCGCGAGGACCGGCGCCTGGAGCTCCAGGCCCGGCAGGACCGCGAGGCCGCCCGGGCGGAGGAGAAGCGCAAGGACGCCGACGCGAAGCGCCGCCAGGAACAGGCCGACAAGAAGGCCCGCGCGGCCGAGCAGCAGGCGAAGAAGGCGGCCGCCGCCGCCAAGCGCGCGAAGGCGGTCCGCTGGCTCAAGACCAACCCCGCGACACTGTTCGTCGGCTTCGTGATGGTCGCCTCGATCGTGCCCGCGATCCTCTCCCAGATCGGCGCGCTGACCGGCGCCACGGTGAACGCGGGGATGGCCGGTCTGCTCGCCGCGATGCTGGAGGGCGGCGCCTGGGCGGTCACGTTCATGGGCAAGCAGGCCGAGGACGCGGGCCGCGAGCCGCGGAAGTACCGGATCGGCACCTGGGCCGTCGCCACCGTGGCGGCCGCGGTGAACTTCTGGCACGGCTGGGAGCAGTACGGCGAGCACCCGTGGGTCGCGTTCGTCCTCGGCGCGAGCTCGCTGTTCGCGATCTATATCTGGGACCTGAAGACCCACGGCTCCCATGGCAAGACCAAGGAGCAGAAGCAGGCGGAGAAGGCTCGTGCGAAGCACGTGGCTGCCCGCCGCAAGCATCACCCGGAGATCGTGGAGCAGGCGGTCAAGCTCCAGGCCGCCCTGCCGTACGGGGTCCTGGACGACGAGTCGGCGTTCGCCGCCGCGTGGCGGATCCGCACCGGCGCCGAGCCTGGTCTGTCGGCCGAGTTGTACGCCACCGCGACCAACGCCGTGCTGTCTCTCGGCGCGGCGTTCGAGCTCGGCGACAACGTACGCGACGAGCTGTTGGAGACCGGCTTCAAGGCCGCCCGGCTCAACCCGTTCGCCGAGTTGACCCAGGTGCCTGGATCCCAAGCGGGAATTGGGTCGAACACGGATGAACCGCCCGCCGAGAAGCCCCGCGAGAGCGGGCCCCGGGGACGGTCCGACGAGGAGCTGGACGCGCTCCTGCCGGACGCCCTGACGGCCGCCGCAGACCTCGTCGCCGAGGGCAAGCAGATCTCCGCGACCGGCCTGGCGAAGAAGCTCCAGATCCGCCGCGAGGACGCGCTCCGACTCCGTGACCGCGTCATCGAACAGCGCCGCCTGCACGTCGCCTGAACCACCCCATGTACGCGGGGCCCGGCCCTCGCCTGGCAGCACCGGCCGGGCCCCGCTACCTCACCAGGAGGCACCGCAAGCATGACCGAGAACCACGCCGAACCGCACACCCCCTCCACCCTGCCCACGTCGGCCGAGCCGACGATCGCGACCGTCACCTTCCTCCGCCCCACCGTCCCCGCTCCGGCCCCGGCGGACGACGACTGGTCGGACATGCCCGACGACAGCGACCCCGCCCCCGTTGTTCCGCCGATGCCGACCGTCGCGCCGGCCGTCGGCCCGGACGACCGGACGATCGTCCTCGACACCGCCCGCGTCATCCTGGAGAAGACCTCGACCCCGGTCGCCGGGACGGTCGTCGAGAAGACCGTCGACCTGGACGACTTCGACGACCGCCCGCTGATTCCCGCGTGGATGCACTCGGCCGAGGGCTGGGCCGCGTGGGCCGGGGTCTTCGCCCGGGCCCGCCGCCGGGACTTCCGGCGCTGGGTGCGCCGCCAGCCCACCCAGAAGGGTCACGTCCGCCAGTTCGGCCGCGGCGTCCGGCGCTCGCACGAGTGGGTCGTCGGCTTCGAGGGTGTCCGGGTGCAGTCCGCCGCCCACACCGCCCACGTCCTGACCCGCGAGGCCCGACTCGCCGCCCGCCACGCCCGCTTCACCCCGCGCATCCTCGGCTCCAAGAAGGAGCTGGCGATGAAGTCTGCGGAGAAGGCGACGAAGGCCGCCGAGGAAGCGGTGCTGCTGCACAAGAAGGCGAAGAAGGACCGCAACCGCGCCCGCAACCTCCGCGCCGGCGTCGTCTACGGGCCGCCGCTCACCGCGATCAGCAGCGGATACGCCATGGGTGGCGGTCTCGGCCTGGCCGCCGGTCTTCTGTCCACCTTCGCCGGTGGTGCATTCGTCGGGCGCAAGCCGTACGACGAGGAGGCCGACTGGACGAGCGACTGGCGTTCGCTCGGCGACGGTGACCGGATGACCGCCCCCATGCTCGACCAGTCCTTCCGCGCGGCGAAGGTCATCGGGGCCGAGGAGTCCCTCGGTGTCGTGCAGATGCCGATGCTCGACACCCGGGGCGCGTGGACGGCCGTGCTCGACCTGCCGCCCGGTGTCCCGGCGAAGAAGGCCATCCGCGCCACCGACGAGCTCGCCGCCGCGTTCGGGGTGGAAGAGGCGCAGGTGTCCGTCGCCAAGCGCGGTCGCGCCGGGCGGATCGAGCTCTACGTCTCGCGTGACCTGCCGTTCACCGACAAGGCTGCGCCGGGGCCGCTCCTCGCGCTAGAGTCGGCCGCGGACTTCTGGGGGCGCATCAGCATCGGCCCCGACGTCCGGGGGATCCACCAGTCCATCTCCGTGGTGGAGCGCTCCGGCCTGATCGGCGGCGAGCCGGGCGCGGGCAAGTCGGCCTCGGGCAACACGATCCTGCTCGCCGCCGCGCTCGACCCGCGGGTCATCCTCTGGCTCGCGGACGGCAAGGGCGGCGGCGACCTGGAGCCGTTCGAGCACCTCTGTGAGCGCTACGAGGGCGACGCCGATCCCGAAGCGTTCAACGCGATGCTTGATGAGCTCCTGGACGTCATGAAGGCCCGGTATGCGCTGCTGAAGAAGCTCGGCAAGCGCAAGGTCACCGAGGAGCTCGCCAACAAGTACCCCGAGCTGCGGCAGCTCCTGCTGTGGGTCGACGAGCTGATGCTCTACACGACCGACGACGAGTACGGGAAGAAGATCACCCGTAAGCTCCGCAACCTCGTCTCCCGTGGCCGGGCGGCCGGGATCATCACCTTCTGCGCCACCCAGAAGCCCGGCTCCGATGTCGTCGACACCTCGCTGCGCGACCTGCTCTCCATCCGGTGGGCGCTGCGCTGCACCACCCCCGAGGCCTCGGACACGATCCTCGGCAAGGGCGCCGCCGCGTCTGGCTACTCGGCGAAGACGATTCAGTCCGAGATGCGGGGCGCCGGCCTGCTGTGGGCGGAGGGCACCAACCCGACCATGGTCCGCGCCGACTACTACACCGACGAGCAGGTCGAAACGCTCCTGGCCCGTGCGACCGAGTGGCGCCGCAAGGCCGGGACGCTGCCCAACGGGCCGGTCCCGCTCGTCGACCAGCTCCGCGCCCAGGGCGATGACGACGCGCTGCTCCTGGCCGCCGTCCTCGACACCTTCGCCGCCCACGTCGACGAGGACGGTCCGGCCGAGTGGCTGCCCGGCCAGCTCCTCGTCGACGAGCTCAAGACCGCCGGCCACCCGGCCACCGCCGAGAAGCTCGGTGCCCTGATCGTGCGTACGGACGAGGAGAAGGCCAAGCGGCCGTGGGGCCCGAAGGGTTCGCGCGTCACCGGCTACCCGCTGGCCCGCGTCGAGGCCGCCGCCACCGGCCGATTCGGACTCACCGCCTGATCTAGACCCGGACACGACCCGGACGAGTGCCCGGATTGCCCGGAATACCCCCCGGCGGACCGGGCCCCGACCCGGACGCCGGACCCCCCGACCCGGACACCCGCGTCCGGGTCGGGCCCAGATCCGTCCGAGTCGCCCAACTCTCTGACCTGCGCAAACGCGGAGCCGTCCGGGCTCTGTCCGGGTCGCCGTCCTAGTCCATACCGGTACATAAGGAGTCAGGCACCGTGGCCGTCCAGACCCTCACCGCCCCCGCTGTCTCCGGCTCGGAGCTCGCCGATGAGGCGGCGCTCCTGGTCCGCGAGATCGAGCAGTACCTCCTCGCCCGCGTCCGCACGACCGCCCACCCGCTCGTCACCAAGACCACCGCCGAGCTCATCGCCGAAGCCCTCGGCGCCCCCGCCCCGGCGGCGACCGCGCCGGTCCTCACGGTCCCGGCCCGCGCGCTGCGGATCCTGCCCGACTGGGTGCTGAACTTCCCCCTCCTCCGGCAGCTCCACGGCGGCGGACGGCGGATCAGCGTCGCCGAGCACCTAGAGCTCACCGCCCTGGTCATCGAGCGCTACGGCTGGCACCGCGGCTCCCTGCGCTCGACCTCGGGACGCCGCTGCATCCTCGGCGCCCAGGCCGTGCTGTTCCGCCTCGGCTACGGCGACGAGACCACCGCCCGCACCGCCGCCCACCACCTCCAGACCGCTCTCGCCGCACGCGGGATCACCGAGCCCTATCACCGCTGGAACGACGCCACCGGCCGCACCCGCACCGAGGTGCTCGCCCTCGTCCGCACCGCCGCCACCCACGCGCGTCAGGCGGACCGCTCGTGACCGGCGGACTGCGGATCGGGTCGCTGTGCACCGGTTACGGAGGGCTGGACATGGCAGTCCGATCCGTCTTCGGCGGTTCGCTCGCCTGGGTCTCCGACGTCGACCCGGGCGCGTCCCGGATCCTGGCCCACCACCATCCCGAGGTGCCGAACCTGGGCGACCTCACCGCCGTCGACTGGGCCGACGTCGAGCCGGTCGACGTCCTGTGCGGCGGCTACCCCTGCCAGCCGTTCTCCCTCGCTGGCAAGCGGAAAGGAACCGCCGATGAGCGGCACATCTGGCCGTCGATCGCGCACGCCCTTCGCGTTCTACGACCGCGCGTCGCGGTCTTTGAGAACGTCGCAAATCACCTTCGACTTGGGTTTGCCGACGTCCTCGCCGACCTTGCCCGCCTCGGGTTCGATGCGGAGTGGTGCGTTGTACGCGCGTCGGAGGTCGGCGCTGCCCACGACCGCCGCCGCCTCTTCCTCCTCGCCCGGCCTGCCGACCCCGAGGGCCCGCGACTGTCGAGGGAAGGGCTTCGAGGACGCCTTGCCGAACGTGGTGGCGCTGCTGCCGACGCCGACCGCGTCGGAGGCGACCGGCCCGGGCCACGCGGGCCGGGGCGGGATGAACCTGCGGCACACGGTGACGCTCCTGCCCACACCGCGAGCGCCGGACGGGGAGAAGGGCGGCCCGAACCAGCGCGGCTCGAAGGGCGACCTGGCGCTCCCCTCGGCGGTAGTGCGGCTCCTGCCGACACCGACCGCGACGTACGCGAAGAGCAGCAGCGGCGCGAATCCGGCGTGGGGGCATGGGGAAACCTTGACGGACGCGGCTCGGAGCGTTGGGGCCGCTTCGCCCCCGCCGTCGCCCGCTGGGAAACCGTCCTCGGACGGCCCGCTCCCGGGGCAACTGACGCTCGACGTCGCCTGAGCCCCGCGTTCGTCGAATGGCTCATGGGTTTGCCCGCTGGCCACGTCACCGACGTCCCCGAACTGACCCGCACCCAGCAGCTCAAGGCCCTCGGAAACGGCGTCGTGCCCCAGCAGGCCGAAGCCGCCCTCCGAGCCCTGCTCGCCCGTACGGACCACTGACCGCACACGACCACCAGAAGGAGATCCGCCGTGGCCGTAACCGTCTCGCTCGTCGCCCTCTTCGGCCTCGTCCTGTACTTCCTCCTCCGCGCCGGAAACCTCGGCTACGGCAGCGCCCTCATCGCCGCCGGGTTCGGCTTCTTCCTCGCCTCCACCGGCGCCGCTACCCCCATCAACCAGCTCGCCCACAGCGTCATCGACGCCCTGTCCACCCTCTGAGGAGCCCACCGTGTTCGAGATCCGCGTCATCTGCGACCCCGACGACACCGACCGTGTCCTCGACACCCTCGGCAACGCCTTCACCACCTGCTCCGCCCACCGTGTGGCCACCCGCGACGGCGACCGCACCCGCGTCTACCTGTCCGCCGACCACCGCCCCGCCGTCACGCAGGAGTGGCCGACGCCGCAGCAGGCTTACGCCACCGCCCCGAGCATCATCCGGGAGATCGGCTGGGTCGCCCGCACCGCCGCCGACAGGCCGTTCGGCACCGAGACGAGCCGCGAGTTCTGGCTCCGCAAGGCCGCCCTCCTCGACCGCATCGCCCTCGGCGACGACAAGGCCCCGCCCATCAGCGACGCCACCGAGGACGCCGACCGGGCCGCCCGGCGGCTCATGGACTTCGACGACGCGGCCGTGATCTGCCACCCGCGCCACTACGTCCGCCAGCAGTACGCCCGCGAGACCACCGACCAGTAGCTACGCCGAGGGCGGCCCCCGTCTCGCCAAAGTCCGGGGCCGCCCTCGCCTGCCAGCACCTTCTACAGAACTGGAGACACCCAGCATGACCTATCGATCCCCGATTCGGCGAGCAGGCGGCCCCCCGCCGCCCCTGGCCGCCGCCCTCCAGGCCGCCGAGCGCGGCTGGCACGTCTTCCCGCTCCGCCCGGGCACGAAGCGGCCCGCCCTGCACGGCGAGAGCCGCTGCCCCCGCACCGGGGCATGCTCGGGCGGGCACGTGAAGTGGGAGGACCGGGCCACCACGGACCGCGACCGGATCGTCCGCGCCTGGGAGCAGGGCCCGTTCAACATCGGTCTGGCCACGGGCCCGTCGGGGCTCGTCGTCGTCGACCTCGACGTGCCCAAGGAGGAAGCCGCCAGCCCCAGCGGTGCGGAGGTGTTCGCGGCCCTCTGCGAGCGCGCCAGCCAGCCGCGTCCGGTGACCTTCCGAGCAGGAACCGCGTCCGGTGGCGAGCACCTCTACTTCGCCGCCCTGGACGGCGTCCGGCTCGGCAACTCCGCAGGATTTCTTGGGCAGTTGGTGGACACGCGCGCGTGGGGTGGGTACGTCGTCGCGCCCGGGAGCGTCACCCCTGGCGGGGTGTACGCGGTCCTGGACGACGTCCCGGTCCTTCCGCTGCCCTCCTGGCTCCTGGAGGCGCTTACGGCCCGTCAGGAGCCCGTACGGCCCCGTGGTGGCGTTCTGGCAGCCCCGGCGGTCAGTGGTAGTCGCGCGGCGCGTGCGGCGCTGGAGCGGGAGTGCCGCAACGTTCGGGCCGCCCCGGCGAAGCAGGCCAACAACACGCTCAACCGGTCCGCGTTCCTCGTGGGGCGCTTCGTCGCCTGGGGCGACCTCGACCGGCACGTGGTGGAGGAGGCATTCCAAGGGGCGGGGGAGTCGCGGGGACTCACTGCGGCCGAGTGCCGCGCCACGATCCGCAGCGCCCTGGACAGCTCCCTCCGCAAGGCCCGGCCCCGGGAGGCGGTATGAGCCCCCAGAATCCCTCCCCCTTGGAATGCCGTCCCACCACCACCCGGCCGGCCGTCGCCGGGCAGCCGGTAGCACGGCAGACCGTGGGCGCCCGAAAGGTCGTCGCCGAAGGCGTCCCTTCTGGTTTTGACCCGCACCCGGCCGACGGGCCGAGGGTCCTCGCGATGCTCCACATCGGCGCGCCCGGCGGCAACGCGGTGCCCACCGCGCACTCGTGGTGCTCCTGTGGCCGGGACCTGAAGGCCTTCGGCCATCAGCAGATCGCCCGCCTCGCCGACGACCACGCCCGACACCGCACCCAGTGCCCGCTGCTCGCCCAGGGAAAGGAAGCCGCATGAGTCCGCACGACCCCGAGCTGTGGGCCGGATTCGACGAGATGACCGCCGAGGACGTCGCCGGGCCCGTCTGGGACGAGCCGGTGCCGCTCAACCCGCGCGGGCAGCTCCCCGCCTTTCCCGTGGACGCGCTGCCCGACTGGCTCGGCGCGATGGCCGCCGAGGTCGCCGAGGAGACCCAGACCCCCGTCGACCTCGCCGGATGCCTGGCCCTCGCCGTCCTCGGCACCGCCGCCGGCGGACGCGTCATCGTCCACGTCCGAGGCCAGTGGCGCGAGCCGGTCAACCTCTACACCGCCGTCGCCCTGCCGCCGGGCAACCGCAAGAGTGCCGTGTTCTCCCTCATGACGCAGCCGCTCCTGGCCGCGGAGAAGGCCCTCGTCGAGCTGACCGCCCCGCAGCGGGCCGAGGCCGCCGCATCCGCCCGGATGACGAAGGCCGCCGCCGAGAAAGCCGCGGCGAAGGCCGCGAACGCAGAGGCCGACAAGCGGGCCGAGCTGACCGCCGAGGCCGTCTCGCTCTCCCAGGCGGCCGATCAGGCCGCCATCCCCGCCGAGCCGCAGCTCGTCGCCGACGACATCACCGCCGAGAGCCTGACCACCACTCTCGCCCAGCAGGACGGCCGCATCGGCATCCTGTCCCCCGAGGGCGAGATCTTCGAGATCATCGCCGGACGCTACTCCGGCGCCCCGAACATGGGGATCTTCCTCAAGGGACACGCCGGCGACATGGTCCGGGTCAACCGCATGGGCCGAGACGCCCAGCACATCGAACGCCCTGCCATCACCATGGGTCTGGCCGTGCAGCCCGAAGTCCTTGACTCCATCGGGCAGATCAAGGGCGCCGACGGCCGGGGCCTACTCGCCCGGTTCCTCTACTCCAAGCCCGAGTCCCTCGTCGGCCGCCGCAACCTCACCCCGGCTCTCCTGTCCGCCGACACGGCCGCTGCCTACGCCCAGCAGCTCGGGCACCTCGCCCTGACCCTCGCGGCCTGGACCGAGCCCGCCGAGCTCACCCTCACGCCCGAGGCCGACGCCGTCCTCCTCGCCTACCAGCGCGTTACCGAGTCCCGCCAGGACAAGGGCGGATCGCTGCGACCCATCATCAAGTGGTCCAGCAAGCGCGACGGGGCCGTCGCCCGCATCGCCGGGCTCCTCCACCTCGCCGCCCACCCCGCCGACGCGTGGACGCGGCCGATCGCCGCCGAGACCATGGCCGCCGCCACCCGGCTCGGGGACTACTTCACCACCCACGCCCTCGACGTGTTCGACGCCATGGGCGCCGACCCCGCCCAGGAGACCGCCCACACCCTCCTGACCCACCTGCGCGAGACCCGCACCACCACCTTCACCAAGCGCGAGCTGTTCCGGGGCCTCGCCCGCGGCGACTTCCCCGCCATGAGCGACCTCGACCCCGCGCTCGCCCTCCTGGAGGAACACGGCTGGGTCCGCCAGCAGCCCCCGCCGCCCCGCACCGGACGCGGCGGCCGGCCGCCCTCCCCCCGCTACGAGACCCACCCCCGCACCACCCCCGGCGCCTGAAAACCCCCCACCCCCCTGACAGAACTGACAGAACCTCCCGACCTAACCCCTGACCTGCGGAAACAGCCACTTTCGGAGCTCTGACAAAACCTCCGAAAACTCTGACAAAACCTCGACCCCGCCCAGCGGCCCTCGCTGACAGAACCCCCACCCGGAGGTTCTGTCAGAGTTTTTTGAGGTTTTGTCACGACGGTGGAAACAGCCAAACCCTCAGGTCAACGGCCGCATGGCGAGGTTCTGTCAGTTCTGTCAGCACTTTCCGGGGTTCTGGCACCCCGGACCGAGCTGAAGGAGCCCGATGGCAACCACCACGACGCCCGAGCCCGTCACCTCCACGCCGCTCCAACGGCGGCTGCACCCCGTTCCCGACGCCGCCTACATGCTCGGCTTCGAGCGCACCACCGCGTGGGAGGAGATCCGCCTCGGCCGCCTCCGGACCGTTCGCGTCGGCCGACGTCGGCTCGTACCCACGGAGTACATCGACGAGTACATCGAGATGCTGAAGCGCGAAGCCGAAGCCGCCTGACAACCCGACACCCCGGAGGCCGCGCCGTCAGGCGCGGCCTCCTCCGTTTCCGAGAGGCCCTCACACCTTGACCAACAGCGAACCCACACCGCGCAAGAAGGCGGCGAACGGTGAGGACTCGATCTACTGGGACAAGTCCAAGAACCGATACATCGGAGCCATCTCGCTCGGATACGAACCGAACGGGAATCGACGACGTCCGAAGGTATCAGGGAAGACGAAGACGGAAGTTCGAAGCAAGCTTCGCAAGCTCAGGAGCGAGCTGGAGAAGGGCGTCAAATCCTCTGCGAAGAACACCGTCGAAACCGTCGTGAACACCTGGCTCGACCGGGGGTTGCGCGGCCGGGACGAGGCCAGCGTCAAGACGTACCGAAGCTTGGCCAAGAACCACGTCATCCCTGACCTAGGGAAAGCCAGGGTTCAAGATCTCTCCTCCGACGAGGTCGACGAGTGGCTCACGGCGAAGTCCGAAGAGGTCTCCCACGAGACTCTGAAAAGGATCCGTTCCGTTCTCCGCCGGTCGATCGCTCTGGCTCAACGCGACGGGAAGGTGTCGCGAAACGTCGTCGAGTTCGTCGAACTGCCGCAGGGGAAGGAGGGCCGACCCAGCAAGTCCCTTTCCTTGGAAGAGGCGCACGCCGTCCTTCACACCAAGCAGGGAAGCTGGATTCACGCCTATGTAGTGCTGGCGTTGCTCGTGGGCGTCCGCACGGAGGAGGAACGGCCTCTCACCTGGTCGCATGTCCACATCGACACCGAGGGGGATGACCGCCCCTACGTCGACGTCTGGCGGTCGGTCAGGAAGAAGGGCGAGACGAAGACACGCAAGAGCAAGCGGTCGCTGACCATGCCGCATCATGCGGCTGTGGTTCTGACACGGCATCGCCAGACCCAGCAGGAAGAGTGCGACGCCAGCGGGATCGAGTGGTCCCAGGAGCGGCTCGTCTTCGGCCACCCCGACGGCACACAGCGGAGTTCGACGAACGTCCTGCGCGAGCTGCGGTCCCTGCTCAAGAGTGCCGGCCTTTCGACGCCGAAGGCCTGGACGACCCGAGAGCTCCGGACGAGTTTCGTCTCTCTCCTCTCGGATCACGGGACGCCGATCGAAGTCATTGCCAGACTGGTCGGCCACAGCGGAACCGCGACGACGGAGACGGTCTACCGCAAGCAGATCCGCCCCGTGATCACGGAGGGGGCGGAAGCCATGGACGAGATCTTCCGCCCCGATAGGGCGTAACTGGCCCGCCGTGGCTCCCTGCTTGGCTCCCCCACTGCCCTTCCAACCCCAACCAACGGCTGTGACCTGGGGGTTACGGCGCCCAGCAGTGAGCCACGGCGTTACCCCGGAGGTAATTGAGGGCCCCGTCGAGCCTGCCTACCGTTCAGGAGCGGTCGCGGCCCGCTGAACGAAGCGCATCCGCGACCGGCCGACTCCCGTGCGTACGAGAGGAACACGACGATGACGACCACCACGCGCTTCGACGGAACGACGGCCTCCGCGAGGACGGCCGGGACCGACGGCCTCGCCCGGCTGGCCCTCAAGCTGGACGCGGCGGTCACCGGCCTCAACGGCCTCGCCTACCTGGCCCTCGCCACGGTCCTGGACTCCTGGTTCGGCATCGCGACCTCGGTCCAGTACCCGGTCGGCGCCTTCCTGCTCCTCTTCGCCCTGGGCGTGCTCGCGGCCGGAACGCGCCGGCGGATCAGCCGCCCGGCCCTGACCGCGATCGCCGTGGCGAACCTGCTCTGGGTCGTCCTCAGCCTGACGGTCACGGTCTCCGGGGCCCTGAGCCCGACCGGACTCGGCACGGTCTGGCTCGTGCTCCAGGCCTTGACGGTCGGCGGCTTCGCCGGACTCCAGCTCCTCGGCCTCAAGCGGCTGTGACCCCTCGCCCCACGCGGAACTGCTCCCGCACGACCGGCGGGAGCAGTGGCCCGGCCCGGCGGGCCGACGGGAGTCAACGCCCTTGCAGTGACTTGACGTTGTCGCCGCACGCGGGGGTCGGGGTTCTGCCTGCGGGTATGTCGTGGGACCGGGGCGGATCCAACGGGAATCCAGCGGCGGTGAAGTGGTGGGGGCCAGCGACGGATTCGCGTTGGCCCGGTGCCGCGGGGAAGCGGGCTCAGTGCTCCGCACAGTTGATCGTTACGAGTTCACCCGCCGCGGAACATCCCCAGGCTGGTGGATAGGACCACGGCGCCAAGAGCTTCTTCGTCTGCTGGTGGCACACGGCCCTGTCCGCATCTGACCTGCGGGAAAGCGCCGAGTCGCGCACCGTGGAACTGAGTTGGTCCGCGCATGGTCCGGATCTTGGTGTGCGGTGCCGACGGGGAGCTTCCCGCCGCCCACCGCTTCATCTCCCCTGATGGAGTTGTGAAGGCCCGTGCCTGACCCGAAACCGCAGTGCCGCCGGCCTCCGGGCGGGTTGCTTCCGCGCAGGTCGTGCCCTTGCGCCTGGAGGCGGGGCGACTCAACCGTGATCTCGTAGCACCGCCGCTCCTTCGGGGGCGTGTCCTGCTCCCAGGGGCGGCGGTGGTCGAGTTGGAGCGTGGCGTGGCCGGGGCGCAGCGCCGTGAGCGTGAAGAGGATGTCGGCGGACGCCCCCGGCGGGCTGGCATGGAGTTCGCCGGCGGGCGGCCGGCCCTGGGCGACGGAGTCGGTGTCGCCGTCCAGCCGCCAGGTCCAGGTGAACCCGGCAGCGCCCAGGGCGGGGAGGCGGATCTCCCGGCGTTCACCCGGTGCCAGGGTGATGTCCGCGTCGGCCATCTGTCTCGTCCGTTCGCCAGGGGCGGTCCGCCGGGTTCAGGCGCGGCCGATCACCGGGCCCTCGTGCCAGCCGTCGCCGCCGCGCCAGTAGTGCTGGAGTTGGCCGTCGGCGCGCAGCACCACGACTTCCAGGTTGAAGCCGAAGCTGCCCTCGACGAGCCCGGTCACCGTGGCGACATCATGGCCGAAGACGGCACCGCAGGTCCAGACTCCCCTACCGCTGTGTCGCCACCAGTGCTGGAGCTGGCCGGAGCCGAGGGTACAGACGAGCTCCAGGTCGCCCTGTTTGCCGTAGGTGCTCTGGACGAGGGTCGCACCGGCGAAGGCGACGTTCGCTCCGAAGACCGGGCCCGGGTGCCGGCCTCCGGCGCGGAACCAGTGCTCCTCACGGATCAGCTACGCCGACGCCATCGCGGGTACTGGCATGATCCTGGCCGCCGCGACAGCGGCCGACCGGACTCGGCTGCTCATACGCGACGGCGACGCCCTCTCCGATTCCGTCGAAGTGCAATGTTCTGGGAGCAACAGCGCCTAGGGGCCGGCACTGACAGCCCGCGGACTCGACGCCCCGTACCGGAACTGTCTCCCCAGGGCACCGTCATCACCAGATCGAGCAACTACAGCCCGCAGGGCCTTACTTGCCGTCATCCGCGACGGCAGAGGGTAGCTGACTGGCCGCGTGAGCCGTGATTGTCTGAGCGGGCTGGTGACGGCGTCTGTGGTGTGCGAGCAGCCCACTACGCCCACGCCTGGCCCGGCGCGCGGTATGGCCCGAAGCTGAAGCCGCGGTGTCAGGCGTGCGTGCCCCGGTCACGCTTGCGAGGGCGGACCGGATGGTCTCCCGGGCTGATGCTCAGCCGGCCTTCGATCACGGCCAGCGCCACCTCGGCCAGTTTCAGCTGGTTCGATCGGGCGTGTGTGCGCATAAGTGCGAATGCTTCGTCCATTGTGAGCCGCAGCCGGCTCGCGAGAACGCCTTTTGCCTGTTCGATGATGATGCGGCTGGTCAGGGCCCGCTCCAGTTGTCCTGTCAGGATGCGGCTTTCCTTGAGCTCGCGTTGCCGGAGCAGTGCGAGGGCGGCGGCGTCGGCGAGCGACCTGCCGAGGGCTAGCGCGTCCGGCGGCAGCGGCGTACCGGAGGTGCGCAGGAGGACCAGCGCCCCCAAGGAGACGTCGCGCACCCGCAGGGGGAGCGCGGCGACACGGGTGAAGCCGAGTTCGTTGGCCAAGGGGGTGTAGATGGGCCAGCGCTGTCGGGCCCTCGCGTCGAGTGCGGTCTCCGTCAGGGAACCTTTGAGCCGACAGTCGTGGCCCGGCCCTTCCTCCGCCTCGACGCCCGCCGATTCCAAGCGGGCGATGCGTGGGTCGGACCCGGATGCACAGGGAGAGCCCGGGCCGTCCATGACGAGAACCGCTCCGGCCGCCTGGACGTCGAGCACTTGCGTACTGTGTTTCGCGAGAACCGTGAGGAAGACCGGGAGGTCGAAGGAGTCGTCCAGCACCTGGGCCAGTGCGACGAAGGCGTCGGCGAGTCGCTGATCCGACGGGGGCATGAGGGTTGCCTCTTAACTGATGTCGAGAGTGCCGGACACGATCCGCTGGGCCACGGACTCGAGTGGCTCACCGGTGGCGAAGGCGTGTGCCTTGATCATTGCGAGTGCGTCAGCGACCGAGAGGCGCCCGCATTCGGCGAGTGAGCCGGCCGCCTGGTGGACCACCGCGCGTACGTTGGCACCTCTTCCGAGCTCCGGGGCCAGGCCGGGGGCCAGCAGGATGGTGTCGGTGAGGGCTTCCGCGATCTCGGAGAAGCCCTCTACGCCAGTGGTGCCGGGGCACGGGTCGAAGACTGTCAGGGCGCCCAAGTGCCCGGACGGCGCCTTGAGCGGTACCGCGAACACCGTGGAGATGCCGAGTGCCGAGAGCCCCGTTCCGTATGCGGGCCAGCGCCGTTCCAATGTCGGACCCGACGCGGACACTAGGATTCCGTCGCGAGCGGCTTCCCGGGCCGGGCCGACGCCCAAGAGGTACTCCAGGTCCTGTGCGCTGCGGGCCGGCCGGTCAGAAGCCGCCACAGCGAGCTGGGTCAGGTCGGAGCCGACGAGAGTCAGCGCGGCGCTGCCGGTACCGCAGGCCTGGGCGACATCGCCCATGAACAACGGGGGAGCACCGCAGTCGGCCAGCCACTGTGTCAGGCGTCTGGCGAACGCCTGCTGCAGGCGGGCGGTGGTCAGGTGGCGCGCCTCGATTCGTCGGTGCATGGCGGCCATGGAAGCGTGGAACGTGCCCCCCGCCCCGTCCGCGAGGCTCTCGTGCCGTTCCGCGTAGCGCGCTTCCCGTGCTGCGCGTTCCTGGGCCAGGCCGGCGTGCCGCCAGGCGTCGCTTGCCCGTCGTCGGCTCTGCGACTTGGGATTCCCACTGTCGGCGGCCATGTACCCAGAGTAGGGCAGCCGTTCGTCATCCGGGGGTCTCTTGTCCGGCGTCTTCCATGAGGAGGACGACGCCGCCGTTGTGTCCGTCGAACGGCGAGCACACAACCGAGCAGCTGATGCTCCTGCCGATCCGGTTGACTGCTGCGAGTATGAGGGCCGAGGACTGTTCTCCAGAGGCGATGCACTGCTGGACGACCTCGCGGAGTGGCGTGGTGGGCAGGCCGAAGTCCAGTCCGAAGAAGTGTTCTCCGAGCACCTCCTCGCTGCGAAGCCCCCACAAGTCGGCGGCGCCCCTGTTCCAGCTCTTGACCTTCAGATCGGTGGAGAGCACCACCACCCCCGCCGCGATGCTACTCAGCACCCCTTCCAGGAACGCCCGGGCCTCGTCGAGGTCGGTGGAACGCATGCGCATCTCGTCGTTCATGGTCTCGAGCTCTTCATGCCCCGACTGGAGTTCCTCGTTGGTCGTCTCCAGCTCTTCGTTGGTCGACTGCAGTTCCTCGTTGGTGGTTTCCAACTCCTCGATGCTCGAATGGAGTTCTTCGTTGGTCGTCTCCAGCTCCTCGTTGGTCGACTGGAGTTCCTCGTAGGCCGTTTCCAAGTCGTCACGAACACGCTTGACTTCGGTCTTGAGCTGCACGGCCGACGTCACGTCGATGAATGTGATGCTGGTACCGACCGGCGGTCCGGGGCCGCCGGTGACCGGTTGGATGAGGATGTCGAAGTACTGCACCGCTTCGCCGAGATGACGCTCCACGCCGTTGACCCGCAGCATGCGACGTTCGTACGTCGCCTGGTCGATGAGGGAGCGCAGCTCGAAGGGCCGATAGGAGAGTTCCAGGTCCTGGAACGGGCGACCCACGTCCTGAGCGGTCAGTCCGAAGCGGCCGCGTGCCTGGCTGTTGATCGTGATGACGACGCCCTCGGCGTCAAGGGCGACACCGGCACTCGGCGCGGCATCGAGGATGAGGTCCCTGAGGTGGCCCGGGCTCGGGGCAGGAGCCGAGTCCGCACCGGTCACCGCCTTGGGCCGCGGCGCGGGAGCCATGGGATAGGGCAGGTGCCTGCCACCCGCCCGGCGCCTGAACAGCCGCTGTCGCACGCTGATCGGTTCAAAGCGTTCCGTGTCGTTCAGCAGCATCTCGGCTTTGCCCAGGAAGAGGCAGGCGTCCTCGCGCAGTGCGAAGTGGAACCGATCGACGATCTGGGCCTGTGCCTCGACGTTGAAGTACATCAGCGTGTTGCGGCAGACCAGCAGATCCAGCCGCGAGATCGGCGCGTCCCGGGTGATGTCGTGCCGTCCGAAGATGACCCGGCGGCGCAGGTCCGGGCGGAACACGAATTTGGCGCCGCGCGGCTCGAAGTACTTGTCGCGCAGCTCGGTCGACAAGGGCCCGAGGGCCTTCTCCGCATACAGCCCGGAACGCGCCTCCCGCAGGGCCTCTTCGTCGACGTCAGTGGCATAGATCTTGACGCGGCGCAGGCACTCCTTGAGACCGAGGGCCTCCGCGAACATGATGGCCAGCGAGAACGCTTCCTCCCCGCTGGAGCAGCCCGCGCTCCAGACCCTGATCTCACCCTCGGGTGCGGTGTCCGCGACGATGCCGGGGACGATCTCGCGCTGGAGGAAGGCCCAGGAGTCGGGGTCGCGGAACATCGACGTGACGTTGATGAGGATGGTGTTGAACAGGGTCCGGAACTCGTCCGCGTCGATCTCGAGCAGGTCGCGGTAGTCCGCGTGGCTGCCGACGTCGACGTCGGCCATGCGCTTGCGGATCCGGCGGCCGAGGGTGGAGCGCTTGTAGCCGGTGAAGTCGAAGCCGCGGGCGTCCCGGATGAACTCCAGAAGCTCCTCCAGCCCCGCGTCGTCCGTCGCTTTGGTGCTCGCCGCGTCGTCGCTGCTACCGGGTGTCTGGTTCATCACTGCCTCGTGGTTCCCATCAGTCCCTGGACGGCCCCGGCGATTTCCTCCAGGCTTAGCACGAGATCGACCGCCCCCGTGTCCACAGCGGCCTGCGGCATCCCGGAGAACTCCGCGGTCTCCGGGTCCTGGGCGATGGACGTGCCGCCGTGCTGCTTCACGTCCAGGACCCCCGCCGCGCCGTCGACACCGGTGCCGGTCAGTACGCAGGCGAGAGCCCGCGGACCGTACGCGGAGGAGACAGCCGCGAAGAGCAGGTCCGCCGACGGACGCACGAAGTGGACGGGCTCGCTCTCCGAGAGCCGCAGCAAACCTGTGGGCCCTACGAGCAGGTGCCGGTTCGGCGGTGCCACGTACACGGTGCCCGACTGGATTCGTTCATGATGCTCCGCCAGCTTGACGGGCAGTGCGGACGGACGGCTGAGCACCTCCGCGATGAGGGTGCGGTGCCTTTTGTCGAGGTGTTGCACGACGAGCACCGGCACCGGGAGGGCGGGGTCGAGAGCGCCGAGGAGGGTGCCGAGAGCACGGATGCCGCCCGCCGACGAGGCGATCGCCAGGACACCGAAGCGGGGGGCCCGCGCGTCTGCCGTCATGCGGTGACAGTAGCCGACATCTGGTCGAGGGGCAGGCCTGCTGAAGGCGTCCTGACCATAGGGCTCCGAACGGGGGTGGCCCCTCGCCCGACGGCGTTGCTGCGGCAGACGGACGGCCTGCCTTCGTGGCCTCTGCCCAGCACGACGGGGAGGACCGTTGCTCATGGACTTCGCTTTCTCTGGCCTTCTCCCACATCTGCGGCCGTGGCCTCGCGAGAGTCCGACGCCTTCCAGGGGAGGCGGAAAAATCCGTCAGCGTGAGCTGTCCGGTGACTCAAGGGGGCCCATCCGCCCGCCCGGTGGGAGCGGAGAGCGGTACGCGGTGGCAACGAGCTCTTCGCGATTGGGTGTCCAGTTCGGCCAGATCCGCCAACGCCCACCATGACAACGAAGGCCCTCGTCGAGCACGATCTGGTCTATCACCACGAGGCTGGTGATCATGTCCTCGGCGTGGCGGACCTCGCCCTCCGTCAGGTCCACGGCCTCCCGGGCGGTCGTGCTGCCCTTCACCTCGATGTGCGTCTCGGTACCGTCCCTGCACGCGGTGACATCCCAGGGACAGTGATCACCCACATCCTCGACCTCGTAGCCGAGGGACCGGTAGTGAGCGAGCACCAGGTTGACGGCGTGACGTTCGACGGCCCGCCGCCGTTCGGCGTCGCGTTGCCGACCGTACCCGGTGGACCTGGTGGGCTCGGGGGAGGCGAAGGACTGAGGAGCCGGCGTCTCTGGGGCGTGGGGTTCAGCGACCGCCGTTTGACGCAGCTCCGCCAGCTCTGGAAGAGCTTCGACCAGGGCGCGCGGGAGCTTGGTCAGGTAGCCCTGGGCTGCGCGAAGGGGCCGGGTGTCCGACAGCGCGAAGGGGAAGTACAGCGGCCCCCGAACTGCCTCGGTGAGGTGCATCCGCACGGCCCGGATGCGCTGTTCAACTGCCCGCAGGTGATCCTGTGTGAGCGGTTGCCCGAGCCGCCGGCACCCTCCGAGCGGCGCCTGCCAAGCCGGCACTGCGGTCGACGCGTCCCGCTGCCGACAGGGTGTATCCCGGCTCCGCCAGACGAACGTTGAGGCGAACGCCCTTCCTCGGACCTGGGAGTATCCGACGACTCCAGGCCCATGGTTCCTGTCCCAGTGCAGTACGAGATCACCGGGCCGGACCTCGCGGACGAGAGAGTATGACCAGTGTTCCTCGCCCCGGACGTTGCGCTGCGGCGCGAGGAGGTTCGCACCTATGTCTTGCCGGTTCGTGATCTCCAGCCAGTAGCGCTCGTTGGGGTCGTGCCGCCGCCACCGGTTCATGGACGTTGTTCCTCCCCTGGAGTTCGGACAAGGGTGAGCGGCGAAGCATGTCGTCCGGGTCAGCACGGCCGCTCCGAGGAGGAAGGGCCGATCTGAGCCCGCTGGATTCCGGCTCCGGTGACGTCACGACAGCTTCTCCATCCGTACCGTGGTGGCGGTGACCTGCAGAAGGACGGCCTTGGACAGATCACCACGAGGGCGACGCAGAGCATTCGTCCCTTTGTGCCTGGTCCGAATGGGGATATGCTGACGATCCAGACGTCCCGGACCCAGGCGCCTGCTGCCAGCCGATGGATGCACCTGGACGGCCCGAGTACGGTCGGCCGATGCGTCCCCGCGGCCGCCGGTCCGCGTGCGATCTCTGCAGGCCCGCGGCCACATTCAAGGATGCACGGCACTGCGCCCGGATTCCATGACCCTCTCCGAGGTATCGGGGCGGATACTCTGCCCCTCTTCGCTCGTGAAGGCAGACGATTTCCAGGCCCGGTCCATGCCGACCGCTTCCGGACGGAGGCACCATGCCCGCGTTTGCTTCGCCGACGGCCAGGCAACGTAGTTCCTACGACCTCCTCCTGATCTACGGGGGCATCGAACCCGGCGTCGACTCGGTGCCGAGTGCAGAACCTCCCCAGAGGCTCCGGCAGGCGTACCTGTGCTTGGAATGCGGACGCAGGAGCACTCGGTGATGACCACGCCGGAGGGGACACGCCCCGTGGAATCGAAACCCGTCGACGCCCAGATGGAAGCGCTTCTCGCACGTCGCCGCTCGGTGGTCGTCTGGTGCGATCGGCACCTCATGGCCATCCACGGCCTGTCCACCCTCATGACGGACGAGCCCGGCGTTGTCGATGCGGCACTGCGCGAGGTGCTTACCGACCCTGTCGATTCTCCAGTGGCCTTCGGCGAGGTGAGAGGTCCCGGGCCTGCTGTCCGGCCGCCCCGTCGCGCACCCGCACAGTCCGCTCCTGACTTCTCGTCTGCTGAGAGGGGCCGTTGTCCCGACAACGCTTCCTCCCCGCTGGACCGCGTCGAGCTGGCTCTCCACCTCATCGGGGACCGTACCTGCGGTGTCGTCTCCCAAGCTCTCGGCCTTCCCGAGCGGTCGATTGCCGCGCGCCTGCGATCTGGGCTGTGGGTGCTCTTCACCGCGTGCGACGGAGGCGACTCGCGGTGAGCCCGTCCCCGTCCACCGAAACAGGTCGACCCGCAGGCTCAGCTCAGGGCCTGACCGACCGGTCTTCATGCCGCGTGCGCCATCACGGCCGCGTGGCTGGTCTTGCCTCCGCGACTGGTGAGTACGGCCTCGGCGGCGACCATGCCGGGCAGGTCGTCCGGGGTGGTCTCGCGGCGTACGAGCACCACGCGGTCGCCTGTCGCGGCACGGCGTACGGCCTCCGCCGAGTCGAAGACGATCGCGCCGACGGCCGCACCGGGGGAGGCGGGGACGCCGTGCGCCAGTGGCTTCGTGTCCGTGTGGGCTTCGAAACGGGGGAACATCAGCCGGACGAGCTGCGGCCCGCTGACACGGGCCAGCGCCTCGTCCTCGCTGATCACCTTCTCGTCGACGAACACGTCGGCGATGCGGAACGCGGCCTCGGCGGTTGGCTTGCCGACCCGGGTCTGGAGCATCCAGAGCATGCCGCGCTCGACGGTGGACTCGATGACGCACAGGTCGCGGTACCGGCGCTCAAGGGCCCCCACGTGGTTGACGAGTTGCCGGTACGAGGCCGGGCCGAGGCGGTCGAGTTCGGCGAGCGGTATCGCGTTGCGGATGCCGACGACGACGTCCTCGCCCGGGCGTCGGCAAGGTAGTCGCCGTAGACGCCGCGGACGCCGGTCACCGGGTCGCGGGTGAAGGCGACTCCGGTCCCCGAGTCGGGGCCGAGGTTACCGAAGACCATGACCTGGATGTTGACGGCGGTGCCCAGATCGTCGGGGATGCGCTCGTGGCTGCGGTAGAGACGGGCACGCTCACTGTTCCAGGACCGGAAGACCGCCAGTATTGCCTGGTACAACTGCTCGACCGGGTCCTGCGGGAACTTCTCACCGGTCGCGTCCAGGATCACCGTCTTGAATTCCTCGACCAGTTGGGCAGGGTCTTCGGTGGTTCCGTGCCGGTCGAACAGTTCCGGAGCGATGCCCAGGACCGTACGGCCGTACATCTGGAGGAGACGCCGGTAGGAGTCCCATGCGGAGCGCTCGCGGCCGGTGGCCTCGGCGAGTCCCAGGACGGATTCGTCGCCGAGGCCGATGTCGAGGATCGTCTCCATCATCCCGGGCATCGAGAACTTGCTGCCCGAGCGCACGGACAGGAGCAGCGGGTTGTCCCGCCCTCCCAGCTCGCGGTCGACCCGGCGCTCCAACTCGGCCAGGGACTGGGCGACCTGGGCACCCAGCTCCTTGGGTTCCGCGCCGGTGGCCAGGTACTCCCGGCAGGCGCGGGTGGTGATGGTGAAGCCGGCGGGGACGGGCAGTCCCAGCCGGGTCATCTCCGCGAGGTTCGCCCCTTTGCCGCCGGGCATCTCCGCCATGTCACGGCTGCCCTCGACGAATGGGTACACGTACCGGTTCATCACTGTCAGCCTCCGGGCTTGTTCAGGCGTGCGGGACAACGGCGACGGGGCAGGGCGCGTGATGCAGCGCCGCCTGCGTGACGGGGCCGATGTGAGTGCCGAGGCGGGTCTCGCGCAACCGGCGTCCCATCACGACGAGGGACGCGCCGACCGAGGCCCTGATCAGCTCCGTCGCCGCGTTCCCCTGTATGACGAACTCCGCTGTGCAGACGTTGTGGAACTTCTCGCGCCAGGGGCGCAGTGCGGTGGCCACGGTCTGCTCGTGTCCGGCGAAGAGCTCCGGGCTGCTCAGGGGAACGAGGCTGTCCATCGTCGCGAAGTCCGGCGGTCGCCTGAACGTGTGGATCACGCGCAGCGAGGCGCCCCGGAGCCTGGCCGCTTCGAAGGCGAACTCGATCAGTTCGTCGCAGGGGCGGTCGGTGTCGAGACCGAGTACGACATCGCGGTACGGAATCTCGGGTACCTCATCCGGAGAGATACCGTCCGGTGCCGAGAAGTGCTCGGCGGCAATGCTCCAGCCCACCCTCACCAGCACCACGGAGCGGGGCGCCCTGGCCACGACCCGCTGGGACACCGATCCGGTCAGAAACCCCGTGGTGCCACCGAGTCCGCGGGAACCTAGGACCAGCAGCTCGGCCTGCTCGGCTTCGTCGAGAAGGGTCATGCCCGACGAGCCTGCCAACGCCTGGCCGGTGACCTGCAGTCCTGGGTGCGCGGCACGCACGCTGTCCGCGGTCCGGGCTGTCAGTTCCTCGGCCCAGATCTGCTGGGGCTCGTCCGCAAGCCCGTACGGGGCGGAACCTGGCCGCCGCTCGTGAGCGTGCACCAGACACAGCGCCGCGCCCCGGCGCACGGCCTCCCCGGCTGCCCAGTACGCGGCGGCCAGACTCTCCGGGGAGCCGTCGATCCCGCGGTGACGTGTCGGCGCATGATCCGTACCTCCAGGGGCATGCTCGTGAGTTCTGCTTCTCCTTTCAGCCTGGTGCCGGTGCTCGCCCCGGCGCAGAGGCCGGACGGGCCCTTCCCAGGGTCCCTTCGGCCCTGATGCTGTTCCCTCTCGCACCTCGTGGCGCGAGGGGCCCGTTCGGCACTGGTGCGTACGGTTTTGAAAGGTGAGGGTCGTCATCACAGGCGGCATGCGGTCCGTAGTCACCAGTGAACGAGGGGTCATCATGGCCGAAGCGCGTATTTTCACGGAGCAGAAACCGATCCGGGTCTTCCTGCTGGACGACCACGAGGTCGTGCGGCTCGGTCTCACCGACCTGCTGGACTCGGAGCCCGACATCTCGGTGGTCGGCGACGCGGGCAGCGTGGAGCAGGCGCTGGTGCGCGGGCCGGCGTTGCGCCCCGATGTGGCCGTTCTCGATGTTCGGCTGCCGGACGGTGACGGGATCAGTGTCTGCCGCGAGCTGCGCAGCCGGATGCCGGAGCTGGCCTGTCTGATGCTGACGTCGTTCGACGACGAGGAGGCACTGCTCGACGCGATCATGGCCGGTGCGGCGGGCTATGTGCTCAAGCAGCTCAGGGGCTCCGACCTGGTGGCGGCGGTCCGCACGGTTGCTTCCGGTCAGTCGCTGCTCGATCCGTCGACAACGGCCCGCCTGATGCATTCCCTGCGCGCGGGCCCTTCCGCAGGGCCGGCTCTCGCACCCGAACTCGAAGGTCTGTCACCCCGCGAACGGGACATTCTCGCGCTGATCGGGGAGGGGCTCACCAACCGCGAGATCGGCAAGAAGCTCTACCTGTCGGAGAAGACAGTGAAGAACCACATTTCCCGGCTGCTGGCCAAGCTCGGCGTCCAGCGCCGCGTCCAGGCGGCTGTTCTGGCCAGCCATCTCGAACAGCGAGGCCCCACCGGTCATTCGGCGTGATCGGTCCGCCCTGGTGCACCCGGCCGTCCGGGCCTGCCTCGGGGCCGGACGGATCGGCGATCAGATTCCGGCCGCAGCGCCGTCTGCACGCACGGGAACCCGCCACACCAACCGCGTGCCGCTGCCCTCGGGTCGGTTGCCGAGCGTCAGTGTTCCGCCGAGGGCGGCGGCCCGCTCTTCGATGTTCTTCAGGCCGCTGCGCCCGACGGTGTCCGGCACCCCGCAGCCGTCGTCCGTCACCGTGAGTACCAGGTTGCCCCGGGCGCACTGGAGCCGGACGTCCACGGCCTGGGCTCCGGAGTGGCGGACCGTGTTGCTGAGCGCTTCGCCGAGTACCGCGATCACATGGTCTGCGATGTCACCGGGGACGTCGGTCTCGATGAGCCCTTCGACGCGCAGCGCGGGCTGGAATCCCAGCGATGCGGCCGAGGTGCTGATCACCTCGGAGACCCGGCCGCGAAGGCCGTCGCTCTCACGTCCGCTCCCGCCGTGGGTGCGCAGTCCGAAGATCGTGGACCGGATGATCCTGATGGTGTCGTCCAGGTCGTCGACGGTCCGTGTCAGCCGCTCCGTGCCCTCGGGGTGTTCCATGAAGCGCTGTGTGCTCTGCAGGGTCATACCGGCGGCGAAAAGGCGCTGGATGGCCAGGTCGTGGAGGTCGCGGGCGATGCGGCCCCGGTCCTGGAGCAGGGTGATCTGTTCCGCGTCCCGCCTGCGTTCGGCCAGTTCCAGGGCCAGCGCCGCCTGGTCGGCGAAACCGAGCAGCGGCCCGGTGTCCACGTCGCCGAAGGGCATACCGCCCGGCACGCGCCCCAGTAGCAGTACGCCCCGGGGCTTCCCGCCGACGCCGAGCGGCACCGCGACCACGGGACCCAGCCCTGCCCAGTGGGCTTCGCCTTCGCCCGTGCGGGAGTCGTGCTGGATGTCGGCGCTGACCACCGGCACGGCCGAGCCGAGTGCCGCTCCGACGAAGCCGTGCCCCGTGGGCAGCACCAGGCCGCTGCGTGCCTCCCTGCCCAGTCCGACGGCCAGGGCCGGCTGCAGGGTCTCCTCGCCCGGTACGCGCTCCGCGATCAGTCCCATGTCGGCGGAGACGATCTTCCGGGCCTCGTCGACGATCAGCTCCATCACGTCCGCGCTCGGCGCACCGGTCAGGAGCATGCTGGTGACCGTTCCGCTGGCCCGCTGCCAGCGCTCGCGCAGCATGGTCTCCTCGTACAGCCGAGCGTTCTCGATGGCCACTCCGGCGGCCACCGCCAGGGTCGACAGGACGGACTCGTCCTCGGCGTCGAAGGCCCTGCCGCTGCGCTTCTCGGTGAGGTAGAGGTTTCCGAACACCTCGTCGCGCACCCGGATGGGCACGCCGAGGAAGGAGTGCATCGGCGGGTGGTGCGCCGGGAAGCCGGACGAGGCCGGATGATCCGACAGCTCCGCCAGCCGCAGCGGCTCCGGGTGGCGTATCAGCTCCCCGAGGAGTCCGTGTCCGCTGGGTGAAGCGCCGATTTCCGACTGCTCCGCTTCGTCGATGCCGACGGTCAGGAACTCGGACAAGGTCTGGTCGTCGCCGATGATGCCCAGTGCTCCGTACTCGGCGTCCACCAGGACCACCGCGGCTTCGACGATGCTGCGCAGCACGTGTGGCAGGTCGAGTTCCCGACCCACCGACAGGACGGCTTCCAGCAAGCTGTGCAGTCGGTCCCGGGTGCCCCGTACCGAGTCGATGCGCACCTGCAGCTCGCCCAGCAGTTCGTCGAGCCGCAGCTTGGGCACATGCTCCTCGTCACCGTCGCGTGCGTACCCGCCCATGAATTCCTCCGACCGACTCGACGAACAAAATGACTCCGACCAGTTCGAGTTCCCCCTTCTTCCGTCTTCACCGTGCGGCCGTGCTGCTCGGGAGCCTGCGGCAGCGCTGTCGTCCGGTCCGGAGCCCGACGGGCGTCCCGTCGGCGCGGACTGTTCCTCATGCGGTCCCTGGTCAGCGCAGCCGGCGCAGGCAGGGATCCTGAGGCTTGCGCGGCAGCAGGCGGACGCGCGCGTCGAGCACGGTGACTGCCTCAGGCACCGCGAGGACGGGGTTGAAGTCGGCTTCGGCGAGTTGCGGCAGGTCGCCCGCCATGCGAGACAGGCGCAGGAGCATCTGCTCCAGACCTTCGAGGTCGACGGGTCCGCCTCCGTGGGCGCCGAACAGGAGCGGCGCGCAGCGGGGGGCGGTGATCAGGTCGTGCACGTCGTGGTCGGTCAGGGGAGCGAGTCGGGCGGCCTGGTCTGCCAGGACCTCTGTTGCGGTCCCGCCGAGCCCGAACAGCACGAGCGGTCCGAAGACCTCGTCCTGGACGACTCCTGCGAAGAGTTCGGTGCCGCGAGCGGCCAGGGGCTGGAGGATCACGCCGGTCATGAGGCCGGCGAACCGGGTCTCGAGATCCCGGAAAGCGGCACGCACTTGGGAGTCGTTCTGGAGGCCGAGGTGGATCGCGTGCTGTTCGCTCTTGTGGAGCTGACCGGCCCAGTGGGCCTTCATGACCACTCGGCCGTCGGGGCCGCGCAGCCGTTCGGCTGCGAGGACCGCGTCGTCCTCCGTCTCCGCCCAGGACCAGGACAGTTGCGGGATGCCGTAGCACTGGAGGAGTTCGGCGCAGGTGTGCGGGTCGAGCCAGCCGCCGTCCGGATGGCTGGTGAGGAAGGTCTCGGCGATCGTGTGAGCGCGAGGTGTGTCGACCTCTGTGAGCTCCGGGATCGTGCCCGGCGCCCGGCTCAGCCCGGTCGCGCGGTGTACGGCATGGGCCAGCGCACGCGCTGCCGCAGCGGGCTCGGCGTACGAGGGGATCGCTCCACCCCCTGTGGCCGGCAGCAGCTTGACGGGCAGGTCCTGCTCCAGGCGTACGACGGCGAGGGGAAGCGCACGGCGTGCGGGGCCGTTGGTGAGGGCGCGCACGAGGCCGTCACCGGCTGCGGCCGGGACGGCCGGGGGGACGAGAGCCAGCAGAACGGCGTCGATGCCGGAGTGCTGCATGATCCGGTCGACGCAGGCCCCGAGCTGTTCCTCCGTGACGGCCGCGGTGACGTCGACGGGATTGCTCACGGAGGCCCCTTCGGGCAATACGGCATCGAGGTCGTCGACCACCGAGAACTTGAGTTGCGGCAGTGACAACCCCGCTTCCGCACAGGCGTCCGCGGCCAGGACGCCCGCGCTGACCGCATTGGTGACGACGGCCACGCGCGCCCCGCCCGGAAGCGGCTGGGTGTGCAGCAGGGCGGCCGCTTCGAGCAGTTCGCCCACCGAGCGGGTGGCGGTGATGCCCGCCTGGGTGAACAGGGCCTGGCGGGTCATGGTGGAGGCGGCGGCTGCCGCGGTGTGCGAGGCGGCGGCCCGGCGGCCGGCGTCGGTGCGGCCGGCGTCGACCGTCAGCACGGGCATGCGGCGGGAAACGCGCCGCGCGGTACGGGAGAAGGCCCGGGGGTTGCCGAAGGACTCCAGCTGCATGAGTGCGAGGTCGGTGCGGCCGTCGCACTCCCACCACTGGAGCATGTCGTTGCCGCTGACGTCGAACTTGTCGCCGAGGGAGGTGAAGGACGACACGCCGATGCCCAGGCGGGAGAGGCGGTCGAGCAGGGCGATGGCGACGCCGCCTGACTGGACGGCGACGCCTGCCGTGCCGGGGCGCGGACTGCCGGCTGCGAAGGTGGCGTCGAGGGAGAGCGCCGGGTCTGAGTTGGTGATGCCCAGGCAGTTGGGCCCGACGAGCCGCATGCCATGGGTGCGGCACGCGGCGACGAGCGCTTCCGCCTGCCGGCCGTCGAGGCCGGTTGTGACGACGAGCAGCGCCCGCACCCCCGCCTTGCCGCACTCCTCTGCGGCTCCGGGAAGGGCTGCCGCGGGCACCGCGAGGACCGCGAGGTCCGGGACCTTCGGCAGTGCGCCGACCGACGAGTAGGACGGCACGCCGAGGATCGAAGCGGAACGGGGATTCACCACGAAGAGCTGCCGGGTGAAGCCCCCCGCGTGCAGATGGCCCAGGAGGGCCCGCCCCACCGATCCGGGCCTGCGCCCTGCGCCCACCACGGCGATGGCGTTCGGCCGCAGCAGCGGTTCCAGACTGGCCACGTCGGCGTCCCGCCCGCGGAGTTCAACGGCAGGGAGACGGGTGTCGTCCTCCTCCAGTTGGATGACGCAGCGCACCTCTGAGCCTTCGAAGCGGCGTGCGGTGCGAAGGCCCAGATCGGCGAAGAGCCGAAGCACTTCCTGGTTCTCGGAAAGTGCGTCCGCCGTGAATGCGGTGATGCTGTCCGCGCGGGCGGCGGAGACCAGGTGTTCGACGAGGAGCGCGCCGACACCGTGGTGGTGCAGGCCGTCGGCCACGGCGATGGACATCTCGGCCGCAGAGGAGTCGTCGCCCGCCTCGTACTCGGCCAGGCCGATCACCTGGTTCTCCGCTTCGGCCAGCAGCGCCCGGCAGCCGGGGCGCGGCTGTGTGCAGGCCCGGTCGGCGGCCATCGACGCTGATGGTTCGCTCGCTGCGAAGAACCTCAGCCGCGGACTGTCCGTGGACATCTCTCCGTAGAGCTCTCGCAGTTGCTGGTGGTCGTTCGGCTGCACAGGACGTATGCACACGGAGGTGCCGTCCGGGAGCAGGGCGTGGGCCGGGGGCCGACTGCGTGTGCCATCCGTCATCTTGGGTCTCCTTCAAGCCTCTTGACACTTCGAGCATCCGGCGGGCCGGGCGGTTGTCGCATGGGCTGTCCGGGGGTGTGCCGGGGGCCGGTCGGCCCCCATGCCTGCTCCTCAGGTGCAACGGGACCGATACGGCGCCCGGAGCGTCGCGTGGTGCGAGTTCGCGGTGCAGGGGCCGCAGGTCCCCAGCGGGGGCCGATCGGCCCTTGCCGCACATTTCCGCGGTGGGTGCAGCCGGCCGTCGGTGCGGACGAACGGCCGCGTGGCCGGAGCTTGCCGCGCGAAGGATCGGCGGTGCCGAGGGACCTTCGGCCCATGGCGTGTACCTGTTGGCCCCTCGTCTGCGAGGTGCTTCGTCAGCAGGATGAATGGGCCCGGCACGCAGCCGTTGCCCACTGAAGGCGAGTACCGCAATGACCTCGGATCGCGAAACCAGCGCACTTGACCGAAAGCCCGTCGTCGTAGGAGTGAGCCGGTCCGAAGCAAGCAGGACCGGTGTCGCCTGGGCCGCGGAGGAAGCAGAGCTGCGCAACCTGCCTTTGCGCCTGGTGCACGCCCTTGAGTGGCCTCCTGGGGCGGAGCCGCATCCGCACGGGGCGCATCCTCAGCGCACCTGGAGCGGGCACTTCCGTGCAGCGGGGGAGATGCTGCTGCGTGAGGCGGCGGAACTCGTGCACAAGAACCATCCGACCCTGGAAATCGTGGCGCGCACTGTCGACGGACCGCGCGCCCGCGTGCTGGTCCGACAGGGGCCGGAAGCAAGTCTGTTGCTGGTGGGGGCCAAGCCGTTGAACATGGTGGAACAGGTGCTCTCGATCTCCCCGCTGGGTGTCACCCTGACCGCGCATGCGGGATGCCCGGTCGTGGTGGTGCGCGGGGCCCGGCCGACCGGTGCCGGTTCGCACGTGATCGTGGTCGGCGTCGACGGTTCGGCCAATGCCCAGGAAGCCTTGATGTTCGCCTTCGAAGAGGCGGCGCTGACCGGGGCACGCCTGAAGGCGGTGGTGGTGCGCCACCACCACTCCGGCCGCCTGGCGGGCGTCGAGGACGACGATGTCGAAAACCGGTCCCGGGCCGAGCTCGTGGACGCGACGGCCGGCTGTGCCGAGAAGTACCCCCAGGTGGAGATCGAGTACCAGGTGGAGTACGGGCACCCGGCGCGCGCTCTTGCACGTGCCGCTGTCCACGCCCGATGCCTGGTCGTCGGCTCACGGGGGCTCGGAGGCTTTCAGGGCATGGTGGTTGGCTCGGTCAGCCACGTGCTCCTGCACCAGGCCACCTGCCCCCTGATCGTGGTCCCCCCGCAGGGCGGCCCGGTCACGTACTGGCCCTCCGCATCCGGTGCGCGCCATGTGCCGCAGGGCGAACAGACCGACGTGCCGACATACCAGGAGTAGGAGCAATGCTACCGCCGTGCCCCCTGCGTACGGCGGTTCCCACCATTCCTGCGGAATCTGTGAGGGCCCGGGGTGCCGATTGCGGTCAGGCTCTCGCAGCGGACGCGGGCTTCGGGATCGCGATGATCGTCCGCTCTGAGGAGACATGCAGTGAAACCGCCGCAACCGCCCGCCGCCCCGGCGCCGGAAGCAGCCCGCGTGGCCGGGCTCACCTCCGAGGAGGCCGAGCGTCTTCTCCAACGGCACGGTCCCAACGAGCTGGGAGAGCAGCAGAAGACGGCGCTCCGCTCCCGGGTCTTCGCGCAGCTGCGGGATCCGCTGATCCTCGTACTGCTGGTCGCTGTGGCCCTGACCGTGGCCACCGGGGACTATGCCGATTCCGTGGTCATCGGGGTGGTCATCCTCTTCAACACCACGGTCGGTGTGGCGCAGGAGGTACGGGCGGACAACGCGGTCGCCGCGCTCTCCGCCATGACCGCGCCCACCACACGTGTCACCCGGGACGGTACGGAACGGCAGATCCCCTCCTCCGCGGTCGTTCCGGGTGATGCGCTCGTCCTGAGCGAGGGAGACGTCATCCCTGCGGACGCGACCCTCACCTACGCCGCCGCCCTGCTCGTGGACGAGTCCGCACTGACCGGCGAATCGGTGCCCGTGGACAAGGACGCCCACGGCACCGACCCGCAGACAGCCCAGTTGCAGGCCGGAACGGTCGTACTGAGGGGCAGAGCGGTCGCGACCGTCACCGCCACCGGTGCGCACAGCGCCCTGGGCAAGATCGCCGCCTCCCTTCACCCCCGGCAGCAACTCACCCCGCTGCAAAAGCGCTTGGCCGGACTCGGGCGCGTACTGGCCCTTGTCACGGTGGGGTTGTGCCTGCTCGTCCTGGCCCTCGGGCTCATCCGCGGGCAGTCGCTGGAAACCATGGCGGTCACGGCCATCAGCCTGGTCGTCGCTGCGGTGCCCGAATCGCTTCCGGCCGTCGTCACCCTCGGGCTGGCGCTCGGTGCCCGGCGGATGGCAGCGCGCAACGCCGTCGTACGCCGTCTCTCCGCCGTGGAGACGCTCGGCTCGGTGACCGTACTGGCCACCGACAAGACCGGCACCCTCACCGAAGGGCGCATGGTCCTGGAACGCGTGTGGACCCCGCGCGGCACCGTCACCGTCGGCGGCAGCGGATACGAACCGGTCGGTGCCTTCGAAGACCTCGGCCAACACGACGCCCGTGGCAGCGCCGAGGCGGCCAGGGAACTGCTTGTCGCGGCGATGCTCTGCAACGACGCATCGCTGGTCGCGCCGACGGCAGAGAAGACGCACTGGTCGGCGCTCGGAGACCCCACCGAAGCCGCCCTCCTGGCCGCCGCCGCGAAGGCGGGCTGCGCGCACGACGATCTCGTCCGTACGCACCCGCGTATCGGGGAAGTCCCCTTCGACAGCATCCGCAAGCGGATGCTGACCGTGCACAGCACCCCGGCAGGGAAGGTCAGGGTCTCCCTCAAGGGGGCGCCGGAGACGGTGCTCGACAGTGCGCTACTCGACGACAGCCCGGGGCTGCTGGAGCAGGCGCGCGAGGAAGCCGCCGAGCTGTCCGCGTTGGGCTACCGGGTGCTGGCTGTGGCCGGCGGCGAACTCGACGAGGCGCCCGATCCCCTTGAGGACGCGGAAGCAGGTCTGCGGCTGCTGGGCCTGACCGCCATCAGCGACCCGCCCAGGCCTGCCGCGGTCACCACCGTGGAAGTCTGCCGTCGTGCGGGGATCACACCCGTGCTCATCACCGGTGACCACCCGGCCACCGCCAAGGCGATCGCGGTCCGCGTAGGCATCCTCACCGGGAAGGAAGCCGCATCGGACCACTGCGTCGCCACCGGGGCGGAGCTGGCCGCCGGAAGCGTCGCCGACCTGACCGAGGTCAAGGTGTTCGCCCGGACGACCCCGCAGCAGAAGCTGGAGATCATCCAGGCGTGGCGGGACCGGGGCGAAGTCACCGCCATGACCGGTGACGGAGTCAACGACGGACCGGCCCTGAGGCAGTCCGACATCGGCGTGGCAATGGGCCAACGGGGCACCGAAGTGGCCCGGCAGGCCGCCGACCTCGTCCTCGCCGACGACGAACTGCCCTCGGTGATCTCGGCGGTGGAAGAGGGGCGCCGCGTCTACGCCAACATTCGGCGCTTCCTCCTCTACGCCCTGGCCGGCGGGGCGGCGGAGATCCTGGTCATGCTCGCCGGACCGCTGTTCGGCCTCGCCCTTCCCCTGCGTGCGGGGCAGATCCTGTGGATCAACCTGCTCACCCACGGCCTGACCGGCGTCGCCATGGGCGCCGAACCCGTTTCCGCGGACGCCATGCGGCAGCCGCCCAGGGCCCCTCAGCAGCACATCCTCGGCGACGGACTCTGGCAACGGGTTCTGCGCCTGTCGCTGCTGGTGACCGCGGCCAGTCTTGCCGCGAGTCTGTGGATACGGCACGAGGGCGGGCCCTGGCAGACCGTTCTCTTCCTCGCTCTGCTGGCCGCACAGCTCGGGGTGTCCCTCGGGCTCAGGGAGCGGCTGTTGACCCGTCACAACCTGTACCTGCCGGGAGCGGTCGCGGTAGCCGCGGGGCTGGGGGCGGCAGCGCTTTACGTACCGTTCCTGTCCGGCATCCTGGAGACCTCACCCCCCTCCGCGACCGGCTTGGGACTGGCGGCAGCCGCCGGCCTCGTCGGATTCGCAGCCGCGCGCGCCGAGACCCTGTGGGCCCGCAGCCACGGGAAGGGCCGAAACGTGGAGGCGTCCTGATGCCGACGGCGGCGGTTCACAGGTGCTTCGGGCCGGGCTCATCGCCTCCGAGGTCCAACCGGAACGGCGGATACGTGTCCGCCAGCAGCGCCGTGCATGCAGAGACGCGGATGATCCAGCGGTTGAGTCCGACGACCAGAGCGAACAGGCCCTTGGGGCAGCAGACCGCCAGGGCTTCGACGGGTTGGATACGGGGGCGCGGAACCGGGTGAAGACGTTCCGCCAGACGCATCGACCAGCGCTCAGCCTCAGGACGGCATGCGATTCGCATGCCGTAGGGCTCCTGCAAGGGATGCGGGTCGTGCGCTGATGTGACGTTGCGTGGGTGCGGCGCAGCCGGGGGCCGGGGCGGCGCGTCTCACGCTCGTCCTCTGCTGCGGACTTGCACAGCCGTTGACGCGTCCAGCGGGTGTGTACGAAGCACTTCCGGCAGGGAGAAGAGCCGATCGGCCCCTCGTTCTGTGCGGGGGGCGGTCCTAGGCTGAGGAACGAGGCACTGGCCCCGTCAGCCGCGCCGTTGTCCGACGTACCTGGCGGTTTCGTCTTGCCCACCGCCGATGAAGGGACTACGAGATGCCGAAGCCCGACTACGAATCGGCTGCCTGTCTCGGCTCGCAGGAACTGGCAGCGCTCGACGCGCACTGGCGGGCGGCGAACTACCTCGCGGTCGGACAGATCTATCTGATGTCCAACCCCCTGCTCACCGAGCCCCTGCGCCCCGAGCACATCAAGCCCCGGCTGCTGGGCCACTGGGGCACCTCGCCCGGCCTCAACCTCGTCCACACCCACCTCAACCGGGTGATCAAGGCCGCTGACAAGAACGCCCTGTGCATCTGGGGGCCCGGGCACGGAGGGCCCGCCGTCCTCGCCAACTCCTGGCTGGAGGGGACCTATTCGGAGACCTATCCCGATGTCGGCCGGGACGCGGAGGGCATGGCACGGCTGTTCCGCCAGTTCTCCTTCCCCGGCGGGGTGCCCAGCCACGTGGCACCCGAGACCCCCGGCTCGATCCACGAGGGCGGCGAACTCGGCTACGCGCTCTCGCACGCCTACGGTGCCGCCTTCGACAACCCGGAACTTCTCGTCGCGTGCGTCATCGGCGACGGTGAGGCCGAGACAGGGCCGCTGGCCGCGTCCTGGCACTCCAACAAGTTCCTCGATCCCGTGCACGACGGTGCGGTCCTGCCGATCCTGCACCTCAACGGCTACAAGATCGCCAACCCGACACTGCTCGCCAGGCTGCCCTCGTACGAACTCGACGACCTGCTCCGCGGGCTGGGACACGATCCCCTGCACGTCGAGGGCGACGACCCGCTCCAGGTGCACAGCGCCATGGCACACGCCATGGACACCGCGCTGGCCATGATCAACAACATCCAGCGCGCCGCCCGCGACGAAGGGGCCACCGAACGACGTCGTTGGCCCATGATCGTGCTGCGTACACCCAAGGGCTGGACCGGTCCCGCCGAGGTCGACGGTCTGCCGGTGGAGGGCACCTGGCGCGCACACCAGGTGCCGCTGTCGGGCGTGCGCGACAACCCCGAGCATCTGCACCAGTTGGAGCAGTGGATGCGCTCCTACCGGCCCGAGGAGCTGTTCGACGACCTGGGCAGGCCCCGCACGCAGGTCCTCGAAGGCGTGCCAGAGGGGACTCTTCGACTCGGCGCCGGCGCGCACGCGAACGGCGGGCTCCTCCTGCGCGCACTCCCGGTGCCGCCCCTGGAACAGTTCGCGGTGCAGGTCGACAAACCCGGCGCGACGATGCACGAGCCCACCCGGGTACTGGGCGACCTGCTGGAAGGGCTCATGGAGAACACCGCCGAGCGGCGCGACTTCCGTCTCGTCGGCCCGGACGAGACCGCCTCCAACCGGCTCGACTCCGTCTACGCGGCCACCGGAAAGGCATGGCAGGCACAGACCCTCCCGGCCGACGAACACCTCGACCGGCACGGTCGCGTCATGGAGATCCTCTCCGAACACACTTGCCAGGGCTGGCTGGAGGGCTACCTCCTCACCGGCAGGCACGGCCTCTTCTCCTGCTACGAAGCTTTCGCCCACATCGTCGACTCGATGGTCAACCAGCACATCAAGTGGCTGCGCACCACCCGCCGACTGCCGTGGCGCCGCCCCATCGCCTCCCTCAACTACCTCCTGACCTCGCACGTCTGGCGCCAGGACAGCAACGGTTTCTCCCACCAGGACCCCGGCTTCGTCGACCACGTACTCAACAAGTCACCCGAGGTCGTACGGGTCTACCTCCCGCCGGACACCAACACCCTGCTCTCCGTCGCCGACCACGTGCTGCGCTCGCGGGACTACGTCAACGTGGTCGTCGCGGGCAAGCAGCCCTGCTTCGACTGGCTGACCCTGGAGGAAGCCCGCAGCCACTGCGCGCGCGGCGCCGGCATCTGGGAATGGGCTGGTACGGAGAACCAGGAGCGTACCCCGGAGGTCGTACTGGCCTGCGCGGGCGACGTGCCCACACTGGAGGTGCTGGCAGCGGCGCAGTTGCTGCGCCGGAACCTGCCCGAGCTGGGCGTACGTGTGGTGAACGTCGTCGACCTGACCCGCCTCATGCCCGCTGCGGAACATCCGCACGGCATGCCCGACGCCGAGTACGACGCGCTGTTCACCCCCGACAAGCCGGTCGTCTTCGCGTACCACGGCTACCCCTGGCTCATCCACCGCCTCGCCTACCGCCGCACCGGCCACGCCCAGATGCACGTGCGCGGCTACAAGGAGGAGGGCACCACGACCACGCCCTTCGACATGGTGGTCCGCAACGACCTGGACCGCTACCGGCTCGCGATGGACGTCATCGACCGGGTCCCTGGACTGGCGGTACGTGCTGCCACGTTCAGGCAGGAGCTGGAAGACACCCGTATGCGGCATCACGGCTGGATCCGGGAGCACGGCACGGATCTTCCGGAGGTCGTCGACTGGTCCTGGACCGGCTGACCCCCGGCGCGCGCATACCGACGCGGGTCGGCCCGTCTGCGGGCCCGCGTCGGGGGAGCGCCGGGCCGGGCGCCGCCCCGGCGGCTGATCCGGTACGGCGCCTGCGGGGACCACGGGGGCGGAGTCGCTGTCCGGGGATCGTGAGGGGGCACCTTGAGCGGGGCGCCGTAGTGCTGGATCTCCGCAGGACCGCCCGACCGGAACGCAATAGGCCGCTTGGGGCGAGTGGGCCGAACAGCCGCGTGCGCCGCCGCCCACACACATCGTTTTCCCAGGGGTCAGTCGTGAGGTACGACCGCTACGGGGGCAGAAGCGTGATGCAGGACGGCGTGAGTGACCGCCCCGAGACGACGCAGCCCTGCCTCGTGCTTGCGACGCCCGACGACCACGAGGGCCGCGTGGTCGCTGTGGGACAGCAGGACCTCGGCGGCCGAGCCGATGTCCAACTGCTCGATGACCTTCACCTGCGGGTACTTGCCCCGCCATGGCATGAGGATGTCGGTCAGGATCTCCCCGTTGATCTGGGCCAGGCCGTCCGCTTCCTCGGCCAGGTACAACGCACCTGGACTCCATGCGAGGGCTGTCGGAACGCTCCAGGCGTGCACAACCCGTAGGGATGCTCCATGTTCGGCCGCGGCAGCGAAGGCGAACTCCAAGACCGGGGCGCCGACGTGTCCGAGTTCCTGGATGCCGACCACAACCTCGGGGATCTGCGCCGTCGCGGGGGCACGGGGTTCCCCGACCATGACGACAGGTCCTTCTGCCTCGCGCAGCACGCGCAGCGAGACGGACCCGACCAAGTAGCCGGTCAGCGTGCCGTAGCCGCGCGACCCGAGTACCAGCATCTCGGCGCGTGCGGCTTCGGCGAGAAGGGTGGGCACCGGGTCCTCGACGAGCAGCTCAGTGGTGACGTCCAGGTGCGGATGCTTCTTGGCCACGCGGGCCTGGGCCTCGTTGAGCACGTTGTGTGCCCAGCGTTCCTCCGCCGGGCGCTCTCCGACGTATGCCACGTCGGTGGACCGCCACACCCAGGCGTGCACCAGCCGTAAGCCGGCACTCCGGCGCGTCGCTTCCCCGGCCGCCCAGTCCGCTGCCGCCAGCGCGTGATCGGTTCCGTCGAGTCCTACGGTGATCGTGTGCGTCATGCCGCCTCCTGGCGCTGCCGCTGTGTATGGTGCCCAGCGGACGTACTGACGTGGTCACGTAAAGCCTGGCAAGGATGGAGCGGTTGGCGCTGGGGCCGACCGGGCCATGAACATTGGCCCAATGGGCCTCATCGAAGCTTTCCGGGAGGCGGGTGCAAGGCACGGTCCGGTACGGGCCGTGCGCGCGGTCCGTACGGGACCCCGGTCCGTCAACCCCCCACCGGCGCCGGCTCCCGGAGCGCACCCGTCTCGCCCGGCGTCGTCTCCTCGTCGGCCGTCTTCGTGGCGACCATGACCGCGAGCAGCCCGAGCCCGGCCCACAGGGTCAGGGTGAGGGGGGCCGCGCCCGCCCCCGCGCCGTCGAAGAAGGCGACGGACCGCAGGAAGGTGCCGCCCGCGCCGGGCGGCAGCAACTGGCCCAGGAATCCAGCGGGTTCCGGCAGCAGGTGCGGGGCGCTCGTCGCGCCGGAGAAGGGGTTGCCGACCAGCACCATCAGCAGGCCCCCGAGTGCCGGCCCGGCCCGGCCCAGCAGGGCGGCCAGGCCCGCGACGCCCGCGGCGACGGCCAGCACGGTCAGGGCGAGAGCGGACGCCACGGCCCACCAGTCGCCGGTGAGGACGCCGAGCCAGTCGTGGGCGAGAGCGGTTGCCACGACGCCGACCAGGACGGACGCGCCGGCCAGCACCAGGACACCGATCGCCCCGCGCAGCCGCAGCACGGTCACCAGGAGCCCGGCGGCCACTCCCGACAGGGTCAGCGGCAGGACGCTCGCTCCGAACGCGCTGCCCCGGGGGTCTTCCGGCGGTGCGGCCACGACGTCCGTCACGCGCGGCGCGGCTCCGGCCGGGGCCCGGGTGGCGGCCGCCTCCCTCAGCAACTGGGCCACCACCGGGCTCGCGGCGGACGCGGTCAGGACCTCCACGCCCTGCGGGGCGGCCACGAGCGCGCCATACACCTCCCGGTTCTCGATCGCGGAACGGGCCGACGCGGCATCGGGGTAACGGCGCAGCGCGAAGGCGCCCTCCTCCCGCGCGAAGTCCTTCTGGAGCCGCTCGACGGCGACGGTCGGCCCCGCGATGCCGAGGGGCAGGTCGCGCGGGGCGATCCGGGCCGCGGGCCAGGCGAACGCCCACAGGGCGAGGGCCGCCACGACGGGGGCCAGGAGCAGCACCGCGAGCGTGCGGCGGGATCGGGCGAGTGAGGTGGGCATGGGTGTCCTCGTTCCCGGGTGGTGGTCGGGTCAGGGAGCAGCACGGACGATCCAAAAAGAAGGATCGTTCGTTTTACGTGCCTCCCATGGTGACCCTTCCTGTTCGCTTGTCAAGAAGGAATGTTCGTTCTATGTTGTGCGCATGGCCCGCGTATCCCAGGAACACCTCGACGCACGCCGTCGGCAGATCCTCGACGGGGCAACGCGCTGCTTCGCCCGCTCGGGCTTCCACGCTGCGTCCATGCAGGACGTACTGCGCGAGATCGGCCTCTCGCCGGGCGCCGTCTACCGGTACTTCGGCAGCAAGGACGAGCTGATCACAGCCATCGCCGCGGAGGTGTTCGCGGACGTCCGCGCGGCCTTCGAGGCCGCCGCAGAGCAGAGCCCTCCACCACCGCCGGACGAACTGCTGGCCCAGGTCGTCGGCCAGGTTATCGAGGTCCGTGACGGCCTGCGCGTCGACGGGCGGGCGGCCTTTCCCGGCCTGGTCCTCCAGGTGTGGGCGGAGACCCTCCGGGACGAACGGCTGGCCGGGCTGCTCCAGCAGGGCTACGCCGACATGCGCGGGGCGTGGGCGCGCCTGGTGGGCGAATACCGCGCGGCCGGCCTGATGTCCGACGACGTACCGGCCGACCACGTGGCGCGCACCATGATCGCGGTGGCACAGGGATTCATCGCCCAGCAGGCTCTGTTCGGACCGGCCCCGACCGAGGTGGTACGGGACGGACTGCGCGCGCTGATGACGATGGGACGACGCCCGGTGGCGTGAGGAGAGCGGCGCGCTCGGGGGTGGCGGGGGCGCCGTGCGCGTTGTGCGCGTGGGGCGGCGGGGCGGCCGTGCGGGCGGTGCGCGTGGGGCGGCGGGGGCGGCCGTGTGCGTGGTGCGCGTCAGGACAGGTCGGCATTCGGCATCGAGCGCATGATCATGTCACGACGTTCCCGCCTGCCTGCTGCCGGCCGCGCAGCGGGCCCTCTCGCTGGAATCCCGCACGCCCGGCCGTCCGGCGGGACGCGGTGTTCCACGGCTCCCCAAGGAGCTGAGGGGGGATACTCAGCTCGCCGAGGGCCCGGAAGGCCACCGCGCGAAGGGCTTCCGCGGCGGCTCCCTGGCCGCGGGCCGAACCGGTCACCCAGTGGCTCGGCGACGCACAGCCCTCGTTCAGCTCCCTCACCCACAGGCCGCCCGTGCCGAGCGGGCGGCCGTCCGCCACGCGTACGACGACGAAGGGGCAGCCGCCGCCTCGGTCCCACTGCCGCCGCACAAAGGCTTCACCCGCCTCGGGGGAGCAGGCCGAGGGGACGGTCGTGATCAACGGGATGCACGGGTCGGCCGACGCCTTCCGGACGAGCGGCAGATCGCCGAGCTCCCAGGGGCGGAGCACATAACGGTCACCCGCGGTCAGGTGCGGGACTTCGAGCGGTGCTCCCCGGGGATCAACCATGATCCACTCCTGCGCAGCTCCCCGGAACGCGTTCCTCCTACTGTGCTCCGCCCGAGCGCGGGGGGAACGGCGTCAGGTCCCGGTCCCACTCCTCGGCCGCCCGCAGCAGTGCGTCCCGGTCCGTCTCGATCTCGATCGCGTACTGAGGGATCTCCGGACGCCCGCCCTGCGACCGGCGCGGAGGGGCGCCCTCCCGCGAGAGGTGGACGCGCAGCGCTCCCGAGCCGTCGTGCCACCGGACCTGGCTGAAGCCGAGAACCGGTTCGGTGAAGTCGAGGTCCGGGACGAGGTTGCCCTCGGAATCCGGCGCCGCGTCCGGCCTCCTCCCGTCGGCGACGGCCCGCAGCCAGGTGGACAGCTCACGCGCCTCGTCCACGACCAGACACGGGTCGGTGAAGGACCAGCCGCCCGTCGCCGTGCTGGCTTCGGCGCCGATGACGAGCCAGTTGTCGTCCCAGGGATCACCAGTGGCCACGGGGAACTGGTACCGCAGGGGACGCAGGGCGATACCGCTGCCGCCCGCTCGCTTGCCGAGTCGCATGACCGAAGAATGCCACCCTCCCCAGACGGCGCGAGGACCGGCGGCCTGCGGCCCGCCACCTCGGATTCCTCATCGGCCCGTACTCGCCCTCGGGCACCGACCGGGCGGCCTTCTCCCGGCGCTCCCACAACGGACCGCCCATGTGCCTGATCAGCACCTCGACGTCCCGCTGCTCCCCGGTACCGGCGAGCCGGAAGAGGAGCAGCCCGGCGCCGCGTCGGAGCGGTCCCGTCGACATGCCGTCCAGGCACGACGCACGCCGGTACGCCACCGGTCCGGCCGGAGTCCGCAGCGGGACGGGCGAGGCGGGGCGAGTGGGGCAGGGCGGGCCGGGGTGGTGAGCCGTCTGGCGTAGTACCGCATCCCCCGGACGCCGCACCCGGCACAGAGTGGACCCGATGCCCCGTCCGCGCCACACCCCCGGGAGAGACCATGACGCCCTGCCTCCACCACCGCCGTGACCTCGGCCTGCTCGCCCTGCGACTGGGCACCGGGGCGGCGCTCGCCGCGCACGGCTCGCAGAAGCTCTTCGGCTGGTTCGGCGGCGGCGGCATCAAGGGGACCGGTGCCGCCATGGAGTCCATGGGATTCACCCCGGGCAGACAGAGCGCGGTGGCCGCCGGTCTCGGCGAGGCGGGCGGCGGCGCGCTGCTCGCGCTCGGGCTCGCCACCCCGGCTGCGGGCGCGGCGGCTGCGGGAGCCATGGCGGGAGCGGTCGCCGTGCACGCGCCGGCCGGATTCTTTGCGCAGGCGGGCGGCTACGAGTATCCCGCCTTCCTCGGGTTCACCGCCGCGGCGATCGGGCTGGCGGGAGCGGGGCGGTTCTCGCTCGACCACGTCACCGGCCACCGCTTCGACCAGCCATGGACGGTGGCCGCGGCCTTCGTGGCCAGCGCGCTCGCCGCGACCGCGGTGGTCGGCAGACGGCAGAGGCGTGTCGCCGAGGAGGACGGGTCCGAGTCGCGCTGACGCCTCTGCTGCCTCTGGTGTCCTTGGCGTTCCTGAGGCGTCCTTGGTGTTCCTGACGCCTTGAGGGACCTTGGTCGTACCCGGTCTGCGGCCGCTCGGTCCCGCGGTCGGTCGGCCGCGCCCGGTCCGTGGTCGCTCGGCTCCGTGGCCGGTCGGCCGTACGGCCGCTGGGTTTCGGCGGCCTCTGCGCCCCGGGTGCCCGTGGCCCTCGGTGGACCGGCGGTACCGTGATCTGTCCTCCGCCGTGACCGGTAGCTGTGTTTTGGTCCCAAGCGCCGTCTTTCACCCCCTGGTTGATGCGTACCCGCGTGTGTTTCGATGCGCGCCTGTGGTCGGAGCGATGCCAGGGAGACGAGTTGCGCATGGACCGAAGAGGATTCCTCAAGGGTGCGGCCGCCCTCTCCACCGCCGGGCTGGCGGCCTACGCCGGTGCGACGCCGGCGAGCGCCGCGCCACGGCCCGGCGGGACGCTCGTTCCCGGGCCCCGCGCACCCCGGACCCGCGTTCTCGGAACGCCGGACTGGATGGCCGGGCTCGACTCGGCCCGGCCCCTGCGCACCCTCACCGTGCCCGGCACGCACGATTCCGGAGCCCGTTTCGGGGGCCCGTGGGTGGAGTGCCAGAACACCACCGTCGCCGAGCAGTTGACCTCGGGAATTCGTTTCCTGGACATCCGGTGCAGGGCCTTCGACGGGTCGTTCTCGATCCACCACGGCGCGTTCTACCAGCGCCTCAACTTCGACGACGTACTGACTGCCTGCCGTGACTTCCTCGCCGCGCACCCCTCGGAGACGGTGCTGATGCGGGTGAAGCAGGAGTACTCGGAAGTCTCCGACGCGCAGTTCGGCGCACTCTTCGCGGACTACCTCGACCGCCGGGGCTGGCGTTCGCTGTTCCTGATCGCGGACGCGCTGCCCTCGCTGGGGCAGGCGCGCGGCCGGGTCGTCCTGCTCGCCGACAACGGAGGGCTGCCGGGCGGAATCCGCTGGGGCGACTCCTCGGTCTTCGACATCCAGGACGACTACCAGGCCGAGCCGTTCGCCAAGTACCCGCAGATCGAAGCCCAGTTCAGGAAGGCGGTCGCGCAGCCCGGCAAGCAGTACATCAACTTCGTCAGCACCGCCGCCGGCCTGCCCCCGCGCTGGAACTCCGACCGCCTGAACCCCAAGGTGCACGCCCTGTTGGACAGTGCGGGGCCCGACGGCTGGCGGGGCCTCGGCATCGTCGTACTGGACTTCCCCCGGACGAGGACGGGCCTGGTGGAGTCGCTGATCCGGCACAACTGAGCGGCCGGTGGGCCGGCACGGCCGGGCGACCGGCAATCCGGCGCGATCCGGCGCGTCCCGTCATGCGGTGCGCGTGGCGCGTGCGGTGCGCCCACCCGACGACCAGTCACGTCCCTCCGGCCGAGGTGAAACGTGACCGAGGTGCGACGTGACCAAGGTGAACCGAGGTGCGACGTGAACAAGGTGAAACGAGGAGAAGCCATGGAGACCGCCGATCGCTTCCGCACGGCCGTGGAGAAGCGCGACCTCGCCGCGCTGGAGGAGCTGTTCACCGAGGACGTCCGGCTGTACAGCCCGGTGAAGTTCACCCCCTTCGAGGGCAGGCCGATGGTGCTGGGGCTGTTCGGGGTCCTGCTGCGCACCTTCGAGGACTTCCGTTACGTCGGCCGGCTCGACGGCACGGCCGAGACGACCGGCACCGGAGAGGAGGCGCCGTCCGACATCCTGATCTTCCGGGCGACGATCCAGGGCAAGCAGATCCACGGGATCGACCTGTTGCAGTTCGACGAGGCAGGGCTGATCAAGGAGTTCACGGTGATGGTGCGCCCGCAGTCCGCGGTGCACGCCCTGGGTGAGGCGGTACTCGCGGGCCTGGTCGCCGACGGGCTGGTGTCCTGAGGGACGGGGCCCGGGGAGTCGGCGTGGCGCGTCCCCCGGAGGCGGGAACCGGAAGGGGGACCTGGACGTGTGATCCGGTCGCGTGACGTGGAGGCGTGACCCGGCCGCGTGACCTGGAGCCGTGCCACCGACAGTGTGCGCCCGGTCGGTGCGGGGCGTCCGGAGATCGGGCGCCCCGCACCGCACTGGGTTCGTGCGTTGAATGCCTTGCACCAGTGGGAGCGCTCCCACTGTGCTGGCGTCCGCGTCGCGGGGTCAAGAAGGGTGAAGAGTCGAAGATATTCGACAGAGCAACTTGGCGAGCACGTCTGTTACTTGACGTCGCTTGCCGCTACGGTTCTGCCTCACCAGTGGGAGCGGTCCCCTTCGCTAGGTGCTCTGTCAGGAGCACCTCAGTTGTCAGGAGTCGCTCATGCATCACCCCGTGCATCCCCGCGCCACCTCTTCCGCCTCTTCCGGCTCCGCCGCCTCGGCGCGGAGACCGCTCAGGCCCTCCTCCGTCTCCTCCCTCGGCCGTACGGGCCTGGCGGCGGCCTGCGCGCTGCTCATGGCCGCCGGTGTCACCGCCGTGGCGTCCGGCCCCGCCGGTGCCGCCGCAGCCGGCTGCACCGTCGACTACAAGATCCAGAGCCAGTGGAACGGCGGCTTCGGCGCGAACGTCACCGTCACCAACACCGGTGATCCGGTGACCGGTTGGACGCTGGAATGGGTCTACGCCGGCAACCAGAAGGTCACCCAGGGCTGGAACGCGACCGTCACCCAGACCGGCGCGGCCGTCACCGCCAAGAACGTCTCGTACAACGGGAACCTGGGCAACGGCGGTTCCGCCTCCTTCGGCTTCAACGGCAGCAGCAGCGGTGAGAACGCCGTGCCCACCGCCTTCAGGCTCAACGGCGTGACCTGCAATGGCGGCACCGGCCCGGGCCCCGACCCCACGGATCCGCCCGGCGACCGGGTCGACAACCCGTACACCGGGGCCAAGGTCTACGTGAACCCGGAGTGGTCCGCCAAGGCGGCCGCCGAACCGGGCGGCGCGGCAGTCGCCAAGCAGCCGACCGCCGTCTGGCTGGACCGCATCGCCGCCGTCCAGGGCAGCGGCACCTCCATGGGCCTGCGCGCCCACCTGGACGAGGCACTGAAGCAGAAGGGCAGCGGAGAGCTCGCCGTCCAGCTCGTCATCTACAACCTGCCGGGCCGCGACTGCGCCGCGCTCGCCTCCAACGGGGAGCTCGGCCCCACCGAGATCGGCCGGTACAAGAGCGAGTACATCGACCCGATCGCGGCGATCCTCGCCGACCCCAAGTACGCCGGGCTGCGGATCGTCACCGCGGTGGAGATCGACTCCCTGCCCAACCTCGTCACCAACGTCACCCCCCGCCCCACCGCCACCCCCGCCTGCGACGTGATGAAGGCGAACGGCAACTACCAGAAGGGCGTCGGGTACGCGCTGAACAAGCTGGGCGACGTCCCCAACGTCTACAACTACGTCGACGCGGGCCACCACGGCTGGCTCGGCTGGGACGACAACTTCACGGCCTCCGCCGAGATGTTCAAGCAGGCCGCCACCACCGAGGGCGCCACCCTCGCCGACGTGCACGGCTTCGTCGTCAACACCGCCAACTACAGCGCTCTCAAGGAAGACCATTTCACCCTCGACGACAGCGTGAACGGGACCTCCGTGCGCCAGTCGAAGTGGGTGGACTGGAACCGCTACACCGACGAGCTGAGCTACGCGCAGGCCATGCGCGCCAAGCTGGTCGCCCTCGGCTTCGACTCCGGTCTCGGCATGCTCATCGACACCTCCCGCAACGGCTGGGGCGGTACGGCAAGGCCCGCCGGACCGGGGCCGCGCACGACCGTCGACGCCTATGTGAACGGCGGACGGTACGACCGGCGCATCCACCTCGGCAACTGGTGCAACCAGTCCGGGGCCGGCCTCGGCGAGCGTCCGACGACGGCGCCCGCCGCCGGGATCGACGCCTACGTGTGGGTCAAGCCGCCGGGCGAGTCGGACGGCTCCAGCAAGCTCATCCCGAACCCCGACAACAAGGGCTTCGACCGGATGTGCGACCCGACGTACACCGGCAACCCGCGCAACGGGAACAGCATGTCCGGCGCGCTGCCGGACGCACCGGTCTCCGGTGCCTGGTTCTCCGCGCAGTTCCAGGAGCTGCTGAAGAACGCCCACCCGGCGCTCTGACGGTGAGCCGCGCACAACGGTAGTCGCAGGAGTGCGGGGCGCGGTCCCTCTTCCGGGGTGCACACCGGGAAAGGGGCCCGCTCCCGCGCCCGCTGCCGAAGGCCCCGGGGCCACCGGCTCGTCCGGTCGGAGGCCCCGGGCGTCGGCACCGGTGCGCTTCCGGCCGGAGACCGTGCCGGCCCAAGACCGGTGAACTCGCCGATGCCCGCGCCGCGCGGCCGCCGCGAGAGTGTCCCCTGTCAGTGAAGAACAGCGGCACCCACGCGGCGCCCGGAGCCGACTGGACGACGTGCCCCGATCCCCGGCCCGGCGTGATGCCGTCACGACGAGAGGACCCCCCCGTGCAGCAGCTCCTTCCCTCCGGCGACACCGCCCCGCGCCACCGCCGCCACCAGCTGACCCGCTCCCGTACCCTCCAGGGCGCGTGCGCCGGCGCGTTCGCCGCCGCGGCGCTGCTGGCCGCTTCGCTCCCCGGCGCGCAGGCCGCCCCGCTTCCCGCGGCGCGGGTCGCGGAGAACCCCTACGAGCGGGGTCCGGCGCCGACGCAGTCGAGCATCGAGGCGAGCCGGGGCTCGTTCGCCACCTCCGAGACGTCCGTCTCCCGGCTGAGCGTCAGCGGGTTCGGCGGCGGCACCATCTACTACCCGACGTCCACCGCGCAGGGCACCTTCGGCGCGGTCGCCGTCTCACCGGGCTTCACCGCCACCCAGTCCTCCATCGCCTGGCTCGGTCCGCGGCTCGCCTCGCAGGGGTTCGTCGTCTTCACCATCGACACCAACACCACCTCCGACCAGCCCGCCAGCCGGGGGCGTCAACTCCTGGCCGCACTGGACTACTTGACCAAGCAGAGTGCGGTGCGCGGCCGGATCGACGCCTCCCGGCTGGGCGTGATGGGCCACTCCATGGGTGGCGGCGGCTCCCTGGAGGCCGCGAAGAGCCGTACCTCGCTCAAGGCGGCGATCCCGCTGACCGGCTGGAACACCGACAAGACGTGGCCCGAACTGCGCACGCCCACCCTGGTCGTCGGTGCGGACGGGGACACCATCGCGCCCGTGGCGTCGCACTCGGAGCCGTTCTACGGTTCACTGCCCGGCTCGCTGGACAAGGCGTACCTGGAGCTGCGGGGCGCCTCGCACTTCACGCCGAACACCTCCAACACCACGATCGCCAAGTACAGCATTTCGTGGCTGAAGAGGTTCATCGACGACGACACCCGCTACGAGCAGTTCCTGTGCCCGCTGCCGCAGCCGAGCCCGACGATCGCCGAGTACCGGGGGAACTGCCCGCACACCTCGTGACGGGCGGGCGGTGAGGGGCCGCGCGGCCCGGCTCCCCACCGCCCGGCGGGGGCGCGGCTTGTGCCCCCGCACAGCCGTGACGGGTCCGCGTTGGGACGCCGCCCCGAACCCGGCCGGACAGGCGGACGGGAGTCTTCCGCAGTTGTTTACGCGGAAGTAACGTGACGGCGTGACCTCCTCCACGACCGTGCGCACCCCGCTGCGACTGTACGGACGCGGCAGTGAACTCGCAGCATTGGAAGCCCTGTTGGGCCGACTGTGGACTGGGCGCGGCGGCGCGCTCGTCGTGGCCGCCCCGCCCGGGCAGGGGCGTACGGCACTCCTGCGCCAGGCCGCCGCCCGCCATTCCGCCCGCTGCCCGGACGCGGTCCTGGACGTCACGGCCGCCCCCGCCGAACAGCGGCTGCCCCACAGCGGGCTGCACGCGCTGCTGTGCTCCGCGCCCGGGCCGCTTCCCCTGCCGCCCGAACAGGTGCTGCGCTCCGGCTCCGTGCCCGCCGCGCTGCCGGGCCTGCTGCGTGAACTCGCCCGATACCGGCCCCTGTTGGTCTGTGTGGACGACGCCCACCGCTGGGACGGCGCATCGCGCGCGGCGCTCGCCTTCGCGGCCCGGCGGCTCGGGGCGGACAGCGGGGTCGCCGTGCTGATCAGCACGGCCGACGAGACGGAGTTCGCCGGGCTGCCGGTGCTGCGCCCCGGCCCTCTCGACGACGACGCGGCCTCGGCCGTCCTGGACAGGTTCACCTGGGGAGCGGACCACGTGGAACCGGCGGTACGGGGCGAGTTGGTGCGGGAGGCCGCAGGCAACCCGAGCCTGCTCGCCGGTCTCCTCGCCCGCCTCACCCCGGGACAGCTGGCGGGCCGCACCCCGCTCTCGTATCCGCTGCCCGGCGCCGAGAGCGTCCTCCAGGCGCACGCCGCCCTGCTGGACGGGCTGTCGCCGCAGACCTGGACGGTGCTCCTGCTGGCCGCCGCCGCGGCGGAGCACGAACCGGACGGCATCGGATCGGACGCGGCGCTCGTCCTGCGCGCGGGAGTTCGCGCCGGGCTCGACGCCGACCTGGTGGAACGGGTGCTCCTCGACCCCGCGGCGACCGCGCGGGCGCTCCAGCACACGGGAGAACGGGTGCACTTCCGTCACCCACTGCTGCGTCGGGCGGTCCTGCACAGGGCGCTCCCGACGCACCGCCGGGCAGCACACGACATGCTCGCGGACCTGCTGGCGGGAGCCGGGGCGCCGTCCCTGCCGGAACTCGTCCAGCGGGCCTGCGCGGCCCCCGGACACGACGAAGCGCTCGCGCGGCAGTTGGCGGCGGGTGCCGTCGCCCCGGTGCCGCACGCCGGACGCGCGTCCGTGCTCGCCCGCGCCGCGACCCTCACCGTCGACGGCACCCGGCGTGGCGCACGCTTCGCCGCGGCCGCCGAACAGGCCCGGCTCGCCGGCGACGCGGACCGGGCCCGCGCACTGCTGGCACGCGTGCACGGACCCGGCCCGGCCTCCGGGCCCGGCGGGGCTTCCGCGCCCGGCCCGGCCCCCGTCCCTGACCCGGCCCCCGCGCACCACCGCGCCTCCGCGCACGGCCCGGCGCAGTGCGTGCGCGGACTGCTCCTGCTGCGGGACGGCCCGGTCGCCGACGCCCGCGAAGCCCTCCTGACCGCAGCCGCACTGCTCCTCCCGCACGATCCGCCGAGCGCCCTGGAGGCCCTGCTCGGCGCGGCCGAGGCGGCCTGGGCGGCGGGGGACGCCCCCGCCTACCTCGACGCCATGCGGCGTGTTCCGCCCACCGCGGCCGATCCGGCGCTCGCGCGCCACCGGGCGGGCATGTGCGCGGTCCTCGGCGGGCGCACCGCCGAGGGGCACGCGCTGCTGCGCCGCAACCTCGACACGGCCCGGAGCGACGGAGCCCCCGCGGAACTCCTGCGCGCCGTCGTCGCGGCACTCGTCCTCGGCGAGGTCGACACGGCTTGCCGGACGGGTGCCCGTGCGCTCGCCGCCGTACGGTCGACGGGTCCCGACGTACTGCTGCCGAAGGCCCTGGAGCACCTGGCCCACGCCGAGTTGCGGGCCGGACGGCACGCCCGGGCGCGGGCCCACGCGACGGAGGGGCTGCAGGCCGCCCGCCGTACGGGACAGCCCAACACCGCCGCCCACCTGCACGCCGTGCTCGCGCTCGTCGCCTCGGTGGAGGGCGACGCCGCCGCCTGTACCGCGCACGGCGACGCCGCCCTGGCCGGGGCCGGCCCGCACGGCCTCCTCCAGGCGGCCACCCTCGCCACCTGGGCACGTGCCCGGACCGAACTGTCCCGCGGCCGGCCCGCCGACGCGGCCGCCCGGCTCGCCCCGCTGGTACGCCCCGGCCCACGGCGGGGTCACTTCGCCACCCGGATGCTCGCCGTGCCGTGCTACGTCGAGGCGGCCGTGCTCCGCGGCCGCGCGGACGCCGGTCCGGGCGGCGCCCGCCCCGCACCGGCGGACGGCGTGGCCGAGGCCGTGGCGGAGTTCGCCCTGTGGGCCGACCGCAGCGCCGACCCGCAGGCCCCCGCCCAACTCGCTCGCTGCCGCGCCCTGTTGGCTCCCCCGGACGAGGCGGCCGCCCGGTACGAGGAGGCACTCGCCCACCACGACCGTGCGGGCGGCGACTTCGAACGGGCCCGCACCCAACTGCTCTACGGCCAGTGGCTGCGCCGGCGCCGCCGCACCCGGGAGGCCCGAGGCCCGCTGCGGGACGCCCTGGTCTCCTTCGAACGCTGCGCCGCCCGGACCTGGGCGGAACGCGCGGGCGGCGAACTGCGCGCCGCCGGCGAAGCGGTCGACGCCGGGCCGGCCGCACAGGAGACACCGCTCGCCGCACTGACCCCGCAGCAGCACCGGATCGCCCGGTACGTGGCCGAGGGCGCCACCAACCGCGAAGTGGCGGTCCGTCTCTCGGTGAGCCCGCGGACGGTGGACCACCACCTGCGCAACGTGTTCGCCGCACTGGGCGTGCGCTCGCGCATGGAACTCGCGCGGTTGCTCGGCCGTTGAGGGCGGGGGCAGGGGCGACGGGGCCCGAGCGCGAGGAGAGGGAAACCCCCCGCGGGTCCGGGTGTTGGCCCCAGTGCGTGCGGCGGGCCGGACACGGCAGGGTCGGGTCATGAACATTTCCCGGTTACGCGCGAGATCAGCGAAGTCCGGTGCGCTCGCCCTGGTGTGCGCCGCAGCGGCCCTGACGGCGACGGGTTCCGGCGACGGCCCGGCGCCCTCCCCGCCCGCCGCGCCGGCCGCCCACCAGCACCCGGCCGCCCACCAGCCCCCGGCGGCACGCGGCGCGGTGGTGTCCGCGACCCCCGTACTGGACCTGGACGCCGCCGAGGTCGTGGCCCGCCTGACGGCGAAGGGAATCGACGCGGGGCAGGTGCGCCACGGCGTGCGCGCCCACCGGATCGTGTACCGCACCGTCGACACCCGGGGCAGGCCCACCACCGCCAGTGAACTGGTGGCCCTGCCGAAGAGCGGCAAGCGCATCCTTCGGGTCGTGTCCTGGCTGCACGGCACCCAGGTGTACCGGGGAGAGGTGGCCTCGATGAACGACGCGGCCACCGACCGCTCCACGGCACTGCTCTTCGCCTCCACCGGCCGCGCGGTGTCCGCGCCGGACTACCTCGGGCTCGGCGAGGGCCCCGGCTTCCATCCGTACGGGCACCCGGAGGCCACCGTCAGCGCCTCGGTGGACGCGCTGCGGGCGGCGCGCGCGTTCACCCGCCGGGACGGCCGCGACCTCGACCGGCGCGTCCTCGTCAGCGGGTTCTCGCAGGGCGGGCCCGCCACCATGATGGTCGGGCGGGCCCTGCAACGGGGCGTCGACCCGTACTTCCGCCCGGGCGCCCTGGCCCCGATCGCCGGCCCGTTCGACCTGAGCGCCTTCGAGGCCGCGGCGGCCAACGACGAGGTCGAGAAGTCCTCGCTCTACCTGGCCTACTTCGCGACCGCCTGGAACCGCATGTACGGCCTGTACGACACACCGTCCCGGGCGTTCCGCGCACCGTACGACGAGCGGGTGGAATCGCTTTTCGACGGTCACCACCAGGTGGGGCAGATAGCGGCCGAGCTGCCGGCGACGTCGAAGGAACTCTTCACCGAGGAGTTCCTCCAGCAGGTGCGCCGGCCCACGGGTGTCCTGCGGCGCGGACTCACGGCACTGGACACCACCTGCGACTGGCGGCCCGACGTCCCGGTGCACCTCTTCCACGCCAAGGGCGACAAGGACGTCGCGTACGCGAACGCCCTGCACTGTCGAGGCCAGCTGATCGCCAACGGAGCCGACCACCGGCTCAGCGACGTCGGCGACGTCGACCACTCCACGACGGTTCTGAAGGCGTTGCCGCAGGTGGTACGCGAGTTCGACGCCGCCCGCTGAACCCGGGCCGGGTCCGGCCCCGTTTACCGGCTGTGCCCGAAACGCTCACCCCGCACGGGTGCGCACGGCGTCCCGCCGGACTGCGCCCGCCCCCATCCGGCCACGGGGCTGCGAAACGGGCCCGCCCCGGAGGGGGCGGACCCGTGTGACCTGCTGGTTTGACCATCCGGGCGATCAGCGGGATTGCAGCGCCTTGACGTTGTCGCCGAAGGTCCAGTTCCGGGAGCCGTCCCAGTTGAGGGACCAGGTCATCAGACCCTTGAGCTGGTTGTTGTAGGTGCGCCAGGCCTGGGAGACCAGCGAGGGGCTCATGTAGCCGCCGCCCGCGCCGGGTTGGGCGGGCAGGCCCGGGACCTGCTTGTCGTAGGGGACCTTGATGGTGGTGCCCTGGATGACCAGGCCCTTGTTCAGGCAGTCGGTCTGCTTGGTGAAGCCCTGGACGGTCCCGGCGGAGTAGGAGTCGCCGGAGCAGCCGTACATGTTGCCGTTGTAGTACTGCTGGTTGAGCCACCAGAGGCGGCCGTTGTCAGCGTACTTCTTGATGATCGGCAGGTACGCGCCCCAGATGGAGCCGTACGTGACGCTGCCGCCCGTGACGTAGGCGGTCTCCGGGGCCATCGTGAGGCCGAAGTTCGGGGGCATCTGGGCGAGGACGCCGTCGATGATGCGCACGAGGTTGGACTGGGAGGCGGAGAGCTTGGTGATCTGGCCGCTGCCCGTGAGGCCCGTCTCGATGTCGATGTCGATGCCGTCGAAGTTGTAGCGCTTGAGGATCGGGACGATCGTCGCGACGAACTTGTCCGCGACGGCCGAGGAGTTGAGGTCGATGCCCGCCGTCGCGCCGCCGATCGACATGAGCAGGGTCAGGCCGTTCGCCTTGGCCTGGCACATCTCGGCGGGGGTGGCCACCTTCACCGTCGAGTCCATGCCGTCCTCCCAGAGGACGGTTCCGTCGTTGCGGATCACGGGGAACGCGGCGTTGATGACGTTGTAGCCGTGCTGGGGTATCCGGGGGTCGGTGATCGGGGTCCAGCCGAAGGGCGGATGCACCCCGTTGGCCGCGCCGTCCCAGTTCTCCCAGTAACCCTGGAGGACCTTTCCGGCCGGCTTCGACTTCACCGGACAGGTGTCGGCGGCGGGCAGGGCGGGCGCGGTGGGGGCGGCCGGGGCCGGGGCGCCGGTGAGCGGGACGAGCGCGGCGGCTGCCAGGGCGGCCGTCAGCAGACGGCGGAGGGCGGTGCGGGCGCGGGGGGACATGCTGGACCTCCTGGGTGGGGACCGGGAGACGCAAGGGGGCCGAGGGGCGGCCTCTGGGGGGTGTGGTGCGCCCACACGCTAGGTAGGTCCAGACCAATCGTCAAGAGGTCTGGACCAGATTGGTACGGGGGCCGGTGCGGGCCCGCCGGGCCGGTGGGACGGGGGAGTTCCCCGGCGCGACGCCCCGTCGCGCCGAAGATCTCTCCCGTACTACGCCGAATCAGTGACGGTCCGCCGTTCCGGCCACCAGGTGGCCTGCCTGCGCGGACGCCCCGGGGAGGCCGGCCTGCGCACCCGAGCCCGGGAGGCTCTGTGCTCCCCGCGCCGCTCCCGCGCCCGGGAGGGCCGGGGCCTTCGGCAGCGGTGCCGGGCCGAGCACCGGCGTCGGCGGCACGACGTCCTTCACCGCCCCGACGCCCACCTCCAGGAAGACGGCCGTGGCCAGTTGGCCCAAGTGGACGACGAGCGTCCCGCCCACCTTCGTGTATCCGGCCGCGTCCCCCTTCAGCGCGGCCTCGACCAGTGCCTTCGTGTCGGCCTTGATCAGCTCCACCGCAGCCCTCATCGCCTCGCGCGACGCGGCCGCGGCCGCCGCCCGCTCCTGCGGGGTCGCCGCGCGGCCCGCGAAGTTGGCGGGCGAGCCGCCGGGGATGATCGCCAGCAGGTTGTCGAGGCTCTCGTCGGACTCCTTGTGGGCCTTGTCGAGCTTCTGCTTGTCCTTCTCCCCCTTGACCACCATCCCGGCCAGCTCGCTCGTCTCCTGGGTCGCGTCCCCGAACTTGCCGACCGTCTGGAACGTGGACGCGAGCTTCTCGTCCGGCGGCACGACGGGGGCGGACCCGGTCGACGCCGCTGCCGGTGCCATGCGTGCCTCGGGCGAGGCGACCGCGGCGGGAGCCAGCGTGAGGACCCCGCACAGGGCGACGGTGACGGTGGCGGAGAGGGGGGCGATGTGAACCATGGGGCGGATCCTTCCGGTGGTACGGCCAGGGGGCGGCCGATGCGTGCGTACGACGGGGGTCCGGGACGGGGCGCGGTTCGGGTGCGGCTACGGGTACGGCTCTGGTGCGGCCACGGGTACGGCTCGGGCGCAGTGCCCGGTACGGCTGGGGGTCGCGCCCCGCACCCGGCCCGTCGATCACATTCCGCCACCAGCCCATCGCCCGCAATCGCAGAACCGGCTGTCACCCCATCAGCCGCCCCCCTCCCCGGGGCCCCCGACGAGGTCCAGGTACGCGTCCAGCTCCCGCCCCGCCGCCAGCATCGCCCGGCTGCGGCGGTGCAGCCGGGCGTGCCACTCGGCCAGCACCCCGCCGAGCGCGTCCGCGTCGCCCGCACCGCGCAGCTGCTCGGTGAAGACCCGGATCCGGTCCAGCGGAAAACCGCCCCGCCGCAACTGCCGGGCGACGTACGCGTCCCGTACCGCCTCCGGCGGATAGCGGCGGTGCCCGGTGGCGGGATCGCGGCGCGGGCGCAGGATTCCGGCGGCCTCCCACTTGCGCAACGAGGCCGGATGCAGGCCGAGTTGCCAGGCCAGCGCGCCGACGGCCGGTTCCGCCCCGGTCCCGGCCCCGGCCCCGGTCCCCGTCCCCGTCCTGGCCCCGGCCCCGGGGTACGGCTGCGGCTCGGCCGTCGTCCGGGGGCACGGCTGCGGATCGCTCGTCCTCGCTGGGTACGTCACTGGGTACGCCTGCGGATCGGCCGTCAGCGCGCCCAGTGCGGCGGTCACCTCCGCCAGGGTGTCGCGCTCGCGCAGCAGCTCCGCGTGCGTCCCGTCGATCAGCCGGAAGAGCGTGCCCGTCTCGCCCCGGTGCGCGCACCGCAGGATCTCGGCGGCGACCCCGTGCCCGTACCCGGGACGCAGCGCGAGGAACGCGCGCAGGGCCTGGGCGTGGACGGGGGTGTAGCGCCGGTAACCGGAGGCGGTGCGCTCGGCCGGCGGGAGGATGCCCTCGTCCTCGTAGTTGCGTACGGCCTGGGTGGACAGCCCGTGCTCACGGGCCAGGTCGACGGGGCGCAGGGCGCGCGGGCTCATGATGACCCCCGTTTGAAGGTTTCAGTGGGTTCGGCCTTGCGCGTACCGCGCAAAGTCTCAACCGATACTTCAAGGATACGGTGGAAGGCAGAGCCCGCACCCCCGCCCCCCTCCCGAAGGGAACCTCCATGCCTTCTCCCCTTCACCCCCTCGGCCACCACTTCGACGACGACCCCGCCCAGCTCGCCGCCGCCGCCGACCAGTTGCTCGCCTCCCTGCCGCAGCCGCCCCTCCTCCTCGGGCTCGGCGAGCCCACCCACGGCGCCGAGCAGTTCCTGGAGCTCCGCAACGACCTCTTCCTGCACCTCGTGCGCCACCACGGCTACCGCGCCATCGCCATCGAGAGCGACTGCCTCGCCGCCGCCCTGGTGGACGACCACGTCACCACCGGCGCCGGTGACCTCGACGAGGTCCTGGCCACCGGCATCACCCACCGCTTCGGCGCCTTCGCCGCCAACCGCGATCTCGTCGTCCGCCTGCGCGAGCACAACGCCGGACGCCCGCCCGAGGAGCGGGTGCGCTTCCACGGTTTCGACGCGCCGCTCGACATCGGCGACACCCCCAGCCCCCGTGCCGCCCTCCTCGCCGCCCACGCCCACCTGGCCGCGCACCTCCCCGCCCACCGCGTTCCGCACACCGCCGACTCCCTGTCCGGGCTCCTCGGCGACGACGCCCCCTGGGAAGAGAGCGGAGCCCTGAAGGACCCGGCGCTCTCGATCGGCGGTACGCCCGGGGCCCGCGCCCTGCGGGCCGCCGCTGACGACGTACTCGCGGTGTACGAGACGGAACTCCCGGCCCTGCGACCGCTCGACCCCACCGCCTTCGACCGCGCGCACACCCGGGCCCGCACCGCGCGCGGACTCCTGCGGTACCACGCCGCCATGGCCTCCACCGCCCCCGACCGCATCGCCGTCATGCTCGGCGTCCGCGACGCGATGATGGCCGAGAACCTGCTCGCCCTCGCCGCCGCCCAGCGCAGCCCGAGCCTGGTCTTCGGCCACAACTCCCATCTCCAGCGCACCCGTTGCGGGATGGACTTCCTGGGCGAACAGCGCTGGTGGGGCGCGGGAGCCCTGGTCGCGGCCTCCGCGATCGGTGACCGTTACGCCTTCGTCGCCGCCGACTCCACCCCGGAGGCGGCCGCGGCCTGCGCCCCCTCCTGGGCCGACCCCGCCGACGCCGGACGCCCCGAGGGGGAGACCTTGCAGCACGCCCTCGCGGCCGCCGCCCCGGCCCGTGCCTTCTTCCCCGCCCGCGACCTGGTCCCCCGCGTACCGGCCCGGCGCGCCCCCGGCAGTTGGTGGTACGCCCCGCTCGACCCGGCGGACCTGCCCGCGATGGACGCCGTGGCCTTCGTCGGCCCGCTCCGGGAAGAAAACAGCCTCACCCTCGGCTGACATCCGTATGACGCCACTCACGCCACCCGGACGCAAGGGCCACCGCATCACCGTCGAGCAGGGCACGGCGCACGTCCGTGTCGTACGGGAAGGGCAGGTCCTGGCCGAGAGCCGCCGCCCGCTCCTGCTGCACGAGACGGGCCTGCCCGTCCGCTACTACCTCCCGCCCGAGGACGTCCGCACGGACCTCCTCACCCCGTCCGACACCTCCACCCACTGCCCCTTCAAGGGCGACGCGTCGTACTGGTCGGTGCCGGACGCGGCCGACCTGGTCTGGGCCTACCAGGACCCGAAGCCCGAAGTCGCCGCGATCAAGGGCCACTTGTGCTTCTACGACACGGAAGTCGTCGGCGCCGACGGCTGAGACGGCCGGGCCGGGACACGGGCAGAGGGTCCCCGATGCTTTCGGGGTCCCTTACGGGTACGGAGGCGCCCCCTCACGCCCGCCCCGGCAGGACGTCCTTGGCCACCAGCCGTGGACCCGCGAAGCAGAGCCGGTACACGTCGACCCGGTCCAGGACGTTGCCGTTCGAACGGTAGTACTCACAGCGCGTCGCGGGCGGCCGCGGCACCGCCCGCACACCGTCCGGCACGTACGCGTACTCCTGGTCGGGCAGCCGCCCGGCGAAGGAGTCGCGCGGCTGCCCCGTCCGCAGCTCCGCGAAGTCCGCGGGCCGCAGCACGCAGCCGGTGAGCTGGAGGGCGAGGGCCACGGCCGAGACCAGCGCGACGAGTCCGAGTGCGGCCGGCGCCGCCAACGCCAGGGCGAAGCGCCGCCGAGTGACCCGGCGGGCGGCGACCAGACCTGCCGCCGCCCCGGGCGGCTCGGGCTCGGGCCGCGGCTGCGGGCCGACGTCGTCGGGGAGCGTGGCCAGCACCTCGTAGTCCCCGCCCCCGGGCCCGGCGCGGAAGGTGCCGCCGACCAGCCGGACCCGCTCGCGCAGCCCGGTGAGGCCGTGGCCGCCGGGGAAGGGCGGTGCGGCGGGGGAGGGGACCGGGTTGCTCACCCGTACCGACGTACGGGACCGCCGGTGCTCGACGGATATCCGGACGGGGCTGCCCGGCGCGTGCTTGAGGGCGTTGGTCAGGGCCTCCTGGACGACCCGGTGCACCGTGCGGTCGACCACGGGCGCGAGGCCCGCCCCCGATCCGGTGCGGCGCAGCTCGACCGGCGCGCCGGACTCCTGTGCCCGGGCGACGAGTTGCTCGACGGACTCCGGCGGCGCGGCCTGGGACCGTACCGCGTGCGCATCCGGTTCGCGCAGCACGCCGATGGTGTCCCGCAGGTGATCGACCGCGTCGGCGACGGCCGCCCGCAGCTCGGCGAGGTCCGCGCGGTCGGCGCCGGTGAGCGTGGGGGACAGCTCCAGGGCCCCGGCACGCAGGGCGACGAGGCTGAGCTGGTGGCCCAGGGAGTCGTGCATGTCGGCGGCGATGCGGTTCCGCTCCCGCAGCCGGGCCTGCTCGGCGACCGCGCGCTGCCGCTCCTCCAGCGCCCTCGCCCGGTCCCAGCCGTCCCGCACCAGCGCCGCCCTGGCCCGCCGGTAGCGCCCGGTCAGCCACGGCAGCAGCAGGGCCGCGGGCACCATCGAGACGGTGTAGAACCAGTACACCGCGTCCACCCGCAGCACCGCGCACACCGCCAGGTCGAGGGCCAGGCAGCCCCCGAGCGCGGTCAGCGCCCGCCCGGCGGGAGTCGTCCCGGTGCCCAGGCGGAAGGCCACGACGGCCAGCGCCAACAGGTACGGGCTGCCCGCCGGGACCGGAGCGGCGAGCCCGAGCGCGCACACCGCGCCGACGAGGAGCACGGCGGTACGGGGACGGCTGCGGCTCACGGGCACCGCCACCGCGAGCACCAGCAGCGGCAGCGCGAGGTCCCGCACGGGGGAGGGCGCGGCGGCCCGCTCCCCGTACGCGAAGATCCCCGCGCCCGCGAGGACGGCCCAGAGGGCGGTGTCCAGGAGGAGCGCCTTCCGGCGGACGACGGGCCGCTGCCGCTTCAGTCGATCGAACACGGGATCAGTCTCGGCCATCGGCCCGCCGCTCCGTCAGGCGTCCCGGCGGCGCAGTACCGTCCGCCCCGCCAGGTGGGCCGCGACCGCCCAGCCGGCCACGATCAGCAGGCCGACCGGTGCGGGGTAGGGGGTGCCGCCGCCGCGCATGAAGTACGTTCCGGCGGTCTGCGGCAGCAGGTCGTTCACCGCCAGCAGGAACGGTCCGCCCAGCCCGGTGCACAGCACCGGAAGACCCGCGACCAGCACCACCAGCACGCTCATCGCCGCGGCGGCCGTCCGCAGCGCGAAGGCCACGCCCACGGCCAGCACCGCCAGCAGCGCGCAGTACATCCCCATGGCCAGGACCTGTCCCGCCGACTGCGCCGCGTCGAAGGTCGCCCGGCCGCCGAACGGCTGCCACGCGACGGCCAGGCCCACCACCCCGAAGACGATCCCGGCGGCGAGGGCCACCGCGGCGGCCACGGCCGACTTGGCGAGGTGCAGCCGGGCCCGCACCGGCACCCACAGCAGCGAGGCGCGGGCGCTGCCGGTGGCGTACTCGCTCGTCACGGTGGCCGCGGCGAGGATCAGGAGCGCGAACTGTCCCAGGGCGAGGGAGGAGACCGGCGCGTTGCCGAGTGGCTGGAGGGGGTGGGCGTTGATGCGGGCGATGGAGCCGTAGTAGAAGGTGAAGACGCCGGTGAGCACGAGTCCGGCGAGCAGGCAGGCCGCCGCCGTGCGGACGGACCACAGCTTGGCCCACTCGGAGCCGGCTGCCTGCGCCAGGGGGGCGACGCGTGGTGTGCCCGTCATCGTGTTCACGCTCCCGCCTTCGGCTCGCCGGTCGTCCCGTACTCCAGGCTCTGCGCGGTCAGTTCCATGTACACCTGCTCCAACGAGGGGATAAGGGTGCGAAGTTCGTGGACGCGTACGCCGAGGCGGTGGGCCAGGTCGCCGACGGCGGACGCGGTCGTGCCCCGTGCGACGAGCGCGGTGTCACCGGTCACGTCGGCGTCCCGCAACGCGCCTGCCAGACGCTGGAGTTCATCGGAGTCCGCCGTCCTCACGTGCACCGATGCGGAGGCCCCGCGGGCGAGGAGGGCGGCCATCGGGAGGTCCGCCAGCAGCCGCCCCCTGCCGATGACGACGAGCCGGTCGGCTGTCAGCTGCATCTCACTCATGAGATGACTGGAGAGGAACACGGTGCGTCCCTGGCCCGCCTGCTTCCTCACCAACTCCCTTACCCAGCGCACTCCTTCGGGGTCGAGACCGTTGACTGGTTCGTCCAGCACCAGCACTCTCGGGTCGCCGAGCAGCGCCCCCGCGATGCCGAGCCGCTGGTGCATGCCCAGCGAGAACGCCCCGACCCGCTTCCGTGCCACCGCGGCCAGGCCCACCGTCTCCAGCACCTCGTCCACGCGGCGGACGGGAATGCCGTTGCTGCGGGCCTGCGCGACCAGGTGGCCGCGTGCCGAACGCGCCGGATGCAGGGCCTTCGCGTCGAGCAGCGCGCCCACCTCGCGCAGGGGGTGGCGGAGCCGGGCGTACGGTCTGCCGTCGATCAGCGCGGTTCCGGCGGTGGGATGGTCCAGGCCGAGGATCATGCGCATGGTGGTGGACTTCCCCGCGCCGTTCGGGCCGAGGAACCCGGTCACGCGGCCCTCCTCGACGTCCAGCGTCAGATCGTCCACGGCGACGGTCCCGCCATGTCGTTTGGTCAGCCCTCGCAGGGTGATCACTGGGGTTCCTCCGGTGTCGTCGGTACTGCTTCGACGCTAGGTCCCGTACGGTCGCGACCGCATCGCCCTCAGGTCGGTGACCAGGACCTTTACTTTCGTCAGGGGTGCCGGGCGAAAGTGCCCGGGGCTACGATGCGCCGATGGTTGACGTACTGATCGCGGACGACGAGGCGATGGTCCGGGCCGGGGTCCGGGCGATCCTGGCCAGGGACCCGCTGATCGAGGTCGTCGCCGAGGCCGCCGACGGGGCCGGCGCCGTCGAGGCGGTGCGCGCGCACCGGCCGGCCGTGGCCCTGCTCGACATCCAGATGCCCGGCCTCGACGGAATCGCGGCGGCGGCCCGGATCCATCGCGAACGGCCCGGCACCGCGGTGATCATGCTGACGACCTTCGGCGAGGACGACTACATCGCCCGCGCCCTGCGCGGGGGCGCGGACGGCTTCCTGCTCAAGGCGGACGACCCGCGCGAACTCCTGCGGGGCGTGCACGCGGTGGCGGCGGGCGGCGCCTACCTCTCCCCGAGGGTCGCGGCCCGCGTCGTGGCGGGACTCCGCTCCGGCCGCCCCGCCCCGGCCCCGGGCTGCGCGCCGCCGGGCCTCACCGCCCGGGAGCGCGACGTCCTGGCCCTGGTCGGCGCCGGCCGCTCCAACGCGGAGATCGCCGCCCAACTCCACCTGGTGGAGGGCACGGTGAAGGCGCACGTGAGCGCCGTCCTCGCCAAGCTGGGCGTCCGCAACCGGGTGGAGGCGGCGATCGTCGCGTACGAGGCGGGCTGGACGGCAGGCCGGCAGTGACGGAACGTCGGCCAGAGAGCCGAATGCCCGCGGGAAGCGATCTGACCAGGGGAAACAGGATTCCGCCGTGGTGTGTCGGCCAGGGGCTTTCGGTCTCCCTCGCCCACATGGCGCAATCCAGGTCGGCCCGTACGACCGGTGTTCCCTACCGTGGCTGAATGACCGTCACCTCACTGGCTCCGCCCGCGTCCTGTCGGTTCGTCAGCCGCGCCGTCGTCGGCGGAGCCGCACTGCTGCTCCTGTCCGCGCAGACGGGATTACTGACAGCGTCGGCGTCGTCCACGACCGTTCCCGCGACCTCTTCGCGTGCCGTGCTGGCGAAGAAGGTGTCCGCCCGGGCCTGGATCGTCGCGGACGCCCGCACCGGTCAGGTGATCGCCGCCCACAACCCGCACGCGAAGCTGCCCCCGGCCAGCACCCTGAAGACCCTGTTCGCCCTGACCGCACTGCCCCGCGTGCCCGGCTCGGCCGTGCGCAAGGTCAGCAAGAAGGACCTGGCGGGGATGGGCAGGGGCAGCAGCGTGGTCGGCGTGAAGGCGGGGCGCACCTACCGCGCGGCGGACCTGTGGCGGGGCGCCTTCCTGCGCTCGGGCAACGACGCCGTGCACGTCCTGGCCGCGATGAACGGCGGCTGGAAGTCGAGCATCACCCAGATGCAGGCCAAGGCACGCGCCCTGGGCGCCCGTAACACGAAGGTCGTCACGGCCGACGGCTACGACGCGCCGGGCCAGTACTCGACGGCGTACGACCTGGCGCTCTTCGGCCGCGCCGGGCTGAGGAACAAGTCCTTCGCCGGGTTTGCCGCGACCGCGCGCGCCCGTTTCCCGGACAAGACCCGCGCGGACGGCAGCCACATCTCCTCGTACGCCATCCAGAACACCAACCGCCTGCTGACCGGAGCGAACGGCGTCGGCCGCTACCGGGGCATCGTGGGCATCAAGAACGGCTATACGAGCAAGGCCGGCAACACCCTGATCGCAGCCGCCACCCGCGGCAAGCACACCTTGATCGTCACCGTGCTCAATCCGCAGCAGGGCAACGGCCTCACCGTCTACCGCGAAGCCCGCGCGCTCCTGGACTGGGGCTTCGGGGCGGTGGGACGGGTGCGACCGCTGGGCAGCCTCAACCAGCCGGCGCGGTAGCGCGGCGACGGGCGGGGCGGGGCGGGGCCCGGGGCCCGGGGGCCGGGGCGTCCCGGGAGGACGGCCCCGTACCATCACCATCTCACCCGCCTGTCCACCGAAGGCCACCGAAGGGCACGTCATGAGCAACGTCGAGAAGGACCCCACGGAGATCGTGTGCGAGCCGGGGCCCGACGGCGCGGTCCCGAAGGTCGAGGTGCTGACCCCGCGGGACGTGCCCCTCGGAGGACCGCGGGCGATGACGGTGCGCCGGACCCTCCCGCAGCGCGCCCGTTCGCTCATCGGCGCGTGGTGCTTCGCCGACCACTACGGCCCCGACGACGTGGCCACGACCGGCGGCATGGACGTGGCGCCCCACCCCCACACCGGCCTCCAGACCGTCTCCTGGCTCTTCACCGGCGAGATCGAACACCGCGACAGCCTGGGCACGCACGCCTACGTGCGCCCCGGTGAGCTCAACCTCATGACGAGCGGCCGCGGCATCAGCCACTCCGAGGTCTCCACCCCGGCGACGACCACCCTGCACGGCGTCCAGCTCTGGGTGGCCCTCCCGGAGTCCGCCCGCGACACGGCCCCCGCCTTCCAGCACTACGCGCCCTCGCCGGTCCACGTCTCCGGGGCGGAGATCCGCGTGTTCCTGGGCACGCTGGCGGGCTCCACCTCGCCCGTCCCGACCTTCACCCCGCTGCTGGGCGCGGAGATCCTCCTCCCCCCGCGCGCCACCCTCGCGCTCCCCCTGGACCCGGCCTTCGAACACGGCCTCCTGGTCGACCGGGGCCCGGTCCGCCTCGCCGACACCCTCCTCGCCCCCGCGGCCCTCGGCCACCTCGCACAGGGCGCGACCACCCTGACCCTGACCAACGAGTCCGACACCACGGCCCGCACGATCCTGCTGGGCGGGACGCCGTTCGGCGAGCAGATCCTGATGTGGTGGAACTTCGTGGGCCGCACGACGGAGGACGTCGCACGGGCCCGCGCCGACTGGACGAACGGTGACAGGTTCGGCGAGGTGAAAGGCTACGACGGCCCCTCCCTGCCGGCTCCGGAACTGCCGAACATCCCGCTGAAACCGCGTGGGAACGTACGCTGACGTGCGCGAATGCGCTACCTGGTAGGAAGGCAGACAGGGATGACCCCGATGCCAGCAGCGACTGCTGGAGCCCAGGCGTCGGCTCGGCACCGACGGTCCCGAAGGGTCGGCTCTCGTGTCAGGGTGCCGCCTTGCGGGGGAGGGTCCAGCAGTCTGGATGCCGATCCAATGCCGACCTTTCTGGCGCGGGGTCAGGTCGTGATCGTGCAGGTCCAGCGCGATGCTGTACCGGCCTCTTGCGCCACCTGACAAAGCACTGCTGGGGCATGTCTGACAATGATCACGTCGGGGGGATTTCCCGGTGGAGCCAGCTGGCTGTCTGTGGGAGGGTCCTGCATGTGATCAGTCGGAATGGTGCCTGGGCCCGCGAGCTCGTACTCGCGGACGGAGTTCGCCCTGCGGACATTGTGCGTGTTCATCGCGAAGCACTTCACGTGCTGCGTTCGAGCATCGATGCAGCCCACATCGATGCGTACAGCGATGACGCCTGGCCGTCCGAAGTCCTGGACTCGTACGAGCGTGCCCTGTCACTGGCTCGGGAGGAGGTCGTGAGCGGTGCCCGCTCCAGGCGCTCCGATCCCGGGACGGGGATCGACCTTGATGTCCGAGACGACGGGCACTTCAAGATGCTGTCGGACCTGGCTCCCTACACGATCCACGCGGAAGGCTGGCGGGACGGTCGGCAGGTTTTCAGCGCCAGCGACTCGGGAACGTCCCTGTGGGTCGAGGTGACTCAGGAACAGGAAGCAGCCCTTCTGTCCCGATTGAGTCAGCTGGGAATCCCATCGGGTGTGCTGACCGTTCCGGTTCCTGGGCGCTGAGCGTCTGCCGACGCGGGTCCGCGGAGCCGGAGGATCAGCGGGGCGGGACGGAGTCCGGCCTGGCAGCGGTCCGCGAGCTCGTCGAAGCGGGTTGCTGTCGCGCGGAACTGCTTGAGTCGGCTGAAGCACCTTTCGGCGACGTTGCGGTGCTTGTGCGCTTCCGCGTCGAAGACGGGTGGTCGGCCGCCTCGGGAACCCCGACGGAGCCGGTTGACGACCTGGTCAGAGCGTTCAGGGATCGTAACGGCGATGCCGCGACGCCTGCACCAGGTGCGGATCGCCCGGGACGAATGCGCCTTGTCGCCGAGGACCCGTCGGCCGCCCCGAGCAGGCCCTGCTGGGCATGGCACTGTTCGCACTGTGGCCCTTCAGCCGGCTCGTCCACGCGTTCACCGCACCGGTCGGCTATCTGGTCCGCTCGTACATCGTCTACCGCTCGCGCGGCAGGCGGCCCCCCTTCCCGGCCGCCTCCCCACGGCCCCGAAAGCGCCCGGCGCCACCTCGCACCGGCTCGCGACGGTGAGGCGGCCGACGTCGTGGGAGGTCGTCGCGGGCAGCCCGGGACGCGCAGAACAGTCCGTCCATGCCCCGCGGTCCCCCCGGCACCGACCTGGAGAACCGCGTCCAGGACCTCACCGGGAACGGCGTCGCCGCGCTGCTGGACGCGGCCTGCGCCCATAGCCTCAAGACGGTGCTGCCTGCCTGTGGTCGGGCTGCTGCCGTCCACCGGCTCACCACCCCCACACCGCCCCAGGAGAGCGCTCGATGAAGGGTCCGGCTCGCCTCCTCCTCGTAAGTACTCACCACAGGGCTCGACACCCTGGTCGACCGGCTGGATCGGTTCGGCGACCTCGTCCCGGGTTCACAGCCCTCCGAGTCCTGGTGGATCGAGGCTGATGATGCGCTGGGGCTCTTCGTCCCGGTCGGCAGTGCGGGGCGAGACAGGGGGCGGTGGATGCTGCGGAGGCCTGGCGAACGGGTGCCAGTGGGGCAGCGCGCTCAGGCCACCCAGCGCAACGGTCACGAGCGCCTGGGCTTCCTCCGAAGCGGTTGCTGCTGCGCGGGCGGTGCGCGCTGCGGTCCTGCCCGCCTCGGTGACCGTCACAGCCGGGGGGCGGACGACGGGCCTGTTGAACGCAGGCAGGGCCGACAGAAGGGCGATGTAGAGCACGAGCAGCAGCCAGAGCTCGGACAAGAGGGCCGCCACGGCTCCCGCAGTCAGGGCCCCGGCCAGCAGGCGGCGCCTCCGGCGGTAGGCCCTTGCGCGTGCGTTCCTCCAGGCGGATGCATGCGGCGAGTCGGCGGAGATGCCCTCGGGAAGACCCCGTTCACGCAGCAGGCCGTCTGCGATCAGGCGCTCGTGCAGTGCCCGCCATGGCGGGACGGAGAGGTCATAGGGGCCGAAGGAGGTGGAGAGCCATCCGCGCCCCTTGCCCAGCAGGTCGAGCAGTACGACTTCCACCTCGTCACGCGGTTCCGGGTCGTCTACCCGGAACCTGTACCCGTCGTAACTCCTGCCCAGGAATGTCAGGCGCTGCTCGGCATGCATCCGCACCAAGGCCACGCCCAGGACATTGCCGGGGCCGAAACGATTTTCCATATAGGCGAGCTCGTACAAAGACAACCGTTGTGTCAACGGCCGGCCCGGACCCGCGCTTGCGGCCAGCGCACGCCACTCGCGTTCCTCGGCCGACCAGAAGCTCACCATCACGACCGCTGACAACACCGCCACACAGATCCCGGTTGCCACGCCGACCCACATATCGACCACGGCCACCTCGACCCCACCCCCGTCTCACTCCCCGGACGAAGCCCTCGTTCGGGGGCCAAGGATGAACTGCCCACTTCCGGCACCTCCCACGCTGCGACCCGTCGGTTCGGTCGGGAGCGGCCCGGTGGTGCCGCTCCCGGAGCGCTCTGGACACCGGGCCTGACCCGCACACCCATGTCGGCACGGACCGTCTGGGACGCTAGACCGGGCCGGGCGCGCGCGTGCCGGGATCTGGTGAGGCGCAGCCTGGCGTGACCCCTGTGGCCGATGTACGAGAGGCTGTTCTCGACGGTGTCAGGCGAGGCTGGAGATCTTCCAGTGGCTGACCTGTCGCACCGCCCGCAGGCGGCACAGCGCCCTCGGCCACCTCTCGCCCGCTGAGCTCGAACAGCAGCACCGACAAGAACGTGGAATCACGCTCGCCGCGAACCCCTGTGTCCACACTCCGGGGGACGCCTCACCGACGCCTGCGCCCGTCAGCGCGGTCACCGCCGCCAGAGCGGCCGGCAGCCGCCGACGTCCGTGCGTGCGCCTGGTCGTCCGTTGCCCTCTGCGTCCCCGTCGTCGCTGCCGTCACCGACGACCGGAACCCTGCCGGGGCGAAGAACAGCACGAGCATCGGGACCAGGTACAGCGCCCACACCGCGACCTGGAGGACCGTCGGGTCCGGCTGGAAGTTGAAGACGCCCTTCAGCAGGGTGCCGTACCAGCTGTCCGGCGGGACCTGCTCGCTGACGTCGAAGGCCTTGTCGGACAGGCCGCCGAGGAAGCGGGCCTCCTGGAGGTCGTGCACTCCGTACGCCAGCACGCCCGCCGCGACGACCAGCAGCATCGCGCCGGTCCAGGTGAAGAACTTCGCCAGGTCGATCCGTACCGCGCCCTTGTAGAACAGCCAGCCCAGCGCCACCGCCGTCGCCAGCCCGAGGGCCACGCCGATCACCGGGCCGTGGGTGCCGTCGCTCAGCGCCCGCACCGACGACCACACGAACAGCGCGGTCTCCAGCCCCTCCCGGCCCACCGCCAGGAACGCGGTCGCCACCAGGGCGCCCGTGCCCATGCGCAGGGCGGCGTCCAGTCTGCCGGTCAGCTCCGCCTTCAGGTGCCGGGCGGTGCGCCGCATCCAGAACACCATCCACGACACCAGGCCCACCGCGACGATCGACAGCGAACCGCCGAGCGCCTCCTGCGCCTCGAAGGTCAGCTCCTGCGACCCGTAGGTGAGGGCCGCGCCGAAGCCCAGCGCGAGCAGCACCGCGATGCCGATGCCGGTCCACACCGGCTTCAGGGCATCCCTGCGGCCGGTCTTCACCAGATAGGCGACCAGGATGCAGACGACGAGACTGGCTTCGAGCCCCTCGCGCAGGCCGGTCAGATAGTTCGCGAACACGTCGGTTCCCGTCCTCTCAGGATTCTCGGGGCTGCGTGAACAGCGCCCGGCCCCACCAGTCGTCCGCGTCCCGGACGCCCGGCGGGACGGCGAAGTGCGCCGAACCCACGTGCTGGATGTATTCGTTGAGCGCGTCGGAGCGCGCCAGAGTGCGCTGTACGGGAATGAAGGCGTCCCGCGCGTCGCGCTGGTAGGCGAGGAAGAACAGCCCCGCGTCCAGGCGGCCGAGCCCGTCCGTGCCGTCGGTGAAGGAGTAACCCCGGCGCAGCATCCGGGCTCCGGAGTGGGAGTCCGGGTGGGCGAGGCGCACGTGCGAGGTCGGCAGCATCGCCTTCAGCAGCGGCTCCTCGTGCTCCGTGGACCTGCCGACCGCGGCCCCCTCCCCCTTGTCGCGGCCGAATACGTCCTCCTGCTCCTGAAGGGAGGTGCGGTCCCAGGTCTCGATGTTCATCCGGATGCGGCGCGCGACCAGGTAGGAGCCGCCCGCCATCCATGTGCACCCGTCCTTGGCCGACGCCCACACGTGCTGGTCGAGCGAGGCGGCGTCGGTGCCCGCGACGTTGCGGGTGCCGTCCTTGAAGCCGAAGAGGTTGCGGGGGGTCTGCGTGTCCGGCGTCGTCGAGGACGTCTTGCCGAAGCCGAGCTGGGACCAGCGCACGGCGACCTTCCCGAAGCCGATCCTGGCGAGGTTGCGGATGGCGTGCACCGCGACCTGGGGGTCGTCGGAGCAGGCCTGCACGCACAGGTCGCCGCCGCTGCGCGCGGGATCGAGGTTGTCGCCGGGGAATGTGGGCAGGTCGACCAGGGCTGCCGGGCGCCGGTCCTTCAGCCCGAAGCGGCCGTCGAAGAGGGAGGGCCCGAAGCCGACCGTCAGCGTGAGCCGGGACGGCTTGAGGCCCAGGGCCTCGCCCGTGTCGTCCGGCGGGGCCTCCGGCAGACCGCCGTACGCCCCCTCGCCGACCGCGCGGCCCGCCGTCAGCCGGGCCGCCGCCGCCGTCCAGTCCTTCAGCAACTGGACGAGCTCCGCCCGGTCCCCGGTGGTCACGTCGAACGCGGCGAAGTGCAGCCGGTCGGGGACGGCGGTCGCGATGCCCGCTTGGTGCGGGCCGTGGAAGGGCACGGCCGCGCCGCCGGACGCGGCGGGCTCCGGGTCCTCGTCACGGCCGAGCACCACGGCTGCCCCGCCCGCCGCCGCGGCACCGAGCGCGAGCCCGGCCCCGCCCCAACCCAGTACCGAACGCCGGGACGGAGAGGGGGAGTTCACTTCGTCAGACACGGGGCCGCCCTCTTCTCCGGGGTTACTTGGTGACCGCTGCGGCGAGCTTCGACAGCGGCTCCGCGAGCGCGTTCACGCCGTCGGACAGCTCCTTGCGGTCCGCCTTCCCGACCTTGTCGTACGAGGTGAACTCGTACGAGGAGGCGTCCGGGCGGTGCTTGTCGAGCAGCTTGTTCAGCGCGGCGAACTGCTTGTCCAGGGTGTCCGTCAGCTTCGGGTCGCCCTTGGCGGAGATCGGCCGCAGCAGCGTGTACGCCTTCTGCGCGCCCTCTACGTTCGCCTTGAAGTCCACCAGGTCGGTGTGGCTGTACCGCTCCTCCTCGCCCGTCACCTTGCCGGTGGCGACCTCGTCCAGGAGTTCCTTGGCACCGTTGGCCATGGAGGAGGGGGTGATCTCGGCGGTGCCGACCTTCTTCACCCAGGTGTCCAGGTCCCTCATCAGGGTGTCGGCGAGCTGCTTCTCCTCGTCGCCGATCTTCTTGTCCTGCCACAGCGCTTTCTCCAGGCGGTGCCAGCCCGTCCACGGCTTGCCCGACTCCTCGACGCCGTCCTCGCGCAGGTCGACCATCGGGTCGATGTCGCCGAACGACTCCGCGACCGGCTCGGTGCGCTCCCAGCCGATGCGCGAGGGCGCGTACGCCTTCTTCGCGGCCTCCAGGTCGCCCGCCTTCACCGCGTCCGCGAACACCCGCGCCTTGGGGAGGGTCTGCTCGGCCTGCTCACGCACATAGGTGCGGTACGCGGCGACAGCGGTGTCCTTCTCGGGGCTGCGCCGGGCGGCCGTGGCGCCATCGCCGCCGCTGGCGGTGACCTTCTGCCGGATTCCGTCGCCCTTCATGCCCGGCTTGCAGGCGATCTCGTACGCACCGGCCTTGATCTCGGCGGTGAGGTCGGCCTTGGTGCCCGGGCCGATGTTCTCGCGTTCGGTGACGATGCGGTCGTCGGGGAACAGGACGTAGACCTCGGTGACCTTGGAGCCCTTGTTCTCCACGGCCAGCTCGACCTTCCCGGCGGGGAACTCCTTCTTCGACACCTCGCACGAGTCGTCCTTGGCGACGACCCGGATCACGCCGTCGCCTTCCCCGCCGCCTTCGGCGCCCTTGCTCTTCTGAGTGCAGCCGGTCGCGGCGAGGACGGTCGCGGCGGCGGCCACGGCCAGGAGGGAGAGACGTACGGGACGCATAACGGGACTCCACGCGGGGTGAAAGGTCTACGAGGCCCACAGGTCTACTGAGGCTCACCTAAGTTACGCTCCCCTTACTCCGGACATCACCACCCAGGCAGTGATTCAGCTCTCACTCCCGGCCCGCGAATACGGGACGGTCACGGGAGCCCCATGGGCCTCCCGGTGCGTGGTCAAGAAAGAGTCAAGCGGCGCGTGCGGCCCTCCGCCGCCCGAGAACGCGACGGCCCCGACGGCCCGCCGCGAGCCGTGCCCCGGCCCGCGGTGCGGCTCCAGCCCCGACCCGGCTCCGGCGGGAACCGCGCCGCACACCCTCCGCCCGCCCTCCGCTCGTCCTTCGCCCGCCCTCGGCCCATGAGCGGTCACGGCGCATCCAGCCCACCGCCGACGGACGCGTCCTGGTGGGCCGCATGTCGAATGCCACCGCAGCACCCGGGCGGTGGCATTTCCCCGGCGAATCCGTCGAACTGGTGGTGCGGCGCGACGGACGTGAGCCGACGGGCCCGGGCGCGGCGATCGGCGTGCTGGTCACCGCGCGGGCCTGGGAGCTCCCGGCCGCCGGCGCTTCCCTGCGCGAGCGCTGGGCGGCGGCCGCTCCCGATCCCCTCAACCACGACCTGGGCTGGTCGGCGCGTTTCCATCCCGAGCACGGGCGCACCGTGCTGCTGATGCACGACAACGACATCTCCCCCTGCACAGCCAGTGGGGGATGCCGAACTGCTGTTCCGGGCGGGCGGCTACTGGCGGGACGGCACCGCCTGGTACCGGCCGGCCCAGATCTGGGACCCGGTCGCGCAGCGGCACGAACGGCACCGGGCTCGCGCGGCTGCCACCGTCACCGCCGCCGACATGCTCGGCGGCCGCGCCGATGCCTCCCGCGCGTACGTCGGCAAGGTCACCGCCTTTGACCCCGAGGCCCCGGCACCGGACAACTGGCTCGACCACCTGGCCCTGGGGGCCGAGCGCCGCCAGGAGCGGGACGAGGCGCAGCCCGACGGGGCCGCCGCCCCTGGAGCGGTGCGTGGTCGACGTCTCCAGCATCGAGCTGACCGGAGCCCAGTTGCTGGGGGGCCGAAGATGGCGGAGCTCGGCGGCAACACCGCCTCGACGCTGCGCGCCTGCATCTCGCGCGGCAACAGTGAAGTCCCCCAGCCGCAGACCGCCGTCGGCGGCCGCGACCAGTGGTCGCGCGCGGTCGCCGAGGACTGGGTCGAGGCCCGCCAACGCTCCCACGAGGGCATCAGGGCAACCATGTCCGCCGGCGACCGTGACAACCTCTCGCCCGGCGCGGCCGAGGTGCGCGACCGGTTCGCCGCCGATTCGCTCGCCCGGGACGTCGCCGTCAGTCTCGACCGGATCCCGCCCACCGACGTCCTCGGGCCCGGCGTCGAGGGCACGGTCCCTGAGTGACTCCACCGAGGCCATCGGCCTGCACGCGCGCGTCGAGGCCCGGATGAAGGGGGAGCGGGGCAGCGACTGGTGGCACCTGGGCCTCACCGTCCCGGTGGCGAAGATGCTCGACTTGTCCGTCGAGTGCCATAGGTACAGGCGGTCAGCCATGCAGGGTCTTCCGTTCCCGGCCGGCACCGGCCTGCACGACGCGCGCCCAGTCGGCGAGTCGGGTGGCCAGGCGGTGGGTGTCGCCTGTTGTTGAACGGTTCGGACCCTGGCACCATGTCGTGGTCATGGCGAGAAGACTTCCTTTTCCGGTCCCGGTCCTCACCGTCGACACCCCCCTGCGGACAGACCGCCCCGTAACTTCCAGCTGGGTCGTTTGGGGCGACGAGCAGGTTTTCCCCGGCGAAGCGTTCTCTTCTCTGAGCGTGAACGCGAACGAGGTCGGGGCCGACGAGGTCGTCGGCGCACGTCTGACAACCTTCCAGAAAGGGAGGGATCCTGGCTCCTTCTACCTGGTGGCCTACGGAACCGCGATCTCGTACGGGTAGGTCAAGTAGGCGGACAAGGCGATGGAGGTCAGGACCGGGGCATGGAGTTCGGGAAGAGCTACGACTACCGGGCGGCGTTCTTCTGCTGGCTGCTGCCGGACCGCTCCTCGGCGGAGGGCCGTCGCAGCTCGAAGTGGAAGCATCCGTATTCCAGTGCCCTGACGTGTACGAGCACCACCTCCGGATCGTTGAACGCATCGTCGAAGGCTGCATCGAAGCCAGTCGTGGCGTCGGTGGGGATCTCCAGAAGGCGGCCACCTGCGATGTGGCCCCGGGCGTCATAGCGGCGCACGGTACGCAGGGCGCCCGGCCGGGCAAAGGGGTAGTCCTCGCCGGGGATGAACCCGCCGCAGTCATCGGCGTGGATGAAGACGGGGCCCTGTTCGTCGTACGCACCCGGATCTGCACCCTTCGCGGCGGCCCAGCGACGCAATGGAGCGTACGAGACGAGGGCGATCCGCTCACCGAGCGTGATGGGGCGCAGGCAGCAGCGCAGCGGGGAGCCCACGTCGTCGCCGGTCGCGGTGTACGGGGCGCAGGGACGGCCCGCATCGTCGACAACCCGCAGTTCCTTCATGACAGCTGGGTCAACGGGGAGCACGGTGTATTTGGTCATGTGCCCATGCTGGATCGACGGATGGGCGGTTGCTGGCAGGAAACCGACGTCACGTTGGTGCGCGCCCACGCAGACGGCGGGCCGCAAACGTCACACCCGCTGAACGCAGTTCGCCTACGATCGCCAATCCCTTGGAATCGATCACCTGGGCCGCGGCTTACGCCGACTACTTCCCTGGGGCATCCTCTGCGGCGGGCCGGCGCTCCGAAGGGGGACGCCTCCGGCCGCAGCGAGCGCCGCCGCAGGCGTGGGGTGTCGGGTATGCCGGCTGACGGCCCTCCCCGGCCGGGTCAGCGGGCTCGGCAAGGCGACGGGACACGGGCAAAGAGGGCCTCTGACGGTTTATGCCCGGGGGTCGGCTGGCCGCCGGAACGGTGCAGCATACAAGAAGGTGGAAGGCGGGCCCCAGGGTGCCGTCCGCGCGCGGGGGCAGTACCTGGTGGCGCGTCCTCCCCGGGCCAGTGCTCAGGTGCCGTCCACGCGCACAGGGGGAGCCCCGCTTCCGGTGGTCATCAGAACTGGCCTTGCAGGTGCGTGTGCGGGTGAGGTCTGAGGGGCGCCGTCGATGCCGTACGTGCTGGACGCCGTCGGTCCAGTGCGCTGGGGAGAGGTTTTCGGGGGGCGGGCCGGCCATGAAGTGGGCGAGGTCGCGGTGGTGGGCGTAGTCGCCGTCACGGGTGGTTTCGCGGAGTCGGGCGAGGGCCGTGGCCGCTTGGTCCCGGTCGTCTTGGGCGGTGTGGTGGAAGGCGAGGGTGAGGTCCAGGACGAGGTCGGCGTACGTCGTGAAGCCCCGGTCGGGTTCGGGCACATGCGTCCAGACCGCTGGCATCTCAGCCCCGAGCGCTTGACGCATGCCGATATGGGAATATGATTTTGTCCATGTCACGAGCAGCGACGACATCGGACGTCTTCAACGCCATCGCCGAGCCTCAGCGCCGGGAAATCCTGGTGCTGCTGCGGGCGGGTGAGCTTTCGGTGACGGAGGTGGCTCAGGGGTTGGGGACGACCCAGCCGGGGGCGTCCAAACACCTGCGGGTGCTCCGGGAGGTCGGGCTGGTGCGCGACCGCAAGGCGGGCAAGCAGCGCCTGTACGGCCTTGACGCCGGCGGGCTGCGGTCCGTCCATGAGTGGACCGGCGGTTTCGAGCAGTTCTGGAACGAGAGCTTCGACCGACTGGACGCCTACGTGCAGGACCTGAAGCAGACACGGAAAGCGGAGTAGCCGATGAGCACGAGAGAACGAGGAACGCCGACGCGGTCGGCGACAGCCGACCGGGAGACTGTCATCTCCCGGATCATCGACGCCCCACGGGAGCTGGTGTTCGAGGCGTTCACCGATGTCCGGCACCTGTCGCGGTGGTGGGGGCCGGAAGGGTTCACCACCACCACGCAGGCATTCGAGTTTCGCGTCGGCGGCGAGTGGGACTTCGTGATGCACGGACCGGACGGGACGGACTACCAGGAGTGGATCACCTGGACCGAGATCGTCCCGTCGGAACGGATCGCGATGCTCCACGGTGAGACCCGCGACGACCCGAACGCCTTCGAGTCGGTCCTGACGTTCGAGGCCGACAGCACGGCGACCCGGATCGAGATGCACACCGTGTTCCCCACCAAGAAGCAGCGTGACGAGGCGGTCGGGAAGTACCACGCGATCGAGGCCGGCCGGCAGACCCTGAGCAACCTCGCTGCTTATGTCACCGAGAACATTCAGAAGGGAGCTGAGGACGGCTGATGGCCGGGAAGGTGTTCTTCAGCGTGTCGATGTCGCTGGACGGTTTCATAGCGCCCGATTCTCCCGAGGAGCTGATGGGGCAGCAGTGGATGGAACTGCAGCGGTGGGTATTTCCGCAGCGGTTCTTCCGGGAAAACCTGAAGCTCGGCGAAGGCGGCGAGGAGGGGCGCGACAACGACATCGTGCGGGAGGCATTCGAGCGCACCGGCGCGAGTGTGATGGGCAAGCGCATGTTCGACGCCGGCGAGAAGATGTGGCCGGAAGAGGCGCCGTTCCACACCTCGGTCTTCGTGGTGACGCACGAGAAGCGTGCCCCCTGGAAGCGGCCGGGCGGGACCACCTTCCACTTCGTCAACGATGGCATCGGGGCCGCGCTCGACCGGGCCCGCGAGGCCGCCGGCGACCGCGACGTCCGCATCGCGGGCGGCGGCGCGACGATCCTGGAGTACATGAACGCGGGCCTGGTCGACGAGTTCTCGATCGCACTGTCACCGGTGCTGTTCGGCTCCGGAATCCGCCTGTTCGAGGGCGTGGACGCGGGCCGCGTGGCCCTGGAGGCGGTCCGCACGGAGCCCTCCCCGAAGGTGACGCACCTGACCTACACCGTCCGTGCGCGGTAACGGTCCCGAACTCGGCGCTCTCCCGCGGACAAGCCGGTTCACCCTGGCGGCGGCCGGCGACGCGTGCTCCTCTACGGGCGGGGAGTTGGCCCAGGGCGAATCGATGCCGAGCGCACGAGTGGCCAACTGAAGCACTCAACGAGACCTGGGGTGATGGGGTGAGCGACGGTCCCGTGATACTGCGTCCAGTGGTCGAGGAGGACTTGTCGGTGCTTGAGCGGTTCCTGACAGATCCGGAGGCGACCGGGCCGTTCCAATGGCTGGGCTGGTCGGATCCGGGGCGCTGGCGACGCCGCTGGGCGCAGGACGGCCTGCTGAACGATGACGGCGGCCAGCTGATGGTGACGACTGGCACCGACCGGCACGGTTTCGTGGCATGGCGGAAGGTCATGACCTCGCGGAGTTCGTACTGCTGGAACATCGGAGCCCAGTTGCTGCCGGACGGCCGGGGACGTGGTGTCGGCACGCAGGCTCAGCGGTTGCTGGTGCGCTATCTGTTCGCGCACACTCCTGTGGTCAGACTCGAGGCGGACACCGAGACGGAGAACATCGCCGAGCAGCGCGCACTGGAGAAGTCCGGCTTCACCCGTGAGGGCGTGCTGCGCAGCACCGTGTTCCGGGACGGGCAGTGGCGCGACGTGGTGCGCTACAGCGTGCTCCGCGCCGAAATCGCCTCGGATGAGGCTCTGGAAGAACCCCGCACCACAGGCGGGCAACTGGCCTGAACCGGGGCCGGCCGAGCACCCCAGAGGCGAGGCGCCGCCGGTGACAGCAACCCCGGTGAGGTAGCGCCACCGGGCGACGACCTGCTGTCCGGCACCCAGAGGCCGGTGGGGTCGCTCACTCAGCGGAGTGTGCCGCAGGGGGAACTGCCCGAGCCCTGCAGGGCGGTGCGGTACGAGGCACCGAGCCGCAGTGATCAGCGGCGAGGCCCGTATGCCCAGGGGTGTGGTGCGGACGGTCGTGCTGCCCGGTCGGGCCCGTGGCAGTCCTCGGCGAAGCCGGTGCGGAGCGAGGAGAGCCCGTTGGCCTGTGTGTCGGCGCAGGGCGGGTCAGCGCCGGGCGGTCTCCAGGACCGCTTCCAGCTGCCGCAGCGGCTCGGCGCCGACGAACCGGAGGACGACGGTGTCGGCGCCCGACTCCCGCAGCGCGTCGATCCGTGCCGCGGCCCCGGCGGCGTCGCCGGAGACGGTGAAGACCTCCTCCTGCGGGCGGCCCAGCCAGGTGCCGTGCCCCTCGGTGTGCGGGTGCAGGGTCCGCGCGACCTCCTCGGGGTCGTCGCCGACGCAGGCGAACGCGAACACGTTCAGCGTGTGGTCGTCCCCCGCGCCGCCCTTGGCCAGCAGCGCCCGGATGTGCTCCAGGTCCCGCGGCCCGTGGCCCTCGGCGATCAGCGTGCCGTCCGCGACCCGCCCGGACAGCTCCAGCGAGCGCGGCCGTACCACCCCCGCCACCAGCGGCGGCGGCTCGGCGGGCGGATGCACCAGCTCGATGCCGTCGATCCGCACCTCCCGCCCCTCCACCGTGACCCGCTCCCCGTGCAGCAGCGCCCGCACCGCGGTGACCGTCTCCTCCAGCAGGGCCAGCGGAGAGCGCGGCGCCACCCCGGCCTGCTCCATCCACTCCCGTACGCCATGACCGATCCCGGCCACCAGGCGGCCGGGGAATACCCGTGCCAGCGTGGCCAGTTCCATCGCCAGCAGGGCCGGGCTGCGCAACGGCGCCGGGGCAATCCCGATGCCCACCCGCAGCCGCTCACTCGCGCCCAGCGCCACGGCCGCCGCCGACACCCCGCCGTTCCAGCGCAGGTCCTCCACCACCCACAGGTCGTCCGCGCCGAGCGCCTCGGCCCGCCGCGCGAAGGCGGGCAACTCCTCGGGCAGCCAGTCGCGGTCGTACATCACACCGATCCGGAGATTCGTCATGCGACGGAACCTACGGCCCGACCGGAGAGGCGATCAACGGCTTTGCCGGTACGGGGCCGGCTGCCGACGAAGCCCTGGAAGCGGTGCTGGACACTCTGGTCCGGCGCGTCCTGAACGGCGACACCGCCTCCGTGACCGGGTTCGGCAGGCTCCAGGCGGTCCACGCCCCCGCGCGCCGCGCACGCAATCCGCAGACCGGTGAACGAGTCCTGGGCCCTGCAGGCAGAAGGATCGTGTTCCGCCCGGGCGCAGCGTTCACCGCGACGGCTCGCGGTGAACGCCCGTTCCCGAGGCCGTGCGCGGCGCCGTGCGCAAGAGCCCGAAGAGCGCGCAACGCCCGGCCCGCGTCGCGGGACCACACATGGCGCTCCTCCTCTCCTCGCAGCCAGCGCCGAGACCCTCGCCGAGATCCACAACCACCTCTACGAGACCACCGTCGGGCGGCCGGTCGACGCCGAACCGGTCGAGATCATCCCCGGCACGGCGATCGGATCCGCCACCGCCGACACGGCAGGGGCCGTCGAATTGCACTGCCGCCACACCGGCACCGACACGGTGAGGACGATCCGAACGGACGCGGTGGTGCTCGCCACCGGATGCCGCGCGGCCCGGCCCGCAGCCCTCGACCCGATCGCCGACCTGAGCGATCAGTGAATCTACAAGACTGTAGAGAAGCTGTGGGTGCTGGATACGATGAACGGCCCCTTCGAATTGTTCGGGGTGTTCCGACGGAGGGAGACGGGGTGGGAGGGCAAGGGCGTGCTCGGCGTGGTCAGGGTGAGCTGGAGGCGCAGGTGCTCGGTGCGCTGCGTGCGGCTGAGGGCCCTGTGGACACCGCTTGGGTGCAGGAGCGGGTGGGTGGCGATCTGGCGTACACGACCGTAATCACGATCTTGACGCGGCTGCTGGCCAAGGGAGCGGTGGTCCGGGAGAAGTCCGGGCGGGCGTTCGTGTGGTCCCCGGTCGCCGATGAGGCGGATCTGGCGGCGTTGCGGATGCGACGGCTGCTGGATCAGGAGAGGGACCGGGAGGCGGTGCTGGCGAGTTTTGTGACGTCGCTTCCTGCGGGGGACGAGCGGTTGCTGCGGGAGCTGCTGGAATGCGCCCGAGATCCGGAGGACTGACGCGGTCATGGGGGTTTTCGTCTTTCTGCCGCTGGTGTTGCCGTTGACGGCGTGGCCGGTGGCGAGGCTCGCTGAGCAGCGTCTGCATCCGCGGACCGCCACGGTGCTGCTGTCGGTGGTGGCCGGGGTGCTGGCGGTGTGCAGCATGGTGTGCCTGGCGCTGTTGATGGTGGTGGGGACCGCACAGCTGCCGGGCAATCCACTGCCCGATGGCTGGTCGGATGAGGAGGTGCGTGAGGCGGTCCCGTACGACGAGGTTGCCGGCCTCCTGGCCATCCCGGCGCTGGGAGCCGTGGTGGCAGCGTGCTGCCGCACGCTGTGGGTGCATCTGCGGGTGCGGCGCCGGGCGGAAAGAGCTGTGGCCGGCCTGCCGACGTCTGTGGTCGTGCTGCCGGACGCCGGACCGTACGCCTACGCGCTTCCTGGCCGACGGGGCAGGGCGGGCCGGGTGGTGGTGTCGACGTCGATGCTCTCGTGCCTGGAAAGCGCTGAGAGGCGGGCCCTGTTCGCACACGAGCGCGCCCACCTCGCGGGCCGGCACCACCGTTTTCTACTTGCCGTGCAGTTGGCGGCCCGGGCCAACCCGTTCCTTCGGCCGCTGCGCACCGCGGTGACCTTCACGGCGGAGCGCTGGGCGGACGAGGAAGCGGCCAGCACGATCGGCAGCCGCTGGGTGACAGCCCGCGCGATCGGCAAGGCGGCCCTGGTCTCCCAGGGCGCTCCCGCGGTGACGCCGGCCCACTTCGCGCAGGCGGGACCGGTGCCCCGGCGGGTGGGCGCGCTGCTGGAGCCGGCCCCGGCGGTGCGCAGGTGGCCGTCGGTGTTCACCGCGGTGGGCCTGGCGGCGTGGACTGCCGCGGCGGGCACCACCCTTTCGGCGCTGTCATCGGCGAACGCGACGGTGACGCTGTTCTTCGTGCTCAAGGCCGCCACCCCGCTGTAGTCAGGAGCAAAGACGCCTCGGCCGCCCGGCCGGATGCCGGGCGGCCGAGGCGGGTCGCGTTTGTGGGTCGGCGGCGGCCCTTGAGGCGTTCGACGGCGGCGACGCCTGCTGCGGCGAACGCGATCCGGACGGCCAGTTCGATCCAGTCGATGCCTTGGTGTCGGAGACGCCCACGCCGGCGGCGATCGCGGTGCCGGCCAGGGCGGCGACGATTCCGACACCGATGGTCCACGGGATGCCGGTGCGCTGGCGGCCGGGCAGGGGCGGCCGGCCGAGCACTCCGACGATGGCGCCGATGATGATGGCGGTGATGATGCCGGAGACCTCCGTGCTGTCCCTTCCTCGAAGCGCTCCGCTGCTTCTGATGCCCGCCCGCCCCGTCCTCGCGCACGGTGCACACCGACGGGAGGGGTGCCTGCCCTACAGGTCGAATTCGTGGGGCGGCAGGCCGAGGGTGAAACACGCCTCGCGGACCACGGCCTGCTCGGACTTGTCGAAGTCGCCGTCGGCGCCGCCGATGACGATGCCGATCTGGACAACGGCGCGGGCCTCGGCGGCCTTCTTCTTGGCCTTGGCGATCTCCTGCAGCACGCTGACCTTGCCGAAGTCGAAGTCGGCCGTCAGCTTGGCCAGGTTGTCCTCGAAGCGGCGCCGCAGGTCATCGGCGTCGAAGTTGCCCAGCACCTCGTTAGTGGCGATCAGCTGCGCCACGCGCCGGCGCTCGGCCGGGTCGATGGTGCCGTCGGCGGCCGCCACGAGCGCGCACATCGCCATGGACGCGTCCCGGAACGCGCCGGACTTCAGGTCGTTCTTCTTCGCCGTCAGCTGGGTCTGCATCGTCGATGCCGATTCCCGGATGCGGTCCCACAGGGCCACGGGGTAACTCCTTCGTTGAGCGGTGTGCGGGCCGGGGCAGCCCGGCCCGCGCCTGTAAGGGGGTGGGTCAGGCCTCGTCGTCGCCCTCGTCGTCGCCCTCGAAGAAGTCACCGACCTCGTCGACGACTTCGGCGGCGACGAGGCCGCCGGCCACGCCGACAGCAAGGCCCGCAGCGCCCGCGGCGACGGCCGTTCCCATGCCGGGCCCGGAACGGTGACCGCCGTGGCCGTCGTGAGAGTAATGGGCGCCGTGCGGGTCTGCGTGCCCGTAGGGTGCGGGGGCGCTGTGGTGGCCGTGGCTGGCGACCATCTGGCGGAGCCAGGCGTCGACGACGGTGTTCCAGTCGCGCTGGTCGACACCGTCGTGGCTGACGACGTGCCGGTTGACGACATCATGGCCCGAAGAGAAGAGCCCGCCGGGCTTGTCGGCCTCCAGAACGACTTCCATTCCGCCGGGGTGGGCCAGGAAGGTGACCTCCAGCTCCCGCATGGCGTACGCGTACTGCGGGGCGGGTGCGAGTTCGATCTCCTGGTAGAACGGCAGCTGCTGGCCGGTGCCGCGGATGTGGCCGTACTCCAGGTCGGCCGTCTTGAAGCCGAAGCCGAGCTGGCCGAGGGCTTCGAGGACCGCCTCCTGCACGGGCAGCGGGGCAACGGCGAGCGGGTCGAGGTCGCCCTTGTCCTTCGCGCCAGCCACCGCCAGCTCCGTGCGTACGCCGAGCACGATGCCCAGCGCCTGCCCGTACAGCTCCGTGATCGGCGTCTCCCACGGCAGCGCCAGGCCGAACGGCACACTGCGCTGCTCACCGGCGGCCAGGCGGAAGCCGCCGCCGACGGTGAACCGGCCGAAGGCCGCCACGCCCTCGGTCTCTCCGCCGTCGTGTTCTGCCTCCACCCGGGCGACCAGTTCCAGGGTGATCTGCTCGATGTCGAAGGCGGCGCTGCCGCCCTTCAGATGCACCTGGCCGGTCAGGCTGGAGCCGGGCCGAACCGCACCCGGGTCGAGGACCGTGTCCACGGTGGGGCCGCCCACGCCGAGCGAGCCGAGCAACTTCTTGAACACCATCGCGGCGTTCACTCCTTCATGTACGGGATCTGCCGGCGCGGCGCCGCGGAACCTCTGCTCGAGGCACGGACGGCACCGCGCGGCCAGAGGATGGTGACTACTTCGCCGAGTCCAGCGCGGCCAGCGCCTGGGCCCAACGGACGTACTTCAGCTCGGCGAGCTCGGCGACGGTGGTGACACCGAACGCCTCCTCCAGCAGCTCGCCGTCACGGTCGGACACCCCCTTCAGTGCCGCGACGGGGGCGGCGAGGATCTCGGACAGCGGCTTGTCCGCCCACGCCTTGTCCAGCACCTTGTCCAGATCGATCGAAGCCACGTATGCCCTCCCAGGCCAACAGCGAGTCAAACCAGCGGTGCGCGGCCGTGCGGCCACCGCCGAAAGCGGCGGCTGCATGTGTGCACCCAGGGGCGGCAGGAAGTATCCCAATCGCCCCCCGTATTTTCTACACGACTGTAGAAGCATAGGGCCGGGCCGGCGAGTCACGAGACACTCCGGAGCCATGAGGGCGTTAAAAGTCCGGAAACATACCGTGACCAGCAGTCCCTCAGGCGGCTTTACCGTTCCTTCACTATGGGTGAGGGAAACTCCCCTCTCCCCTGAAGCACCCCGCTCGACGACGCCCTCACCGTCATGCGGGCAGCCGGCACCCATCTCGCCGCCGTCACCGGCGATAAAGGCGCCGTCATCGGGTTCGTGCCATGGAAGACGTCCTGTCCGAGCCGGTCGGCCCCATGGCCGTTTGATCGCCGCCGCCCCCCGAAGCCGGCCCTTGACGCCGAGGTGTCATCGACGGGCTGGGGCGGGCCGGGTTAGAACGGCTGCGGGCTCGTGCGACCGCACGCCTCTGCCCTGCCACCGCGGCATCATCGCCGACAATCCCGTGCCGCCGAATGCCCACGTCGAGGGCCTCACCAGCCAGCCCGACCTATGGGGCGGCCCAGTCATCGACGAACGCCGCACACTCATCGCCCGCCTTCAACCCGCTGTCCCCGCGCCCTGAGCCACAGCGACTGCTTCCAGCACCGTCAACTCGCGCGCCGAAGGCATCCATAGCCGTTCGGCCCGCGAGTTGACGTTTTCGTCCATGGGCCATGAGGGCGCTGCGTGTTCTGGTCAGCTGGGCTGCGGGACGCTGTCACGAGTTTCCCGGGGCACCGCAGTCGCCAGGAAGCTGAGCGCTGGGATGCCGACGGGGTTGGTAGCGGTGCGGGTAATGCGCAGCAGCGGGACGCCTTTGGCCAGGTGGAGCCGGTCGGCTTCGGCGGGGGGTGGGCCTGTGGGCGCTGACGGCTTCGGCAATCCGGGTGCCGCGGGCGAGGGTGGCGGAGAGGAAGCTGGTGGCGAGCCGGTGCGGGGTGTGGGTGGCGGCGTCGCCCATGAGCCGCTCGCGGACGAGGACTTCCTGGGGCCCGCCGTCGGGAGGCGGAGGAGGGCGGCGATGTCACGGAGGGCGGGCGCCCGGGCGATGGTGGGGGTTCGAGAGCGGCCCACGGTTGTGCGGAGGCGTCGAAGCAGTAGCCGCGTTCGTCGCGGTGGACTTGGCGGCCGCGGGTCGGGCCCCGGTGGGGAGGCCAGGTGCGGACGACGGTTCCGCGGCGGCGGACGACGTCGACGAGCCCTTCGGCTTCGAGTGGGGCCAGGGCCTCGCGTGCGGTCCGCTTGGCGACGTTGTACTGAGCCTTTTCCAACCTGGCATGACTTACTGCGAGTTGGTTGCCCATGAAGAAAGATGAAGTTCCTGGTGGACGGTGTCTCGACCAAGATCTACCGTGCCGCCAGGAGCTTCGCGTGCTTGTCTGCCCGTCCTCGGTCAACCTGTCCACCCGCACTCTGCGGTACCTGACCGGCCAGCTCCGTCTTCGCGGGCGGGCGATCGGTGCCCGATGGCGGCGGCTGACGGCAGGCCGGCAGGCCCTCCTGGCCCCGGCCCGCCCGCGGTGCGGTGACACCTACGCCCAGCTCGCCGCTGGATTCGGCATCGGCATCGGCATTGCGACTGTCTACCGTTGCGTAAGCGAGGCCGTCCATGCTCTGGCCGAGCTCGCTCGGAGCGTCGCCGAGGCAATGAGGACAGCGAGTGCGAAGGCGTTCGTCATCCTGGACGGCACGCTGCCGCCGATCGACCGGATCGCCGCCGACACCCCGTACTGCTCCGGGAAGCACAAGCGCCACGGCATGAACGTGCAGGTCCTCACTGATCCGTTCGGAAGGCTGCTGTGGACCTCGCCCGCTTTGTCCGGCTCCACGCACGACCTGACGGCTACCCGTACGCACGGGATCCTCGACGCCCTGGCGGAAGGCGAGCCAGACCCGGATCGCCACACCGTGGCTGACCATCGCCACCGTCCGCGCACCACTGCGGGTCCTCGGCGACCCCGTGGGGCACCCTTTCCGCCGCATTGTGCGAGGGTGACGGCGGGATTCAGGTCAGTCACGGCCGACATGCCCGCGGTGTCTGCCCGTCCCTCGATGCACAGCCGGGGCGGACCATCTGTTGCTCACGGTTGATATGGGATTAGATTGGCTCAACAGCCTTGTGAATGAACCGAGTTCAGGTGCGTGGGAGTCCCGCGTCCTTCCTGAGCCAGAGGGAGCAGTGGATGAGCGGAGCGGCCCCGACCCCGCCGGGATCCGGAGTACCTCCCACCTCCCCGCCAGGTCGACCCCCCGTACCCGCTCCGGACCCCGGTCGTCCCGACGGAGATCCGCACCCCGCCCCGTCGCGACGACGTCTCACCGAATGGGCGGCACTGGTTTCCGCCGTCACCGCGGTTCTCGGCCTCCTCCTGGGATTCTTCGGCCTTCCCACGGTGGTGAACTCCCCCACCGCCAGAACCGTGACCGTCAAGGAGACGGTCACGGTCACGGCGCCTGCGCCGACCAGGGCCGGTGGGCAGGGCGCCGGGTCGACTGCGGGGACGGCGGACACGGGTGCGCCTTCGGCCCCCGTCGAGCCCATCCGCCAAAAGAACATTCACATGACCATCCGGTACTACCTGTCGTTCTCCTTGGATCCCGTCAAACCCCGCGAAGGAGAGGGTGACTTCAACTTCTTCGCTCTCGGTGACGGAGAAATCAACTCGAGCGGAGGCACAGTGGTGCGGCTGGACCCCGGTCAGCAGGGTTCATTGGACGTCTGCACTTCCGACACCCGGTACGTCAGCAGGCTGGAGGTCGCCGAACTGACCCCGGGCACTCAGCTCTGCGTCGTCAACAAGGGGAACGTGGCACTCATCGAGATACGCGGGCTTCCCGACGCCGCGGCTCCCAGTTCGTACCTCACCTTCGACGCCACCATCTGGCGGCAGGCCGTCCGTCCTGAACCGACAGGCTGAGCGCCCTTTCGTCCGGTCGGGGCTCAGTGAGCCTCCGCCAGCCTGAGGGCGCAGGTCAAAGGGCTGGTGCGACCGGCCTCTGGGGTATTTGTGCTGATCGTGAGCGGGAGTCCACGGAGAAGATCATCCGTCAGCGGTTGATTTCGAGGTTCGTCAAGACGGTCAGGGCACGCAGGAGGCGGGTGGCGCGGGCGGAATTGGTGCGGAGCTTGGTGATGGCCCGCCAGTTCCTGAGGTGGACGAAGCCGTGCTCGACCGGTACGAGTCCGATGGCGAGGACACGGTTGGCCTCCTTCTCGCCTCGATCGAGCAGGTGGGTACGAGTGGCGATGCAGCGGCGGGTGATCAGCAAACTCTCGCGGGAGTGCGAAGGCGTGGGTTGTATTCCGCGAAAGGGCCAAGGGCGGCCAACACAATGGCTTGAGCTGCCGGTGGGTGATGAGGCAGCAGGTCAGATCGAGGAAAACTTCGTGGATGTCTGCTCGGCGTTCCCGATGGGCGCGGAGTCGTCGGAAGCCGTGTAGTCAGGCGAAGGTCCGCTCCACCACCCACTGGTAGACACCAAGTCCGGTGCCGTGGCGGGTGCTTCGGTGTGCGACGGCTGCGAGGGCTGCGACGGCTGCGACGATGCCGCGGGCCCGGACCTGGTCGCGGTAGATGTCGTGGTCGTAGCCATGGTCGGCGAACAGCGCGTCCGGCCTGCGCGGTTGGGGGTCGAGGCGTCCGCGGACGGGCGGAATGGCGTCCAGCAGCGGCATGAGATCGCAGAGGGATTGCCCAATGCCGACATTGGTGCCCGCATCCATCCGGGCGCGGGCACCGTCAAGGACCACGTCAGCTCGATCCTCACCGAGCCGCGGGTCTCCAGCCGCGTCCAGGCGGCCCCGCTCGCCGAGTGGGAGGCGGAGTGGACGGCGACGACGCCGAGCGGAACCTTGTAGCGGCTCAGATCGGGGACGGGCGGGGTCGCGGAGGCGTCCGGGTGGCTGATGATGACGTCGAGGAAGGAACCCTCGTCGACGACGTTGCGAAGGACCTCAACTGACAGCATGTACCCGTGAGTTCACCGTTCAGCCGGGGTGCGCCCAGGGCGGTCTCGGCGTCGGCGGACGCCGCCTTCCCCGGTCGAGGGACGTATGTGCCCCGGGCGGCCGGCGGTCACGGCGCCGGTGCGAACCCTCCCCGGACCGAGACGGGGCCGTCCGAGGACCGGGCGTCGACGCGGTAGCTGTCGGCCGAGGCGTCGCGTGTGCCAGGGGCGTGGTTGTACTGGGCGGCGAAGGTGTGCTGCCAGGCCGGAACGGTGCGACCGGGTTTGAGGGTCCAGCGGTAGAGCAGTCCGCCGCCGGACTGCCGCACGGTGACGGTGAAGTCGTCGCTCGGCAGCGTGCGCCAGTTCCCGGTGTCCCGCACGCCGCCGGTCAAAGCGATGCGGAGTTCCACGGTGAGGGAGGTGAGCGGCTGGGTGGTGGTGAGAAGCAGGTTGCTCTGGGCCCAGTAGCGGGTGCTGTGGGAATCCACCGTGCCGTTCGACGACAGGGGGCCGCTCTGTGTGCGGGGGGCCGCCGACGAGGGGGGCGGGCCGGTGGGATGCGAACCGGTGGGGGGACGGGTGACGGGGGGAGCGGTGGCGGTGGAGTCGCGGGGAGGTGAGGGGGGCGGCGGAGTGGGGGTGGGGGCAGGGGTGGGGGAGACGGTGGTGGGAGAAGGAGGAGGGGCGGCCGGAGCGGTGGGGGCGCCGGGCGGCGGTGAGGTCTGGACGATCCCGGCGACGGCGAGCGTGCCGGTCGCCAGGATGCCGGCGGCGGCGAAGCCGGTGAGGGCGGCCTTGGGCCATGACCTCGCGATCGCCGGGGCGCGGTGCCGGACGGCGGGGCCGGACGCGCCGCGTTCCACCCGGGCCAGGATCTTCGCGCGGTCGGGCTGGTGGGCCTCGGCGGCCTCGCGCAGCCGCCGGTTGATGTCGTCGTTCACCGGTTCCTCCTCCCTGCCGTCAGTTCCCCGGCTGCTCGTGCGCCGAGCGTCCGTTCCAGCTCCGCCATCCCCTTGGAGGTCTGGCTCTTCACCGTACCGACCGATATGCCCAGTGCTGCCGCGGTGTCCTTCTCCGACAGGTCGAAGGCGTGCCGCAGCACCACGCATGCCCGCTTGCGGAACGGCAGCCGGTCGAGCGCTGCGCGTACGTCCAGCACGGACGCCACGTCAGGGCTCTCGGTCCGCTCCGGACTGCGGGACCAGAACAGGGCGACCCGGCGTCTTTCGCGCACCGCGCTGCGGATGCGTGCGCGCGCCATGTTGGCCACCACGCCACGGGCGTACGCCAACGGGTGATCGGCCTGACGGAGCCGGCCCCAGTGCTGCCAGAGGGCGACCAGCGCGTCCGCGGCGAGGTCGTCGGCCGCGTCCGTCTCGCCGGTGAGGAGATGGGCGAAACGGGCCAGTTCGGCGTAGTGGCGTTCGAAGAAGTCGTGGAACTCCGCGGACGCGTCGTCGAGGAGCATCTCCCTCGGTCGCCCTCTCCCTGCGTTTTGTGTGAAAAATACCGGCTTGAGCGTAACAACGGTCGCCCTCGGAGCTCCCCGGGACGGGCTCCGGGGACACGGCCGTGACCTCGAAGACCTTGGACGGGGGCACGGTCAGTGCCGGGCGAACTGGACGCGGGCCGGCTGGACGACGTCCGGTTTCACCGCGATCCCGTCGACGACCAGCCGCTGCCCGTAGATGTCGGTGATCCTGATCGACCCGCCGCATCCGCTGCCGCCGGGCGAGAGGAAGTAGTTGTACGCGGAGCGGGGCAGCCGCCGCCAGCCGCCCGCCGTACGGAATTCGAGCGTGGCCACCGGGTTGCGGTGACCGATCACCTGGACGGCACACCAGTGGGGGCTGGAACCCGTCTTGTACCGGAGGGACATCGGCCCGGCGGTGGCGGGGCTGAGCAGCTCCCAGGTGATCGGGATGCGGCCCACTTCGAGGTCGGCGAGTTCGGCGAAGGCCTGCCGGCTGAGATCGAGCTGTCCGGGCGCGCAGGGCAGCGGGCACTCGTTGACGATCCGTACCGTCAGGGAGGCTCCGCCTGCGGCGCGAATCCGGACGTACGCCCCGCAGGCCCTGGCCGACTCGTAGTCGGTGTGGTTCATCGCCGCGACCATGAGGTCGGGGGCCGGGCCGTACAGGCAGGCGCCGTTCCCGTCGGCCGCGTCGTAGGCGGTCGCGACGCCCCGGTAGCCGACCTCGGGCTTGATCCGTCCGGCCAGGGAACCGGTGGCGGCCACGGACCCGGCGGCGGCCGGGGGTGCGGCGGACGTCTTGCGTGGGCCGGGCCCGGTTGACGGCGTCGGGGTCGCGGTGGGCGGCGGAGTCGACGGGTCGGTGGACGGAGGCTTCGTCGGTACGTTCGTGGGGTCGGCCGTCATGGCCGGGGAACCGGTCAGGGGCGGGACGGTCACCGGGGCGACTGCGGCGGAGTCACCGGCGGGGTGCCCGGAGCCGTTCCCGTTCCCGGGGAGGAACGTGAGGAGCAGGCAGCCCAGAAGGGCGAGGGTGCCCAGAACCAGCGGAACGCCGAGGTCCGGTTTGCGTCCGTGTCTGCGCCGTGGCGGGGGAGTGCCGTGCTGCGTGGTCGTCCTCGGGCCCATCCGTGTGGTCCATCCGTTCGGTTCTTACGTGTCGGCTCTTACGTGTCGGCGTGGTGTTCTTCAGTGGCCGCCGGAGGCGGAAAGGTTGCCGCTTCGGCGCGGGGAGCGCAGAAATCACCGCGGGTTCCGCGGCTGCGGCAGTCGACCGGGACCGGAGCGGAACGGCGCGCGGCGTGCCGTTCCGCTCCTGGCCCCGCAGGGGGACGCGGTCAGGAGAGGTCGCCGTACACCACGCCGCGGCCGTAGCTGCCCACGTAGACCCGGCCGTACATGTCGGGGTCGCCGGAGATGACGCTGATGGAGCTGCCGCCGAACTGGTTGCGGTCGTCGTTGATCCGGACCCAGGCGCTGCCGCCGTCGTCGGACCGGAACAGCCCGGTGACGCCCTTCACCGTGCCGCTGAGGTACAGCGCCTGGTGGCGGGCCCCCGGGGCCGGCTTGCCGAAGCCGATGCCCGACGCCTTCTGCACGCCGCTCAGCCTGGTGAAGCCCGCCCCGCCGTCGGTGGAGTGCAGGAGACCGCCGCCCCCGGCACTGATCCACAGGTCACCGGCGGCGCCCGGGGCGGCCTTGAGGGGGCCGTTGCCCAGGCCGGTGGCCCGGCCGCCGAAGCTCCGGCCGCCGTCGGTGCTGGCGTACAGAGTGCCGCCGCTCAGGGCGTAGAAGGTGTGCGCGGCCGTACGGTCGGCCACCACGACCGTGTCCGCGGGAAGCCCCGTGACCGCCCTCCAGGTCGCGCCCCGGTCGGTCGAGTAGTGCGGGCGCTGCCCCTCGGCGGTCCAGATCAGGGTGGACCCGTCCGCCGCGACCGCCACGCTGCCGCCGCCCGCACCCTTCACCGGTACCCCGGCGAACGGGGCCCAGTGGGCTCCGCCGTCGGTCGAGTACGCGCCGTGCTGTTCGTGGCCGAGACCGACCCGCGCCATGAACGCGGGCTTCGACTGGGCGAAGTCGATGCCGGTGGTGTTGGTGAACAACGGTCCCGACAAAGCCTTGGCGGGAACCTTGGTCAGGTCCTCGTGCCGGAAGCCGCTGACATCGCCGAGCGCGCTGATCAGTGGCTGGCCGGGCGGCTTCATCAGCCCGAGGGTCGCGGTCTCCTCCACACCCTTGGCCGGAACCGTCCAGTGGGTCCTGCCGCCCCGGTCCGCCGCGGTCACGTCCTTGCTGCCCCAGATCCCCGACCCGGTGCCGTACAGCACGTGCCCGGAGTCGAAGGGGTCGATGGCCAATGCACCCATCCAGTGGCCGATGCCCTTGCCGACGTACGGCGCCGCGGAGTTGTCCCGCACCGAGGTGGCGCCGAGCGCCTTCCAGGAGGCACCGCCGTCGTTCGACCGGTACAGCTCGTCCGAGGGCCACCAACGGCCCAGCGTGGTGACCATCACCGTGGACGGGCGCCGCGGATCGACGGCCAGCCCGGCGAACCCGTAGTTGCCGCTGGACGGCGAGATGTTCTTCCACGCCCCGGTGGCCGGCGTGTGCTTCCACACCGAACCGCCCGTCACCCCGTTCGGGCCGGGCGTGTTGGTGTACGTCAGGTACAGCGAACCGTCACCGGAGAGCACCCCGTGGTGCGGCAACTCCCCCTTGGGCCGCCCCGGTACGGGCTGCCAGGTGCCGCCGTCGTCGGTGGAGCGGTACAGGGAGGTGCCCTTGTCGGCCACCCCGACGTAGAGGGTCTTGCTGCCGGACGGGCCGAAGGTCACGAAGGACAGGCCCACCCCGCTGCTCGCACCGTCCTTGACGGGGAAGCTCGCGACCCGGCTCCAGGTCACACCGAAGTCGGTGCTGCGCCAGAGCCCGTTCTTGCGGGTGCCCAGGTACAGCTTGCTGTGGTCGGAGGGGTCCACCACCAGCCGCTCGCCCATGGACCGGCCGTCCTCGTTCCCGCCCAGTTTGAACGGCAGGTTGGTGCGCTGGAACGTCCGGCCCTGGTCGGTGGAGCGCAGGATCGCGCCGTTGCCCGCCCAGCCGTTGGTGTAGTGGCCGCTCGCGAGGTACACGCGGTTCGGGTCGACGGGATCGGTCGCCAGGCTCTCGATGCCCAGCAGGTTCCAGTCGTCCCCGCCGATCCAGTCGGTCATCGAGGTCCACCGGCCCGCGGCCGCCTCCCAGCGGTAGGCGCCGCCGATGTCGGTCCGGGCGTACAGCAGGTCCTTGCGGGTGGGGTGGAAGACCAGCCCGGTGACGAATCCGCCGCCGACGATCTGCGCGTTGTTCCAGGTGTAGCCGCCCTGGGAAGCGGAGTCCTTCACCAGCTTCCACTGCTGGTTGGCGGTGTTCCGGTCGGTGAACTGGATGAGCGGCGCGCCCTCGTTGCGGGAGCCGCCCCGTACGTCCAGCACCAGGCCGGTCCTGCGGGAGACGAACTTCACCGCCCCGTCGCCCACTTCCTCCAGCTTCCACTGCTGCGCGGCGGAATCACGGTCGGTCTGCTGCTCCACGGCGGCACTCGCGTGGGTGGCATCGCCGTGTACGCCCAGGACCTTGCGGCTGGTGCGGTTCTCCAGCTCGTAGTAGCCGTCGCCCACCGACCGCAGCCGCCACTGCTGGCTTGCGGCACCGGCGACGCGGCCCGCCTGCCGTATCCGGACGCCGTCCGCGGTGGCTGCCCCGGACACGTCCAGCACCTTGTCGCTGCGTACGGAGACCAGGGCGTAGTACGCGCCGGGGTCCACCGCTGCGGCGTCCGCGTCGTCCTGCACGAAGAGCAGGTAGGGACCGAGCACACCGGTCACGCCCAGCGCCAGGCCCAAGGCCGTCCTGCGCCGGCGGTGGCGTCCACGGGCACGCCGCTCGGGAGCGGCCGCGTGGGCACGCCGCCGTCCGCCGTCGGCGCGGGGGTCCATCTCGTTCATGGGGGATCCTTGCTTCGTTCCGGGGGTCGCCTCCTCGTTGCCGCCGCCGCCGAAAAGGTTGCCGCCCGGTTCGGACTCATCGCCGCGTGCGGAATGCCCGTACGTCCCAGGCGCCGAGGGACACCAGCTCACCTGCGGCAACGGCCGTGCCGTCGAGGGCGTCGACCAGGTGCGCGGGCGCCGGGACGTCGTCCGGCTCCCAGCTCCAGTTGTGCACGACGTGGACGCGCCGTCCGTCCGGGGCGGTACCGGTCGCCACCGTGACGGACTCGGGCAGCCCGTCCCAGCCGCTGACGGGGGCGGGCGCCAGCCAGGCGGCCAGCGACCGGGCCAGGCCACGCCCCGGCACCGTACCGACGCAGGTCACCCGGCCCGCGCCGTGCGGGCGGGTGGTGACGGCGGGCCAGCGGCCGAAGTGCGGGTGGTCGTACCCGGCCAGCACCGTCGCGTCGGTGACGGTGAGGCCCTCCACCCAGTGGGTCGCGGTCGCGTCGGCGTCGAGGCGCAGGGTGCCGCCGGGCGCGGCGTGCAGCCCCAGTGCGCCGGAGAGGTTGCTGAACTCGTCGTACGACACCCCGGCGGCGGCCGTCAGCCGGGCGGGGGCCGGTTCGTGGCGGGCCCGCGCCTCGTGGTCCGCGTAACCGGTGCGGGGGCCGAGGACGAGGTGGCCGCCGGCGGCGGCGTACGCCTCGAACCAGTCGAGCAGGGAGTCCTCGGCCAGGTATAGGCCGGGGACGACCAGTACGGGGTGGAGTGCGGCGGCCACTTCGGGCGCCGGGCCGTCCCGTTCGCCCCGGGCGTCGTGCAGTTGGCGGGCGTGCAGGATGCGCACCTGGCGGCCGGACTCGAACGCGCCCCGGTAGAAGGGGTCGAAGATGCGCTGGTACGAGGCGGCGTCCGGACGGCCGTCCGCGGTCGCCAGCGGCGGGTACTTCTCCATCAGCCACTGGCTGGGCGCCGAGTGCACCATCGCGATGTCGGCGTCGGGTGTGATCCCGGCGAAGAGTTCGCCCGCTTTCTCGAACTCGGCGCCCAGTGCCGCGAGTTCGCTGTACACCCGGCCCGGCCGCCCGCTGTGCGGCAGCACTCCGCCCCAGTGCGTCTCGGTGCCGAAGTGCAGGGTGTGCCAGTGCCAGTACTCGATCATCCGCGCGCCGCGCGAGACGAGCGCCCACGCGGCCTGCCGCCACTGTCCGTCGTAGCCGGGGCGGTTGTCCGAAGTGCCGCTGACGGCCTGCGCGTTGGTCTCGGTGACCAGGAAGGGTTCCTGGCGGGAGGAGAAGATCCGGTCGGCGCTGCGGTACAGGGCCCACACACCGCTGGTCTTCCACTGCTGCTCGTGGGCGAGGGGGGTGGGGTCGGGCAGGGCGAGGGCGTCCTGGAGGTCGTAGTAGGGGTTGCCCGCGGTGACGTCCAGGGCGTCGGTGAGTTCGTCGTCCTCCAGCGCGGGGTGGGCGTAGGCGAGGCAGGTGGTGACGAACTGGTCCGGGCGGGCGTACTCGCGGGCGATGTCCGCCTGTCGGCCGATGAACTCGGTGGTCTGGCGCGCCTGGAACGCCCGCCAGGCGACGTCGTACTGCGGCTGCTGGTTGCCGTCGGGCTTCCACAGGTCGGCCCAGGTGGACAGGCGGTGCGACCAGTAGACCAGGCCCCACTCGCGGTTGAGGGCCTCCACGTCGCCGTACTTCTGGCGCAGGTGGTCGGTGAACCGCTGGAAGACGCCGTGGTTGTGCGGCAGGCGCAGACCGGGCTCGTTGTCGACCTGGAAGCCGATGACGGCCGGGTGGGCGGCATGGCGGGTGAGGATCGCCCTGGTGATGCGTTCGGCGTGGAAGCGGAAGGCGGGGTGGGTGAAGTCGGCCTCCTGACGGGCGCCCCAGCCGGTGGGCCGCCCGGTGGTGTGCTCGACGGCGATCTCCGGGTACTGGCGGGCCAGCCAGGGCGGCACGGCGTAGGTGGGGGTGCCGAGGACGACGGAGATGCCGCGGGCGTGCGCCCCGTCGAGGACCGGGGTGAGCCAGTCGAGCGCGAAGCGGCCGTTCTCCGGCTCCCAGGTGGACCAGACCGACTCACCGACCCGGATGACGGTGAACTTCGCCTCCGCCATCAGGTCGAGGTCTTCCTCGAGCCGGTCGTGGGGCTGGTACTCGGGGTAGTAGGCGGCGCCGAACAGGACGCGCGGGGGCAGCGGGAACACGTCGGACGCACCTCGGAATCGGCGGGGTGAGGGCCCCGGCTGCCGGGGGAGCGGCAGCCGGGGCGTACGGGGGGGAGGGCGCGGGGTCAGGTGACGGTGCCGGTGACCGTGCTGCCGGTCCTGGTCACCTGGTAGGTGACGGTGGCGCCGCTGTAGAAGTGGAAGACCAGCGTGGCCGTCTGCCCCTCGCGGAGCGACGTGTTGAACGCCGGGGTCAGGACGATCGTGCTCTTCGGGTAGTCCGGCGAGAACGCCTGGTTGAACTCCTGGTACGGGGTCCAGTCGGTCGGGCCCGCGTTGCTGCCGTCCGCGTAGGTGGCGTGCATGGTGGCCAGTTGGTCGCCCCGGTACTGGGCGGGGACGGCGAACGCCTCGGTGGTGCCGGTCGTGTTCGTCAGCACCGGGCGGCCGGTGGTGACCACCTCGACGGTCCAGGGCCGACCGGCGGAGAACCGGGCCTGCACCGTGGCGTTGACCCCGTATCCCCGGTCACCGGCCAGTCGGGTCAGCAGTTCTGCCGTGAGGGTGAGCCGGTCGCCGGAGAGGGTGTAGTCCCGGCCCTGGACCAGCTTGCCGGAGCCGTGCCACAGGCCCCGGAACTTCAGGCCGTTGCGGTTCAGGGTGAGCGAACGGGCGGGGACGGCGCCCGACTTCGGCAGGTACACCCTGTCGAAGGAGGTGCTGCCCGAGCGGGTGGTCCAGCTCGACTTGATCAGGGCGAACAGGGCGGGGTCGCGCCACTTCAGCGTCTCCCGGTTCAGCAGGTTGAACGCGTCCCACAGGGCGGTGGTGATGCCGAGGGTGCGCATCTTGTGCCCGAGGTGCTCGAAGTACTTCAGCGCCTCGCCCCGCTCGACGCTCTCGGGGTGGAAGTGGTTCGGCCAGCTGAGCAGGCCGAACTCGCCGAGGTACACCGGGATGCCCCGGGCGAGGAGGGTGTCGCGCACCCGGTCGAAGGAGGTCTCCAGGTCTTTCTGGGCGGTCTCGTCGTAGCGGGTGCCGCCCGCGATGTTCACGCTGAACGGGTACCAGCTGTAGTAGTGCACGGTGGCGATCAGGTGCGGGTCCTTCAGCGCGCGGATGGTGGTGACGAGGTCGTCCAGGGGCTTCTGGTTGGCGGAGGTGTTCCAGGAGGGCAGGACCAGCACACGGTCGCCGTTGCGGCTGCCCGAGGCGCGGACGATCGAGTGGAAGGAGGTGTTGAGCTCGTGCAGGAACCGGGTGATCTGCTCCTGGGAGGCGTCCGCGAACTGCGGCTCGTTGATGCTCTCGAAGAGCACGCTGCGCGGGGCGTCACGGAACTGCCGGGCGATCTGGGTCCACAGCGAGTTGTAGCGGGCGACGACCTGATCGTGCTCGGTGGACATCTTCTTGATCCACTGCCACGAGTCGTGGTGCACGTTGAGCACCACGTACAGGCCCTCGGCGACCGCGAAGTCCACGACCTGCTGGACCCGCTTCATCCAGGTGGCGTCGACGGCGTAGGGGGCGGTGGCGGACTGGTGGTCGGTCCAGGTCACGGGGATGCGGACGCTGCGGAAGCCCTCGGAGCGGATCTTCGCGAAGTGCGCTCTGGTGGTCAGCGGGTTGCCCCAGGACGTCTCGTCCGGGATGGCGTCCAGGGTGTTGCCCAGGTTCCAGCCGGGCTGCATCGCCGCGTTGACGTCCTTGGCCTGGTACGGCACGGCGACGGCGGGCCGCGGCGGCTTCTTGCCCTCGTCCGGCCCGGCCGCCGCCGTACCGGCGGACAGGCCCAGCACGACCGCCAGCGCCAGCAGCACGGCCAGCAGGCGGCCGGGACCGTGGCTCCGGTGGTACGAGGATCGTCGTAGGTCGTTCACGGTGTTCCTTTCGGTCGGTGGTGCGCCGTGGTGCGGGGGAGCCGACTGGCTCAGCCGTCGAGCGGCTCGTAGTCGAACCAGTCGAAGTGGACGGTGCCGGAGGCGGCGTACATGCCGATCACCCGGCCGGTGAAGCCGCCGGCGACCTCGGTGGAGAGGTACCGGCCGTCCAGGGAGGCGAGTTCGGTGTACGCGCCGCCCGGGAACTCGACGCCGAGGGCCAGCCGGTCGGGACCGGTCCGCGGGCCCTGCGGAGGCTGGGGCACGACGTCGAGGCCGAGCACCACCGGCCCGGCGGGCACCGGGGCGGAGGCGACCTCGGTGCGCAGGGAGCCGATCCGGGCGAGGACCCTCACTTCGCCGTCGGCCGCCTCGATCTCGTAGTGGTGCTGCTCGTCCAGCCGTACGGCCAGCCCGCCGCGTCCTCGGCCGGGGTCCACGAGGGTGCGCACCCGGCAGGAGAAGTGCTGCTGGCGGCGGCCGACGAAGGTCACGTCGGGCGCGTCGAGGGACTCCCCCGCGGCGCGCAGGGTCAGGTGACCGGGGCGCTCCTCGGTGGTGCACAGCCGCTCCGGGCGGGCGCGCAGCGACAGCCAGTGGAAGGGGAGCGAGGCGTCGTCGAAGTCGTCCCTCCCGGTGGTGGCGGGAACGGGGTGCAACGGCCAGGCGGGGGCGGGCAGCTCGCCGGTGACCTCCCCGATTACCGGCCAGCCGTCGACCCATTCCACCGGGGCGAGGAAGGTCTCGCGGCCCAGTACGTGCCAGCCGGGGGTGCCGCCGCGCGGCCGAACCGCGAGCAGCACCATCCACCAGGACCCGTCGGGCGCCTGGACCAGGTCCGCGTGACCGGTGTTCTGGATGGGGCGACTGGTGCCGCGGTGGGTGAGGACGGGGTTGTCCGGGCAGGGCTCGAACGGGCCCGAGGGGTGACGTCCACGGGCGATCGAGACGGCGTGTCCGCGCTCGGTCCCGCCCTCGGCGATCATCAAGTACCAGAACTCGCCGATCCGGTACAGGTGCGGCGCCTCGGGGGCCTGGGCGCCCGGGCTGCCGGACCAGAGGGGACGCGGCCCGTTCAGCACCTTCCCGTTGTACGGGTCCAGACGGACCTGCGAGACCCCGGCGACCGTGCACCAGCAGGCGCCGTCCTCGTCCCAGGCGAGATCGGGGTCGATGCCCGGCACGTCCGGCAGCCGCACCGGGTCCGACCAGGGGCCCGCCGGGTCGGTGGCGGTGAGGAGCATGTTGCCCTCGTCGTTCACGTTGGTGACGACCAGCCAGAAGCGGCCGTCGTGGAAGCGCAGGGTGGGGGCGTAGATTCCGCCGGAGGACGGCCGGTCGTACGGCAGGCGCAACTGGGCGGGCCGGTCGAGGGCATTGCCGATCTGCTTCCAGTGCACCAGGTCGCGGCTGTGGAAGACAGGGATGCCGGGGAAGTACTCGAAGCTGGAGCAGACGAGGTAGTAGTCGTCGCCCCGGCGGCAGATGCTGGGGTCGGGGTGGAAACCGGGGAGCACCGGGTTGGCGAGGGTGAGGGCGGGGGCGCCGTCCGGGCGGTGGTGGTCGGACACGTGAGGGGGTCTTCCTGTGGGAACGGGGAGTGAGGAGTGTTCGGCATGTCGAACATGGTTCGGAATGGATCCCGGGCCGCCCCGAAGAGACAGGCGGGGGCATGGGGCCGTTACGGCAACAGCACCGCGGACGTGCTCAGCCCTTGATGGCGCCGGTGAGGACACCGGTGCGCAGGTGCTTCTGGACGAAGGGGTAGACGACCAGCAGCGGTATCAGCGTCAGGACCACCACCGCCATCTGCAACGACAGCGGAGCGGTCTGCATCTGGGTGCCGCCGAAGCCGCCGTCGACCGAACCGGGCATTCCGTTGCCCCTGTTCACATAGGTGAGCAGCACGTACTGCAACGGCCACTTCGCGCTGTCCGTCGGCATGTAGATCATGACGTTGAAGAAGGAGTTCCAGTAGCCGACCCCGTAGAAGAGCGCGATCACGGCGGTCACGGCACGCGAGGTGGGCAGGACCACGGACCACAGGATGCGCCACTCGCCGGCGCCGTCCATCCGGGCCGCGTCGATGAGTTCGGAGGAGGTCGACTGGTAGAAGGCGCGCAGGACGAGGATGTTGAAGACCGAGACCGCGCTCGGCAGCACCAGCGCCCACCACTGGCCGTAGCCGCCGAGCCCGGTGACGACCAGGAAGGTCGGAATCAGTCCGCCGCCGACGAACATGGTGACGATCAGCAGCATCAGGACGAAACGGTGGCCGAGCGACCTGGAGCGGGAGAGCCCGTAAGCACAGGTGATGGAGACCGCCATGGAGAAGGCCGTGCCGACGAGGGTGATGCCGAGGCTGACGATCAGCGCGTTCAGCACGGTCGAGTCGCTCAGCATCTGCCGGTACGCCTCGGCGGTCAGTCCGTCCGGCCAGATCACCAGACCGCCGGCCCGGTTGATCGAACCGGCGTCGGAGAAGCTGGTCAGGACGATGATCCAGAGCGGGACGACGACGAGGGCGAGCACTCCGCCGAGAGTGAGGCCCTTGGCTGCCTGGCCGACCCCGGTGGGCGGTTCTTCCCAGGGCGGGCGGTTCGAACCGGCCTTGGCACGGGGGGACCCGAGTGCTGTGCGCCGGGTGGTGGCGGGGATGGGGGTGTCGGTCATTTTCGGTACAACCCGTCTTCGCCGAAGGCGTGGGCCAGCTTGTTGGCGCCCCAGATGAGCAGGAGCGAGATCGCGCTCTTGAAGAGGCCGGCCGCCGCGCCGTAGCTGTAGTCGCCGGTGGAGATGCCGTAGTAGAAGGAGAAGGTGTCCAGGACGTCCGCCGCGTCGTGGCCGACCGCCTCGCGCTGGATGAGGAACTGCTCGAAGCCGACCGTGAGCGCATTGCCCAGCCGCAGCACCAGCATCAGGACGATCACTCCGCGCAGCCCGGGCAGCGTGATGTGCCACATCCGCCGGAAGCGGCCCGCCCCGTCCGCCGCCGCCGCCTCGTAGAGGTCGGTGTTGATCGCGCTGAGGGCGGCGAGGAAGACGATGATCCCCCAGCCGGCCTCCTTCCAGACCGCCTGCGAGGTGACCAGCAGCGCGAAGGTGTCCGGGTTGGTCATGATGTCCCAGGTCCCGAAGTCGTGCCGGCGCAGGAACTGGTTGATCGCGCCGGCGCCGCCGAGCATCTGCTGGAAGATCGTGATTGCCAGCACCCAGGAGAAGAAGTGCGGCAGATAGACCACGGACTGGAAGAAGTTGCGGATTCTCAGGCTGAGCACGGAGTTGAGGAGCAGGGCCAGCGCTATCGGCACGGGGAAGAACAGGATCAGCTGGACGAAGCTCAGATAGAGCGTGTTCTGCAGGGCCTGCCAGAACTGGACGTCGGAGAGGAGCCTGTCGAACTGCTCGAACCCGACCCACGGGCTGTTCCACACGCCGTTCAGCGGGTCGTACTCCTGGAAGGCGGTGAAGACGCCGAAGAGCGGGGCGTAGTTGAAGACCAGGAGCAGGACGACGGCCGGCACCGTCATGAGCAGCAGGCTGCGGTCCCGGCGCAGGCGGATGCGCCAGTTGCGCCGGTCCGCCTTCCTGCCCCCGGGGTCCCCGGGCCTCCCGGGCTCCCCGGGGTCCTCGGGCAGCGGGGGCTGCTGCGGGGCGTCCGGGCCGGGGGTGCGGGCGGCGGGGGCGTGTGCCGTGCTCACAGGCCCGTCCCGTACTTCTCCAGGACGTTGCTGGTCATCCACTCCTTGAGGCGCTTGCCCTGCCCGGACTTCCAGGAGTCGACGACCGTCCGCACCTCGGACACCGTCTTCTTGCCGTGGCTGCAGTCCTTGATGGTGTCCGCCACGGGCTGGGCGGCCTCCGCTGTCGCCATCGCCTGCGGCAGGCTGATGTTCATGCCCCAGAACGGCGGCTTGACGAGCGTGTGGACGTTGGCCTTCTCCCAGTCCGTGACGTCCTTGACCAACTGGTCGTTGCCCGGGGCGCTGATCACTGCCGCGGGGGTCGCGAGGCCGGAGTAGGTGCCGGTCTGGGCGAATTTCTTGCCGTCCTCCGTGTAGACCGGCACCCCGTTCTCACGGGTGTGGTGGACGCCCTCGACCCCGAACTGGACCATCGTGTACTCGGCCGATCCGTACGGGGCGGCCAAGTAGTTCGCGACCGCGAGGAGTTCCTCGATCTGGGCCGGTTTCAGATTGGCGTTGAGGTAGCTGATCATGCTGGAGGCGGGGCCCATTTCCAGTCTGGGCCTGCCCTTGCCGTCGGCGGTGAAGACGTTGAAGGCACCGCGCCGGTACTGGGGGTTGGCGGCGGTGCCGGACTGGTGGTCGGCGAGGACCCAGGCGCCCTTGCCGTCTCCCTTGATGAGCGTCTTGCCGCTGTAGAAACGGGTGTTGGCGGCGGCGTTGTCGCCCGCCAGGGCGTCCGGATGCATACAGCCGGACTTGGCCAGCCGGTAGTGCCAGTCGAGTGCCTCCAGGAACTCCTGGGTCTCGTAGAGGTGGCTGAGCTTGCCGTCCTCGACCTTCCACTTCGTGGGAGCGCCCCAGAAGGTGTACACGTACGTCCAGATGTCGTCGAAGGCCCAGACGCCCCGCTTGGCGTCGGTGAGCTCCTTGCCGAGGCGCATCAGGTCGTCCGCGGACTTGACCTGGTCAGCGGTGATGCCCTTGGCCTCCAGGACGTCCCGGCGGTAGAAGGTGGCGCCGACCTCGTAGTTGCTGGCGTGTCCGGGGATGCCGTGGAGCTTGTCGTTCCAGACACCCGTCTGCCAGGCGCCGGTGGGCAGGGCCGCCAGGTTGGGGTACTTCTTGACCTTGTCGCCCGCCAGGTACGGAGTCAGGTCGGCCAGTTGGGAACCGGCCAGCTGTCCGGTGGCGAAGTTGGGGTTCCACCAGGCCGGCAGCAGTATCCAGTCCGGCAGCTTCTTGGCGGCGGTCATGGTGGGGACGATGGTGTTGTAGGTGTTGCCGTCCGCCGGCTTGACCTGGAGGTCCAGCCCCAGCGCCTTGGTCATGGCCTGGAAGTAGGAGTTGCCGGCCGGCGGGTTGGTGCCCCACAGCGGGGTGACGGCCGTGTAGCTGCCGCCCTTGCCCGGTACGCCCTGGACCGTGACGGGAGGCTTGGCCGGGTAGGTGAGGTAGCCGGGGTGCGTGGCCACGTCCCTGCCCCCGGCCGCCGGCGCGATCTCCGGTTTCACGGCGGTGCGCTCCACGTACGTCGGCAGTGCCGCCCTCATGCCTTCCTTCGTGTTCGCACCGCCGCGCTGTGCCCCTCCGCCCCCTCCGCAGGCGGTGAGCAGGGGGGACATCGCGGCGGTTCCCGCGGCAGCGGCGGCGGTGAGCAGACGCCTGCGGCTCATCTGGTGGCTCATGACGGTGGGGCCCCTTCCGGCAACAGCGCGTCGAAGCGCTTCACTTGGCAGCGGAAAGTAGCCGAGTTCATTCGGGCGAAACAAGAGGAAGAGCAGAACGAAACTTTCTCTTCCCTTCTCGTTGACAGGTTCTCGGCGGGAGTGAGAACGTCGATGCGCTTCGATGAAGGCCCGTCAAGGCCCACCCGCCCAAGGGGAGTTGCACGTGAGTTCCGTGCCCGAGTCCGCAACCGATCAGCCTGTTTTCCGCGACCCCGGCCACCCGTTGCGCAAGCGCGTCGACGATCTGCTCTCGCGGCTCACACCCGACGAGCGGCTCGCGATGCTGCACCAGCACGTGCCGGCCGTTCCCCGCCTGGGAGTCCAGGGATTCCGTACCGGCAGTGAGGCTCTGCACGGAGTCTCCTGGATCGGAGAGGCCACCGTCTTCCCGCAGGCCGTCGGCCTCGGCGCCACCTGGGACGAGGACCTGGTGCGCAAGGTCGGCGAGGCCGTCTCGGTCGAACTGCGCGCCTTCCACCACCACCGCACCCCCGACACCGGCCAGGGCCCCCACAGCCTCCAGGCCTGGGCGCCGGTCCTCAACCTGCTGCGCGACCCGCGCTGGGGCCGCAACGAGGAGGGCTACTCCGAGGACCCGGTGCACACCGCCCGCATCGGCGAGGCGTACTGCCGCGGCATGACCGGCGATCACCCGGACTACCTGCGCACCGCCCCCGTCCTCAAGCACTTCCTCGCCTACAACAACGAGGACGACCGCTGCACCACCTCCTCCGGGCTGCGCCCGCGCGTCCTGCACGAGTACGACCTGGCAGCCTTCCGCCCCGTCGTCGCCTCGGGCGCCGCGACCGGTGCCATGGCCGCGTACAACCTGGTCAACGGCCGCCCCTGTCACGTCACTCCGCTCATCGAGAGCGAGCTGCGCCGCTGGGCCGAGCCCACCGGTCACCAGCTGTTCGTGGTCAGCGACGCCGAGGCGCCGTCCAACCTGGTCGACCCGGAGCACTACTTCGACGACCACGCCGTCTCCCACGCCGCCGCCCTCAAGGCCGGGATCGACAACTTCACCGACCACGGCGAGGACAGCCACATCCCCCTCGGCAGGCTCCGCGAAGCCCTGGAGCGCGGCCTGATCGACCAGGGCGACATCGACCGCGCCGTCCGCCGCCAGCTCGAACTCCGATTCCGACTGGGCGAGTTCGACCCCGGACTCGACCCGTACGCGGCCATCGGCCCGGAGGTGGTCGACTGCGCCGAGCACCGCGCCCTGGCCCGCGAGGCCGCCACCGAGTCCGTCGTACTCCTCAAGAACGACGGCCTGCTCCCGCTGGACGCCCGGCCCGGCCCCCGGATCGCCGTCATCGGCCCGCTCGCCGACACCCTCTACGAGGACTGGTACAGCGGCACCCTGCCCCACCGGGTGAGCATCGCCGACGGCCTCACCGCGGCACTGGCCGCCCGGGGCGGCGAGGTCGTGCACGTGGAGGGCGCCGACCGCGTCGCACTGCGCTCGACCACCACCGGAGAACTCCTCGGCAAGACTCCCTTCGACGTCAACGAATGGGGCGACGACGTTCTCACCCTGCGGGCCGCCGACACCGGACTCCACCTCAGCCTCAAGGAGGACGGCGCCCTCGTCGCCGACCAGGAGATCCTCAAGACCTGGTTCGTCAACGAGACCTTCCGCCTCGAACCAGCGGACGGGGGAAGGGTGTTGCTGCGTTCCGTGATCTCCGGCCGGTACGCCGCCGTCGACCCCGAGGACGGTCGTACCACGGTCATCGCCGACACCCCGGACACCGCCGAGCAGTGGGAGAGGGAACTGCTGCACGACGGCCTCGCCGCGGCGCGCGCCGCCGCGCAGTCCGCCGACGCCGCCGTCGTCGTCCTCGGCAACCACCCGATGGTCAACGGCCGCGAGACCGAGGACCGCACCGGCATCGCCCTGCCCGCCACCCAGGAGCACCTGCTCCGCGAAGTCGCCGCCGTCCGCCCGGAAACCGTGCTGACCGTCATGAGCAGCTACCCGTACGCCGTCGACTGGGCCGACCAGCACCTGCCCGCCGTGCTGTGGACCTCCCACGGCGGCCAGGAGACCGGCCACGCGCTGGCCGCCGTACTCCTCGGCGACGCCGACCCCGCCGGCCGCCTTCCGCAGACCTGGTACCGGGGCGACGACGAACTGCCCGCACGCCTCGACTACGACATCATCAAGGCGGGCTGGACCTACCAGTACCACCGCACCGCGCCCCTCTATCCTTTCGGCCACGGACTGTCCTACACCGACTTCGGCTACGGCGACCTGCGCCTTTCGCGGTCGTCGATCGACCAGGACGGCACGGTCGACGTCACGGTCACGGTGACCAACGGCAGTTCACGCCCCGGCAGCGACGTCGTCCAGCTCTACGTCCGGGCGCTGGACGCCCGCTACGAGGCGCCCCGGCTGCGGCTCGCCGACTTCCGCAAGCTCCGGCTCGATCCCGGCGAGAGCCGCGAGCTGACCTTCCGGACACCGGCCGAGCGGCTCGCCCACTGGGACGTCGCCACCGGTGCCTTCACCGTCGACCCCGGCGGTTACGAGATCCTCGTCGCCCGCTCCGCCGGCCACTGCGTCCTCACCGCACCCTTCATGGTGACCGGAAGGGACCCCGAACCCCGGGTGGTCGTCGAACGGCGCACCCTGACAGCCGATTTCGACGACCACACGGCCATCGCCCTCGTGGACGCCGCCCCCACGCACGGCGACGCGGTCACCCCCGCCGACCCCGGACGGCCCGCGACCCTGCTCTTTCGCGGCACCGACCTCTCCGGGGCGGTCCGCGTCGAGGTGGAGGTCGCACGCGAGGACACCGGAACGGACGAGGCGCGGCTCGAACTCCGGGCGTCGGAGAAGCGGTTGGCCGCGGTCGACGTGCCGGTCACCGGCGACCGCCACAGGTGGACCACCGTGACCGCCGAACTCGCCGAACCAGCCGTCGGCGTCCACGACCTGCACCTGACCCTGCACGGTGAGTTCCGCCTCCGAGCCTTCCGCTTCTCCGGGTCCTGCTGAGGCCCACCCCCGTCAGGAGCAGCGGTCCGCCCTCGCACGGAGGCGGGCCGCCTGCCCGCCCGCGACGGCACCCGGACCGCCAGGTGCGATCCTCGGCGCCGATCGCCTGCCCGTACCACGGCGCCCCGCCGCCCCGCCGTCCACGACAACCGGAGGCCAACCATGCCGCTCACCGATCTCGGGCTCGATGAGCTCACCCGATACCGACCGGAGCTGTCCGTCCCCGAGGACTTCGACGACTTCTGGCGGCGCACCCTCGAAGAGGCCCGCCGGCACGGCGGCGCGGTCAAGGCCGAGGGGGTCGCCTCCGCACACCTGCTGAGCAACGTCGAGGTCGACGACGTGCGCTTCCCCGGCTGGAACGGCGAGCCGGTGGCCGCCTGGCTGCTGCGCCCGCGCGGCGCGGAAGGACCGCTGCCGGTCGTCGTCACCTACATCGGATACAGCGGCGGCCGCGGCCTGCCCACGGAACACCTGCTCTGGGCGTCCGCGGGTTTCGCCCAACTCGTCGTGGACAGCCGGGGGATGGGCCACGACACCCCGGACCGGACCGTGGGCGACGGCACCCAGTGGTCCGAAGGGTTCATGACCCGCGGCATCGACCACCCCGGCCACTACTACTACCGACGGCTGATCACCGACTGCGTGCGCGCCGTGGACGCCGTCTCCCAGCTGCCCGCCCTCGACGAGGGCCGGATCGTGCTGACCGGCGGCAGCCAGGGCGGCGGACTGGCCCTCGCGGTCGCGGGCCTCGTCGGCGCCCGCGCGGCGGCGCTGATGACGGACGTCCCGTTCCTGTGCCACTACCGCCGGGCCGTGAACATCACCGGGGAGGCCCCGTACTCGGAGATCGCCAAGTACCTGCGCTGGCACAGCCGCCACCGTGTGGAGCGGACCTTCGCCACCCTCGACTACTTCGACGGCGTCCACTTCGCCACTCGGGCCACCGCGCCCGCCCTGTTCAGCGTCGGTCTGATGGACCCGATCTGCCCGCCCTCCACGGTCTACGCCGCCTTCAACCACTACGCGGGCGAGGACCGCACCATGACCGTGTGGCCGTTCGCCGACCACGGCGGCGGCTACGGCTCCAACCCAGCCGTCCAGCTCGCCTGGCTGCACGAACGCGGCACGGCCCCGAGGCTCTGACCGCCGCGGCCGGACCGTCCCTCCGACTGCCCCGCATCGCGGCGGAGGAGTGACGCACTCCACGCAAGCCGACGCCCCGCGCGCCGCCGCCCCCCGACCCGCCCACGAGGTACTCCGTATGCACCCTCCGGACTTCCCGGAACTGCCCGCAGGATTCCGCTTCGGCGCCGCCACCGCCGCTTACCAGATCGAGGGCGCCCATGACGCGGACGGCCGGGGCCCGAGCATCTGGGACACCTTCAGCCACACCCCCGGCCGCACCCTCAACGGCGCCACCGGCGACACGGCCTGTGACCACTACCACCGCTACCGCGAGGACGTGGGACTGCTGCGCGACCTCGGCGTCGACAGCTACCGCTTCTCGCTGTCCTGGCCCCGCCTGATCCCCGCGGGCACCGGCCCGGCCAACCCCCGGGGCCTCGACTTCTACGACCGCCTCATCGACGAACTGCTGGCCGCCGGCATCGCGCCCGCCGTCACCCTCTACCACTGGGACCTGCCGCAGGCCCTGGAGACCCCGCCCCCAGGCAGCACTGCCACCGGTGGCGGCTGGCGGGTGCGCGAGACCGCCGAGGCATTCGCCGAGTACGCCGCCCTCGCCGCCGCGCGCTACGGGGACCGCGTCGAGCGCTGGATCACCCTCAACGAGCCGTACTGCTCGGCCTTCGTCGGGCACGCCGAAGGACGCCACGCTCCCGGCGCCCAGGAGGGCCGCGGCGCGCTGGCCGCCGCCCACCACCTCCTGCTCGCCCACGGCCTCGCCGTACAGGCGCTGCGCAGCGCGGGCGCCCAGGAGGTCGGCATCACCCTCAACATCGACCGCATCCACGCCGCCTCCGACCGCCCGGAGGACCTCGCCGCCGTACGCCGCGCCGAAGTCCTGCACAACGAGACCTGGACCGAACCGCTCCTCGGCGGGCGCTACCCCCGTGGCCAGCACGAAACCTGGGGGGCGCTCGCCGACGGCGCCTGGCGCCGGCCCGGCGACCTGCGACTGATCGGCGCCCCGCTGGACTTCCTCGGCGTCAACTTCTACCGGCCGGTCACCGTCGCCGCGGCAGCCCACCGCACACCCGACCCCGGCCTCCGCGACGCCGTTGACATCGGTGTCACCGAACTCGACCCGTACGGCACCCGGCACACCACCATGGGCTGGCCCGTGGTGCCGCGCGCACTCACCGAACTGCTCCGCGACCTCCACGCCCGCTACCCACGCCTCCCACCGGTGTGGATCACCGAGAACGGCTCGGCCGAGGACGACACCGTCGCTCCCGACGGCCTCGTCCACGACACCGACCGGATCGCCTACCTGGCCGACCACCTCGCCGCCGTCGCCGACGCGGTCGCACAGGGCGTGGACGTACGCGGCTACCACGTGTGGTCCCTGCTGGACAACTTCGAGTGGGCGCGCGGCTACGACCAGCGCTTCGGCCTGGTCCACATCGACCACGACACCCTGAACCGCACGCCCAAGGACAGCTACCGCTGGTACCAGGGCATGATCACCGCGCACCGAGCGCGGACGGAGGAACCTGCCCGATGAAGTTCACCGACGGCTACTGGCTGATGCGTCCCGGCGTGGTGGCGCGCTACGCCGCAGAGGTCGCCGACATCCGGGCCGACGAGCACCGGATGACCCTCTACGCCCCCGTGAAGCACGTGCGCGGCCGGGGCGACACCCTCAACAGCCCGCTGCTCACGGTCGAGTGCTGGTCGCCCGCCGAGGGCGTGATCGGGGTGCGCACCACCCACCACGCCGGTACGCCGGACCCAGGGCCCCACTTCGCGCTGCCCGGCGCGGAGCCGGGCGCGGGAAAGGTGCGCAGGGACGGTGCGGTGACCGAACTCTCCGCCGGCGAACTCACCCTGCGGGTGGACGCCTCCCAGCCGTGGAACCTGGAGTTCACCGCCGAAGGCCGGACCTTGACCACGGTGGGGGAGCGCGGCACCGGCTTCGTCACCGACGCAGCGGGAAGCCACCACATGCTTGGCCAACTCTCGCTCGGAGTGGGCGAGCTGGTGTACGGGCTGGGCGAGCGGTTCACCCCGTTCGTCAGGAACGGCCAGACGGTGGACATCTGGCAGGCGGACGGCGGCACCAGCAGCGAACAGGCCTACAAGAACATCCCCTTCCACCTCACCAACCGGGGCTACGGAGTCTTCGTCAACCACCCCGGCAAGGTCAGCTACGAGATCGGCTCCGAGTCCGTCGGCCAGGTCCAGTTCAGCGTCGAGGACCAGACGCTGGAGTACTTCGTCGTGCACGGCCCCACCCCGAAACAGATCCTGGAGCGCTACACCGCCCTCACCGGCCGCCCCGCCCTTCCCCCGGCCTGGGCCCTGGGCCTGTGGCTGACCACCTCCTTCACCACCGACTACGACGAGGCCACCGTCAACCGCTTCGTCGGCGGCATGGCCGAGCGCGGCATCCCGCTGAGCGTCTTCCACCTGGACTGCTTCTGGATGCGCGAGTACCAGTGGAGCGACTTCGCATGGGACCCCGAGACCTTCCCCGACCCGGCCGGAATGCTGGCCCGGCTCAAGGAGCAGGGACTGCGGATCTCCGCCTGGATCAACCCGTACGTCGCCCAGAAGTCCGCCCTGTTCGCGGAGGGCATGCGCGAGGGGTACCTGGTGCGCCGCGCGGACGGCAGCGTCTGGCAGTGGGACCTGTGGCAGCCCGGCATGGCCTTGGTGGACTTCACCAACCCGGCCGCGCGCGACTGGTACACCGGCAAGCTGCGCGCACTGCTCGCCCAGGGGGTGGACTGCTTCAAGACCGACTTCGGCGAACGCATCCCCACCGATGTCGTCTGGCACGACGGTTCCGACCCCCAGCGGATGCACAACTACTACACCCAGCTCTACAACGAGGCCGTGTTCGAGCTGCTGCGCGAGGAGCGCGGTGAGGGCGAGGCGCTGCTCTTCGCCCGCTCCGCCACCGCCGGGGGCCAGCAGTACCCGGTGCACTGGGGCGGTGACTGCGAGTCCCACTTCAACGCCATGGCCGAATCGCTGCGCGGCGGGCTCTCCCTCGGCCTGTCCGGCTTCGGCTTCTGGAGCCACGACATCGGCGGCTTCGAGGGCACGCCGAGCCCGGCCGTCTTCAAGCGCTGGGTGCAGTTCGGCCTGCTCTCCTCGCACAGCCGGCTGCACGGCAGCAAGTCGTACCGGGTGCCCTGGGACTACGGCGACGAAGCCGTCGACGTCACCCGGGAGTTCACCCTCCTCAAGCACCGCCTCGCCCCCTACCTCCAGCGCGCCGCCCAGCAGGCGCACACCACCGGCATCCCGGTGATGCGCGCCATGGTGCTGGAGTTCCCCGACGACCCCGCAGCGGCCACCCTCGACCGGCAGTACCTGCTGGGCGGCGACCTGCTCGTCGCCCCAATCCTCAGCGACGACGGCACGGTGGAGTACTACGTCCCCGAGGGGACCTGGACCAACCTGCTGACCGGCGAGCAGGTCACAGGGCCGCGCTGGACCAAGGAACAGCACGGCTTCCACACCCTGCCGCTGCTCGTCCGCCCCGACTCCGCCATCCCCCTGGCGGCCGACGACCAGCACCCCGTCTCCGCCTGGGCCGACGGAGTCGAACTGCGCGTCCACGCCTTCGCCGACGGCGCGGAGCGCACGGTCGTCATCCCCCGCTCCGACGGCCCCGGCGAAAGCGCCCGCTTCCATCTGCGCCGCAGCGGCGACCGACTCCACGTCGCCACCGACAGCCTCCGTCCGTGGCACCTGCGGACCGGCGGACCGGACGGCACCCTGCACACCTGCCCGGCCGGCACCCCGCAGGCCGACTTCCCCTACCCGGTCTGAGAACGACGCCTCCTCCTCCGGCACGAGGTCTGTTCGTCTGTTCCGGGACACGGCAGGACGGTACGGCAGGACGGTACGGCAGGACGGTACGGGCCTCTGCCGCCGGAATCAGGCGCTTCGCACCGGTTTCGCGTTCGAGGAGCCGGACATCGGGGCGGGGTGACCGACACGCGGCCGAGTGCATGTCCTACGGTTTCCGGAAGGCGCCCGGATTCCTTCCAGGCGCACAGCTACGGAGGTGGGGACTGTGGCCGGGAAACGCGCCCAGCGCACTACAGGTACGCAGGGCCCGGACGGGGCGGCCAAGGTGACGATCAGCGAGATCGCCCGGGAGGCCGGAGTGTCCGTGCCGACCGTCTCGCGCGTCGTCAACGGGCGTTCCGACGTCTCACCCGACACCCGGGCCCGGGTCGAGGACCTGCTGCACCGGCACGGTTACCGGCGTCGCCCGGGAGCGCAGGGGACCCGGGCGGCCCTGCTCGACCTGGTCTTCAACGACCTGGACAGCCCCTGGGCCGTGGAGATCATCCGGGGTGTGGAGGAGGTCGCGCACGAGCAGGGCGTGGGCACGGTGGTCTCCGCGATCCACGACCGGGCGGGCGCGGCCCGCCAGTGGATGACCAATCTGCGGGCCCGCGCCTCGGACGGCGTGATCCTGGTGACCTCCGTGCTCGAATCCGGTCTCCACGACGAACTGCGGCGCCTGGGCGTGCCGTTGGTGGTGATCGACCCGGCCGGATCGCCCGCCACGGAAGTGTCCACCGTCGGCGCCACCAACTGGGCCGGCGGCATGGCTGCCACGGAGCACCTGCTCGGGCTCGGCCACCGCAGGATCGGGTTCGTCGAGGGCCCGCCCCGGCTGCTGTGCTCCCGGGCCCGCCTCGACGGCTACCGCGCCGCACTCGACGTGGCCGGGGTGCCGGTCGACGACGAGTTGATCGTGCCCGGCGACTTCTACCACGAGTCGGGCTTCACGGGGGCGAACCGGCTGCTCGACCTGGACGAGCCGCCCACCGCGATCTTCGCGGCCAGCGATCAGATGGCGCTCGGCGCGATCGAGGCACTGCGCCAACGCGGTCTGCGCGTGCCGGAGGACATGAGCATCGTCGGCTTCGACGACCTGCCGGAGGTGCGCTGGTCGTCCCCGCCGCTCACGACGGTCCGTCAACCCCTGTCCGACATGGGCAAGTTGGCGGCTCGGATGGTGCTGGACCTGGCCCGGTCGGTGCAGCCCGCCTCGCCGCGGGTGGAGCTCTCGACGGAGTTGGTGGTCCGCGCGAGCACGGCCAGCCGGCGAGGCGCATAGCGGAACAGTGACTTCCGCCCCGGAGGGGCGGCAGGGGTGTCAACGTCCTTTTTCGCCAGGGACGTTGACACCCCTTTCGCATGCCCGTAACTTCCGTGTCCGTCTCCCGAAAATTATCGGACTTCTTCCGGAAGGTGTGCTGTGCCAGCCTCCGATCGAGTCGCCGCATCCCTCTTCGGTGCCGCGTCCTCCCCGTTTCCCCGTCGCCGATTCCTCGGCACCGCGACAGCGGCCGGACTCGGTGTGGCCGGACTGTCCGCCTGCTCGGACTCCGGGGCCACCACCACCGACAGCGAGGGCCGTACTGTCGTGGAGCTGTGGAACATCCAGACCACGGAGCCCTCGAAATCCGTCTGGCCCGAGCGGGTCAAGGCGTTCGAGGCCAAGAACTCCAAGGTGCGCATCAAGCTCGTCACCCTGGAGAACGACGCGTACAAGTCCAAGATGACGGCGCGCACCAGTTCCGGAAAGCTGCCGGACATCTACCACACCTGGGGCGGCGGGGTCCTGAGGCAGCAGATCGACGCGGGACTCGTGGAGGACCTCACGCCCACCGTCAGCCCCATGGCTCCCACCTTCATCCCGGCGTCGCTCAAGCCCTACGAGTTCGACGGCAAGACGTATGCCATGCCCATCGACATCGGCGCCGTCGGCTTCTGGTACAACAAGGCGCTCTTCGCCAAGGCCGGCATCACCGCCCCGCCGGCCACCTGGGCCGACTACCTCGATGCGGTCAGGAGGCTGAAGAGCGCGGGGATCACGCCCATCGCCCTCGCGGGCAAGGAGAAGTGGCCCGGCATGTACTACTGGGCGTACCTCTCCATGCGGGTCGGCGGAGTCGACAGCATGCAGGAGGCCGCCGACGCCGAGGACTTCACCGGCGACAGCTTCCTCAAGGCCGGCGAACACCTCAAGGAGCTCGTCGCCCTGGAGCCGTTCCAGAAGGGCTTCCTCGGCGCCGGGTACTCCACGCCCAACGGCGAGGCCGCGGTCATGGGCAACGGCGAGGCCGCGATGGAGCTGATGGGCCAGTGGGGGCCCAACGTGCAGGCCGACTCCGGCAAGGGCATCGGTGAGGACCTCGGGTTCTTCCCGTTCCCCGCGGTGGCGGGCGGCAAGGGCGCCCGGACCGACGTGTTCGGGGGCGGCGGCGGGTACGCGGTCCGCAAGGGCGCCCCGCAGGCGGCCGTCGACTTCCTGAAGTTCTTCATGTCGCCCGAGTCCGACCGCGTCCTCGTCTCCGAGGCCGAGATGATGCCGGTCGTCAAGGAAGCCGTCGGCGCCCTGACCGACCCCGGCCTCAAGGCCGTCTCCGAGACCCTCGGCAGGGCCACCGGCTTCCAGCTCTACCTCGACCAGGCATACCCGCCCGCCGTCGGACAGGAGATCAACGACTCGGTCGCCGCCCTCATCGCCGGGACCAAATCCCCCGAGCAGGTGGCCCGTTCCGTCACGCAGGTCGCCAAGAGCCAGTAAATGACCATGACGTCGACCGATACGCGCTCCCCAGGGCAGGCCCTCGCCGAGCAGCCGGACACGGACGGGCCCACCCGCCGCCCGTTCGCCCGCCGCCTGCGGGACTGGCTGACCCCCGTCCTCTTCACGGTGCCCGGACTCGTCCTGTTCGGCCTGTTCGTCCTCGTGCCGATCCTGTACGCCGGGTACGTCAGCTTCTTCAACTGGGGCGGATTCGGCGCCCCCTCGGACTTCACCGGCATCGACAACTACACCCGACTGCTCGGCGACCCGGTCTTCCTCGGCGACCTGTGGCGCGGACTGCTGCTCGTCCTGCTGTCCGTGGGGATTCAGCTGCCGTTCGCGCTCGCCATGGCCGTGCTGCTCAACCAGAAGCTGCGCGGCCGGGCCTTCTACCGGATGCTGTTCTTCGCCCCGTACGTCCTCTCCGAGGTCATCACCGGCGTCCTGTTCTCCATGATCTTCGCGCCGGACGCGGGCCTCGCCGACAAGGTGTTCGGCGCGATCGGCCTCGACGAGCTGGGCGGACTGTGGTTCGCCGACCAGGACAACGTCCTGGCCACCGTGTTCCTCGTCATGATGTGGAAGTACTTCGGCTTCCACATGATGCTCTACCTGGCCGGCCTCCAGGGCGTCCCCGCCGCACTCCACGAAGCGGCCCGCCTCGACGGCGCCGGCCCCTGGCAGCGCTTCCGCCACATCACCCTGCCGCTGCTCGGCCCGACGATCCGGATGAGCGTCTTCCTGTCCGTGATCGGCGCGATCCAACTGTTCGACCTGGTCTGGGTGGTGACCCAGGGCGGCCCCGACCACCACTCCGAGACGATGGCCGTCACCCTCTTCCAGTTCGGGTTCAAACGCACCCAGATCGGCTACGCCGGCGCGATCAGCATCGCGATGTTCCTCATCAGCCTCGTCTTCGCCCTCGCCTACCAGCGCTTCGTGCTGCGCCGCGACACCGAAGGAGCCCTCACCTCGATGCGAGGCAACCGATGACCCCGACGCGGCCGACGCCCACGAAGGCGCCGATGTCCCCCGGCCTGCGGCGCAGACTGCGCTCCACACCCCTGTACGTCATCGTGTGGGTGATCGGCGTGGTCATGGTCACGCCGCTGCTGTACGCGCTCGTCTCCGGTTTCAAGTCCACCGACCAGCTCTCCGGGAACGGCTTCGGACTGCCCTCGCCGTGGGTCACGTCGAACTACACGGACGTCCTGGCCTCCGCCGCCTTCTGGCGGATGCTCGGCTCCTCCACCCTGATCGCGGTCGGTACGACCCTGCTGACGGTCGGCGCGGCAGCACTCGCCGCGTTCGCACTCGCCCGCTTCGCCTTCCGCGGCCGGGAGGTGCTGTTCACCCTCTTCACCGTCGGGCTGATGTTCCCGTTCGCCGTGGCGATCCTGCCGCTGTTCATCCTGCTGCGCACCTTCGGCCTGCTCGACAACCCGTGGGGCGTGATCCTCCCGCAGGCCGCGTTCGGACTGCCGATGACCATCCTCATACTGCGCGGCTTCTTCCGGGAGATTCCCGGCGAACTGGAAGAGGCCGCGACGCTGGACGGCTGCTCGCCCTTCGGTTTCTTCTGGCGCGTCCTGCTGCCGATGGCCCGCCCCGCCCTGGGCACGGTCTCCGTCCTGGCCGTGGTGGGCAGCTGGAACAACTTCCTGCTGCCGCTTCTCGTCTTCAGCGAACCCACCTGGTGGACGATCCCGGTCGGAGTCCAACAGTTCCAGGGCCAGTACGCCGCCGACATCGCCCGCGTCTTCGCCTATCTGGTCCTCGCCATGGTGCCCGCACTCGGCTTCTACGCCGTCGCCGAACGGCAGTTGATCGGCGGTATCACCATGGGCGCCACCAAGGGCTGAGCCCGCACGGGCCGCCCGGTCGCCGTCCTCAGCCCCTTCGCGCCACCCACTCACTCGTACCGCACGTAAGGAGTTCCATGGCCGAGCCATGGCAGAACACCACCCTGCCCGCCCACGCCCGCGCGGCGGACCTGCTCGCCCGGATGACCAACGAGGAGAAGACCGCCCAGCTCTCCAGCGTATGGATCGGCGCCGACACCGAAGGCGCCGACGTCGCACCCGGACAGCACACCTACGCCGCCCGCAGCGCCGCCCTCGACGCCCTGCTGCCCTACGGCCTCGGCCACCTCACCCGCCCCTTCGGCACCGTCCCCGTGGACCCCGCCGAAGGCGCCGCCCGCCTCGCCGGCCTGCAACGCGCCATCCGCGCCGGCAACCGCTTCCGCCTCCCCGCGATCGCCCACGAGGAGTGTCTGACCGGCTTCACCGCATGGCAGGCCACCGTCTTCCCCACCCCCCTCGCCTGGGGCGCCACCTTCGACCCCGCGCTGATAGCGGAGATGGCGCAGGCCATCGGTGCGTCGATGCGCGCGGTCGGCGTCCACCAGGGCCTCGCCCCGGTCCTCGACGTCGTACGGGACCCGCGGTGGGGTCGCACCGAGGAAGCCATCGGCGAGGACCCGTACCTCGTCGGCACGATCGGCACCGCGTACGTACGAGGTCTGGAGACGGCCGGGATCGTCGCCACCCTCAAGCACTTCGCCGGCTACTCGGCCTCGCGGGCCGCCCGCAACCACGCCCCCGCCTCGATCGGCCCGCGCGAGCTGGCCGATGTTATCCTCCCGCCCTTCGAGATGGCGCTGCGCGAGGGCGGCGCCCGCTCCGTGATGCCCGCCTACAACGACATCGACGGACTGCCCGCCCACGCACATGTCCGGCTCCTCACCCAACTCCTGCGCGAGGAATGGCAGTTCACCGGAACGGTGGTCTCGGACTACTACGGTGTCTCGCTCCTGGAGGAAGCGCACCGGCTCACCGACGGGGAGGCCGGAGCGGCGCGGCTCGCGCTCGCGGCCGGTGTCGACGTGGAACTTCCGGCGGCCCGCTGCTTCACCCCCGCCGACCCGCTCCCCGAGGACCTGCTCGACCGGGCCGCACTGCGCGTCCTCACGCAGAAGTGCGAACTCGGCCTCCTCGACCCCCACGAAGAACCCGGCGCCGCCGGGACTGCCGACGCACCCGTCGACCTGAACCCTCCGCACCTGCGTGAGCTGGCACGACGGGTGGCCGAGGAATCGGTCGTACTGCTCGCCAACGACTCCGGTGTGCTGCCGCTCGACGGCGGATCGCGCCTCGCCCTCCTCGGCCCGCTCGCCCACGAGCAGGCCGCCGTGCTCGGCTGCTACACCTTTCCCCGGCACGTCGGCGTCCACCATCCGGACCTGCCCACGGGTGTCGAGGTGCCGACGCTCGCCGAGGCGCTGCGCGCCGAGCTGCCGGACGCCGTGTTCGTCGAGGACCCGGCCGGTGCCGATGTGTGCCTGGCCGTGGTCGGGGACCGCTCCGGCCTGTTCGGCCGGGGCTCTTCGGGTGAGGGGTGTGACGCGGAAGACCTCCAACTTCCCTTTGAACAGGACAAGTTGTTGGACGAGGCGATGGCTTGCGGTGTGCCCGTGGTCATCGTCGCCCTCGGTGGACGCCCCTACGCGCTCGGCCGCTGGGCCGACCGGGCCGCCGCGGTCGTCACGGCGTTCTTCCCCGGGCAGGAGGGCGGCGGGGCCGTCGCCGGAGTCCTGTCCGGGCGGGTCGAACCGTCCGGGCGTCTGCCCGTCGCGGTACCGCGCAACCCCGGCGGCCAGCCGGCCCCCTACCTCGCCCCGCCGCTCGGCAGGCACGGCTTCCCCAGCAGCGTGGACCCCACCCCCCTGTACCCGTTCGGGCACGGCCTCTCGTACACCGCCTTCGCCTGGGGCCGGCCCCACTGCGACGCACCGGAGTTCTCCACCGACGGGGAGACCACCCTGCGCCTGACCGTACGCAATACCGGCGACCGGGCGGGCACCGAGACCGTCCAGCTCTACCTCCACGACCCGGTCGGCACCGTCGCCCGCCCCGAGGTCCGGCTCGTGGGCTACGCCCGCGTACCGCTCGAAGCGGGCGCCTCGGCCGAGGTGCACGCCACCTTCCCCGCCGACCTCGCCGCGTACACCGGCGCGGACGGCCGCCGCGTGGTCGAACCCGGAGCCCTCGAATTGCGCGTCGCCGCTTCCAGTGAACACGTCCACCACACGGTGTCGCTCACCCTGACCGGGGAAGCGCGGCAGGTGGGGCACGAACGCCGGATGCGGTGCGAGATGCGAGTGAAGTAGCACCACTCGTCCATGCCACGGCGTCAGCGAGGACAGGAGGCCCAGGGCGGAGAGCAGAGCGGCACGGCAGGCGGTGCCGCGGCGCGCTGGGCCCCCGGGCGTGCGCGGCCGGGGCGGGCGGTGGGCAGCCGCCGGTGGTCGGTGTGCGGGCGGCGCCGGACGCGGCGGCAGCGGGTCAGCGCGGCGAACGCGTCGTCCGGCGCCTCCCTTCGGTCAGTGCCCGCGCAGAACCGCGCAACCACCGGCCGGCAGTACGCGCACGGGGGCGTCGGTGAGCAGGTCGTGCGCGGCCTCCGGCAGGGGCACGGGCTCGGCGGTGTGGTTGAGCAGGACCTGCCAGCTCCGTCCGTCGGGGGAGCGGCGGGTGACGGCCTCGACACCGGGCGGCAGGTCCGGCACCTGCGGTTCGACCCCGGCCTCCGCCAGCAGGCGGCCGACCAGCGCCGCGTAACCGACGTCGTCCAGCCGGGTGGACAGGTACCAGCCGTGTCCGCTGCCGAAGCGGTGCCGGGTGAGGGCGGGCCCGCCCGTGAGCATGCCGTGGGTGTACGCGGCGAGGGTCTCCGCGCCCTCGGTGCGCAGCAGTTCGCTCCAGACCGTGCCCTGCGACCCGTCCGACAGGACGATCCGCTCGTCCTCGCGCAGCGGCCGGTACTCCTCGACGCGAATGCCCAGGGCCTCGCGCAGCGGTGCGGCCGGGTAGCCGCCGAGCCTGGCGTGCATGCGGTCGTCGACGTAGCCGCTCGCGTGCTGGACCAGGAGCGTCCCGCCGCCGTCCACGAAGCGGCGCAGGCTCTCGGCCCCCTCGTCGGACAGCAGGAACAGGGCCGGGGCGACGACGAGCCGGTAGCGCGCCAGTTCGTGCTCCGGGCGGGCGAAGTCGACGGTGCATCCCGCGTCCCACAGCGCGCGGTGCGCCCGGACGAGTTCCCCGTGGTAGTCGCCGAGGCGGGAGGAGGGCAGCCCGTCGACGCCGAGTGCCCACCAGGCGTCCGGGGAGTCGAGCACGGCCACGGACGCGGTGACCGTCGACCCCGCCAGCTCGCCGAGCCGGGCGACGGCCTCGCCCAGTTGCGTGACCTCGCGGAAGATCCGGCTGTCGGGACCCGCGTGCGGGACCATCGCCGAGTGCCAGCTCTCGGCGCCGGCCCGGGACTGCCGCCACTGGAAGAACAGGGCGCCCTCCGAACCGCGGGCGATGTGGCCGAGGGAATGACGCATGATCTCGCCGGGCTCCTTGCCGAGGATGCGGTCGCCGTCGTACACGGTGTTGGTGCCCTGCTCCATCAAGAGCCAGGGGCGGCCGCCGCCGAGGGAACGGGTGCGGTCGGCGTGGGCGGCGACGCCGGCTGCGGCGTCCAGCCCGGGTGCCGCCGGATACTGGTCGGACGTGACGACGTCGAGTTCGCCGGCGAGGGCCCACAGGTCCACGTTCTGGTAGGCGGGGAGCATCAGGTTGGTCGTCACCGGCCGGTCGCTGTGCGCGCGGATCGCGTCGCGCTGCTCGCGGTGGGCGGCGACGATCTCGGCGGACCAGAAGCGGCGGAAGTCCAGCGCCTGACCGGGATTCTTGTGCCACTGCGAGGCGCGCGGCGGCAGCACCTGCTCCCAGGACGTGTAGTGCTGGCTCCAGAACGCCGTTCCCCAGGCCTCGTTGAGGGCGTCCAGCGAGCCGTGGCGCGCTCGCAGCCACACCCGGAAGGCGGCGGCCGTGTGGTCGCAGTGGCAGAGGGTGCCGTACTCGTTGTGCACGTGCCACAGGGCGAGGGCGGGGTGGTCGCCGTACCGCTGGGCAAGGACGGAGGCGATCCGGCGGGCCGCGCGCCGGTAGGCGGGCGCGGTGAGGCAGTAGGTGTCGCGGCTGCCGTGGGTGAGGCGGGCGCCCTGGGGGGTGACCGGCAGCGCGTCGGGGTGGGCCAGGGTGAACCAGGGCGGCGGTGAGGCCGTCGGGGTGGCGAGGTCGACGGCCACGCCGTTCGCGTGCAGGCGCTCGATGTGGGCGTCGAGCCAGGCGAAGTCGAAGCGCCCTTCCTCCGGTTCGAGCAGGGCCCAGGAGAAGACGCCCACGGTAGCCAGGTTGACCCTGGCCCGGCGCATGAGCTCGTCGTCCTCCTGCCACACCGGCTCGTCCCACTGCTCGGGGTTGTAGTCCCCGCCGAAGGCCAGGCCGCCCAGGCGGTCGGTGATGCTGCGGGTCGTCATGACGGTTCCTCGGTCGGGGGACAAACGGCTTCCTGGTGATCTGCCGGGCCGGGTGACAGCAGTACGTGGCGCCTCGCGGGCCCCGCGCCCGGCAGGGCGGTGACGGTGCGGCCCGCCCTCCGTCCGCCCCGGCCCGCTTCCTGCGCGGGACCGGGGCGAGGGGCTGGTGCTCGACGTGCTGCTTGGAACACCGGACCCCGGCCGGACGGCAGAGGGGTCGGTGAGGCCGCATGCACGGCCGAAGATGCGTGTCGAAGCGCTTCGCCAGAAGACGCAAGTTAACGGAGAAGCTCCGCGGAAAACAAGAGGCTCTACCGTGTAATGCTTCTTTTCGTGGTCACTTGCTGGATCGGCGAGAGGGACAGCCAAGTCGAAGCGCTTCGTCAACCGGGGCCGGAGTCGACTTCCTGCGTCCGTTCCGGCGACGAACCCCGCTTCCGGACCGGTGCGTTCGCAGGCGGAGGGGACAGGGCGGTGAGGCAGGGCGCTGCGGCAGATGGTGAGCCGGTCGGATCGGTACGATGCCGCTGACGCGGCCCTGCTCGGCCCCGGCGAAGAGGGGCGGACAAGAGGAGGGCGGCAGGGGCGGCCTGGAGGCCGGCACCCGGCGTCACCCGCTCTTCACCTGTGGAGAGCTGTTGACCTCCCGGGAAGCCATGGACGATTTTCGTACGAGGTCTTCAGCCCGGGTACGAACCCTTCCCCGACGTATGCTGCCGAGGCACCGTGACCCCATTCCAGTCCGTACAGACAGCCCTCGTCCGCCTCGACGGTCCACCCGAACCCGCGGCCGTCGGCATCGGCGTCCACGGCCCGGCCGGGCACGTCGACGAGTTCCAACTGCCGGACATGTGGCAGTTCCACCTCTATCACTACGAGGCCGACCTGACCGTGGGCGGCGTCGAGCACCGGATTCGCCCCGGCCACGTCAGCCTCGTGCCGCCCGGAACGCCGGTCCGCTACCTGTACCGGGGCCGCTCCGAACACCTCTACGTACACCTGCGCCTCGGCGCTCAGGGCGCCGCCCGTGAGGTGGCGACGGTCCAACGCGCAGGCGTCCAGGCCGCCGTCCTCGACGGCCAGTTGCGCCAGGCGCTGTCCGCCTGGCCGCACACCCCCGGGCGGGCGGCGGCCGAAGTGTGGGCCGCGCTGTGGAACGTGGCCGAGCTGGCCCCGCTCCGGAACGGGAAGGCACAGGTCTTCCCTCCCGCGGTGGCCGCCGCGGTGGCCCTGATCGAGGCGCGGCTGGCGGAGCCGCTCACCGTGCCCGACATCGCGAAGGCGGCCGGTGTCTCCCACAACCACCTCACCCGCCTCTTCCGCACCGCCACGGGGGAAACAGTGGTCGGCTACATCCGTACCCGCAGGATGGAGCGGGCCGGGCATTTGTTGCGAGCGAGCACGCTCTCCATCTCCCGGGTGGCCGCCGCCGTCGGCATTCCCGATCTGCAGGCGTTCAACAAGGCCTGCCGTCGCGAGCTCGGGGCCTGCCCACGAACGGTCAGAGCCGCACGGCGCGGCACCCCGATGAATCGCCCCGCGGTGAGAATCGACCAGTAGAGGGTGAGCCCGGCCCACGCGCCCCGGTGGCGGCCGCTCCTAGCGTGTGCGCCATGACGCATACCGAGACCGAGACACGTGCAGGAACCGGGGCACCGACCCCGCCGGGCGGCGCGCTGCTCAGTACGGTCCAGATGGCGCGCTTCGTGGCGAGCGGATCGCTGCGCCTCGACGCGGTGGTTCCGGCGGCGATGAACGCCGAGGCCCTGCGGGTGCTGGAGGACGGAGTGCCGCCGGTGCCCTACGGGACACCGGTGCCGCAGGCCTACGCGCCGGGGTCGTTCCCCCGCAGGCTGCTCGAACTGCCGCAGGTGGAGGGGGCCTTGCACAGCCTGGTGGGTCCTGGGCCGACGGTGGACCACCACGCCGTGCACATCCGCGAGCCACGCGGGGGAGACGCCCAGCCGTTGCACGCGGACGCCGTCATCGACGTGAGGCCCGACGCGTTCGACGTCCAGCTGATGTACTACCCGCAGCAGGTGACGCTGGAGATGGGCGGCACCCTGAGCGTCCCCGGGAGCCATCTGCGGCGGACCAACGAGACCGACACCGGCCGGTACCAGAACCTGCGGGGCCAGGACCGGTTGGTCTGCCCGGCCGGCACGGTGGTGTTCCTGCACCACGGGATCTGGCACGGGGGCCGCCGCAACGACAGCGACATCCGGCGCTACATGTTCAAGATCCGCTTCAACCCGACGGTGCGCCAGCGCCTCCTGTGGGACCTCGCCGACCTGCACGACCCCCAGGTGCACGCCGAACTCGACGCGCACTTCCCCTGGTACGAGCAGGCCGGCGGCCGTCTGGAGCGGTACAACCGCGTCCTGCTGTGGCGCGAACTGACAGGGGACGACGGATTCGACATCGACCACTGGGTGACCAGGGTCTCCAACCGCCCCGGAGCGAGGACCGCATGACCATCGACACGACGGACTCCGGCCCCCGGGCGGGCGGCACGCCTGTGCTGCGGCAACGGGTCCTGGTGCTCTACCTGTCCACCTCGGCCCTGGACTCCCCGGTCGTCGGCTGGTCCCACTACGACGGGACCGGCCGCACCTTCCCGACCACGGGCGACAGCGACGAGCCGCCGTACGAGTCGGGCGTGGCGGCCCTTCTCGACGGCTGGCGGCTGATCCAGGCCGCTCAGCTGATCCCTCCCGGGCCGGGCAGCGAGTACGGCGTCTCCTTCCTCAAGCACGAGTTCTTCTTCGAGCAGATCGTGGACGTCCGGGCGTAGGAGCCGGCACAGCTCGCCGGTGGCCGGGTTCAGGCCAGCCGGATGACGTTCCAGGACAGCGGTTCCAGCACCGCGCTCAGCACGCCGTCCGTGAGGCGGGTGCCGGTGGCGCGGTGCGGGCCGACGCGTTCGGGGTCGGCGAGTGTGTTGCGCGCGTCGGGGTCCTCGTCGGCGAGGACACTGTGCTCGACGACCCTGCTCAACTCCAGTGCGTGCAGGGTAATTTCCAGCGGCAGGGGCTCGGTCTGGCTGCGGTTCACGGCGAAGACGGCCACCGTCCCGTCCGGTGCGCGCACCGCCGTCGCGTGCAGCAGCGGCACCTCCCCGTGCTCCTTCGTCGCGTACGTGGGCGAGTCGGGCCGTACGTCCAGGACCTGTCCGCGCCCGTGGCGGGCGGCCTGGGCGAAGGGGAAGAAGGTGGTCTGCCGCCATGCGGGACCGCCGGGTTCGGTCATGATCGGGGCGATGACGTTGACGAGCTGGGCGAGGCAGGCGATGGACACCCGGTCGGCGTGCCGGAGCAGCGCGACGAGGAGCGACCCGAGGACGACGGCGTCGGTGACGGAGTAGCTGTCTTCGAGCAGGCGGGGCGCCTCGGGCCAGTCGAGAGGGGCGGTGGCGGCCTCCTCGGCGGAGCGGCGCTGGTACCAGACGTTCCACTCGTCGAAGGAGAGGCTGATCCTCTTCGACGACTTCAGGCGTGCGCCGACGTGGTCGCAGGTGGCGACGACGGCCTCGATGAAGGCCTCCATGTCGACCGCGGAAGCGAGGAAGGAGTCCCGGTCCCCGTCGACCTCCTCGTAGTAGGCGTGCAGGGAGACGTGGTCGACGAGGTCGTACGTCTCGCTGAGGACGGTCGCTTCCCAGGCGGCGAAGGTGTCCATTCCCCGGCTCGAACTCCCGCACGCCACGAGTTCGACGGCGGGGTCCATCTGCCGCATGGCGCGGGCGGTTTCGGCGGCGAGGCGGCCGTACTCCTCGGCGGTCTTGTGGCCGGTCTGCCAGGGGCCGTCCATCTCGTTGCCCAGGCACCACAGGCGGATGCCGAAGGGCTGCTCGTCGCCGTGGGCGATGCGGCGCTCGGAGAGTTCCGTTCCGGCGGGGTGGTTGGCGTACTCCTGGAGTTCCAGGGCCTCGGCGACGCCTCGGGTGCCGAGGTTGACGGCCACCATGGGCTCGGCCTGCGGGCCGACCTTGCGGAGGAAGCCGATGTACTCGCTGAGGCCGAAGCGGTTGGTCTCGGTGGAGCGCCAGGCGAGGTCGAGCCGCCGGGGGCGTTCGTCGGCGGGGCCGACGCCGTCCTCCCACTTGTAGCCGGAGACGAAGTTGCCGCCGGGGTAGCGGATGGCGGTGGTGCCGAGTTCGCGGACGAGACCGAGGACGTCCGTGCGGAGTCCGGCCTCGTCGGCGGTGGGGTGTCCGGGTTCGTAGATGCCGGTGTGGACGCAGCGGCCGAGGTGCTCGACGAAGGAGCCGAAGAGCCGGGGGTCGACAGGGCCGACGGTGAAGGCGGGGTCGAGGGTGAAGCGGGCGGTGTGCGGCATGGCAGTGCCTTTCAGGTGGGTGGTGCGGGGCTGGGGGTTGCGGGAGCGGGCCCGGTCACTGCCCGGCCGGGCGCGTGTGGGCCCCGCCGCGCACGGACTGGCGCTGGACGCGCGGCCCGGCACTGGAGGAGGGCGAGGACGAGGAGCGGGAGCGGGTCCGCGATGACGACGGCGGCCATCAGCCGGGCGCGCCGAGGCCCAGTGCGAGCAGTGGCGGCCGTCGCAGCGGTTCGCCGGACGCCGCGGACCTCTCCCCCTGCGCCCGCCGTCACCGGCCTCGTCACCGGCCGCTTCGCCCCGAGGCCGCCTGCGCCTTCCCGCGGCGGGTCGGACACGGGCGGGTCACGTCAGCGGAACAGCGCCGCCACCCCCGCCCCCTCGCGGACGAAGACGGGTATGCGGTCCAGCGGAGCATCGGCGTCGAGCGTCGTTCCGCCCTCCTCCACCCTCCCGGAGAACGGGTCCAGCCAGCGCGCCCCGTACGGCAGGTGGACCCGGCGGCTGCGCGCTCCCGCCTCGTGGACCGGCGCCACCAGGACGTCGGGGCCGAGCAGGAACTGGTCGTCCGCCTCCCAAGCACGTTGGTCGTCGGGGAAGTCGAAGAACAGCGGGCGCATCGGCGGGGCGCCGGTGCGGTGGGCGACCTCGGACAGCTCGTGCAGGTACGGGCGCAGCCGCTCGCGCAGGAGCAGGTGTTCCCGGAGAATGCCGTAGGCCTCTTCGCCGTAGGACCAGACCTCGTTCGGTCCGCCGGTCATGTCCGTGGAGAACGCGGGGTGATGGGGTTCGCGCTCGCCGTGCAGGCGCATGACGGGGCTGAAGGTGCCGTACTGGAACCAACGGATCAGCAGTTCGCGGTAGGCGCAGTCGTCCGGGTCGCCGCCCGAGAAGCCGCCGATGTCGGTGTTCCACCAGCAGATGCCGCTCATCGCGACGTTCAGCCCGGCCCTGATCTGGCGCGACAGCGAGTCGAAGGTGGGCGGGATGTCGCCGGACCACAGCGCGGCCCCGTACTTCTGGCTGCCCGCCCACGCCGAACGCACCAGGGACAGCGGCCGGTCGTCGCCCGCCGAGGCCAGGCCCTCGGCGACCGCACGGGTGTGCAGTACGGGGTAGAGGTGCGCGGCCCCGGCGGCCGGTCCGGCCGCGTACACGGCGCGCTCCGCCGCCTCCCGGCCCAGGTCGGGTTCACAGGCGTCCAGCCAGAAGCAACTCACCCCGTGCGCACGGTAGTTGGTGTTCAGTCGCTGCCACAGTGCGGTACGCGCACCGGGGTGAGTGGCGTCGTAGTACGCCATCGGGCGCATCGGCTCCTCGGCACTGCGTGACGGCCAATGGGCGGTGAGGAGGCCGCCGCCCGCGTCCCTGACGAGGTGCCCGGCGGCGGACAGTCCGTCGAACGAGTCGCTGCCGGGCTCGACCGTCGGCCACACCGAGACCGCGAGCCGCACCCCGAGCGCGGTCAGCTCCTTCACCATCCCGGCGGGGTCGGGCCACTCGCTCCCCTCGAAGCGCCAGTCGCCGTGGGCGGGCCAGTGGAAGAAGTCGCAGACGATGACCGACAGCGGCAGCCCGCGCTCCTTGTACTGCCGGGCCACCGAGAGGAGTTCGTCCTGGGTGCGGTAGCGCAGCTTCGACTGCCAGAAGCCGGACGCCCACTCGGGCAGGAGGGGCGGGCGGCCGGTGACCTGGGTGTACGCGTCGAGGATCTGGCCCGGGGTGTCGCCCGCGGTGACCCAGTAGTCGATGCGTCCGCCGCCGTCGGCGGTCCAGCGGGTCGTGTCGGCGCCCAGCTCGACGCGGCCGGTGGCGGGGTTGTTCCACAGCAGGCCGTAGCCGCGCGAGGAGTGCAGGAAGGGGATCGCGGCGACGGTGTTGCGCTGGACGAGGTCGATCACACAGCCCTTCTGGTCCAGGCGGCCGTGCAGGTGCTGGCCCAGGCCGTGCAGCCGCTCGCCGTCGTACCCCTCGAAGTGCTGTTCCGTACGGCCGTTTGCCGCGTGCACGCGGGGGCCTTCGTGGTGGGCGTACGGGGACTTCTCGGCGAGCAGTTCGCGGCCCGACGCGGTGTCCAGGAAGCGCAGGCGGCCGTCCGCCGACGCCTCCACGGTGAGGCGGCCGTTGACCAGGCGGGCCGAGCCGTCGTCGGCCACAAGGACCTCGGTGGGCGGTGGGGGCGGGGGGCTCTCCAGCGCACCGGGGGCGGCGGGGTCGACGGACCCCGAAGCGGCGCGCACACGGACCGCGTGCGGACCCCAGGGCTCGGCGTGGAGGACCTCGTTGGCTGTGCGGCGTTCCAGAGCGCCGGCACGGATGGTGTACGTCAAGGGGCTTCCCCTGTTCTGCTCGACTGGCGGTCTCGTCTGTCCGATCGGCGGGGGCGGGGCGCACGGGGAGTGACATAACATGCACGTTATGTCTGCTTTCGCCGCTGTTGCGGTTGTCGCTCTCGCTCTCCTGCACCTCTGCATCCTGGTTCTGGAGATGTTCCTGTGGACCGGCTCCAGGGCGCGGGCCGTCTTCGGCACGACAGCGGAGTTCGCGGCTTCGACCAGGGCGATGGCCGCCAACCAGGGCCTGTACAACGGATTTCTGGCAGCCGGACTCCTGTGGGGTGCCTTCGCCTCCGATCCGGTCGGATTCCAGGTGCGGGTCTTCTTCCTGGCCTGCGTCGCCGTGGCCGGGCTCTACGGCGCCGCGACGTCGTCCCGCAAGATCCTCTTCGTGCAGACCGTCCCCGCGCTCGCCGTGCTCGCGCTGGTGCTCCTTGCTCGCTGAGGCAGGGGCGCGGCGCCGTCAGCGCGCGGACCGGTAGCGGTCCAGGACCTCGGGAGTGGCGGGCGCGGTCACGGTTCGGGTGCCCGCGCGCTCCCAGGCGGGCAAGTGCCCGAGGTGCACTCCGGCGGCCTGCCGCGCGGCGCCGTCGGCGACGTACTCACCCGGCTCGGGGACGAGCACGGGAAGCCCGAAGACCGCGGCGGCGACCTCCTGCACGGCGGCCGAGCGCGCCCCGCCCCCGACCAGGACGATCCGTTCGGCCGGGACGCCCTGCGAGGTGAGCGCGGCCAGCCCGTCGGCGAGGGAGCAGACGATGCCCTCGACGGCGGCACGGGCCAGGTGGGCGGGCGTGAAGTTGCCCAGCGTCATGCCGTGCAGCGAACCGGTGGCATCGGGCAGGTTGGGGGTGCGCTCCCCCTGGAAGTACGGCACCAGGGTGAGGCCCTGCGCCCCCGCCGGCACGGAGAGCGCCAGCGGGGTCAGCTCGTCCAGCGGGACACCGAGCACGGCCGCGGTCGCGTCGAGCACGCGTGAGGCGTTGAGCGTGCACACGAGCGGGAGATGGCGGCCGGTGGCGTCGGCGAAACCCGCCACCTGCCCGGAGGGGTCCGCCGTCGGCCGGTCGGCGACGGCGAACACGGTGCCCGAGGTGCCGATGGAGACGACCACGTCGCCCACCGAAGCCCCGACCCCGAGCCCGGCCGCCGCGTTGTCCCCGGCGCCGGGACCGAGGAGCGCGCCCCCCGGCGTACGGCCCGCCACTTCGAGCGGACCCAGGACCCGGGGGAGCACCGGGCCGTGCCCGAGGGTGCGGGCGAGAACGTCGGGCAGGTACCTCCCCGTCGACGGCGACCAGTACCCCGTGCCCGAGGCGTCCGAGCGGTCCGTCCGCAGCGCGTCCAGCGCGCCCGAACCGGGGCCGTGCCCCGCGAGCCGCCAGGTGAGCCAGTCGTGCGGAAGGCACACGGCGGCCGTCCGCGCGGCGCTCTCGGGCTCGTTGTCGGCCAGCCACCGCAGCTTGGCCGCGGTGAGGGCGGCGACCGGAAGGGTCCCGGTCGCCTCGGCCCACCAGCGGGCTCCGGCGGCGGAGTCGCCGTCGCCCGCCTCGCTGATCAGCGCCGTGGCGGCATCGGCCGAGCGGGTGTCGTTCCACAGCAGCGCCGGGCGGACGACCGCGCCGTCCCTGTCGAGACAGACCATGCCGTGCTGCTGGCCGGCCACCGAGACGGCGACGACGTCGTCGATGCCGCCCGCCGTCTCGATCGCGGCCTCCAGCGCCTCCCACCACGCGTCGGGATGCACCTCGGTGCCCTCGGGATGGCGGGCCGAGCCCGAACGCACCAGTGCGCCGGTCGCGGCGTCCCGCACCACGACCTTGCAGGACTGGGTGGAGCTGTCGACTCCGGCGACGAGGTCGGCCATCGGTCAGCGCCCGCCGGTCAGGTGCTCGATCGCGAGCTGGTTGAGGCGTACGAACGCGAAGGAGTGCGCGGCGGCCTTCTCGACGTCGAACTCCTGGAACGCGGACGCGTCGGCGAGCAGGTCCGCCGCCGACTCCCCGGCGGCGAGCGTCGGCTCGGACAGCTCGTGCACGCCCGAGGCGCGCAGCGCCTCCTGGACTTCCGGGTCGGCGCGGAACGCCGCCGCCCGCTCCCTGAGCCGCAGATAGGTGGCCATGTTGGCGCGGGCGGACTCCCACACGCCGTCGTACCCGTCGGTGCGGGAGGGCTTGTAGTCGAAGTGGCGCGGGCCCTCGTAGCGGGGACCGCCGCCGGGGAAGCCGTTCTCCAGGAGGTCGACCGTGAAGAACGCGCTGGTCAGGTCGCCGTGCCCGAAGACGAGGTCCTGGTCGTACTTGATGCCGCGCTGGCCGTTGAGGTCGATGTGGAAGAGCTTGCCCGCCCACAGCGCCTGTGCGATGCCGTGCGTGAAGTTCAGGCCGGCCATCTGCTCGTGCCCGGTCTCCGGGTTGACGCCCACGATGTCGCCGTGCTCCAGCTGCGCGATGAACCCGAGGGCGTGGCCCACGGTCGGCAGGAGGATGTCGCCGCGCGGTTCGTTCGGCTTGGGCTCCAGGGCGATCCGCAGACCGTACCCCTTGTCCTTGATGTACGCGGCAGCGGTGTCCACGCCCTCGCGGTAGCGGTCGAACGCGGCGGCGAGGTCCTTCGAGCCGTCGTACTCCGAGCCCTCGCGGCCGCCCCACATGACGAAGGTCTCGGCGCCGAATTCGGCCGCGAGGTCGATGGTGCGGAGCACCTTCGCGAGAGCGAAGCGGCGCACCGAGCGGTCGTTCGAGGTGAAGCCGCCGTCCTTGAAGACGGGGTGGCTGAAGAGGTTCGTGGTGACCGTCGGTACCTTGAGGCCCGTCTTCTCCAGCGCGGTGCGGAAGGCGCTCAGGATTCGCTCGCGCTCGGCTGCGGAGGCGTCGAACGGGATCAGGTCGTTGTCGTGGAACGTGATGCCGTACGCGCCGAGCTCGGCGAGCCGGTGAACGGCCTCGACCGGGTCGAGAGCGGCACGGGTCGGGGCGCCGAACGGGTCGTTGCCCGTCCAGCCGACGGTCCACAGGCCGAAGGCGAACTTGTCCGCGGCAGTGGGGAGCAGAGTCATGCCAAACACCTCATCCGGGCTCGTCCTCTGCTGCGGGAGAAGCACTTCCGAGCAGGAGCAGAATTAGTATTGGATCTGAACTATATGGACCGTGGTGAACTTGTCAACGATCGTGCGGCGCGGCCGGACGCAGACAGGACCACCGAAGGGACGCACGTGCAGGGGCAGGGCGACAGCGCGGCGCACATCCAGGCACCCGGCCGGGTCACCGACGTACGGCGGCGCAATCTCGCCCTCGTACTCGCGCGCATCGGACCGGACGCCCCCGCGTCCCGGGCGGACATCGCCGCCGCCACCGGCCTCACCAAGGCCGCGGTCTCCAGCCTGGTGACCGACCTCCTGGCAACAGGGCTGGTCGAGGAAATCGGCGTGACCCGGGCCGGCGGGCGGGGCCGGCCCGGGGTGGGCCTGGCCCTCGACCCGCGACGCGGCGCGGTCGGCGCCGAGGTGAACGTCGACTACCTCGCGGCAGGCATCGTGGACCTGCACGGACAACTGCGGGTCCATGAAGTGGCCGAGGCCGCCAACCGGGACCGCGCCCCGGACGAAGTCCTCGCGGAACTGTCGGAACTCGTCGCACGCTGTTCGGCCCGGGCCACCGACGCGGGGATGACCCTCCTCGGCGGCGGACTCGCCGTTCCCGGCCTCGTGGACCCGGGCCGCGGGACCGTTCTGACAGCCCCCAATCTCGTGTGGCACGGCGCCGATCTGAGCACCGCGCTCACCGGCCTCGCCCAGCCGACGCCCTTCGGCGTCGTCCTTTCCAACGAGGCGGACAGCGCATCCCTCGCCGAACTCTGGTACGGCTGCGGGGCGTCGCTCGGCTCCTATCTGTTCGTGTCGGGCGAAGTCGGGGTCGGCGGCGGCCTGGTGCTGGCGGCGGAGCTGTTCTCCGGCCCCGGCGGACACGCGGGCGAAGTGGGACACGTCGTCGTCGAACCGGGCGGCCGACGCTGCTCGTGCGGAGGCCGCGGTTGCCTGGAGACCGTCGCCGGTCAGGAGGCGATCCTCGCCGCAGCGGGAATCACCGGCGGCGGCAGCACGACGGCGGAACGCATGAGCGTGCTGCGGTCCGCCCTCACGGCAGGCGACGCACGGGCGCTCGCCGCCGTCGCGCACGCGGGGCATTGCCTCGGGATCGCGGTGGTGTCCTCGGCACGCCTCGTCGACCTCTCGGCCGTGGTGCTCGGCGGGCACTTCGCGACGCTCGCCGCTTGGCTGCGCCCCGCACTCCTCAGCAGCCTCGACGACTTCGCCCCGGGTCTCATCGCCCCCAGCCGCGCGGTCTTCTCGGAGCTGGGGGCGACGGCTGCACTGCGGGGGGCCGCGGGCTCGGTGCTGCGGCGGGCACTGGCCGCACCGTACGAACTGCTGGACTGAGTGCGGAAGTCCGCGGGGGCCCGCCGCGCGGGCAGCGGGCCCTCGGGCCTCCCTCCTCCGCGCGCCGGAAGCCCGTTGTGTGCTGGGATTGTGCAGCGGACCGTGTGTTCAAGCCCTGCCTCAGGGGGCGCGCTCCCGACCGCCGTATCCACCTCAGTAACTGGTGCAGCCAGTCCGGGGCGGACCTCGGCGGACGCCCGACGACTGCCTCCGCAGCGGGAGGCGGGTACCCCGTCGGCCCGGGTCGCAGGCCCTGGCCGCGACGAGGGCCGCGCCGCGTTCCGACAGGTCTGGCAGGACTCTCAGGTGAGGGTCCAGCGCTGGTTGCCCGCGTTCGAGCAGGAGTAGAGCTGGGCGAGGGTGCCGTTGGCCGTGCCGGCTCCGGCGGCGTCGAGGCACAGGCCGGACTGGACGCCGACGACGGAGCCGTCGGAGTTGAGGCGCCACTTCTGGTTGTCGCCGCCCCAGCAGCTGTAGATCTGCACCTTGGCGCCGTTGCCGTTGCCCGCGGCGTCCAGGCACTTGTCGCCGTAGACCCTGAGCTCGCCGGCGGCGGTGTGCGACCACTGCTGGTTGGTGTTGTTGTTGCAGTCCCACAGTTGGACCTGGGCGCCGTCGGTGGTGGTGGCGCCCGGCACGTCCAGGCAGCGGCCGGAAGCGACGCCCCTGATCTGTCCGGAACCCGAAGGGGGCGGGGTGGAGGCGGAGTTGAGTGCGTCGAGGACGGCGGTGTAGGCGGGCTTCTTGCTGCCGTTGGCGTTGAACAGCAGGGGCGAGTGCTCGGGTCGCCAGGAATCGGTGTCGCGCACACCCCAGACGGTGATGCCAAGACAACGCGCGACGGCCAGGCAGTCCTTGGTCACGTCGGCGTAGGCAGTGGGCGACGCGCCCTGGACGTCGAGTTCGGTAACGGCCACGTCGACGCCGAGAGCGGCGAAGCTCCGCAGGGTGGTGCGGAAGTTGCTGTGGTAGGGGCTGTCGTTGTTGAAGTGCGACTGGAAGCCGACGCAGTCGATCGGTACGCCGCGCTGCTTGAAGTCCTTGACCATGGCGTACATGGCCTGGGTCTTGGCCCAGGTCCAGTTCTCGACGTTGTAGTCGTTGTAGCAGAGCTTGGCGGCCGGATCGGCGGCGCGCGCGGTGCGGAAGGCGACCTCGATCCAGTCGTTGCCGGTGCGCTGCAGGTTGGAGTCGCGCCGGGCGCCCGAACTGCCGTCCTGGAACGCCTCGTTCACGACGTCCCACTGGGCGATCTTGCCCTTGTAGTGGGTCATCACGCCGTTGATGTGGCCGACCATCGCCTGGCGCAGCGTGCTGCCGCTGAGGCTCTGCATCCAGCCGGGCTGCTGGGAGTGCCAGGCCAGGGTGTGACCACGCACCTGCTTGCCGTTCTGCACCGCCCAGTGGTAGACGCGGTCACCGGCGGTGAAGTCGAACTGGCCCCGGCGGGGTTCGGTGGCGTCGATCTTCATCTCGTTCTCGGCCGTCACCGAGTCGAACTCGCGGTTCGCGATCGCCGAGTACGTCGAGTCACCCAGCCTGCCCGAGGCGATGGCGGTGCCGAAATAGCGACCGCTCTGCGCCGCCGCGGCCCCGAGTGTGTTCTCGGCCGCGCTTTCGGCGGCGTGTGCGGCCGGTGACGTGACCGGCGCGGTGAGCGCACCGAGGACGCCGACGGCCAGTGCGGTGAGCAGAACGCCGGCCTTCCGGCGGACGGCGGGCGGGGGAGTGGCATGCGAAGACATGACTGTGCCTCCAGAGCTGAGATCGGGGAAGGGGGGAACGGAGTCGCGCCGGGGGCGACCACCGTCCCGGAGACGTTGCGCGACTGCCAGGTGAGCGACTGTGCCGCTGTGGTGACCACGCCGGCGCGCTGGGGGCCGTCCGGCGGGCAGCCGACCCGGTCGACGCGTACCGCGGTGTTCGCCGCCGCGGCGGGAACCGCCACCGGGCGGTGGCAAGGCGTCCGGGGTGGCGCGACGAAGAGGAGGAGGGCATGAGCGGCTCCCGCGTCGATGGTGTTCACCGGGTGGAGTGGGTCCGGGTGAGCAGGTCCTCCGCCGCGGCAGGCGGCCACGGGGGCAACCGTGTGAGGAACCAGGTGCCGGTGGGGCCGGCGGAGGTGAAGGAGCGGAAGCAGCGCAGGCCGACGGAGTGGACGCTCCCGGGGTGAGCACACACCGGTGGCGACCCGCAGCCACTCCGTGGAGGCGTTCTCGGTGACCGGCGGCACCGTGGGCAACGCCGAGGAAGTGCGCTTCCTTTCGAAATATCGAACGGCGGTCGGTGCGTCGGCTGATTCGAGTCGGACAGTAGCGACGTGCGGGGTGAGCGTCAACAGTGCTGACGCACAAGGGAGTTGGAAATGTGGCGACCGGGTGGACGCCGCTTGGCCGCCTTCTCCCTCCCCAGCGCGGGCGCGTGGGGCGAGGACCGAGGCGAAAGTTTTCGGAGAATTGCCGTTCGGCCCGACCTGTTGGTCGAGCCGCCAGGGGCAGCGCTGTTGGCGGCAGATCGGTCGTAGGTCTTGACCCAGAGACCTCGTGTTCCTAATTTGTGGCGTCAGCGATCCGAGAACGTTCCGGAAAAGTTTCGGACTTGAAGCGGCGTCCGCCCTCCCGGATCCCTCACCCCGGCCACGGGGAAGTGCTCCAGCTGGAGCGCGCAGAGCGCCGATGCGTCGGCAGGTGCGCCAGTTCTCCCCCGCCCCGCCCCTGATCCCGCCGCGGCCGCTCCGCGGTGCATCAAGGTCACCTCACCCCCGCCCCCAGGAGGTCTTCCGATGCGGTTCCGCCAACGGCCCCTGTTCCACCTCAGACGCCTGCTCGCCGTCCTCGCGCCCCTGCTGCTCGCGGCCACCGTCCTCGGCGCCCCGCCCGCCGCCGCGGCGACCGTCGACACCAACGCCTGGTACGTGCTGGTCAACCGCCACAGCGGCAAGGCCCTGGACGTCCACAACCTGGCGACCGGCGACGGCGCGCGCATCACGCAGTGGACCAGGAACGACCAGAACCAGCAGCAGTGGCAGTTCGTCGACTCCGGCGGCGGCAACTACCGCATCAAGTCCCGCCACTCCGGCAAGGTGCTGGACGTCCACAACCGGTCGACGGCCAACGGCGGCCCGATCGTTCAGTGGGCCGACCTCAACGGCACCAACCAGCAGTGGCGGCCGGCCGACAGCTCGGACGGCCATGTGAGGCTCCTCTCGCGCCACAGCAACAAGGCCCTCGAAGTGCAGGGCGCCTCCACGGCCGACAACGCGAACGTCGTCCAGTACGACGACTGGGGCGGCGCCAACCAGCAGTGGCGGCTCGTCAAGGTCGGCGGCGGCAACTCGGGCCCGTGCGAGCTCCCCTCGACGTACCGCTGGACATCGACGGGGCCCCTGGCCCAGCCCAAACCGGGATGGGTCTCGCTCAAGGACTTCACCGTCGCCCCCTACAACGGCAAGCAACTCGTCTACGCGACGACGCACGACACGGGCACGAAGTGGGGTTCGATGAACTTCAGCCCGTTCACCGACTGGTCGGAGATGGGCTCGGCCGGCCAGAACACGATGTCGTCCGGCGCGGTCGCGCCCACGCTCTTCTACTTCGCGCCGAAGAACATCTGGGTACTCACCTACCAGTGGGGTGCGACCACCTTCTCCTACCGGACGTCGAGTGACCCCACCGACCCCAACGGCTGGTCAGCGCCGCACGAGCTCTTCTCCGGAAGCATCGGCGGCCCCGGAACAGGACCCATCGACCAGACGATCATCGGCGACGCGACGAACATGTACCTGTTCTTCGCCGGTGACAACGGCAAGATCTACCGGGCCGACATGCCGATCGGGAACTTCCCGGGCAGCTTCGGCTCGTCGTACACGACGATCATGAGCGACACGACCAACAACCTGTTCGAGGCACCGCAGGTCTACAAGCTCCAGGGCCAGAACCGCTACCTCATGATCGTCGAGGCGATCGGCTCCCAGGGCCGCTACTTCCGCTCGTTCACCGCCACCAGCCTGAACGGCACCTGGACACCCCAGGCCGCGACGGAGAGCAACCCCTTCGCAGGCAAGGCCAACAGCGGGGCCGCCTGGACCAACGACATCAGTCACGGCGAACTGCTCCGCACCGGCCCCGACCAGACCATGACCGTCGATCCCTGCAATCTGCGGCTGCTCTACCAGGGACGCAGCCCCGACTCGGACGGCGTCGACTACGGCCTCCTCCCGTACCGTCCGGGGCTGCTGACACTGCGGCGCTGACGGCGCGGCCCGAGTCCGCTACGGGGCCCGCGTGGTGGGCTCCGCAGGAAGCGGACAGGACGTGAAGCCCCTGGGAGGGAGGGGACGTGCGACGGCTCTGCCGTTCCAGGAGGCTTCACGTGGTCCTTCACCACCCGCCGAGTCCGAGGAGCCGGCCGACCGAGCGGGGTACCGAGCTCCGGTACGCGATCCGGTTCGGGCGATCTCGACATTCCCGAGCCTCCCGGGCAACCGCCGCGCGCGGGTCGGTCAGCTCTTCTTCGGCGGTGCGCCGGGTCGGTTGGCCAGGGTGACCGCCGGTCTGTGAGCGCTGATCACGCGGACGGTCACCGGGCCTGCCCCGGGCGCGGCATGCACCAGGGGCGCGCCCGGGGAGAACGCGGCGGCTGTGGCCGTGACCGACGCCGCCGTCCACGCGGCTCGCGGCAGGTTCCGCACCGCGGACATGCCGTGACCGCGCCACCCTCGGCCTCGGCTGGAGGGTGCCAGAACTCCGCTGACGGGCCCACTGCTTGTCCCCGGCCCCCTGCCGCGGTGGTGTGGGACGACTTCCCGGCCGATGCCGGGGCCGGCGGCGTGGTCGACGAAGTGTCTGCGGTAGCCACCGTCGCCCCGGATCTCGCCCCGGATCTCGCGCAGGGCGGGCGGCAGCCCGCCCGAAGAGGGCCCGACCGGGGGAGGGGCCCGGATCGTGTTCCGCTGGACGCCGGTTGACGAATGGTCCGTGCCGGGTGCCTTCGGACCGCTGAGTGAAGCGCTTCAATAGCATGGTCTGGACAGGTCTCGGCGACTGGGGCTAAGGTGCGTCCTATCCGCGACGATCTATGCCAAGTCCGCTGTTGAAGCGCTTCTTCTCGGGGAGAATCCGATGGTCACCCTTGCTGAAGTGGCGCAGCATGCCGGAGTCTCGGCCAGCACCGTGAGTTACGTCCTCAGCGGCAAACGGACCATCTCCGCAGTGACGAAGCAGCGGGTTGAACGCAGTATCCAGGAACTTGGCTACCACCCGAACGCCGGGGCGCGGGCATTGGCGAGCAGCCGGTCCAACATCATCGCGCTGATGATGCCGTTGCGTACGGACATGTACGTACCGGTCATGATGGAGATCGCCATCGCCGTCGCCACCCATGCCAGGGAGCACGGCTTCGACGTGCTGATGCTCACCGGTGAGGAGGGGCCCGCCGCCGTGCAGCGCGTGGTCGGCAGTGGGCTTGCCGACGCGATCATCCTGATGGACGTGGAGCTGGACGATGCCCGGCTCCCCCTGCTGCGCGCGAGCGGGCGGCCCGCCGTGCTCATCGGCCTTCCCGCCGAACCCGGTGGACTCACCTGTGTGGACCTCGACTTCGCTGAGGCCGGGGCGCTGTGTGCGACGCACCTGGCCGAGTTGGGGCACCGCGACATCGTCGTGATCGGTGAGGCTCCGGCAGTGTACGAGCGCAAGACCGGCTTCGCGGAGCGCACCATCGAAGGCCTGCGGGGCCGTGCACAGGAGCTCGGCCTGCGTGTGCTGCACCGTCCGTGCGAGGGGTCGTACGCCGCAGTGGCCGGGGCCCTGGGGCAGGTCTTCACCGAACGTCCCGGCGTCACGGGTTTCGTCGTACAGAACGAGCAGGCGCTGGAACCCCTGCTCAGCCTGCTGCGCCAGGACAGACGTGCCATTCCCGAGGACATCTCGGTGGTCGCCGTCTGCCCGGAGCAGGTGGCCCTCCAGGGCTCGATCCGGCTGACCTCCGTCACCATCCCCGCGCGCGAGATGGCACGCCAGGCCGTGGAGCGCCTCGTCGCCAAGATCGCGGGTGAAAGCCAGGGCGAGATCTTCCTCCTTAAGCCCGAACTCGTCGCCCGGGCAAGCAGCGGACCGGCGCCCGCAGGAGGGTGACGGGCTGGTACGGCGGGGTCTGACCGCCCCGCCGAATCGGTCCTCCACCCGCAGTGGAGCGCAACAACCACTGGCGCGAGCGCCGAGGGCAACGGCCTCGCCATGCGCTCGGCAACGAGAGAACGCGCCAACTCCCAGAATCAGCGGCCCCGTTACGGGGCCGCGAAGAGTGCGACGGCGGCGGGCAGTCCCTTCGCGGCACCGCAGCCGGATTGCCTGACGCGTTCTGGCGCGGCCCTCGCTGGGAGGAACTCCTTCCAGCCCGCCTCATTCGAAGCGCTTCGAAATTCTCGTGTTGCCTGCGCAGGGCCCAACAGGAGCAGCAGTCTGCCCGTGCGCCCGTTCGGCGGCGCCCGTGTCGCGCCCCCAACACGCGGGCACATTCCCAGTTCGGAGCGTGCGAAGCTGCCGTGAAAGGTCGAGCGAAGTCACCCTCGACTCCGTTCGGTCCCCGAAGTTCCCCGTGACGACCTGTTGTCTTCCCCGGAGCTGCATCGCTACTGTCACCGAAGCGTTGAAGCGCATCGATACGCGCCTTCTTCGGCCTTCCGGACCTCCTTCGACCGAACGGCTCCGTGTCGACCTGCCCCGGCTCCCGGGAGCGTGAGTCAAAGCCGCCGGCACCGCCGCGCATGAATGTCGCCACCACCGGCCTCAGGGCCGCACATGACTCGGACGGCCCTCACGAACACACCAGAAAGGCAGGACCCCCCATGTCCTCCGCGCCCCACCTGTCCCGACGAGGGCTGCTCGCCGTCGGCACGGCCATCGCCGTCCTTCCGGCGCTCGCCCCCGCCGCCGCGTCAGCCGCGCCGTCCGGAGCGGCCAGACGTATCCCGTACACCTTCGGCAACGCGGAGACAGTCGGCGGCGGCTTCGTCAGCGGCATCGTCTTCAACCAGCGCGAGCGCGGACTGGTGTACGCCCGTACTGACATCGGCGGCGCCTACCGCCTCGACCGGGCGACCCGGCGCTGGGTCCCCCTCACCGACTGGATTGGCTGGGACCGGTACGGCCACACCGGCATCATCAGCATCGCCACGGACGAGACCGACCCCGACCGCGTCTACCTGGCGGCGGGCACCTACACCCTCCCCGACTGGGACCCGAGCACGGCGGCGATCCTGCGCTCGACCGACCGCGGCCGCACCTGGAGGACCACCCCCCTGCCGTTCCGTCTCGGCGGCAACATGCCTGGGCGGGGCATCGGCGAACGCCTGGTGATCGACCCGAACCGCAACCGCGTCCTCTACCTCGGCGTGCGCGGAGGGCACGGCCTGTGGCGCAGCACCGACCACGGCAAGACCTTCGCGAAGGTCGACAACTTCCCGAACGCGGGCAACTTCGTTCCGGACCCCCAAAACCCCGACGGCTACAACGGCGACAACCTGGGCGTGCTGCAAGTCGTCTTCGACAAGCGCACCGCCCGGGCAGGCAGGGCCACCCGCACGCTCTACGTCACGGTCGCCGACAAGGACAACATCCTCTACCGGTCGACCGACGCCGGCGACACCTGGAAGCCGTCGGGCAGTGAGCCGGCCGGACTCACCGGGCCCGGCGTCGAGGACCAGGCCGTCGCCGTCAGCGCCGACGGCAGGCGCGTCGTCTGGTCCCCGGCCGGCGCTCCGGTCAGCTGGTCCGACGACCTCGGGGCGACCTGGACGGCGTCGAAGGGGCTGCCCGCCGGGGCCCCGGTACGTTCGGACCGGGTGAACCCCGCCATGTTCTACGCGTACGCCGCCGGCGTCTTCTACGCCAGCACGGACGGCGGCAGGACCTTCACAGCCACGTCGGCCGGCGGCCTGCCCACCGCGGGCAACGTCCGCTTCAAGGCGGTGCCGGGCCACGAGGGGGACGTCTGGCTGGCGGGCGGCACCAGCAGGTCCGCCGCTCCCACGCCGTACGGGATGTGGCGCTCGACCGACGCGGGAAGGACTTTCACCCGGCTCACGGCGGTGGACGAGGGGGACGTCGTCGGCTTCGGCAAGGCCGCACCGCGTGCCACGTACCCCGCCGTCTTCACCAGTTCCAAGATCGGCGGCGTGCGTGGCATCTTCCGGTCCGACGACGCGGGCCGGACCTGGCTTCGTGTCAACGACGACCGGCACCAGTACGGATGGACCGGTAACACCATCACCGGAGACCCCCGCGTCCACGGCCGGGTGTACGTCGGCACCAACGGACGGGGCGTCATCTACGGCGACCCGAAGCAGCCGGTGGACGGTGCCGTCCGGAGGTCGGCGCGGTCCACCTCCGGTTGACGCCGCTGTGGCAGTCCCGCAGATCGCCTCGGTGGGGGGAAGTCGGCGCGGTTGCCGGGGTCTGGACCTCAGATCCGCAGGGTGCCGCAGTAGGGCCGGTGGTCGACGCGAGGTGCCCTCGGGGGACTCTGAGGGCCGGCCGCACGGGCCGCCTCGGCCAGCCGTGGGCATGCCTTCGTTCACACCGGGGCAGGGCGACGGCGTGACTACATGTCCAGGACGTGGGCCTGGATCGCGGTGGTCGCGGCGCCGCGTGCCCAGTGGGTGAAGTCGCTTTCCCTTATGTCCAGTTGGAGTGGTACGGCGCTCGGGGTGCGGCCCTCGCGCACTGCTTCGTCCACGGCCGCACGGGCCACCTCGGCCAGCCGTACGCCTTCGCCCGCGAGCACGATCTTGCGCACCAGTGTGAAGTTGGCGATCGCGGCCACCAGACGGCCGAGGGCGCGTCCGGCGTCCGTGACGACCCGCGCGGCCACCGGGTCCCCGCTTGCGGCGAGGTCGAGGCACTCCTCGTAGGACACCGGTCGCCGCAGACCCACGGAGACGGCGGCGCACAGTGACGACTGCGTCAGCATGGCCGTGGCGCAGCCCCGGTGGCCGTCCGGGCACAGCGGCCCCAGCGGGTCCAGGGGAACATGACTGAGCAGCCCGATCCCGGCGTCCGGGCTGTCGACGACAGTGTCGTGCATGACCAGGCCGTATCCGATGCCGCTGCCGATGGTCAGGACCGCACACCGGTCGTGACCGCGCGCCGCGCCGAACCAGTGCTCGGCCCGGGTCAGAGCCAGCAGGTCGTTGTCCACGACGACGGGCAGGCTGAGAGTCTTGGAGAGCAGGCCGCCCAGCGGTACTTCGCCGGTCCAGCCCAGGAAGGGCGCCGTGATGACGGTCGTGTGCTCGCGGACGTGCCCGCCGAGGCCGACACCGACCCTGCTGACCGGCGGCCCCCCGGCGGTGCATTCGTCCGCCAGTTCCCGTACGGCCGCCACGACCGAAGCCGGACCCCGGTCCGTCAGGGGCCTGCGCGCCGAAGTGAGGGCCTCTGCGCGCAGGTTCGTGAGGACCGCGTGCACCGCGTCACCGGTCACTTTGACGCCGAGGAAGTGGTACGCGGCCGGGTTGACGGCGAGCGGTCGGCTCCGGCGCCCCGCCCGGCTCTCCCGGTCCGGTCCGCTGTCCTCCTCCACCAGCAGCCCTGCGTCGACCAGCGGCCTGGTGAGCCGGGTGAGACTGCCCGCCGACAGGCCCAGCCGCTGGGCGATCCGGCTGCGGGAGACGGGCCCGCGCAGCAGCACTTCGAGGGCGACGGCGCGGGCCGCGCCGGTCATCTGGATCTGGGTCGAGGGCGCTGGGGTGGCGTCCAACGGTGCTACCTCCGCGAAGCAGGGTCGGTCGGCTGGATGAGGCTCAGCGTCCCATGTCGACGAGTTATTTTCGCTGCAGAACGAATCGGCTGTCGTCGCCCTGAATTTTCCTGCTGCGCGCCGGGGTTGACGGCAGTTGGGTTCCGTGGCGAAAGTTTCTCGTGTCCGTCCGCGCATCATCCCAGGGAGACACATGCCCGCGCGCTCGCACGACCATGACCTCCTCCACTTCCGTGCCGCCGGGACGAGCCTCGTCCTGGACTGCTCCGGCGGCCTGCTGCCGCGGGTCGTCCACTGGGGGGCCGACCTCGGTGAACTCTCCCGCGACGCGCTGGCTTGCCTGGCTCTCGCCGACGCGCAGCAGCCCGTGTCCGGTTCCCTCGATGCCCCGGTTCCCTTCACCGTGCTGCCGCAGCAGTCCGTCGGGTGGCTCGGCACCCCCGGACTCACCGGGCACCGCGACGGACAGGACTTCTCGACGGCCTTCACCGTCCGCTCCCTGCGTCCCGAAACCGGCGACGGGCCCCTCGCCCACCGCCTCACCGTCGAAGCCGCCGATGAGCACGCGCGCCTGGCCCTGCGGCTGGAGATCGAGCTGACGCGCTCCGGCCTGGTCCGCCAGCGGGCCGCCCTCACCCACGAAGGCGGCCATGAAGACGGCCATGAAGACGGCTATGAAGACGGCCGGGAAGGCGAGCGCCCCTTCACCCTGGACGGTCTGCTGCTGACCCTGCCTGTTCCCGCCCACGCCACTGAACTGCTCGACCTCACCGGCCGCCACCTGCGCGAACGCAGCCCCCAGCGGCACGAGTTCACCATCGGGACCCATGCACGGGAGAACTGGCGCGGCCGCACCGGCATCGACGCGACACTGGTCCAGATCGCGGGCGAGAGCGGATTCGGGTTCCGCACCGGTGAGGTGTGGGGGATGCACGTCGCCTGGAGCGGCAACCACCGGTCCCTGGCCGAACGTACCCCGGCGGGCGTGCGCCTGCTCGGCGGCGGCGAAAGCCTGCTGCCGGGCGAGATCCGGCTCGCAGTGGGCCAGACGTACGACTCGCCCTGGGTCTACGGATCTTACGGACGCGGCCTGGACGAACTCGCCGGACGCTTCCACGCATACCTCCGCGACCGCGCCCACCACCCCCGCTCGCCCCGCCCGGTCACCATGAACACCTGGGAGGCCGTCTACTTCCAGCACGACGAGGACAAACTGAAGGCCCTGGCCGACGCGGCGGCCGAGGCCGGGGCGGAACGCTTCGTCCTGGACGACGGCTGGTTCCGCGGCCGCCGCGACGACACGGCCGGACTCGGCGACTGGTACGTCGACAAGAACGTGTGGCCCGGTGGCCTGCACCCGCTGGTGGACCATGTGCACGCGCTGGGCATGGAGTTCGGGCTCTGGTTCGAGCCCGAGATGATCAACCCGGACTCCGACCTCGCCCGGGCCCACCCGGAATGGATCATGGCTACGGGCGGGCGCACGCCGCCGCTCTCCCGCCATCAGCAGGTTCTCGACCTCGGCCACCCCGAGGCGTACGCCTACCTGCTGGAACGCCTGGACACCCTCGTCGGCGAGTACGGCATCGCGTACATCAAGTGGGACCACAACCGAGACCTGGTCGAGGCCGGGCACGGCCCGCTCGGCACACCCGGGGTGCACACGCAGACCCTCGCCGTGTACCGGCTCATCGACGAACTGCGCGCCCGTCGGCCGGAGCTGGAGATCGAGTCCTGCTCCTCCGGCGGCGGCCGGATCGACCTGGGCATCCTGGAGCGCACCGACCGGGTGTGGACCAGCGACTGCATCGACGCCTTGGAACGCCAGCAGATCCAGCGCTGGACCTCCCTTCTGCTGCCTCCCGAGCTGCTCGGCTCGCACGTGTCGGCGCCCGTCGCCCACACCACGGGCCGTTCGCACACCCTCGACTTCCGGGCGGCGACCGCCCTGTTCTGTCACTTCGGCATCGAGTGGGACCTCACCCTCGCCACCACCGAGGAACGCGCCCGGCTCGCGCAGTGGATCACGGCGTACAAGAGTCTGCGGCCGCTGCTGCACCGCGGCACCGTCGTCCGCGGCGACCACCCGGACCCTGCCCTGTGGCTGCACGGCGTCGTCGCGGCGGACCGCTCCCACGCCGTCTACGCCCTCGTGCAGACGGCCACCGGCGTGCAGTCGCCGCCCGGCCGCGTCCGCCTGCCCGGACTGGACCCGAGCGTCGTGTACCGGCTGGCACCGCTCGCGCCCGGGGACCGCCCGGAGGGGTCGGCCTGGACGGACCTGCCCTGGTGGCGCGATGAGCGGATGGAGCTGCCGGGGCACGTCCTGGAGACGGTCGGCGTGCGGGCTCCCGTGCTGTTCCCGGAGCGGGCGGTTCTCGTGGAGGCACGGCGTGTCGGCCTCTGAGCCCGTGGAGCGCGGATGAGCCCGTCCGGGGCGGGGGAGTCCGGCATGGAAGTCTCCTGTGCCGGGCTGCCGCGCGTCGACTCCCGGTCAGCTACGAGGTCGCGCTGGAGACCGTGGGCCGGGTGGTTGCCTGGTACGCGCAGCGCATACACGCAGAACGCCACGCGGCGGACCCCGACCTGGAGCGCCTGGCCACCTCCACCACGGCGCGGCACGACGCCCAGAAGGACGTCGAAGCGCTGGACGACGCGGACGAGGCGGAGACGGAACGGTTGGCCGCCCTCTACGAGGCGCGCTTCAAGGAACTCGCCGCACAGTAGGTCCCCCCGGGTGCCGCCGGCCGGCCATCGCCAGCGCCGCGAGTCGCGCGGTGGCCGCCGGCGGTTTCTGACAGCACTGAGGCACCGCACGCGGAAGAAGTGCGTGGGCACGCCGCCCGGTCCGGAGATCCTCGGCTGCTCAGACGACGTACCGGGGCCCATCCCGGGCAGGCGGAATGCCGGGGAGGGCGGTCGGCCGGGCCCCGAAGCGAAAGGACGTGGTCCGTGTTCGAGGGATTCGCCACCAGGACGGTGGACACCGGTGAGGCATCCGTCTTCGTCCGATACGGCGGAGAAGGCCCGCCCCTCCTGTTGCTGCACGGCCATCCCCGCACCTCCGCGACCTGGCATCGGGTCGCGCCCCTCCTGGTGCGGCGGGGCTTCACCGTCGTCTGTCCCGACCTGCGGGGTTACGGGCGTTCCCGCGGCCCCGCGCCCGCCGCCGACCACGCACCGCACTCCAAACGTGCCGTGGCCGGAGACATGATCGAGGTCATGCGGGCGCTTGGTCACCAGCGCTTCGGGCTCGCAGGCCACGACCGTGGAACGGCCGTGGCGCTCCGGCTGGTGCTGGACCACCCGTCCGCGGTGTCCCGGGTGGCGTTCCTGGACGGCCTGCCGCTGAGCGAGCACCTGGACCGTGCCGACACCCGGTTCGCCACCGCATGGTGGCACTGGTTCTTCTTCGCCCAGCCGGAGATCCCCGAGCGCGTCATCAACGCGGACCCCGACGCCTGGTACCGCGGGACCCCCTCGGCGATGGGGCAGGAGAACCATGACGAGTGGCGCGCCGCCACCAGGAACCCGGACGTCGTGCGAGCCATGCTGGAGGACTACCGGGCCGGGCTCACCGTAGACCGCCGCCACGAGGAGGCGGACCGAGCCCGGGGCGCACGGATCGAGTGTCCCACCCTGGTCCTGTGGTCCCTGCGGGACGACTTGGAGGACCTGTACGGCGATCCGCGCGCCATCTGGCGCGGCTGGGCCGACGACGTCCGCGGCCACGGCATCGACTGCGGCCACCATGTGGCGGAGGAAGCCCCCGGTCCGCTCGCCGCCGCCCTGGGCGACTTCTTCACTGCCTGACTCGGTCCACCGCCGTAACAGCAGGGGTCGTCCCACACCCGCGGCAACGCCCCACGGGTGCTCGCCATGCCCCGTACCCCGTGGCGGGAAACGCATGGCACCGCCCGGCCGGGAGCTGCCCATTCCCCTTGTGGGCAACTCACCCGGCCGGGCCGCTCTGCCTCAGCGCCAGGTCTGGTGCCGGTTGTAGTAGCACGTGTTGGTCCGCAGCCCGTACTGCCTGTCGTCCAGGCACTCATTGGTGGCCCGGCTCCTGAAGGTCACTTTGTCACCGCTCTCGTACGCCCACCAGCCGTGCTGGGGCGAGGAGTTGCAGGCCCTGGTGGCGAGCGTGACGCCGTCGTCGTAGAGGCACTTGTTGGTGGCCATGGTGCGGAGCTGACGGGTGCCGTCGTTCCAGACGTGCACGTTCCACTGCTGGTGGACTGGTGGACACCACCGTTGCAGCCGTCTGCGCAGCAGCTCCATCCCGTGGGAGTGACCGTTGCCGCGCCCCCGTCGGCTCCTACGGGATCGCTGGAGTTCTCGACCACGAAATAGTGGGCCATGCACGCCAAAGGGCTTGAGAGACAACCTTGTTGGCGCAGTTCGAATTTCCCGTAGGAGTGGTACCGGGGCGAAGGTGTCTGTACTTCATGCCGAGTATGAGTAGCATCCGGCTATCCACGTGCCCCCTACGAGAGCGAGCGACCATGTCGTTGAGCACCACCCCCATCCAGAATCAGTACGTGCAGCAATTGGCCGATGACTTGGCGAGGAACATCGAGGAGCAGGAGAAGGTCCGCGCCCAGGTGGAGGAGGCGCAGAAACGTCTCGCCGTCCTGACGCAGGAGTACATCTGGCTTGAGGCCATGCGAGCCCAGGCCGCAGCGGCCGAGGCCACCTCGGTGGTTGCCGTACCGGTCACCGATGATGCTCCTGCCGCTCCTGCCGCTCCTGCCGCTGAGGAAGCTCCGGCCCGGACGCCGGTGAAGGCCGGGCGGACCCGCAGGAAGGCCGTGAAGCCGCAGACCGTGACCGTCGCCACGGATGTCCCGGCACCTGCGGATGCCCCCGCGAAGCAGGGCGACTCAGCGGCTGCCCAACCGCTGGAGTCGACACCCGCGGAGGCGTCGAAGAAGGGGTCCGTGCGGAAGTCAACGCCGAAGAAGACCGCGAAGAACGAGAAATCCGAGACGACCGCGACGACCGCGACCTCCGCAAAGGCCGTGAAGGCCGCGAAGAAACTCCCCGGCCAGCGAGTGACAACGACGAAAACGGCTCCGGCCGAGCGGGCCAAGCGGGGTCCTTCGCTGGCCGACCTGATCGCTCCGTTGCTCAGCGCGGACATCCCGCGCTCGACGAAGGAAGTCGTGGCCGCACTCCAGGAGCACCACCCCGAGCGCCCCACCAGCGACCAGTTGGTCCGCAACGCCATCAACACCCTGATCAGCCGGGGCAGGGCACAGCGGCACCAGCAACAGAACTCGGTGTTCTACACCGGCGTCGCACCCCAGGACGAGGGTGTGGAGGCAGCCGCACGGTGAGGCACGGACCGGCCCGACACCGGGCGGGCCGGGCAGGTGGCCCCGCTGGCAGGTGAGGCCGGCTCAACGGTGCGGCCATTAACGGTGCGGTCGTCAACGGTGCGGCCGTGAGCGACGCTCGCGCTCGTCACGGACCCCCCACATCCCGGACGGCCCCGCCGGTTCATCCCGCAACGGCAGTTCCACGCCCCCTTTCGGCACATCGCAGCACATCGCATCGCAGCACATCGCACCGGTGTCGACGGTCGCATCCGAGCGCTCGCCGGTCGGCCGCGCGCGAGTGAGTGGCCGTCGGCGGTCAGCACGGCCTTCCGGGCGGCGACAACTCCTGGCCGGAAAGCAGGCCCGCGCGCTGAGCACGCAGCACTGCGCTGAGCCGGTCCGTGGCCCCGAGTTTCCGGTACAGGGCGTTCAGATGCTTGTGGACGGTGCGCGGCGAGATGCCCAGCCTGCGTCCGATCCCCTCGGCGGTCAGTCCCGTGGCCAGCAGGTGCAGCACGTTCGTCTCGCGCGGGGTCAACGGCGCCGCCAGGGCGTCATTGGCCCGCCGCCCGCACTCGCCGGCGGAGGACCCGCGCAGCGCCAGCAGGAGGGACCGGTGGGCCGTCGCGGCCTTGAGCAGTGGCTGGACGCGTGCGGCGTAGCGCTCGTCGTGCCGGGAGAAGTCGTCGCCGGAACGGTGCACCAGGAACCCGCTGACGTGCGGCCCTCTCCCCGGCAGCGGCAGGCCGAACACGTGCCGTGTCCCGAACGCCTGGCGGAGGGCGTCGGCGGTCGGACTGTTCTGCCAGGTCCGTGCCCCCACCACCCGGGCGGCGCTCTGCGGCGTCCAGTCCGCGCTCGCCCCGTAGCGTTGGATGAAGGGATACCCCGAACGGATGTGACCCTGCGCCGAGTCGTCGTCGGCACCGGCCTCGGGCAGTCGTCGCGGGGACCGGATCACCACTCTGCCCTGCTCACGCGTCCAAGGCACCTCCTTGACCACGACCAGCTCCCCGTCGAGCGCCGTGAGCAGCTCGTCGGTGAGCAACGGCCAGACGACCTCGGGGCTTTCGGCGCTCATCACCTCGACCGCCAGGTCCAGCATGCGTGCGTACCGATCGGGCATGACAACCCTCCGACGTCCCCGAGAGTGTGCTTCATCACGGTAACCCGTCGTCGTCCATACGCACTTCTCCCCATGGCCCGGCACAGGGCGATCCCGCCACGATCGGTTCCGGGCGGGCCGCGGGGTCCGCTCGGGACCGCGGGGAGATCACGTATGCCCGGAAAGCGAAGAGCGGCAGGAGCCGCGTCGGCCATGGCACCGCCGTCGGCCCGCCGTGCGCTGTTCGCCGCCGTGCTCTGCGCCGCCAGTGCGGGGTTCGCGGCGCCCGTCGCGACGGCGGCCGAGCCACGGACGGGAGCCACCCACTGCGTCACCGTCCTGAACGGGGTCGAGCGCGGCGAGGGCGTGTCGAAGGTCCGCTCACGCACCTGCTTCTCGGGGCCCGGCGCGGCGGAACGCGCCGGGCGGGCGGCACCGGCCGCCGCGACCCAGCTCATGCTCTGGGCGGAGCACCGTGACTACGGCGGTGTGTACGACCGGATCCACGGCTACGACGGTCCGTGCGACGCGGCCGGCCACAGCTTCACGCCGAGCACCTGGTGGTCGAACAACCTGACGTCCTTCCAGGTGATGGGCGGCTGCACCAAGTCGTACCTGAGCGGCCCCCGTGGCAACGGGTCGTTCAGCGGGCAGGTCCCCCACGTCGGCGACAACCTCAACGACGCGGTCACGTACGTGAAGGTCTGGCGCGGCTGACGCCGCGACCGCTCACCATCGAAAGGACATCCACGACATGCGTCCACTGCGCACCGTACTCACGTCTCTCACCGCGACCTGCGCCCTCGCGGCCGGCCTGGCCGTCGCGGGTCCCCTCACTCCGGCGCAGGCCGCCGCGTCGGACTGCACGGGCGGAGCCCGGGGCTTCCGCGACCACCCGGACAACGCCTCCGGTGACACCGACAAGCCCCGCAAGCTGGACCTCGGCGGCGGCGTCGTCATCACGCTGGAGAAAGGGGTGTACGTGGACCAGCAGATCGGCTTCGGGAAGATCAGCGGCCCCACCCGCCCCGGTGACAAGGTGTGGATGGACTGGCGGGCCGCCGGGTGGGACGACGGAGGCAGGCCCGACTGGCCGGTGCACCCCTGGCTCCAGTGCGGACCCTTCACCGTGCAGCATCACGGCCAGAGCCTGACGACTCCCTTCAAGCGGACCAGCACCGACCCCAACTACCAGTTCCGGGTCTGCGGTTCGCTCGCCTCCAACGGCGTCGTCCGCTGCGCCACCAAGAACGGTGTCGACTGGTGGTGACCCGCCGGCACCGTTGAGCCCCGCCCCTGGGGTCCGCCGCGGGCCGCGGTACCGGCAGACCGGTGGCGCGGCCCGCGGCGGACCGCCAGGCCGTCCCACCGACCCGACCCACGGTCGGGCTCGTATCCGACCCCCGCGCACCCCTGGACTGTTCATGACTCTGTCTTTCACACGTTCCCGTGCTTCCACCCGTTCCCCCGCCGCCGCGCGCCGCCGCCCGCCGTGGCGGCCGGCGCGCGCCGCCGTGCTCACCACCGCTCTCCTCGCGCTCGTCCTCGGGGCCGCACTGCCGGCCGCGGCCGCCCCGTCACCCGGCCCGAAGCCCGGAACCGCGCGTGCCGTCGTGCCGCCCGGAGTGACGGCGGGCATCGCCGTCTACGACCGCAAGGCCGGCACCTTCACCGAACAGGTCAACCCCTCCCTGCCCTTCCGCTCGGCCTCCGTCGTCAAGCTGCTGATCGCGCTGGACGTCCTGGGCGACCGCGGCCCCGACGCACTCGGCGCGCAGGACCGCGCACGTGTCGACGCCATGCTGCGCACCAGCGACGACAACGCGGCCAGCCACTTCTGGACCGTGAACGGCGGCGGCACGATCATCGACCGGATGGTGCGCAAGCTCGGCCTCACCGACACCGCACGCCCCCCGGCGACCCATCCCGGCTACTGGGGCTACACCGCTCTCTCCGCCCGGGACACCGTCACGATCTACCGGTACCTGCTGGACACCGCGCCGGCCGCGGTGCGCGACTACGTCATGGGCGGCCTGCGCTCCTCCGCCCGCTGCGCCGGCGACGGCTACGACCAGCACTTCGGCATCCCCGGTGCCTTCGAGCGCCCCTGGGCGGTCAAGCAGGGCTGGTCGGGCTTCAGCTCGGGTGGTTGCACCACGCCGGCCGCGGTCGCACCGGTACCGGCCACGCCGGCGGCCGGTACCGGCGGTCCGGCCGCCGCGGGAGTCGACCTCGCCCGGCCGGCCCTGCACAGCACCGGCACCGTCGGCCCCGACGACGGCACGATCGTCGCCGTCCTCACCCTGCACCCGGACGGCACCTCGTACGGCAAGGCGTACACCGACCTGGGCCGGCTGACCCGCTCCTTGAACGTGCCCGGGGCCACGCGCCCCGCGGGCATGTGGATCGGCACGTGGGGCGCCGACGTCGTCGTCCGCGAAGAAGCCACCACGAAATCCCGCAAGTTGACGGTGCTGCCCGCCGGCGCCGAGATCCTGGTGTCCTGCCAGAAGCGGGGCCAGGAGGTCAGCATCCCGCCCTACACCAACGACTGGTGGGCCTACCTCCCCCAGTACGGAGGCTACGTCACCAACATCTATCTGAGCGTTCCCGAGAACCAGGTCCCGGGCCTGCGCCTGTGCTGACCCGCACAACCCGCCCGGTCCGCCTCGCCTGCCGGGGCGGACCCCCAGCGACACCGGCCCCCGCTCCGGCCGCCTCCGTGCCCAGCACGCGGGGAAACGGACGCCCGCCGTCGAGCCCGTCGACCAGACCCGGTGGAGCCTCGATGATGTGGCGGATCGCCGGTTCGGCCGACCGGCGATCCAGGGACAGCACGCGCGCTGTCACGTGCTTGTCGTGTGCGGCATTCGGTCCAACGGCGTCCTCGTGCCCGGGGTCTGGTCCCGTCGTCGAAGACGAGGCCAAGGGTGGTGGTCATGGTCGGGTCGTCTCGCACGCCACAACGGCGACGAACTCGTCCACGTCGCTTTCGGTGGTGTCGAACGAGCACATGAGCCGGGCTTCTCCGGTTTCCTCGTCGTTGAGGTAGAAGGTGTAGGTCTCGCGCAGCCGTTCGATGACGTGGTGCGGCAACTGGGCGAACACCGCGTTGGCTTCAACGGGTCTGGTAACGACTACGCCGTCGAGGCGGGCGAGGGAGCGTCCGAGACGTGCGGCCATGGCGTTGGCTTGAGACGCGTTGCGCAACCATAGATCGCCGCTGAGCAAGGCCTCGAATTGTGCTGAGAGGAACCGCATTTTGGAGGCCAGGTGCAGGGATTGCTTGCGCAGGTGAGGGACCCCGCTGACCAGGGAGGGATTCAGGACCACGACGCACTCGCCGAAGAGCAGACCGTTCTTGGTGCCGCCGAAGGACAGGATGTCCACTCCTGCGTCCGTCGTGCAGGCACGCAGTGGAACGTCCAGGAAGGCGGCGGCGTTGGCCAGGCGGGCTCCGTCCAGGTGCAGCGCCATGCCTCGTGCACGGGTGTATGCGGACAGGGCGCGGATTTCGTCCGGCCGGTAGCAGGCGCCCAGTTCCGTGGGCTGGGTGAGTGAGACGGCCTGGGGTTGAGCTCGTTGTACGTCACCCTGGGTTTCGACGGCACCGTGGACGGCGTGCGTATCGAGCTTGCCGTGGTTGTGCGGCACGGCCAACAATTTCAATCCGCCCACTCTTTCCGGCGCGCCTCCTTCGTCTTCGTTCAGGTGTGCTTGATCGGCGCAGACGACCGCGCCCCAGCGGTCGGTTACCGCTTGTAATGCGATGACGTTGGCGCCTGTGCCGTTGAAGACGGGGAAGACCTGGGCCTGCGGTCCGAAGTGGTGGCGGAAGAGCGTGTCGAGGTGGGCGGTGTAGTCGTCCTGTCCGTAGGCGCTCTGGTGACCGCCGTTGGCAAGGGACAGGGCCGTGAGGATCTCCGGGTGCGCGCCGGAACAGTTGTCACTGGTGAAATCGCGCCGTCGGGGATCGTGGCGCCGGGAGGCGTCGGTGCGCGTTCCGGGGCCATGCCCGCCGGGCTTGCCGTACCCACGCGTGGGCGTGGCACGGGCGGTCGCGGGCCTTGTCCGCGTCGCGGCTCTTCAACCGCCGACGACGTAGTTCCAGTAGCCCTCCAGGAGGGCGCCGAGCTGGCGGGCGGTGTGCAGGATGCGGTCGGGTTCCTCGCCCTGCGAGAGGCCGTGTTCGAGGACGGCCAAGGTGCCTTCGGCGATCTCGGCGGGTGGGCGCTCGCCCCACGACCGCATATAGGTGATCACTGGGCCGGGCACGTCGGGCAGGTTCTCTGCCGCATCCGCGATGCGGGAGAAGAGCGTGCACCACGTGGAGAGATCTGTGTGGAGGTAGAGCGCCGCTTCCGCCGGCCCGGCGTGCATGCCCAGCCAGGACAGGTCACGCACGACCTGGTACAACCCCGCGTCGACCGGCACTGCCGGGATGCGCCCGTCCTCGATGCCGACCGAGGGCGCCCCCTCGCGCAGGAGCTTGCGGGACTCGGCAATCGTGAGGAGGGTGAAGGAGAAGAGCTGAGCCGGGTCCTCGTGCCGGTGACGGGCCACCAACTGACCGTACGAGGAGAGTTCGGCCTCCTGGCACTGGTACTCCGCGAGCAGCAGACGTTTGAACTGGTCGCCACGCACCTGTTTGGCAAGCGCGCTTTCTACCATCGTGTTGCCGCGAACGAAACGCTCGACATCGGGCTTCATGGCTTCTACCAGCTGTTCGGGATTCATCCGGCCCCTCCTGAAGGGTTGTGGACACGTCTGTTCTGGCAGCGGTATGCCGCTACCAGGAGTAGTGGAGCGGTGATCGTCTTGGGCTTCGGCAGCGCCGGCCACCGAGCGCCACCACGCGCGGTGCAGCGGCTCGAGCACCGAGGCGCTGCGGGTGATCCCTTGCTCGGGCTCTCCGTGGGCGAGACCGTATGCGATGACCCGAAGGACGCCGTCGGCTGTCGGTGCGGGGTTCTCCCGGTGGGCGTGCAGGTGCGCGACGAGCGCAGCGGGGACGTCTCGGTGTCGGTCCAGCGTCTCGGCCAACATCGCGCAGGATCGGCTCCACGAGGCGACACCGGTGCGGATCGTCAGTGCCGCCTCCCCGGGTCCGGCGTGGCACGCGACGCGGGTGAGGAAGGCGGTCAGGCGCCGTACAGCCGGGGTGCTCTCCGCGATGTGCAGGTCTGCCTGGGTCAGGCCCAGGACCGGTGCGACCGAGGTGAGCAACCGGTGTCTGTGGCTGATCGCTCGGTTTCGCGCGTACGTGAAGAACTGATGTGGTTCCTCGTGCTCGTAGCGGCGCAGGAGGAAGGCGTACGCCTTGATCTCGCTCTCGCACGTCTGGTGTTCGGCGATGACGAGCCGACGGCACGCATCGGTGTCCATGCGTCCGGCACTGGCCAGGGCGAGGACGTCCTGTGACACCGGGTTTCCGGCGCCGCCGGTGTGAACGGCGTCGAGGAACGAGGTGAGCGGCACGGAGCGTCCGGCATCCGGTCGCGCGCGAGCTTCACCTCCACTGCCGCCGCCGGGGCGCCTCTCGGCCCTGGGAGGCGGGATCATGTCAACGATCCCGGGGGGTAAGGCCGCCCGTCCTTGACGACGTAGCGGACGCGGCCGGTGGCTTGGATGTCGACGAACGGGTCACCGTGCACGGCGATGACGTCGGCTACGGAGCCGGGGACGAGCTTGCCCAGGTCGCTTCGGCCAAGGAGATCGGCAGCGACGGTCGTCGCGGCACGCAGGGCGCGCAAGGCAGTGAAGCCGTGAGAAAGCATGGCGGGGAACTCGCGCCAGTTGTCGGCGTGCGGAAACATGCCGGCGTCGGTGCCGAACGCCACCTTGACCCGGGTGCGTGCAGGGCGCGACAGCCCTTCGAGCAACTGCTCTGCGTGCGCACGGTACGCCTCGCGCGTCTGCGCAGATCGCCCGCTCCAGAAGTCGTCGTCGTCGAGGTTGTCCACGAAGTACCGCTGGACGTACTGGGTGGGCACCAGATACGTGCCCGCGTCGATCATGCGCTCGTAGGTGGGATCCGTGGCCAGGCAGGCGTGCTCGACGCTGCGCACACCAGCCGTTACGGCCCGTACGACAGCCTCGTCGTGCAGGGCGTGGGTCGCGCAGGGCAACAGCATGTCGTCTGCCGTGGCGACGATTGCGTCCATCTCGGCCTGGGAGTAAGCGGTGCTGGTGAGTTGGCTGACGGGTGAGGAGAAACCACCGCCGCCGGCGAACTTGATCCAGTCGGCGCCGGCCTGGGCTTGCCCACGTACGGCGCGACGCAATTCGTCGATCCCGTCCGCCACGGTACCGATCTGGGTGCCGTAACGCTGCGCGAGATCGGGCGACTTGTCGCCGTGACCCGAACGCGGGGAAAGGATGTTGGGTGCCGCCAGGATGCGCGGGCCCTCGATCAAGCCGTCCTCGACGGCTTGCCGGAGTGCCACGTTGAGTGCTTGATGAGCGCTTCCCAGGTCGCGGACGGTGGTGAACCCGCCCGCCAGCAACTGCCGCAAGGGCCGGATACCCGTGAGCGTCTGGTACGCGGCCGACGACGTCTCGGCATTCTCATCGAGGAGGTGGACATGGCAGTCGATGAAGCCGGGCAGCACCGTGCAGCCCGGCAGATCCACGACCTCCGCGTCTCCCGGGGCGAGGCCGGGGCCGACTTCGGCTACCCGGCCGGCGCGCAGCAGGACCTCCAAGCCGCTTGTGGGGGCCGAAGCGACCGCGTCCCAGACTGCGTCTGGGCGCAGCAGGATGCCTCGCTGGGGGGAGGAACTCATGTACACCGTCCTTTCGGTCGACGCCCGTCCGCGGACATGGGCACGCACGGGCACCGGGCGTGGCACTCACATCGAGGCAGGGATGCCACCGTGTTGCTCGTCACAGCTCGACAGGGGCGTAGTCAGGGTGGTTCCACATGTCTCCGGGGCCCGGATTGCCGGGTTCACAGCGACCGCCGAGCAGACGGACGACGCCCCAGGCGGCATTGAGTCCTGAGGCAAGCGCGTGTTCGAGCCAACCCGACGACCAGGAGGTGTCGTCACCCGCGAAGAAGAGGGCATTGGGCGGCTCACCCGGTACAGCGGGCCGTCCGGTGAAGTCCTTCATGAAATGGCTGAACAGGTCCCGCTGATAGGGGTACTCGCCCGGCGCCGAGAAGCGGCACAAACCGCGGAAGTGGGCCTCGTTCTCCCACGAGATGGTGACCGCCTGAGAACGGTCCGCCTGCCGCCGCAGTTCCCCGGCGATCTCGGGGTGGATGCGTGCGAGGTCGCGGACGAAGAGTTCGACGCGTTCCTGCTGGGAGGAAGCCGACACCTTGACGGCATCCCGGCCCCAGCTGAAGCTCAGATCCAGAACGGCGGTCCGGCCACCGGGGGCGCGAGGGGGACCGTAGTCGAAGGTGTAGCAGGCGCGCGGCAGGCGGTCGGTGAGAGTGACACCGTCGAGGGTGGTGCCCTGCCAGAAAGGTTCGTCCACCACGAGCGCGGTCTTGGACGACTGCCGGTAGCTGAGCCGGCGCACCGCACGCCACATCCTGGGGCCCAGAGGAGAACGGCCTGCGGAGGCGGAACGCAGTTCGATCGCTGTCTCCAGCACGTTCAACTGGGGGGTCAGCACCACGGCGGCCACCCGCTCGCCGCGCCCGTCAGCACTGTGCACCACGGCACCGCGGCGGGGGTCCTCGTCGACCACGACGGCAGTGACCGCAGGACGTGGTGTGCCGCCGTTGACCTCTTCCAGGCTGGTGGATCGACCGGAGGGATCGGTGGTGCGGTAGCTCCAGAATCCTTCGGCGAGTGCGCTGATGCCCTCGCGGGGGTAGTACGCAGTGCTGCCCTCGGAGGTCAGCACCAGCCGCAGCGTTTCCAGCAGGCTCAGCCCGAAGAAGGTGTCCCATGCCGCAGGAGCCACGCCGGTGGTGCCCAGCAGTCTGGCCTGGTTGTGGGTGAGCCCGGCACCCTCGTCCTCGCGCAGGAAACGGTAGAAGGTCCACTGCTCGTACCTGCGCACCACCTCCTGCCAGCGGCGACGCACAGCGCCCAGGTCGCGCCGTGCGAGGTCGCGCTGGAGCTGGTCCAGGCCCAAGCGGGTCAACGCGTCCAGCCAGCGGGTGTGGGCATGGCGTATCTCCTCGTCGAGGGGATACAAGTCGGTGATCTCCCGGACCAGGTGGCGTACTCCGTCGATTTCAAGGGCGGTGATCGGCGTGGTTCCGGCCGCGTAGTCGTCGCGGAAGGGCTCCCAGTGCAGGCCGAACATCTGCGCGTACTGCCACAGCAAGCGCGCGGAGTCGGGGAAGCGCATACAGCCCAGCTCCACCACGGCGCTGTCATCCTTGTGCAGCCGCCGGGAGTACATCCGCCCGCCCAGCCGAACGCCTCCGGGCCCGTCCGCACTGCGTTCCGCTTCGTACACCAGCGGGCGGCAGCCGGTGCGCAGCAATTCGTATGCGGCGGCAAGACCGCTGCCACCGGCGCCGATGACCGCCACTGGCGCGCCCCGGGCCGCTTCGGGCAAGCGACCGATACGCCGGTCGCCGACCACGTGGGCGGCGTAGTCGAAGGGGAAGTCGACCTGCAGATCGGCAGGCGGCGGCGGTTGCGCACTCATCGAGACCTCGTTTGCGTACCGGGGGCGAACTCGGATCGGGACGAAGGGAACCTCGTGGCGGCGGCTACGGAGAAGCGCGGGGCGACGATCCGCGGTGAGCGCGCACAGGCCACGTGTGCACAGGAGCGCCGGTACGGGCGAGGTCGGCATAGGCGCGGGTCAGCATCCGCAGGGCTTCTGCTCGATCGACGTGCTGCTCGAACGCCATGAGAGTCCGGTCCTGCCAGGTCGCCCCGGTCCTGCCGGTGGTCGCACGTGCGCGGATGATTTCGAGCAGCGACTCGGTTTCTTCCTTGTCGACCTCCAAGGAGGCCAGACCAGCGGCGGCGAGCGGCACCAACCCGCAGACCAGATCGGCGGCCCGCCGACGGGTGGGTGGAGCGCCAACGGATGAGGGCCACCACAGCTGTGCGTCCAAACCGTACTTCGCCGCGAGGTAGAAGTTCTCTTGTGCGTGGGCGAACGGCAAGAGCTCCGCCACGTCTGCCTGCTCCGCGAGCCCTGTGGTCAGGCCCACGAGAAAGGCGGCGTTCGCCGCCATGTCGATGGTGGTCGGGCCGGAGGGCAGCGCGCGAAACTCAATGCGCACGTGCCCGGAGGGGTCGTAGACCGGCCGGTTCCACCACCACACCGTGCTCATGTGGTCGCGCAGTTCCCGCAGACTCGGAACACCAGAGTCCGTCACGTCCGGGCACGGCAGTACGTCCGAGACGACCGGTTCCAGGACGTCGTAATGGCGCACCGCGTCCTCGAAGAGCTGCCGCACACCCCCGGCCAGCCACCGCCCGCTGGGCCCGAACGCGACCCGTGGAGGCCGTCGGGCGTCGTGTGAGCGGTCGCCGAAGCCGTGCTCGAACATGGGGATGCGCGCCTCCTGCCATGACCGCCGACCAAGCATCAACGAGGAGTTGCACGCTGCAGCCAGTACGGGCGCGATGGCGAGTTGCGCGGCGTTATAGGTGCGGGTGAATGTCTGAGGAGCGACTGACAGATGGACTTGCCATGAGCAGGACAATCCTTGGACCGCGACGGACCGCGCGTGCACGGTGGTGGGTTCTGCTCCGTCGAGAGTGAAGGCGAAAGGGAGCGCACGCCCTGCCGTGAAGGCGCGCTCGAGAGCTCTGTACCTGGGGTGCGGCGACAGTGCCGAGGGCCCCACATCGGCGGATGTCAGAGTGGGCAGACTGCCGAGGGTGACCGGTGCAGCGGCATACGTCGACGCAGCGTGGGCGATCTTGGCCAACACTTCGTCACTCTCGGCGGCCATGGTGCGAAACGGGCCGCCGGCGGCTCGTACCGGCGTCACATTCACTTCAAGAAGGAAGCGGTTCACTTCGGGGGCGATCCGCTTGTCTGCGACCGCGGTGCGCACCGCGTCGCCCAACAAAGCCGGGGAGCCGTCGGTGTGGACCAGGAAAAGCTCCAGCTCCGCTCCCAGCGTGGTGCTCGCGGTGCCGAATCCGGGGCGGTGCAGCACGTCTTCGAGTTCGGTCAGGCAGGCGCGGAGCCGTGTTCGGGAGGTGCTGTTCCGCACCTGATCCGCGGCGACGCGCGGCGTCGGGCCAGGACTGGGCGGCGGCCTGCGAGGCGGATTCGTTGATTGGTTTCCGGTCACCGCACCCAGCCTCCTCATACGCCTCGATGCCCTCCGGTCTGACACGTGAAGGAGCCGCCCGTGGACGGACCCGAGGGGCTGGAGGTGTCCGGCCGCGTTCGGCCGGACCGCCGGGACGAGCCACCTCGTGGGTGCCTCACCACCCGGCCCCGGCACCGTCCACGGCTGCGGAGTGCCACCATGCGCGCAGGGCAGGGTCCATGCGCACCGCGCTGCGGGTGATCCAGTCTCGGGGCTCGCCTTGGGCCAGGCCGTGTTCGATGACCTGGAGCACACCGTCGGCCACCTCGGGCGGGTTGTCGCGATAGGCATCGATGTAGGCGACGACTTCCTCGGGCACGTCATCGGCGTCGCGCAGTACGTCAGCGAGTTCCGCGCAGCTGTTGCACCACAGAGCGAAATCCGTTCGCGCTGTCAACGCGGCCTCCGCGCTCCCCGCGTGCAGCGCCACCCATGAGATGAACTCGGTAAACCGCCGCACCGGCCGGGTGACGGGAGCCCGGCGCATCTCGTCCGGGGAAAGACCCAGAGAGGAGGCGGCCCCTGAGACCATGCGGTGGCGTGCCTGCATGAGTTCGTGTGCCACAAAGGAGAAGAATCCGCCAGGAACCTCGTGGGGGAAGCGCGAAAGCAACAGTCCGTAGGCTGTGAATTCCGCCTCCTGCGACTGGAATTCGGCGAGGGCGAAGCGCTTCAGATGCTCGGTGCGGATTTTCCCTTCGCGCGCCAGGGAGAGGAACTCGTTGGCGCGTACATGATCGGCTACATTCGCCCCGACCGCGTCAAGAAATGAAGTGGCCGCCATGTATAATTTCCTCCCCGCAGGCATTTTGGCGCGCATCGTCGCCCGGTGCGAAGTACTGGATGGTTTTACGTGGCCCGAATGGACGGCGGTGGCTATCCCGGAAACTGACGACCACCATACGTGGCGTATCCGCGTTCGAGAACCCCTGAATGTCGTCGAGTGTGGATATGGGTGCTTCCCGGCCGAGAACACCAGCAGGAACAAGCCGGAACAGCCAAAAAGACTTCTACTTTTGCTCCATGAGAAGGCCAGAAAGAGATCGTACTCGCGGCCGCTGCGGCAAGGTGGCGAACTTCTTGAAACTCTGGAGCACCATGGAGCCCTTGGGCAACGGCAGTTCCTTCGCCAACGATGAAGACGGGACAAAATCCCATGCGGCGCCTGCGCATGATCCGGAATGTGGAGCTCTTGCTGGGCCAATGCCGAGAGTTGCGGGTCTCCTGACCAGGTGGCCCTCGGAGGAGACCCTGAGCGTTCGGACGCAGCGCGCCCAACCGGTTTCCTGAGTCGTCGAACGCAACCTGGTCATGGCCGGGTGTGACAGCGGCCGATGTGTCGCTGCCTTCGCCAGGGCACTGTCGCGCGCCGGGCGAACAGGGCGGTGCACACGGGGTGGAGACGGTGGCCTGTCCCGAGGCCACAGTGCCGCGCGGGCCGGTGATGTTCCCTTTCGGGTGTCCGGCAGGCCCGCCGACGTACTGTGGCTTCGGGCCCGTCCCGGGCGGCGAGCAGGAACAGCCGCCACGACAGCGGGCACGAGGCACTCGCCCTGTACTACGCGGGCGCCGTCCCCAGCGGCCGGCTCCCCGTGCACGAGAACATTCAGGACGGCGGCGAGGCCGCCAACATCGAGGAGTCCCTGCACGCCGTCGCCGTCCGGCGCGGGGTCGGCCTGCTCCCGGTGTCGGTGGCCGGGCAGCACTCGGACCCGGACATCCCGTACCTGCCGATGACGGGCACCCTGCCCGCCGTCCTCACGTACGTCTCCCCACGCAACGACCCGCACCCCTTCGGCCGTGCGCTGAGGTAGGACCGGACCGCCGGGCGGGCCCCCGGCCCGGACCGATCTGCCGGAGGCCCGGCTGACGGCCCCGGCGGAGGCGTGAGGGGAGTGGCGGGCCGGGGCCCGGGTGCCCCTCCACAAAGCGTCCGGACGCCCGGCTTCCGCGATGACGGCGCTCGAATCGCTCGCAAGGGCGCGATCGGGACGATCGGTCGCGCATCCGATGGTCGTACAGGTGTCCGCACCTCCCGCCACTCCGACCGGCCAGCGAAACCCGCAGTTGGGGCCCGGTGTCGCCGTCGCACGATCGCCATCGCGAAGAACGGGCGTGCGGGTGAAGGGAGTTCTCCGCCCGCCGGCCTCCGTACGCGCGGTGTCCTGATCCCCACGGCGATCCTGTCCTGAATCGCGTTGTTGATAGGTGGTGGGCATATTCGTTTCCGCAGACCAGGCGTCCCGCTCCTCCTGTACACCTCTCCCGTGCGCCCGCCCGGCCCGCTTCTGTGCTGGCAATGGCGAGTTTCCGTCCTGTGGCGCCCAAGATCCATCCGTCAGGATGGTCGTGACGGGTCGGCGGCGGGCACGCCGACGAGTGGAGGAACGGTGCAGCACTCATCCGGGTCCGCAAGGAAACGGGTGGAGGAGCCCTTCTTCCCCCGGTCCGATCCGTGCGTCGACCAGTTGCGCTCCCGTTCCATTTGCTCGGCAAAGTCGTTCCGTCAGTCAACCGCGCCTCAAGACAGAGTGGGCACACGAATGACAACGTTTCCCAGCACGGCTATCCACGACTCGGTCACCACGCTCATCGACGACCTGGACCGGCACCCGGTCTACGAGAACGAGTACTTCAAGCTCCTTGAGGGAACGCCCTGGACCGGTGACACGTTCGACTTCCACCGGGCGAACTTCTACCACCGCACCGAAGGCACCGTGAAGGGCATAGCCCACGTGTGCGCCCAGGCCGCGGCCCACGACGACATGGACACCCTCGTCCTGTTCTCGCACATTCTCAACGAGGAGACCGGCGACGGAAACCGGGCGCACTGCCACGAGGTGCTGATGGAGAACACCCACAACCTGCACGGCCAAGTCGAGTTCGGGGTGGCTCCGATGCTGGTCAAGGAGGCGCGGGAGAGCAAGCTCGTCATCCCGGAGACCCTGGAGTACCGGCAGCGCACGCTGGACCTGCTGTCGGCCGGCTACCACAGCATGCTGGGCGTCGCGATGGCCCTGGAGTCCCACGCCGACCGGATGCTCAAGATCTGCCGCACGGCGTTCCGCAACACCAACAAGAACCTGCCGCAGGACAAGTTCGTCCACGACGTCGAGGTCTACTTCAACGTCCACGTCGGCGACGCGGGCGTCGAGGAACGCCACGCCGCGGACGCCAAGAAGTGCGTGGTGAACAACTGCCGCAGCGAGGCGGACGTGGCGGCCATCGCCGCCGCCGCGACGGAGACGCTGGACGTCCAGCTGCGCATGTGGAACGCGATGCACAAGGCCGTCACCCACTGAGTCCGCGGTTCCCCGAGGCTGCCCGCACGACTCCAGAGAGGTAGACCGCACGACTGTGCAGAAGAACCGAGGAATCTCCCGCGCCGTCCTGAACATCCCGGAATCGGTGACCCACGGCACCGCCGCGAAACTCCTGGCGATGAACAGCACGCTCGCCCCGGAGGACCAGGTCATCGACCTCAGCATCGGTGCCCTGGACACACCCGCCGACCCCCGGATCGACCGCGGCGTGATCGACTTCATCCGTACGCGGCCCGAGGTGCTCCACGCGTTCGCCCCCATCAAGGGATTCCCCTTCCTGCGGGAGTCCGTCGCGGCGCGCGTGAACCGGCTGCACGACATCTCCTACGACCCGGAGAACGAGATCCTGGTGACGCCCGGCGGCGTCAAGGGCTCCATCTCCGTGGCCTTCCACGCCCTGCTGGACCCGGGCGACGAGGTCGTCGTCCCGGTGCCCAACTGGCCCCACTACCCGGACATGGTGCTGCTCCACGAGGCCGTGCCGACGACCGTCCGCGTCACGGCCGAGGACGGGCTGACGGCGCCGGCCCTGGAGCAGGCGCTCAACGACCGCACCAAGATCGTGGTGCTCGGCGACTGCGTCAACCCGACCGGCAAGATCTACTCCACGCAGGAGCTCTCCGCGCTCGCCCAGGTTCTCGCCCGGCACAACCAGCGGCGCGAGTCCGATGGCGCGAGCCCGGTCTACGTCCTGTTCGACTGCCCCTACGAGGCCCACGTCCTGGGCGAGCGCGCCCGGACCTTCGCCGCCATCGAGGCCACCCTCCCCGACGGGACCCCCGCCCCGATGCGGCCGTGGACGCTGACGGTGACCGGCCCCGGCAAGACGTACGGCATGCACGGCGACCGGATCGGCTACCTGTGCGGACCGCCCGACATCGTCGAGGCCGCCGCCCGTGCCCAGGTCAACCTCACGTCGTTCGCCTCCACCTACGGCCAGGTCGCGACGCACCTCGCGCTCCAGCCGGACATGGACGAGGTGGCCACCGAACGGGCCAGGTCCGCGCGGGCGAACCTGGAGGTCATGCTCCGCGAACTGGAGTCCGTGCCCGCACTGCGGGTCAGGCCCCCCGACGGCGGCTACTTCCTCTTCGTCGACCTGTCGCACTACGCCCACGCCTACCAGCAGCACGGGTACGTCACGGCGGACCAGTTCCTGCTGGAGGAGGCGAGGGTCGCCACCATCTGCGGCAACCACTTCGCCCAGGAGGAGGAGTTCGACCACTACGTACGGATCAACTGCGGCCGTACGGGTTCCACCCTGAGCCAAGCCGGCACACGCATCAGGGGTGCCCTCAGCCGTCTGGAGACCTGAGCTGAAAGCCAACACGGTGGGAACTGTCAGGTACTGCGTCATCGGCACCGGATTCGCCGGAACCTGCGCGCTGTGGCATCTGGTCCGAGAACTGACCGCTCCCGGCCGTCGGTCCCCGTTCTCCCGCCCGGCGGTCTCGATCGCCACGGTGGAGCGGGGGCCGGTCAGCGGCCCCGGATACCCCTACGCCAAGGACAACGCCCAACTCGGGCACCGGTGCAACAACGAGGCGAGCACCATGGGCATCCATGGCAACGACTTCGTCGACTGGCTCGCCGAGAACAAGCCCCGCCTCGTCGCCGATCACCCGGAACTCGTCCTGGAGACCCACCCCGGGATCGACCTGGAGCAATGGCGGCCGGAGAACGGCGAGTTCTATCCGCGGGCCCTGTTCGGCCTGTACCTGGAGCACCGGTTCCAGGACGCGGTGCGGATCGCCCGGGAGCACGGCATCGACGTGCGGCAGTACACGGAGCACGAGGCCGTCGACGGGTGGAGCGCGCGGGACGGCTTCTCCGTACGGCTCCGCGACCTGGCGACGGGCCGCGAGTTCGACCTGGACGGGCTCGATCGGGTGCTGCTGAGCACCGGGCACTGGCAGTCCGCGCAGGGCGACCCGCTCGCGGAACACCCGGGGTACCTCGCGGCGCCCTATCCGCCGGGCCGGATCCTGCCCGCCGTCGCCGACCGCGTCCGCTCGCGGCGCGGTGCGGGCGGCCGTCCGCGGGTCTACGTCCAGGGCATGGGGCCCAGCGGCATCGACGCCGTCATGACCCTGTGCGACGAGGGCGCGTTCACGTACACCGCCGACGGACACGTCGACTCCTACCGGCCCGCCCCGACGGCGGGGGGGACGGAGCCCCTGCACATCGTCGTCGGGTCGCGCTCCGGCTTCTTCCCGCCCGTCCGGGGCCCGCTCACCGGCCACGAACTGCACCATCTCACCCCGGACGCCCTGGCCGGCATCCGGAGCGAGAACCGCGGGCGACTGCGGCTCGAACCCGTGCTGGACCTGCTGGACAAGGACCTGCGCCGGGCGACCGGCGGGGCGCTCGGGTGGCACGACGTGGAGAAGCCCCGCTTCGCCTCGGCCAGGGAGAAGCTCGAAAGCGACCTCCATGACGCACGCCACGGCAACCTCGTCTACACGCTCGTCCTGAAAGCACGCCGCATGTGCTTCTACCGGGAACTGACGTCCGCCGACAAAGCCCTGTACGACCGGCACTTCGACACGCACTTCATCCGCACCGCGGTACCGATGCCGACGGCCAACGCGGAGAAGCTGCTCGCCCTCATGGACGCCGGGGTCCTGTCCACCGTGCGGCACGGCTACGCCGACCCGCCGGTCGGCGTGGACGAGGACGGCGGATTCGTGATCGCCTACGAGACGGCCGACGGCGAGCGGTCCCGGCTGCGGGCCGACTGCGTCGTACGGGCCAAGGCACACGACTTCGGCCTGGAGCGCCACCCCTCGCCCCTCGTGCGCAACCTGCTGCGGCGGGGCGAGATCGTGCGGCACGAGGAAGCGGGCTACGCCACCGGCGGACTCGCCCTCGACCCGCACGGCGACTACCGGGTGACCCGGCGCGTGGGAGGGATCACCGGCCCCTCGCCGCACCTGTCGTCGTACGGTTCCCCCGTCAGGTTCTGGCAGACCGAGAACAATTACGCCGGGGCCTTCGTGAGAGCCGCCGAACAGGTCGCCGCCGACTGGGCCGAAACCGCGAGAGGCATTCCGCAGCAGACCGGGAACCCCGAGAGCACCGCCGTCCCGGACGACTCAGAGCTGATCACCACCGAAACACGGAGCTGAACCATGGAAATGAAAGAGTTCCACTACCAGGACGGTCTGCGGGTCAGCGTCTTCAACCTCGATCACGAAGCGGTGCCCTACCACTTCCACAACGAGGTCTCCGACATGGTGTACTGCTCCCGGGGGCAGATAGCCATCGAACTCCCGGAGACCGGCGAGGTGTTCACCGTGCACCCCGGGCAGGTCTTCCAGGTGCCCCGCACGAAGAAGCACCGGTTCGTCAACGGAGCACCCGTCGGAACCCACTCGCGGTACGTCCTTCTCCAGATCGGCGCGTTCGACATCAACTTCGTACCGCCCGCCGAAGGGCTCGCGGAAAAGGTCGCCGACCGTGAGGCCACGCACGTGGCGGACGCCGAGGTGTACATCGAGAACCGCGAGGGGGACATCCGCAAGCTCGCCGAACACTTCGCGGTGGAGAGGCCCGAGGTCCTGACCGAGGAGGAACAGGGCGACGTGGTGCAGGCGCTGCGCTGCTTCGTGGACCGCGGGATCGCGGCCGAGCACCCGAGGGCCGCCGTCCAGCCGTGACCGATGCTGCTCCCTTCTCGTTCGGGCCGACCACCTTCGCACTGATCGTCCTCACGTTCTTCGTGGGCGGCCTGTTCAAGGGACTGACCGGTCTGGGCCTGCCGCCCGTCGTGCTCGGTGTGCTCACCGCAACGATCGGCATCGAGCCCGCCAAGGCGCTGATCGTCATCCCGACGTTCCTGACCAACGTGGCCCAGGCGGTCCGGGGCGGCCACGGCCGGAGAGTCGTCCGGCTCACCTGGCCGTTCCTCCTGGCCGCCACCGTGTTCACCCTGTCGGGGGCCCTGACGCTGAGCTACTTCCGGGCGGATGTGATGTCCGCCCTGCTCGGCGTCGGGCTCGCCGTCTACGGAATTCTCGGCCTTTTCCGACTGCGGGTGAACATCAGGGGAAAATGGTGGAACCACCCGGTCGGCGTCCTTCTCGGAGCGGTCAACGGATTCCTTACCGGAATGACCGGATCCTCGGCCGTGCCGGGTGTTTTCTACCTCCAGTCGATCGGTCTGCTGCGGGACCAGCTGATCCAGGGCATGGGGATCCTGTTCACGCTGTCGACGGTCTCCCTGGCGTGGTCGCTGCGCACCCAGGACCTCCTGGGGGCGAACCTCCTCCTCATGTCGGCGGCGGCCCTGGTGCCGGCATTTCTGGGAATGTCGCTCGGAAACAAGATCCGCCACAGCATTCCCGAGGAAAAGTTCCACACGGTACTCTGTACCGCCCTGGTGCTGCTGGGCCTCTACATCACGGTCCAGAATCTTGCCGCATGACACCGGACCAGTTCATTGACGAGGAGACACACATCATGGAACAGGCCATCACCGAGTTACTGCGCGAGCTGGAGGAATTCGGCGAGGCCAACGACTCGTCCACGGACGAGCGCAGCCGGAAGATGCTCAACATCACGCACGACACCGGCGCGTTCCTCGCGGTGCTCGTCAAGGCGTGCAAGGCGCGCAACGTCCTGGAGATCGGCACCTCCAACGGCTACTCGACGCTCTGGCTCGCCGACGCCGTGGGCGAGGGCGGCACGGTCACCACGGTCGAACTGGCCGAGGACAAGGCGGAGATGGCCGCAGACAACTTCCGGCGCGCCGGACTCGACTCCCGCATCCGGCAGGTCACCGACGACGCGGGCCGTTTCATCGCCGGGCGCGACGCCGGCGAGTACGACTTCCTCTTCCTGGACAGCGACCGCGCGCAGTACGTCGGCTGGTGGGACTCGCTGCGGCGGATCCTCGCGGACGGCTGCCTGCTCGTGATCGACAACGCCGTCTCGCACGCCCACCAGTTGGAGGAGTTCAACAAGCTGGTCGAGGCGTCGGACGACTTCTCCGGAGTCCTGCTGCCCGTGGGCAAGGGCGAACTGGTGCTCCTCAAGGAGTCCGGGGACGCGTCCTAGCCGTACTCGTGCCCGATTTCGCATCGGGCCCGCATCCGCAGCCTCATCCGTACCCGGATCCGTACTGAGGAGTACCTGCCTTGGACGTCATGACGGCCATTCTGACGCGCCGCAGCATCCACGAACTCGCCGGTCCGGCACCCTCCGACCAGGAGTTCGCCTACCTGCTCAAGGGTGCTGCCGCCGCCCCCGACCACGGCGGACTGCGCCCGTGGCGCTGGATCCTGCTGCGGGACGCGGAACTCGCGGCGGTGGGCGACCGGCTCGGCGCCGACGCGGAGGACCGCGGGGACTCCGCGGAAGGAGCCCCGGCCGGGGAGGAGTCCGTGCGGGCGCCCCTGAAGGCGGTGCTCGTCTTCTCGCCGAGCGCGGAGAGCGGGGTGCCCGAGTGGGAGCAGCTCGCCGCGGCGAGCAACGTCGCCTACGGCCTGATGCTGCTGCTGCACGCCCGCGGCTTCGGCAGCGTCTGGCGCAAGGGGCGGTGGTGCCGGAGCGAGCGGAGCCGGGAGCTGCTGGGCATCGGCCCGGACGAACAGCTCCTGGGCTCCCTGGACATCGGGACGCCCGGTGCCCGGGTGCGGCCGGACCGCAGGAGGGTCGAGGACGTCACGGACCGCATGTGCGTCCTGCGCACCTGACGCCTGGGCGTCCCGCTTCCGTGCCACCGGGGCGGGCCGGGTAAGGGGCGGGCTGCTGCTCCACCGGTCCGCTGGTGTACGGGGTGGCCAGGAGGGCTGGTGCGGGCGGGAGGGGGAGGGGGGATCAGCGGAC